>CAIKOA010000018.1 GCA_903828955.1 uncultured Microcaldota archaeon
CCCATGCTCTCCCCCCATATTATTTACGTTTAATTTCTAATTTATCAAAGTCGATAACATCTGAGAAACATTTTTTGTATTCGTTGATCAGTTCTTCTGCAATTTTTATTTTAGAAACGTTTTGTTTGTTATTCTTGGCTAGTTCTACGCATGTTTTCCAAATTCTATATGTGTCCAACGCATCAATCAATGCTTGCGCCCTTCCACGGGATGGCGCAGCGACCGCCAAATTCAGCGGGTATAGCGGAGACAATGAATCTTCTGGTTCCTCTTCCAAATGATGAATATCAACTGCTCTTTCCCATTTTCCAGTTTTATTAGATTCGATTAGAACTGGATTTTTTGGATTTAAACGAACTGGTTCACCTATGTTTTTTAGTTGAATGAATAAGGTATTGGAAAATTTCTCTGCTTCAACCCTCCCAACTTTTAGTTGAATATCGATATCTTTGGGAGTTCGTTTTAACTCAGGCAGAAGTTGGGACATTAATGGGAAACTTCCGTAGAGCATCATCAACGCGCCCATGTTTGCTTTTAAATAATCTAAAACTACTTTCACACCTTTTTTACTCAATGTCTGTGTTTCAGTTGGTAAACCAGAAGAATAATTCTCATTAATAAGACCTAACTCAAAGAAACGCCTTCCGAGTTCTCTGATTTTAGCTATTTTTTGATTATCCTCGCTGCTCATAAGGAGCTGTCGTGTGCAATTATTATAAGGTTAATCATTGAAGACTCAACATGAACCGAACGGCACTCTTCATCTTGTTATTTGGATTGATTCTTTTTGCTGGATGCGTATCAACTACTCCACTACAAACAGAGCCACAATCCACGAGTTGCGAAGGAATAGTAAAAATGCCCTTTATGGAAGAGACAAGGGGTCAACCCCATGTTTATTTGGAGGAAGGAGTAAATAGGGCGGGTGGATGGGGGGAAAATATCACAACACCCCGTTGCGAAGGCGGAAATGAAGTAGGTCAAAATGAAAAAAACCTTTATTGTACTGAGGGATATGCAATTCCAATCCAGAAAATTGAAAAGGACTCGGAAGGCAATATATTGAGTAAAACATGCTATCGGCTAAGTGGAATTGAATTTAGATATGTCAGTGAAAGAAATATTACTGATAATGAAGGAGGGTTATATCCCATCCCTAATGTCAGATTAGTTACGTACGAGTTAGAAGATATTACTTGCACTCCAACACCCTGTTGTAAATGGGTAATGAATAATAAGGGGGAGTGGTTTTGCCCTTAATCTATTAATTGAAGGTTAACTTTAGGGAGGGGTTTAGGCGCAGGCGTTAGCCAGTTTAGGTTTTTGGGCCTCCCCTTTAATTTAGGTTCCCTAAACCTTTCGTTTTATGGGTGCGCGCCTGAGTTCTATTCCATCTCCTTCTTTGTCCCTGAATGCAGTCATCACGACCTTGTCCTTATCATTCCAGCCTAATTCTCTGGCCTCTTTTGTTACAAATACGGCAAAACCAGTAGCCCATGGGATGATTTTCTTAACATTCATTGAGAGGATTTCCTTCCCTTTTTCCGCCATGCCAGTGGTATTTAAATTTTAGTATTAATAGTAAATACTTAGGATACTAAGTATTAGGTGGAACGCATGAAATATCCAAGAACTGCTCTGGTTTTGCTGCTTTTAGTTTCGGTGACTTTTCTTTTTGCTGGCTGTAGCACGCAGAAGCCCGTAAGCGTTGGGGATTTTGACCTGGTTACTTCTGAATGGCAGGGGTATAGAGTATCTTCGTCCGGTAACACAGATACGGCTACTCTCAAACTAACGATTAACTCTAACACTCAGGAAGATTTGAGTTGCAACGTATATGATGACGGCACAGAAAACGAATTAATCGCTAACTCTGGGCTTGTTTCTCTCTCCTCTGGGAGTGAAATAACATGGTATGGATATAATTTGGTTGGTGTTACTGAACGGTTTCCATCGGAAAACTCAAAAGTTAAGCTTTGTTGCTGGGGGGTAGGGCAGAACGAGGCGGATAAGGTTTGCATACAAAGGAACATAAAACCAGTAATTGTTTCGTTTGATGTTGACCCAAAGATAATTCAGCTAGGAGTGGCAAGTAACTGTAGCGTTCGCTCTGGTGTGGATACAAGCGAAATTACTGTTACCAATACAGGTAATGTCGGAATCCAACTATATAGGTATGGTTATAGCCAACATAAGATACCCAACATAAAATCCGATATGAGCGGTTTTGAAACTGTTGAAAACTCGTTCTACCTACAACCAGGTGCAAGCAAAACTTTTGGGGTAAGTTCTGTTATTACTTCAGGAAGTTGCCCCGAAGACATTGAGGAGATTTATGACCAAATGGTATGGGGTGTAGCAATATGCCCAAGTAATACTGGGATTGTAAGTGGAACTCCAACCTGTGGTCCATTTCAAAGAATAAATACGCCACAGCAGGAAGTGTTTGTATCAACAAATTGTGCCTGCGCTAGGTAGTTAATCAAGAAAATTTTTAATTTTCTATTTCTTTTTCATGCATTTCTCACATCCACAAGTAGCCGGATGTCTCCCTACATGAACAACCCCACAAGAGCGGCATTTATTCCGCTTATCTCCTCTTCTCCTTTCCATTCCGCTTCTTACCTTATCTGCTTGGGAGCGCGAGGCCCACTCTGCAAATAATAAGCACATGGAAGCCTTCATCCAGCCTTCCGTGCTGGTAACATCAACTTCCCCTTCCATCGCACTGGTGACCGTGCAGCCGCATTCTGCCGCTTCCCTCAGGGTCCTCAAGCCCTCTTCTAGCCTCCTGAACCAGCGGGTCATGTCTTCCACTAGAACTCGTTTTACATGGTGTCCCTTGATTTCCCGCATCATTTGGGTAAAGGCAGGGCGAGAGGCATAATCGTCCTTATATGCGCTTTTCCCATCGTCCCTGTATATTCTCTCAACTTCCCATTCTGCACGCTCTGCAAAGGATTTGAGCTTCTCTACTTGCCGTTCTATGTCCTGGCAGCGCTCCCCCTCCACAGTAAGCTTGTCATCGCTCACCCGCGCGTATATGGCTACTTTCAGTTTCGGTTGCATAGTTTCACTCAAAATTTCCTTTTTTCGTTTTCTTCTTGGGAGTAAGCCAGCAAAAGAAGCTCATCAAACGAAATCAAGGAATACCCATACTTGCCCGAAGACAAGAGAATTCTCCTTTCTTTGTAGTCAATCTCATCCACAATTCCATAGTAAAAAGTCGGGTTATTCCTCATTTTTACCTTGCAGTGCTTCCCCCTAAATTGCTCCAGATTTTGCTCATCCATTCGTACCACCTTGATAGTGTCATATATATGAGAACATTTGGGCGCGGGTTAACCGGCTTTTATGGCCTCGGAAATAAGACCCCTTAATAAGTCGCTTAGGGTCTGGTTTTTCGCGCTTGCAAGGCGGGTTAACGCTTCCTTAACTGAGACCGGGACCTTCGCCCCTACCACTACGTTCTTTTCCATTTAATCACCCGAATATTCGGTCGGGGAATCAGACAGGAACAGGAAAAACCGCCCAACCCCCCGACCGTTTCCGACCTCCCACTGAGGTGACACAGGTTTTGCTTTGGAAGTCAGAAATGGAATATGCTCATTCATTTGTGCTCCACCTCCTCAACAACGATTTTTGAAACAGAAATTTCCCTTTATCAGGAACTTTAGGAGATATTTTCTTCCCAACTGGAGGGGATGCGTCCGTATTCTTTTCTACCTCATCTGTATTTGGTGGAGAACTGGAAGGTAAACTAGGTTTCTGTACTTCTGACTTCCAGACATAATGTCCCATGCGTGGACTGCTCAATTTTCCTCTCCTAAGCAGAAGTTTCAGCGCGGTTTTAACGGCAGAGCGAGAAAAACTGCCTAGTAGTTGTTTATCCATGGTGGACTTTTGAAATGCGTATTCTGTCCCTTGTAGCTGGCACCTCCTAATAATTTCTTCTGCAACTTCCTCATTTACGGAGCGCCTCCTCTTGCTTGCATCGGTAAGAACAAAAGCAAGCGAAGTATCGTCTTCGTCTTCCTCTATCTGCAAATCCATAGGCTCCGCTTTCTTTTCAGAACGAGTCTTAGTTTGGTGCAGAGTTATCCTCCCTTCGCCACAATCTTGGATGTTCATTTGGACATCCAGTCCCCCGTTGATAGCCGAACTCCCCCTCGCGCTTTCCATTTCTTTAGTGTTCTGTTTTTTGCCTAGATGATGCAATAACAACCACGACACTCCGTACTTCCGTTTTGCATCATCAATTACATTATGGAAAAAATTACTGACATCGTTAGAACTATTTTCGTCTCCGCGAAATCCTTTGCGAAAAGTGTCAAGAACAATAAGTTTGATGCCGTGCTCCATGATGTGCTTTTCCAGATAGGGGGAATAGTTGTTCTCAAGCACCCCTCTAGCGTTATAAGCAATATGGAAGTTTCTAGATACAAGGTCTTGTTCTTGTTGGCTCCAGTTGCCTGCGATTTTCTTTATTCTTTCACGTAGCAACGCGATAGAATTTTCCTCATCTATGTAGATGACAGAAGCTTGTTTCGTATCCATTCCGAAAAGAGGCTTTCCGATAGCTATATGGAGGGCGATGTACAGCGCAATCCAAGTCTTATACGCCCCTGGAGCGCCAGCCAGCATAGTCGTTCCATCGGAAAGCAGAATGCCTTCTAGCAACCATTCTGGCTCCTGCTCATTCTGTGCCATAAACGTCCCTAAATCCGTACATACAAACGGTTCTTCGTGTTTTTTTGCCGTAATTTTTTCTTTCTCATCCACTCACATCACCTCAGATTTCCTTTGTGGGTTAGGGTTGAAGGTTGGACTTTCCCCCCATAAAGGGGGGGAAAAAGGGCGACCTAATCAACCAAATTAACCTTCCCAACCTTACCGACGTTAAATTCCTAGAGTTCGGAAAATTAACCTTCTCAGCCTTACGCGCAGGTTAATCTTGCCTTTAACCTCCGAACCCTCAAATTAACCTAACCAACCTCCCAACCTTGCTCATGTTTTACCGATGTGAAAAGGCGGGAGTTATTCCTAAACGCAGGAATAACCTTGCCGACCCTTTCAACCTTCATGTTTTCTCCGACGTCCTCCAGCGCCAACTCTGCCCATCGGGCTAAAAAACGTAGAGCGCTTTCACCTTAGCCTTCTCCTCCATTCTGACGAGGAATCCTTCGGCTTTCAGCGTGTGGGCCAGCCTGTGAAGTTTCTCAAGCTGTGCGTCATCACGCAGCTCCGCAACCGCACATAACGCGAAGGTTTTGGCGTTGAATTTGCGCAGTTTTGAAAGACCCGCGCTTTTCGCGATTGCGATGTCCTCCGAGGACATCTCCCTCTTCTCTTGTGGTTTTTCTTCTTTGGTTTCGTCCATGCTACTCGACCTCAATTTCTATTCTCCCTTTTTCTTCTAGGGTCAACTCATTGTTCTGTCTTGCTGACCGAAGAGCGTCCGTTATGATTTTTTTTAATTCACTCAAGTTCATTGTGTCGCCTCCAGATGCAGAACCCGTGCGCCTCTGCCGCCTCAAAATAACCAGAAGTTGCTAATCGCAGTATGATATTTTTGGCGGACTCAGTCGTTATTCCCATCTTTTCCGCGAGACTTTTGGAAGTGACTGGTCCCTTACTGGAATTAATTATCGCTGCCGCGATTTTGCAGCGTTCCGAAAATACTCCGCTTTTCAATCTTCCCATGATGATTTCACCTCTGAAAAAACCCAAAATACGGGCTTTCCAATAATAATTTAAATTGTTTGGTATATATATACTTAACTAGCCCCATTGGAATAGGGTTTACAGACGTGGGATATCACAAAATAAGAAAGAAAAAAATTAAGATAAAATGCAACTAAAAAATTTCATTGATTTTTTCCTTAAAAAAAGGCGATGGGGTTAGTTAAAGGGGGTGCAAACATGGGAGAATCGTACCGTATGGGAGATGTGAAGGGAATATATAAGGCGGAGAGGGAGTATGCCCGAAACATTCTTCTTGTATTGCAGCAACCTAACTACGGAGAACTCCGCAAAATTTTAAGGCAAGAATCACGCGTGGGTCCAAAGAAGGTTGAAGAATCGGAAATTGAGAATAAGCAAAACAAAATCGAGACTGCAATCTTAGCTGCTGAAACGTGGAAAGGCAAATTTTCAGTATTGGAGAAATCTGGAATTAAACTGAGCAGGGAACTCAAGAACAGATTGAGGACAAAAAGTTGGGCGGAGATTAAGGAGCTTACGGAGGCCAGCGATCCGCGCCTTGGAAAGGAACTACACAAATTGAGGAAATCCAAATTCATAGACAAGATAGATAAAGAATATCGCATAAACCTCGACCTGGATGAGGATTTGCCCAGCTACGATAAGCAATATCATGATGTCGAGTTTATACTGGGTCAGAGAGGAAAGCTGAGTGAAAAATGGGGTCATTATTCAATATATCCTGAACCGAGCAATGAAACTAAGGAAAAAATTGAGAAAACCCTAAAGGAAAAGCACGCGCTCTTCACGATTGATGATGATGTGATAGAAGCTACGAATGGAGAAAGCGACTACCTCATCATTATTAGGGTTAAAAGAAATAGAAAAAAGGGGTTATCCAACAGGTGAAGGGGCATCCTTGAGCTTGCTGGAAAGTCTCTTCTTCAGCAGCACCCCTTCTAATGCGACAACCCGCGACCTTAGCTCCTCTACGCTAGATATGACCTTGCCTGTGTTTAGGTCCGCGCCACAACGACCGCAATAATTGAGGGCGATGGGATTTTCTTCCTTACAACGTGCGCATGTTCGGTGTGTTATTATCTTGATTTCCTCTTCTGCCTTTGCCTTGCCGTAGGTCCTAAGCACTGCTCGTTTCACCATTTCATCGGTGAGGTGCAGGTATGTCCTGGGCATATCGGAGTCTAGCTCCCACCCGAAAACTTTGCACAAGATCGCCTCCGTCATCCCCGATTCACCGCCAAGCTCGGATGCCCTGCTGTGCCTGAAGTTATGGGGGTTTATCGGCTTATTGAAGGGAGGAATACCCTGCTTTTTCCTGTGCACGTTTAAACGGTCAACACAGACCCTAATTCGCTTTGCAATGCCTGCGGGGCATAAAGGCTTCTTTACTTCTGGGGAGAGCCATAAGGGTCCTTCTCCTTTGGCTGGATGCTCTTCTAGCCATCGGTTGACAAAGGTTGATGCCTCCACCACTATCACTTTCCGCTCTCCAGTCTTGCCAGCAGGAACGTGGACTTCCAGGCCCTCTGCAATTTGGGTGATGTCGGACTTTCTTAGCTGGACAAACTCGCCCATGCGCATCCCGCTTTCAAATAAGAGGTAAAGGATGGCGCGGTCCAAGGTATTGCCGAAGCTGGCTATTTCCCGCAATTCCTCCCGCGAGATTATGGGCTTTGCCAGCTTCCTATCGCAAGCTTTGACTACGTGCCTAAACAGTTCTTTTGTTTTCCTATCCGAATACTTCAAACTGCGGTCACCGGTACTCCAAAAATTATATATGCTCCCGAATATGCTCTTACAGTCGCCTTTTGTAACGTTATTTATGGCTTTAGAGGAGTTTATTGAAGAGATAATTGCCTCCGGGTCACGAACCATTTGGATTAGGGTTTTCCCGGTGATTGTGTGGAGCATTGAAAAGGTGGTCCGGTACTTGTCTATCCTCCTGTTCCCGATTTGCTTCAAAGCCGCATCCTTAGCAAAGTTCAAAAACAATTTCTTGCTTTCTTCGTCTGCCCAAGGGTTTTTCTCAAGCCTATTTTTCCAAACACTTTCTTCCATATTTTACCACCGATTATATAATAAACCAATTGATTTAAAAATGGGGGCTTTTAACGACGATAAAATAGCTAAGTTTAACCCTGCGTAACTAACTCCCCCCTAGCGTCTTATTTTTTAGTTAAATTATCATTTCAGCGTCCTTTCGAAAAATTCAACGGTATCGGAAACCTCGGTGCTGCTTCCCGGGTCATCCGGCACAATGTCATGGCCCTTCCCCTCTGCCGGAATGAACGTCGCATCCACCCCGCTTGCAACGAGGGCATTGTAGAAAACAACGCTTTGGTTGTAAGGCACCACCTTGTCCATGTCTCCGTGGATTATCAGGAATGGCGGGTCTTCAGCGGTGATGTAGGTGAGGGGGCTTGCCATCGTTGCGATCCCGTGGTTCCTGCTTATCGGGCCGCCAAGCAAATTCGCGGCATCCGTGGTGTAGGTATAAAAGTCTCCCGGGGTGTTGTTCTCTACCGCAATGAAATCTATCGGGCCGGAATAATCGCATACCGCCTGCACCCTGCTTGATTGGTTCGTGACGCCTTCGTTCCCCTCCAGCTCAGGAATTCCCCCGGAAGTGCCAAGGAGCGCCGCCAGATGCCCGCCTGCAGAAATCCCCCAGGCTCCGAACCTGCCCGGATCTATCCCATATTCTCCCGCGTTCGCCCTGAGCCACCTCGTTGCGGCTTTCACATCGTAAATCTGTGCCGGGAACATGGCTTCTCCGCTCAGCCTGTAATCTATGCATGCGGCGGCAAACCCATGCCCAGCCAGCATCTCTCCAGGACAGGTATCCTTGCTTCCCCTTGCCCATGCGCCTCCGTGCACAAATATAATCAACGGGCTTGGCGTATCGCTTTGCGGCAGATAGAGGTCGAGGAGAAGGGATTTCCCGTTCACTTTGGCGTATTCGATATTCTTCAGGATGCGCACTCCGCCTGGAGTTGTTTCATTTGCATGAGGATTGTTCGCAGTATTCTCTGGAGAGAGGCAGCCGAAAAGGATGAAAGCAAGAAAGAGGGTTATGAATGCCCGCTTCATGGTAGGATTCCTTCTCCATCATTTATATTTTTACTGCAAAGGAAGGATATTTTCTTTTATTTTTTATTATTTGGATATTCGGCTTCCACCGCCCCTAAAGAAGAACGCCATGATTCCGAGCGCCGCCAGAACAAACGGCAGGCTGCATAAGGATGGGGCGGAAGACTCCGGACACTGTTTCATGCAGGCAATAAATGCCGAATTTTCGGAGTTTACCTCAGGACTTACTTCTGGCCAAGAGCAAACACCTCCGTAATTGGCTGTCCATTGCCCAGAATTGCTAACGCAACAGTCTTGCTTGCATTGGGATAGCTGGGCCGATTCGGCTGAGGGCGTGCCTGAGAGCAGCAGGGCAAAAAGGCCCGATGCAAAAACAAAAAACAATATTTTTTTCATAGCCATTTTTTCACCATGTTCCTTAATATAAGTTGTGTTTTGCAAGAGCTTAAAAATTAATAAAAAGTTAAAAATAAGGAAATTTTCAGAACCCGGCTTCCTGCCTGAGCGTTTTCGCCATATCTGTCTTTTCCCAGGTGAATTCCGGCTCAGTGCGGCCGAAGTGCCCATAGGCTGCGGTCTTCTTGTAAATCGGGCGCAGCAAGTCCAATTTCTTAATCATGTCCGCGGGCTTGAAGGAGAAGTGGTCAACGACCAGTTTCTCAATCTTTTCCACCGGAATCTTGGAGGTTCCGCGCGTATCCACGAATACGGAAAGGGGCTTCGCAACCCCAATCACGTAGGAGATCTGAACCTCGCAAATGTCTGCAAGGCCTCCTGCAACAATATTTTTCGCAACATAGCGCGCCATGTAGGCTCCAGACCTGTCCACCTTGGACGGGTCTTTTCCCGAGAAGCACCCTCCTCCGTGGTGGCCCCTTCCCCCATAGGTATCCACGATAATTTTTCTTCCCGTAACCCCGGTATCCGCAGCCGGGCCGCCAAGCACGAATTTGCCCGTTCCATTAATCACTACTATCGTTTTGGAGTCGTAAAGATCCCCGCAAACAGGCTTCACCACGTGCTCGGTAATATCCTTCCTCAATTTATCCAGGGTGATATTCTCATCATGCTGAGCCGCAAGCACCACTGTGTGCACGCGCGCGGGCTTGTGGTCAATATATTCAAGAGTTACCTGGGTTTTTCCGTCCGGGCGCAAGTAAGGAATAGTCCCATTCTTGCGCACTTCCGCAAGTTTCCGCGCAAGCTTGTGCGAAAGCATTATCGGCATGGGCATCAGTTCCGGGGTTTCCCTGGATGCGTACCCGAACATTATCCCCTGGTCTCCGGCTCCCTGCTCATGCTGGGCGCTTACGTTCACTCCTTGGGCAATGTCCGGGGATTGCTCGTTGATTGAAGCGAGGACTCCGCAGGAGCGGTAATCGAAAAGGTATTCGGGCTTCGTGTAGCCGACGTCACGGATTACGTCGCGCACCACTTTCTGGAATTCAACATATCCTGAAGTGGTAATCTCGCCCATCACGATTGCGAGCCCTGCAGTGGTTGCAGTTTCAACCGCCACGCGCGAGCGCGGGTCCTGCTTTATGAGCTCATCCAGTATCGAATCAGATATCTGGTCGCAAAGCTTGTCCGGGTGCCCTTCAGTTACCGATTCCGAGGTAAACAGATAGTTCTTAGAAGACATATTCACCACACCTGGGCAGAAATAGCATTTCGGGTATATTAATCTTGCTGAAAACAATATTCCTATAAGAATATGCGGGTTTAGGCGGCTCTCCGGCAATCGGACTTCCAAATAATTATTAAATACCCCCTGAGATAAGGGAGCAAGGTGCAATTGATGAAGAAATCAATAGCGTTGCTCACATTGGTCATTGTAAGTTCTCTCATGATATATGGATGCCTGCAGGAGCAGAAGGCAGCAGAAACGCGGGGGGAGCCGCCCCAGGCAGCATTCGTGCCGCTTGTGGAAAATCCGCAGCAGAATGTAGCAAATGTTTCCAATGCTTCCCAGGAAGTGGTTCCCAAGAAATGCGAACCGCCCATAATGAAAGATTATTGCGGGGAAAACCAGACGAGATTTTATGATTTCAAGTGCACAAATGGGGAATGGGAATACAAAACCCAGAAGTGCGCATCTGAATGCAAGGAAGGGGAATGCATAAGGACCGGATGCCCGCCCTGCGATGACGGGGACCCATGCACAACCGATTTGTGCTCAGGAAGCCCGACCTACGAATGCATGCACATCCCCAATGAGGGATGCATGGGCAGCAGCCAGAAGGCCTGCACACCGGTTGCACCCGCGGCAAGCATCACAATAGACGTCTACCCTGCAGGCGCAGGGAAGGGCGCAACCCCCCTGATGTCACAGGTGCTCGTGCCCGGGCAGAGGCTTTGGATTGACCAGGACGACTTCATTTCTTTCCAGAAATTCGTGCTGGAGGGAAGCTGCCCGCAGTGTTTCTATCCTCCGGTGATGAAGTGGCCGCCTTCGGCGCAACTCTATATCACCAAGGACCTTTCCGGGAAAGATGAGACCTACCTCGAGGATGAAGGGGAATTCAACTACATCTGCATAGACGGGTATTGCAGGAATGCAAACCCGGGCCCCTGCAGCGATTATGTCTGCAACAGCACGATGAAGTTTGTGGTTGCAAAAATGGACGTAAACCTTACGTGTACCTAAAGGGGCGTGGGGCAGAAACATTAAAAATAGGTTTTAGACATAGGTGAACAGAATGGGAGGAGTAACCATGAAGGAACTGAGCGTAATTACGGACAACAGGATTGGGACTCTGGCGAACATCGCTGAAGCTCTGGGTGGGGTTGGGATAAACATCGAAGCAATCGCAGCCTATGAGCAGGGGGGAAGGGCCCTTTTCAGGCTCATCACTCCGGATGCGACAAGCGCAAGAAAGGCGCTCGACAAGGCCCCGGGGGTCCAGGGCGTCGTTGTATCGGATGTGTTGGTCCTTAAGCTCATAAATCGGCCCGGTGAACTTGGAAAAATCACAAGGAAGATGGCAAACCGCGGCATAGACCTCGAGAGCATCTACATTGTCAGCAGGAAGGAGGATTCCACTGAAATCGCAATAAAGCCCGTGGAAGAGCACTTCAAGAAGGCAAAGGAGCTCTTTGGAATAAAAGACTAGGGGAAATTCAGAGGGTAAACCTTCCCTCTTTTTTGTATTTTTTCAGTTTTTCCGCAAGCTCTGGAATTTTTACCCGCTTTTGTTTTCCGTCATTCCTGAACCTGATTGTTACTGTATTGTCCTCTATTGTCTGGTAGTCGATTGTGACCGCATAGGGAACCCCTATCTCATCCAGGCGCGCATACCTTTTCCCGATTGAGCCGATTGCAGAATAATAGGTGTTGATTCCGTTTTCGCGGAGGGTTAACACGATGCTCTCTGCAGGGGCCTTGAGCTCGTCCTTCTTCATGAGCGGGAAAACCGCAACCTCATAAGGCGCAACCGCAGGAGGGAAATCGAACCATTCCCATTCCTTTTCCCCGCTCTTTTCGCGGAAGGTGTGCTCAAGAAGGCAGAAAATCAGCCTGTCCACACCCATGGAAACTTCCACCACGTGCGGAACCACCTTCTTACCCTCTTCCTGAAGAAATACTTCGATTTCCTTTCCGCTGAACTGCCCGTGCCTGGAAAGATCATAGTTTGTGCGGTAGGCATTTCCAGAGATTTCCACCACCCCGTAAGAAGTGAGAACCTCCAAATCCACATTGCTTTCCGAGTAATGCGGAGTCTCGTTCTCTTCAAGGTGCCTGAACCACATCCTCTCCTGGTCAAGCCCTGCAAGAACGTAATATTCCCATTCTTTTGCAAGGAAATACGCCATGATTTGGTTTCCAATGCCCTCTTCAACTACTTGCTGGGCAGTCATCCACTCTGGCTCTGCCGCGCCCCTTTTAAGAAAGCGCATCTTCTTCTGCGCAACTGCTTCGAATCCCTCGATTTCCGCTTTTATTGGGCTGAAGAAATACTCGAGCTCCATCTGGGTGAATTCCCTCATGCGCACGATTCCCTTCCTTGGGGAGATTTCGTTGCGGAAGCTCCTCCCGATTTGCCCTACTGCAAGAGGAAGCTTTGTGCCGTGGTTGCGGAAAATCCTCGGAAATGCGGTAAAGATTCCCTGGGCGGTTTCCGGGCGCAGGTATGCGCGCGCGTGATCTGCTCCAATCCCGGTGCTGAACATGAGGTTGGTTACGTATGCTTCAGAGAGTTCCCCTCCGCAGGAAGGGCAGGTTATGCCATTATCCGAGATCAGTGCATTCAGGGTTTCCAATTTTCCGTCCCATTTTATTTTGACTTTATCCTCGACTAGGTGGTCTGCGCGCACTTTTGAGTTGCATTTCTTGCATGAGACCACCGGGTCTGTGAATTCGTCCACGTGGCCGCTTGCCTTCAGGACGATTTCGGGAGTTACTATTGAGCTCTCCACTTCGAGGAATCCGTCCTCAACCAGGAACATCCTTCTCCAGGCGTTCTCCAGGTTGTGCTTTATCTGGCAACCAGCTGGCCCATAATCGTAGAAGCCCGAGGCAGAGCCGTAAATCTCGTTGGAGGGAATGAAGAATGAGCGGTTTAGCGCTAGTTCGAATATACGTTCATGAAGTTCCATGGAAGTGGAATTGGGCGGAAAATGTTAAAAAATAACAAGTTATCTCTAGAGGAGAACTTCCCTGCCCTTTGTTTCCGCAAGCACTGCCCCATCTTCAACTGCAAGAACGCCCCTGAAGAGGACTTTTTTCACCTTTCCCCTGAGCTTCATCCCTTCGTAAGGCGTCCAGCCGCACTTGCTCTGGAAATCGTCCGCGGAGACCTTCCACTCCTTTTTCAAATCGACCAGCGTGATGTCCGCGTCATAGCCAATCCCGATTCTTCCCTTGGAGTGCAGATTGAATATGCGCGCAGGGTTCTCAGCCATGCGGAAAATTATCCAGGGGAGAGCAAGCAAACCCTTGTTGTGCGCATCGAGGAATAAGGAAAGCGAGGTTTCCAGCCCAGGGAATCCTGCCGCGCCCTTCTTCTTTTCTTCGGGCGTGTGCGGGGCGTGGTCGCTCCCAATCGTGTCTATTTCGTAAAGGGAGCCCCAGAGCCTTCTTCTTTCCGCTTCGCTCCGGAGAGGTGGATTTACCCTGTAAAATTCCTTCAGCCTTTTTCCGTCCTTATCCGAAGAGAGGAATAGGTGGTGAGGGCTTACTTCAACAAGGGATTTTTCCCAAAGCTTTGCCATGTGAATGCTTTCAGCAGTGCTCAGGTGCGCAAAGTAAACCAACCTATTCACCTGCGCTGCAATCAGCCTTGCCTTTTCAACCGCAATCTTTTCTGCTATTGTTGCCCTTCCTTTTATTCCCAATTTCTCGAGTGAGTTTAGGGTTTCTTCGTCTTCTGCGTGCAAAAGAAGGGGTTTTTCATGCGGGAATCCATCAAAGTGCTTCCAAATAGAAGCAATATCGTCTACGAGCACTTCTCCGGTGCTTTTTCCCATGTAAAGTTTTAGCGTGGGGGATTTTGCCGCCTTTACTTCTGCAAAATTCTCCTTGGTTGCGCCAAAGTGGATTCCGTAATCGCAAACCGCTTTTTGCGCGGCGATTTTTCTTTTTTCCTTAAGCGCGGCAAGAGTGGTGGTGGAAGGCTTTGTATTTGGCATATCCAAAACAGTTGTGAATCCGCCGCAGAGCGCTGCGCGCGTCCCTGAACAGAAATCTTCCTTGTGCGTAAGCCCCGGGTCGCGGAGGTGCACATGCGGGTCTATCAATCCGGGAAGCGCAAAGAGCCCCTTTGCATCAATCCCTTCCCCGGAAAAATGCCCGAATGCGGAAATCTTCCCCCCCTCGATTTTGATGTCTTTTTCTGCTATATGCCCGCCCAGGTAAAACTTTGCATTCTTGAGTATCATTCAAACTACCTGCATAAACAGAGAAGTTGGAAATATATAAACTTATCCAAAAGAGGGAATTGAGAATAAGGAATGGAAAAAGCTAGAATGGAATCGGAATTATTAACGCAACTTCCCTTGCCGTCCGGAAGATAATTTTCCAGTACCAGGTGTTGCCCTTCTCAATTACTTTCAAGAGCTCCTTGAAGGCTTCCTTTTCTCCGGCACCCATCTTGCTGTCTGAAACCTTCTTGTGCTCCTTTCCATCTACGATTGTGATTTCTTCCTGCTTTCCGATCTGCTTCTTTGCCTGCTCATACCAGGGAGGAAGCGAGCTCTTCTTCTTCCTTATTGCGGCAATGAAGTCCCTTGTCTGGACTGTCCTTTCCTTGCCGCTCTTGAAGGCCTCCCTCCACGGGATTGCAGAAGCCTCATCCACAACTGCCTTCAGGTCTGCAGAAGCATAATTCATTGTCGCAACCCCAAGGCGGAAATAAGGGATTCCTTTTGCCATGGGCCTTTTCCTGCTGTGCATTTTCAGGATTGCAATTCTTGATGTAAGGTCTGGTTCTGGAATGAATATTGCCTTGCTGAACCTTCCCGCCCTCCTCATTGCAGGGTCGACATCCCAGGGCGCGTTTGTGGCGGCGATTATGAGCACGTTCTGGTTGTTTGCTTCCACTCCGTCCATCTCGTAGAGCATCTGGTTGACGGCCATCCTCATGTACTGCTGGCCTTCCTGCTGGTCCCTTCTCCCTCCAATAGCATCGACTTCATCAAAGAAGAGGATGCACGGGGAATTCTTGCGGGCTGTCTCGAAAACCTTGTGGATGTTCTTTTCCGTGTTACCGACATACATATCCATTAAGTCTGAAAGTTTTGCGTTTATGAATGCGGCCTGGCATTCGCCTGCGGCTGCCTTTACGATGTAGGTTTTTCCGCACCCTGGCGGGCCGTACATCAATACTCCGCCTCCGCCGAACTTCCCGTATTTGCGGGCAAGGTCCGGCTTCATCATCGGGTAAACTACGGATTCGCGGATTTCCTCCTTCATCTTTTCCATTCCCGCGACGTCGTTGAACGTCATTTCGGGCTTCTTGAGCACTTTTATTTCCCCGCCGCTGCCCTCTTTTCCGCCTCCTCCGCCTCCTCCGCCTTCCGCAGACTGCTTCTTGCCTTTTGCGGACTCAAGGTGGCTTTTTGCCTCGGAGAGTTCGGGGCTGAGCTGGATTGCCTTTTCGTAATCGCCTATTGCGCTATCCAAATCTCCCGCATATTCGTATGCAAGGCCCCTCAGGTGGTAGGCTTCCGCGAAGTCCGGCTTCAATTGGACCACTTTTGAGAAATCCTCAACCGCCTTTTCGTAATCTTCTAAAGAAGCGTAAGAGAGCGCCCTGTTGTAGAATGCTTTCAGGTAGTTCGGGTTGAGCATGATTGCCTTGTCATAATCCTTGATTGCGCTCGTGTAGTCCTGTTTTCTGTAATAAGCATCTCCCTTGTTGTTGAATATGATTGGGTTCTTCGGGTCGAGTTCCGCTGCCTCGGTATAATCTGCGATTGACTTGTCGTAATTCTTCAATTGATAATAACTCAATGCGCGGTTGAAATAAGCCTCGGAGAATAATGGATTGAGAAGGATTGCCATGTTGTAGTTCTCGATTGCCTTCTCGTAGTCCCCTTTCTCATAGTGCTGGTTCGCTATCTCATAATAGCTTCCTGCATCTACTAATTGGGGTTTTTTATCGGCCATGAGACCACACGGAGTTAGAAAGTATTCTTCCTAAATGCTTATAAATGATTTTCTTCCCAATGATATCATGAGAAACATGAAAGGCCAGGCAGCAATGGAATACCTGATGACCTATGGGTGGGCTCTTGTTGCCCTTGTCATTATTATTGCGGCCCTGATGGCAACCGGGGTTTTCAACCCTTCCTACATGGTTTCCGAGGAATGCTCGTTCCAGCCCGACCTTTCCTGCGGCTCCTATGTCCTTTATAACCAGGGGGACCAGACTTTCCTGAAATTCAGGGTGGACAATGGGCTTGGCTATGATATAAAGATAGTTAATACTAATGCAGACATTGTCGTGAAAACGCAGGGTTCTAATGCGGTTGACTGGGACCTTACGGAAGTAAGCCCGGCGCTCATAGAGCAAGGAAAAAACGCCACGGTTACACTCAGGTATACGGGGGCGCACCCGCCGCTTAAGGGAGACCTCATGAGGATGACGGTCCAGCTCACTTACCTGAGCTGCGCGCCGGAAGTGAACCCGGACTGCGCTGAGAACACGCCAACCCATACAATAAGCGGAAGGATAGTTGCAAGGGCTGAAGAGAAAACCTAATAGTGCACGCCAAGTCCCCTGAGGTTTTTCTTTATCTGCCTCAATGTTTCAGTAGCTATTTTTCCTACTTCGGAATCTTGGTCACCACGCAACTCATTAATTTTTTGTATGAGGCCGCCATATTCCCTGAAATCTATGTGGGAAACTCCTTCTCCATAGGTTTTTGGGTATAACTGGGATGCGATGCCTTTCAACGCCAGAAGCGCATTCTTCTTTACCTGGGCATCCGGGTCATTGAGAAGAGCCCCAAACCCTTCAATCACTCCACCATATTTTCTAAGGTTTATCGTATATGTGCGCTCGCCGCCATCAGGTATCGTCTCGCAGGAGTACGGGTAGTGGTCAAAGCAAACATATCTGCTGGTATACATATTTGCTGCGATGGTGCCTAATGCCTTTGCGGCGCTTGCCCTCACTTTAGCATCTGGATCTTTGAAGAGAACAAGCAAAGTATGGGTCATTCCGCCTAGATCTTCTCTGTTGGCTGCAACACTCAAAGCAAGTGCTCCATTTTCTCTTGCCGCTGGATTTTTGTCTGCCAAAGCGTCTGCCAAAAAGGGAACAACCCCTGAAGGGTTCTTTATGGCGGCCTTCCCCAATGCATAAGCTGCATTTTTTGATTTTACCCTGCTTTCATCTTTCAGAAGGGAACAAATCTGCGGGGCGGACTTTCCCGGGTTTCTGGCGATTATTTCACTCAAAGCATAAATGGCGTTCTCGACAACTTTGGCGTTTTCGTCTTTAAGCAATTCAACGAGTTTGCCGGGTATACGTTCATACTCCTGCGCAATGTCCGGTCCAGCATACTTGCCTTCGTCATTTTGTTTTGTTGGGAGATCACCGATCACTTTTGATGCGTTCGCACGTATCGCAGGGCTGGCATTGCTGAGGAGTTCCCCCAGATAAGGAACTATCTTTTTGGGGTTTTCTTGCGCAGCAAGCTCCAACACCTCCATTGAGCACATTACTGCATATTTATTGCTGTCACCTAAAAATTCCGAAACGTGCTTGAGAAGAGTGTCCGGATTTTTGGCAACTGCTTCTGCCAAGGGCACCTCTACGTCCAACATTTTTTCGTTCCTGAAAATTTCTCCCAGATGCGGCAATATCTCTTCTGGATTTTTCTGGGCAACATAAGCGAGGGCAACAGAGGAGCTTTTGCTGGCAAAACCATACTCGTCCTTCGGGTTGTCTTCGTTTTTATGAAGGGATTCCAGGCGGCTTATTATGCCCGGGTATTTGCTCAGGTCGACTTTCTCTGCCGCATACCCAAGCGCCCTTGCGGCATTTTTTCTAACATCAGGATTTTCGTCATTCAATAGCTTCCCCAGCCGCTCCACTATTACCGGGTATTTGCCTAGGTCGGTTTTCCCGCAAACTGAACCAAGCGCTTCCGCAGCGCTGGCCCTTACAAGAGGGTCGCCATCTAAGAGCAGCCTCCCCAGAGCATCAATGATGCCAGGGTATTTGCTGAGGTCTATCCCCGAGTATCGTTGGTAGCGCACACCCCTGATGCCAAAACGATCTATATCCCGTGTTCTTGATGCGGAAGCAAGCACATCGGCCGCAAGAGACCTGACTCTGGAGTTCTCATCTCCCAAAAGTTTCCCTATCTTCTCTATTGCGCCCTTGTACTTGCTTAAATCTACTGCGGGATAATAAATTTGATATTGCTCGAATCCCATGCTATCCTCCTGTACATATACGTGGAGTTCTGATATGTTCAAAAGCAAAATCAGGGCGGTTGATTTTACCGCAGCGTTACTGTCATCCAAAAGATTCAGCAAAGGCGCTGCTAGATCCTGAGGCTTCTTGGAGTCATAGCAGCCGCTTTTCAGCGCTTCTTCTGCGCTCCTGGCCACTTTTTGGTCTTCATTCTTGATCAATTCGGCAAAGAATGGGATAAATAACCCGGGGTTCCGCTTTATTGCTTCGCTAGATTCCGTTTTCAGGCGCATTGCCATGTCTGCGCTTCCTTTCTCTAGCAGCCCCTTAAGGCGTGGCAATAAGACATCCGGGTTTTTTTCTGCAGCCCTCCAGAGCGCTTCGGCGGCCTTATGTGAGGCTATGAGAGCATCTTCAGATGATGCCTTTTCTTCGTATCCTGCTAGGTTTCCCAGTGATCCCAAAACTCCATCATATCTGCTAATATCTACTCTTGCAGCAGCATTGCCAAGCGCTTCTGCCGCAGCCAGCCTAACTTCGGGTTTTTCATCTTTCAATAAATCCCTGAATTTGTAGATAATATCGTCATATCTTGCAACCGCATCCCTGCTCAAATTTGCGGAGCCGAAAGCCAGCGCAGCGCCTCCTCTAACAAGAGGATTTGTATCCTCCAAGAGGCCGGCGAGATAGGGGGTGGCGCTCTCCGGGTTTTTTTCTGCGGCGATTGCGAAGGATTTTATTGCGTATTTTCTCAGCAAAACGTCTTCGCTTCCTAGGAGTTCCGCAAATTTCTGCATTCCCTCCTTGCACTTTCCAAGCTCGCCCATGTCTTCCGGCTTAGGGTCATAGGCGGACTTATAAAATTGCTTTGGTGAATCGAATCTTGCGCATAAAAGTGACGTACAACTCACAGAACTAAAAACTAAAGCGGAAGCCAAAGCCCCTGCCAAAATTCCGTATTTGATTCCTAGTGATTTTATCCTTCCCTTATCTGGATTAGCTGGGCGCTCAACCTGCTTTTCACGCTTGAATGCTTCATCTCCCATCCACTACACCGGACTATAACTATCCCAGAAACTACTTAAAAAGCCATCGGTTAGCACAGAAACGCGGAAAATGCGTTCAGGAATGCACTTCCAGTTCCCCTTTTTCCGTTTTTAGTTCTTTTACCCTTGCGATCTGCTTTATTTCCTCAATCAATTCCGCGCTTATTTCCGTATGGTAGCGGACAGTGAGCTTTTCCATTTCCGCTCCCTGCGATAGCCGGTTTGTTGCCTTGAACTGCCTTATTGCGGAAACTATTTCCCGCATTCCGGAAACCTTTTGGTAATCGCCGCTGAAGCGGGCGCTTACTTTTGGCCAGGGGGCAAAGCAGATGCTATGCCCTTCCCTTGCCTTGTACATTTCCTGGTAGAGTTCCTCTGCAATGAAGGGAGAAATGGGTGCAAGCAATTTCAGGAAGGAATAGAAAACTTCACTCAATACATATTGTGCTGCCCTCTTGGAATCCTCGTCCGTCCCGTAAATCCTGTATTTCACATATTCTAAATAATCATCGCAGAACTCATGCCAGAAGAAATCCTGCAGCCTCTTTATGCACCTGTGGAATTCATACCTTTCCATCGCATCCGTGCATTCCTCAATAGTTAAATTGAGGGATTCGAGCATCCATTTATCCACTGCCCTCAGTTCAGGTTTGGAGCCATCGTATCCCTCTAAGCTTTTTTCCATGAATTTTGCCGCATTCCATATTTTTGTAAGGAAGGATTTTGCGAACTTGATATCCTCATAGGAGAAGGGGCGGTCCTTTGCCATTGCCCCGCTCATTGCCGCCCACTGCCGGAGTGCATCCGCAGGGTATTCTTTCAGCAATTCCGTGGGCTGGATTACATTCCCCAGGGATTTGCTCATCTTCTTTCCATCCGGGGCAAGCACGTTTCCATTCAGGAGAACGGTATCCCAGGGCTTCTTGCCCGTAATTCCGACCCCTGAGCGGTAAATTGTATAGAATGCCCAGGTGCGGACTATTTCCACTCCCTGCGGGCGAAGAGAAGAAGGGTAGAATTTCTCCCATCCTTTATTTGGCCAGCCCGCAACAATTAGCGGGGTAATTGAGGAATCAACCCAGCAATCCAGAACGGATTCCTCAGCCTTCATCATTCCTCCGCAGGGGCACTTCTTCTCCGGAGCCTTATCCGGGTAAAAGGGAAGCGAATCCGCCTTTGCGGTATGCCCGCATTTCTCGCAATAATAGAAGGGAATTGGCGTTCCGAAATACCTCTGCCTGGAAATGACCCAGTCCCACTCTGCTCCGTCCACCCAATCAGTTAGGTAGGAAATTCCGAAAGAGGGAACCCATTCGATTTGCTTCGCCATCTCCTTTACTTCTTCCCTGTGCTTGGTGATGTCTGCAAACCACTGGTGGGAAAGCGCGAATTCGATTGGCGTTTTGCACCTATCGTGAACCTTGACTACCTGCTGCTGCTTTTCCTGCTTTACAATTTTTCCCTCAGCTTTTAGTTTTTCAATCAGCTTCAATTTCGCTTCCGCAGGTGCGAGGCCGTTGAATTCCCCCGCCCCTGTCATTTTTCCGTGCGAATCGATTACGGAGATTATTGGGAGCTTGTACCTGTATGCCCAAATGATGTCCTGCTTGTCTCCGAAAGTGCAGACCATCAGGAGGCCGGTTCCATATTCCTTGTCCACATCTTTATCCGGGATTGCCTTCACTTTCTTTCCGAGTGCGGTTGTGATCTCTTTTCCTTCCAGATGAGTATAACGCTCATCGCTCGGGTGATACATTACTGCAACGCATGCGTACATGAGTTCAGGGCGCGTGGTTGCAATTATCAAATCTTCTCCTTTCGGGCCGGTGAATATAACGTGGTTCAGGATTGTCTCGCGCTCAAGATCCTCAGTGTCTGTTTTTGCAAGCGCGCTCCTGCACTTATAGCACCAGAAAACCGGGTGCTCTCCGCGGTAAATCATCTCCTTATCATACATTAAGTGGAGGGATTTCTGCACGGTTTCGTGGTAAGTGGGGTCCATGGTGCGGTATTGGCGCGCCCAGTCCGGGGAAAAACCCATCCTGACCATGGATTCGTGCATCTTTGCGATCATGAGTTCGCTCCATTCAACGCATTTCTGCCTGAATTCCTCCCTCGGGAGCCTTCCGTATTTCTTCTCAACCTTGGTTTCGGTCGGAAACCCTTGCGTATCCCAGCCCTGCGGGTAGAATACATTGAAGCCCTGCATCCTTTTGTAGCGGGCAACGAAGTCAAAATACGAATAGGAAAGGGAATGCCCCATGTGGAGCTCTCCGCTCGTAAATGGCGGGGGAGTGTCTATTGAATAGATTGGCTTTGGGGAACTCTCATCAAACCTGAAGGTATGGTCTTCCTCCCATTTCTTCTGCCATTTTTCCTCTATTGCGCTTGTGAACCTTTGCTCTAACATGAAATTTCACCGAAATAATAGGAAAAGTATTGCCTGTTTAGATTTTAAAAGTAGCGTCCCTGGAAGGAAAAGAAATGCGGCCGCTTTAGAGGCGCGCCTTCCGTTTTTCTTCGGGCTTCGGCCCGGCAAGCTTCTGCAGTTCGTGGTCTGCAGCGGATGCTATTTTTGCAGCGCCGTTGAGCATCGGGAGCTCCTTGTAGAGCGCTTTCACCTCTATGAGTGCGTCTATCGCAGCCGGGGTGCCGAAGGTCCCCAGGGCCCTTACCGCTTCGCGCCTCGCAGCTTCCGAAAGGCGGTGGTTTTTTGCGATCTGGTTCAGCGAACTTATTGCGGCCGTCCCTTTCTTGCTTATTATCTGCACCACATATATCTCGTCACTGTCTGATGGCGCGCTCTCCAGCCTCTGTTTCAGGTCCACGGGGTCCAGGTTAAGCTGGGGCACCAAGTTTCTCGGGACTCTCCGGAGCTCTATGCTGGCGCGCGCCTTGGAGATTTCGGATTTCAGCCCGGGGTCCTTTATGTCCGCGGAATCCCCCTCGCAACGCAACTGGAGAGTTATGAGGTAGTCCCTCGCCTCTGAGCTGTTCATCTTTCCCAATTCCCTTACCGCGTCGATTTGGGCGGATGCCTTTCCTTCGGCCTGTTTGAACTGGGCCTTAAGCCTCCCTATCCTGGCCCCCTCATCACCTGCAAGCAGCATTTCCACATTTTCAAGAGCCCTGGAGATTTCGGATTTGAGCCTGGGGTTTGTAATGGAGCCGTCCTCGCACCTGCCTTGCAGCTCGCCTAGATACTTTCTGGCGCCTATGCTGTTTATTTTTCCAAGTTCCCTTACTGTGTCGATTTCGGCGGATACCTTTCCTTCGGCCTGCTCAAATTGGGCCCTGAGCAGATTTACCTTAGTTGAATCCTCCGGATCCGCCATAGGCTCACCTGCCTATTTTTGGATGCAAGAATATTTATGGATTCGCAAGAATGCGCGGGCTCAGAATTGTTCGGAAGAGATTCGCATACCGTCCAATGCCGCAACCGTCTTAACTCCGGTCTCCTCTTCGATCTCCTGGGCCTTCTTTTCAGCCGGGTATTGCTGCATCTTCATTCCCATGTGCGTGAGCACTGCGAGCTTGGGCTGGATTCTTCCAATTAAAGCAGACGCCTCTTCAGAAGTAAGGTGCCCTTTATACTGGTCTTCATCCGGCTTCATTGCATTCAGGATGAGCAAATCGCACCCATCGTATGCCTCTTCCATTCCCTCGTATTTTTCCGTATCCCCAGTATACCCTATTTTCTTCCCGTCCATTTCCAGAATAAAGCCGAATGCAGGGAATTCCTCATGCACTCCCTTCTTGAAGAAGAATTTCCCGCCTTCGAACTCGTATTCCTTTCCTGGGAGCGCCTTCACAACCTTTTCAAGCCGCGAATAATGGAAAACGCTTATGCGGGGCCCATTGGTGCTCCCTTCAAGAAAATCCGAAGCAGCAATCAGAGTGCCTTTCTTCTCAAGCCCGTAGTGGCTCATTCCCTCAATCAGTACTGCTGCATCACCTGAGTGGTCAATGTGGCAGTGGGTAACCACCATAATGTCGGTTTTGAGGGGGCTCAAATTATTGTTCTTCATTGCAATAAGCGCACCGGGGCCTGGGTCAACTTGGATGTTCTTTGTTCCGGAGATTATGAATCCTCCGGTGCCGCGCACCTGGTTGATGAGGTTTATCCTGCCCCCTCCGGTGCCCAGAAATACTACTTCCATCAAATGAGTATAGAAAGGGAAATTATAAATCATTAAGCATTCTGCAGGCCATGCACAAATCAGTGGAGGAGGGCTCCCCGCACTCCCTGCATTCCTTTATTTCCAGATTCTCCTTTGCGACCTTTTCCCTTACTATTTTCTGGAGCGTGGAGAAGCTTGCGGACATCTTCTGCTTTGTTCCTGGATAGCGGTCTTCCAGGAAATTAATCTGGTGCCGGACCCCCCACCTCATTGCATTCGAGGAATGCGGGCAGCAGCAGCCTGAATTGAACCTGTATCCGTGCAGGTATGCATAGGATGCGACTTCTTTTTCCCGTATTGCTAGAAGCGGGCGAATCCGTTTTACGAATTCCGAAGATTCCACCAGCGGCTCATTGAAGCGCGCAAAGCGCATGGGTTCGTTTCGGATTAGGTTGAGCATGGCGGTCTGCGCAACATCGTCCAAATTGTGGCCGATTGCAACTTTATCCAGCTTGAGCTCACGGGCTTTCTTGTTCAATAGTTTCCTGCGCAAAACTCCGCAGTAAGAGCAGAGGTTGGTGACTCCCTTCTTTGCAATCTGGGAGATTGTAATCCCGTATTCCTTCTTGAATGAATATTTGTGCTGCGGGATGCCTAATTTCTTGCAGGTTTTTTCCGCCCGCTCTAATGCCTCATCCCGGTAGCCGGGAATCCCCTCATCAATAGTTATTGCAATTAGTTCAAATGGAAGTGAATTTCTTATTCTGGAAAGCGCATGCAGAAGCGCAAAAGAATCTTTTCCTCCGGAAACGCCGAGCCCGATTTTCTGCCCGCTCTCGATCATATTGTAGTCGCGTATGCTGTGCTTGATTTGTTTTTCAAAACGCAGGCTGAAGTGCTTCTCGCACAGATGCAGTTTTGGGTGCGGAAGGTAAACAGAGGGGGGGAGCTCGCACTCCGCGCACTTCTTTTCATATTTCGCCTTTTTCCAGGGGCCCTGCGGCTCCTGCGCGGAAAGGAGGGGCGGAACGTGCTTATAGTGGATTATGCGGATTTCCTGCCCCTTTTTCGCGGTTGCGGTTTCCGGGGCGAGTTCCCCATCAATAGTGACGATGACCGCTTCCGGGCAGAGCCCGAGCTCGTGCAATAGCTGGATGATTGAAGTATTGCAAGAAGCAGTTATCTTCATAAGTAATTCTTGGGCGCATCTGAATAAAAATGTTTTCGGGCAATAATATTTCTCAATGGGTGGGGTTGAGAAAGAGGTTCGGCCTGAAAGGAGCAACGGATTTCCTGCGCGCAGAGAAGACAGCACTGGAAGAATCCGCCAGGCTTGGGAAGGGCTCAAGGAAAAACTTTCAGGGGTCAATCGGATCTCCCAGATTCCCGGGTCCATCACAGAAACCCCGGTTCCTTCTTCTGAAGATGATAGAACTTATAGGATGATTTGCCTCCAGAAAATGGATGATTCGCGAAAGGGGGTGAACGGGGGCAGCCCTTTCTGGGAACATGATTTCCAAACAGTAATGGATAAGGCAAAGGCGGCATTCCGGGGAAAACGTGACGGGAGCGACCACATAAACCAGGAGATTTGCGCGCGGATGCTGGGAGTTTCAATAGAGATGGTCCAGATGGGAAAACTGGAGCTTTTTATGAAGGCTGGCGGGCCGGAATATCTGGAATGGGGCGAGAAGAACCTCATGGACCCGGATATGCGGGCGCTCTGCGGGAAAGTGCTGAGGAAAATAAGCGCTCTTGCGCGCGAGGAAGGAATCCCTTCGGTTTCTTAATTTTTTGCTTCCAAACTTAGCGCATGAGAATAATGTCCGTATCCGCACGCGAGATAATAGATTCCAGGGGAAACCCCACCGTTGAGGCGACGGTTTTTGCTGAAAACGGCGCAATAGGAGTAGCTGCGAGCCCTTCGGGGGCTTCGAGGGGGATGCATGAGGCATCCGAACTCCGCGATGGCGGCCCGCGCTTCGGGGGAAAGGGAGTCCTGAATGCTGTAAAGAACGTGAACGAGCCCATAAATAATGCGCTTTCAGGGATGGACTTGAGCCCGCAGGAAGACGTGGATGTGCGGATGATTAAGCTCGATGGAACCAAGAACAAGGAGAAATTGGGCGGGAATGCAATTGTTGCGGTATCTATGGCGAACCTGAAGGCTGCCGCCCACGCAAGCAAGATGGAACTTTATGAGTTTATGGGAGGGGAAACGATTCCCATTCCGCTCATGAACATAATCAACGGCGGGAAGCACGCAGGAAACGGCCTCTCCATACAGGAATTCATGATTATCCCCGCAAAGGCGGAATCCTTTTCAGAAGGGATACGGGCAGCATGCGAGGTTTATGCCTCCCTGCGCGAAAGGGTTACGCGCAAATATGGCCGTGGAGCCAGGAATGTAGGGGATGAAGGAGGGTTTGCGCCCCCAATGAACAGGAGCGAGGAAGCGCTTGATGCTATTTCAGAATCCATCGAGGAATGCGGATATTCCAAGGAGATCGGAATCGGTATGGATGCGGCGGCTTCTTCTTTCTACAGGGAAAAGGATGGAAAATATTTCATGGATGGAAATTATCTGGAGAAAGGGGAACTTATCGAGTATTATGGGAAGCTCCTGAAAAAATACCATATACTCAGCATTGAAGACCCGCTTTTTGAAGAGGATTATGAGGGATATGCTGAATTCACTTCGAGATATGGGAATAAAATCCAGGTTGTTGGTGACGACTTGCTCGTAACTAACCCGGAGCGGCTGGAAAAGGCAATCGACATGAAGGCGGTGAATGCACTGTTACTCAAGGTAAACCAGGTGGGAACCGTTACCGAAGCAAGGAAGGCCGCGCAGATGGCAATCGATGCAGGAATGCAGGTAGTGGTGAGCCACCGCTCAGGGGAAACCGAGGATACTTTCATTGCAGATTTCTCAGTTGGGAGCGGCGCAACGCAGATAAAGGCGGGAGCGCCTTGCAGGAGCGAGAGGGTTGCAAAATATAACCGCCTTATGTACATAGAGCAGAAAACCGCTGGAAGATACGCAAAGGTCTGGTGAATTGAAGTGATTCTGGGCACAATTGGCGGAATTTTCAGCGGGATGGGCCAGCTCATCCTTCTTTTGGGCGTTTATGCATACCTTGGGGGCGCGGGGCTTCTCCTTGCGGCGTTCGGTTTCTCCATGATTTGCACAGGCGAAGCAATCGCATTATTAGAGAAAAGGGAAAAGGAGGAGATAATTCTTCTCCGGAGAAACATACTAAGGGAGTGGGCTGTGAGCATGGCTTTCCCCGTAATCTGGCTCGCTCTTTCCGTATTCGGAGGAGGGCTCATTTTCCTTGCATTTGCCGCATCCACTGGGGCAGGGGCGACAATAAGGAATTTGAGGCTTGCCGCAACCCTCAGCGCTTCTTCCGGGGCGGCGCAGATGGGTTGAAGGCGTTCGGGTTTGATTTGAGCGTTGGCTTTGCCTCGAATACGGTGGGCTTGAATTTCCCTCCAGTTTCTGTTTCCTTTTCCTTGAAGAATGCCATAAGCTTCTGGTCTATTTTTTCCTCCCTGTACCTGGAAATGGTGTAAATGAGGTAGAATCCGACCGAGATTCCCGTCCACATGAAGAAGACCGTGAAAAGCCTGGATACTTCGTGCGTGGGGGTTATGTCGCCATAGCCCACCGTAGTGATTGTTGAAGTCATGAAATAGATGCAATTAACCCAGCTCCAGCCTTCCATGTTGTGGTAGAAGAATATTCCTATTATGTACAAAATGAGCACGAGGCCCGCCGCAAACAGCATTTTTTTTGCAACTTCGTCCATCTTTGGAGATTTCCGTATGCCTTTTAAATACCTTTTGGCAAAATAAACCAACAATCTGACATTTAGAGGTTATTATAATGGGAATAATGGTATGTGAAAGGTGCGGAAAGCAGACTGCGAAGCTTGAGGCTTGCAACTACTGCAAAAAAATGTGCTGCAATTTATGCGAGAAAAGCTCCAAGAAGCCAACAAGGCTCGTGAAGCTCATAATCTGCAAGAGCTGCTGGGGAAACATGGACAAAAGGGGGAAGTTCAAGAGCGCATGAAGCCGGCGCCCCTAAAATCATTCTCCTTTTTTAGCCTTCTTCTCTATTTTTATCCGGACTTCCCTGCCGTCGATTTCCCAGGATTTCGAGCCCGCATCTTCCTTGAGTGCCGCGAATTCCAGGGATGTTGAATTCGTGGAATCCATCAGTTCCTGCTTCCGTTTTTCAATTATGGAAGAAAGCTCCTTTTCCGCATCTATTTTGACGGAAATCTTGTCTTTCTCCACAAGAAGGCCTTCCTTCCTCAGCATCTGTATCCTGCGGCCCACTTCGTTCAGGATTGCCTCCTCATAGAGCTCCTCGCTCACTTCGCAGTTCAGGCAAACCTTCCCGAGCGAGAACGGGGTTGAGGGGAATGCGCTTTCCGCCTCCCCTGCGGAGACCTTCTTCACATTTAGCATTTTCTCAAGGATGTGCGAGAGGCTCTTCACCGCCTCCACGACTTCCTGGGAGGAGGTTTGCACGTATGCCTCTGCAAGGGGCCAGCGCAATTTAACCTTCTGCGCCTGCCGGAGTTCTAGGAATGCGGGCACCATTTCGCGCACGTATTCAAACTGCTTCTCAAGAAGCGGGTCGATTTCAGATTCGCTTGCGTCCTCAATAAGCATTAATGAGAGCGAGATTTCCTTTTCATGCTTCCGGAAGAAGTTGAGGTAGATGAATTCCGGAAGGAACGGGGACACGGCGGAAAACATCCGCAGCGAACTGAGCACCGCGGTGTATATCGTGGAGAGCGCCGCATTTCCGGAATCCCCTCCTTGCGCAACCCGGTCTTTTATCATCTTCATGTAGAATTTGCTCAAATCCTCCACAACGAAATTCTTGAGCGCTTTTGCGGCCCGGTTCATCTCATATTCCTGGAATGCGGAATTGAACTCCTTCTTGGTGTTGTGGAGCCTCGAAAGAAGCCACTTGTCCTCTTTTGCGAGTTCCACCTTCCCGATTGTCTTTTGCGGGTAGAATCTGGAGAGGTAAATGTACATGTTGAAGAGAATATCAAGGGTTCCGTGGGCCTCCTTCATGTCCTGCCAGTTGAACTTCTGCTCTTCCCAGAGCGTGTTGGAGAGGCCCCAGAGCCTGAAGGAGTCTGAGCCGTATTTCTCAACTATTTCTTCGATTGGGACGAAATTCCCAATTGATTTGCTCATCTTTTCCCCTTTCTCGTCCACGAAGAAGCCGTGCATGAGTATTCTCTTGTACGGGCACTTCCCATTCTTAACAATGCCTGAACCCAGGAGGGAATAGAACCATCCCCTTATCTGGTCCTGGCCTTCGAGTATGCAGTCTGCCTGGGTATAGATTTCTTTTTCTTCCGGGGAAAGCGATGCCCAGACCGCATTTCCGGAATCAAACCAGACATCAAGCACATCGGGAATCCTTTTCATTTCCCCTTTGCATTTAGCGCACTTGAATGTTTTCTCGTCTATGTACGGGCGGTGGAGCTCCTTTATCTCCCCTAATTCCTTCTTGCTTCCGAGAACCTTTATCTCTCCGCAGGCGCACTTCCATATCGGAAGCGGGATTCCCCAATACCTCTGCCTGGAGATGCACCAGTCCGGCGCATCGCGCACGAAATCGCTGAAGCGGTTCCTTGCAAAGTCCGGATGCCATTTAGTGTTGTTGATTTCCTCCTGCATTCTGTCCTTTATCTTGGAGACCTCGATGAACCACTGTTTTGTGGTGAGGAAGATGAGGGGGGTCTTGCACCTCCAGCAGTGCGGGTACCTGTGCTTTATCCGAGATTCGTGGAGAAGGTATCCTGTATCCACGAGAAGCTGGGTTATCTCCGGGTTCGCGGCGCGGACATTCTTGCCTGTGAATGCGCCTGCCTCTTCCAGATAAATTCCGTGTATATCAACTGGGCAGAAGGCCTCTATCCCGAACCTTTTCCCGATTATGAAGTCTTCGGGGCCGTGGCCCGGGGCGCAGTGAACTAAGCCGGAACCGTCTTCAAGGGTTACGAATTCGTCGCTCAGGACCACCCTGCGTTCAGATTCCTTCTTAATCTTGTCCTGGAAGGGGTGCTCGTAGGTTAATTTTTCGAGTTTTTTACCTATGAATTCCTCCATTACCGTTCCGGATTGGCCGGTAATCCCAAGCACGTATTCGAGCCTGTCTTTTGCAACAATCCAGACTTCGTTTCCGACCTTTACGCGCACATAAGAGAGATTCGGGTGGACCATCACCGCCATGTTTGCAACGAGCGTCCAGGGGGTGGTTGTCCAGATTACGAGGAATTCGTTATCGCGCTCTTTTACGCGGAATTTAACGAATATGCTCGGGTCGGTTTCCTCCCCGTATTCAAGTTCGTAGTTTGCCATTGTGGTTTCGCAGCGGGAGCAGATTGGGAGTACACGCACTCCCTCTCGCAGAAGCCCCTGCTCGTGCGCCTTTGCAATCGTTTCCCAGGAAGCCTCTATGTAGTCGTCCTTGTAGGTGATGTAGGGCCTTTCCCAGTCCATCCAGACCCCGAGCCTCGCGAACTGCCCGCCCATCACTCCGATGTATTTGGTTGCGAATTCCTTGCATTTATTTATGAACTTTCCAATTCCGTACTTTTCAATTTCGTTCTTGTTCTTTATTCCAAGCTCCTTTTCCACCTTTACCTCGATTGGAAGGCCGTGGGTGTCGTAGCCCGGCTGCACGCGCAAATTGTACCCTTTTCCCCTCCAGTACCTGCAGAGGGAATCCTTTGTGCATTTGTTCCAGGCCGTGCCTGGGTGAATCTGCCCGGTTGCGTAAGGGGGGCCGTCGCAGAAATAATAGCGCATTCCTTTTTCCCGTGAGCTTTTCACTTTTTCGTATATCCCTTCCTTTTCCCAGAAGGCAAGGACTTCCTCTTCGACTTTTTTATGGTCATACATTCCAAATGCACCTATAACGGATTGATAAATGTAAAGAATAATTGGAAAATATATGAAAAGAAAGGAATAATAATAGAGGTATCAATACCTCAGAATACCTTTTCCCCAACGAAGACCTTCAATCCCGTGGGAGTGAACTTGAAGGGCACTTTTTCCCGTTTGTGGTCGGTTCCCCTCATCTTGTAGACTTCCACCGCCTTTATGCGCTGGTCCTCCCTCCCCAGGTTGTAGAGGTTTATGATTCCGTCCATCACGAAATGCTCGATTCCGAAGGAGGATTCCGCCAAATCCTGGTTAGGCGCCTCCACAGTCATTATTGCAGTGCAGTCAAGGTTCTTCAGGAGGGAAAAGAACTCGAACATCGTCTGCCGGTATTCGCTTTCGTCCTTGAATGCCATCTTCACCATTGTTGCGGAGTCCACTACCGCGCGCTTTATCCCGTTGTTTGTGATGCGGTCTTCGAGAATTTCTGCAATATCCTCAAGCAGGAATTTGTCGGGCTTTACTATTTCCAGCTGCTTGCTTGCGACAACGTCCTTTATGTCCGTAATTCCGGAAAAGGCGGCTGACATGTTTTCAACGATGTCTTCCGCGGTTTCTTCCAGGGAAATATATAATCCGTTTTCCCCCGCCTTTGCGCCCCGGTAAAGGTATTCGAATGCAAAGGAGGTTTTCCCTGCCCCCGGGCCCCCGAAAAGCGCAACATGCCTGTGGACTGGTATTCCGCCGTTTAAGAGTTCGTCCATTCCGTTTATCCCAATCTTGACGCGATCCATATGAATCTCCGCAAGAGAAATGGTGTATAATCTTTATATGCTTAATCTCCTAAATGCAGAGTGCTTGTTGGGTGCTTATATGGATGAAGAATTTCTCCCCTGGACTGAAAAATACCGCCCTCACTCCTTAACGCAGGTAATCGGGCAGGACGAAACAATCAATTCGCTGAAAGCGTTTGTGAAGGCAAGGAACATGCCGAACATGCTTTTTGCGGGCCCTCCTGGAATCGGGAAGACCACTGCAACCCTTGCGCTTGCGCACGATTTGTACGGGAAGCACCTGGATGGGAACGTATTGGAATTGAACGCGTCCGATGAGCGCGGTATAGACGTTGTGCGCGGGAAAATAAAGGATTTTGCGCGCAGCGTATCCATGGGAGGGGAGGTTCCCTTCAAGCTCATATTCCTGGATGAGGCGGATGCGCTCACTCCGGATGCGCAGAATGCGCTACGGCGCACTATGGAAGTTTATTCCTCGATTACGAGATTTATACTCTCCTGCAACTACTCTTCGAAAATAATCGAGCCCGTTCAGAGCAGGTGCGCAGTTTTCCGCTTCCTTCCCTTAACGGATCCGCAGGTGCACAAAATGCTCAGGCACATTGCGGAAAAGGAAGGGCTTACCGTAGAAGAGAAGGCGGAGCACGCAATCGCATACATTTCCGAAGGGGATATGCGCAGGGCGATAAACTGCCTGCAGGGGGCTGCAATCCACTCGAATAAGATTACCGAGGAATTGGTGTACAAGATAAGCTCCCAGGCGCGGCCGAAGGAAATCCGGGAAATGGTTGAGTGCGCGTACAAGGGGAACTTTTTGGAATCCAGGAAAATGCTCCTTGATTTATCCACCAAATATGGGCTTGCGGGCTCGGACATAATTCTGCAGATTTACCGGGAGGTTTCCAATATGGAAATGCCGGAGCGCAAGAAAGTGGAGCTAGTGGACAAGATTGGCGAATACGATTTCCGGCTTGTTGAAGGCGCAAACGAGAGGATACAGATTGAGGCGCTGCTTGCGCAGATAATGATGAGCGGGATGGAAAAATAGGTGGATAAGATTTTTCGAAGAGCGTCCTCGCTCCGCTCGGAACCTTGCGTGGATGATGCTGTGCAGTTGGCGATATGCTCGATTTTACACAAATGCCCAAATAATAACATTTATATAGTTCCGCGTGCATAAATATAACACATGAAAAGGCTGTTTGGCGCCGCAGCGCTTGCAACCGTTATTGCTCTTTTCCCAGCCTGCGGAAGAGACCAGCCTAAAGCAACTTTTAATAATAGGGCGCCCATAGTAGATATGGAAAAGGCGGTAAGGATGGCAGATGAGAAACCTGCTAAAAAAGAACTGGATCAAATAGTCCCCACTCCGGTAGCTCCTAAAAAGGCTGATGATGCTGGAGTTAATAAGACGGAAGTGAATGCTGCCCCTCAACAAAAAAAACCTGAAAAAGAAACTGCGGCTACCGAGGAGCCAAAATTACATGTAGTGAGAGGGCAATTACATCTGACTTACAGACCCGCCCCAAAAATTCAATAACTTTTGAATAACTCGTCCATCTCTTCGTTTTCAAATCCAGTTGGCCGCAGTTTCTCATAATCCGCTTTCAGCTCTTGAATCGCCTTGGTATTTCCGGCCGTTTTTAGCACGGCAAACATGCTTGCATAAAAAGCAGATAAATTTAACGATAGATCTTCAGTCAATTCTCCTTGATTGAGTTTTAAAGCCGTTGACAAGTACCTCCCGGCAAGTTTATAGTATACTAAAGCTTTCGCATATTCTTCCGCATCGTACTGATTCCCCCCTAATTGCAGGTATGTGGCACCGAAGCCTACTCTGGCAGAGACGCTGTTATGATCGATATTGAGCTGCTCTCTAAAAGAAGCTATGGCATTTTTATAATCCCCGAGCTGAAGGTATACCGTGCCTAAGCATTCATACACGTTTGGATTTTTCTCGATTTTTAACGCTTCCTTATAGAATTCAAGCGCTTTTTTGTAATTCCCCAAGTGGTAATATGCTTGCCCGATCTGGTAGTAAACTGAATAAGTTTTAGCTCCTTTCTCAAGCGCAGTCAAAAATGATTCCGCGGCTTTTTGCCAGTTTTCTTCGTCTGCGTAATACTTGCCATAGTTGAAATAGTAAGATGCGTCCATGCTTTTTAGCCCTCCGCTGAATACTGCAATTTCAGCTATAACTAACGGGCCTTTGTCACCGGTTACTTGAGTGGCAAAATTTAGCAGGAATTTTCTAAATTCCCGGTCGCGCATTACGTCTTCCGGAGATTTGAATTGTTTTGGATATGCTTTGAAATCCCCTTTGGCCGGATCTATAAAAACGACATTCCCACCGACATAGAATATTGCGGTATGCGCTATCTCATTTCCGGTAGCAGGATTTCTAAACATTACATAAAACTGAGTGAGGTTTGTCAAACCAAATTCGGGTTTTGAAGCAATCACTGCGTAGAATCTTGAGAGCTCATCGCAATCCCCATTTCTTGCACGGTAAACGTCTTCTACGTTTCTGGGCGGGCCTTCAGAAACGATATTATACTGAAAATTGAAAAACTCTGGAGCCCTCATTGCGCGCAGTAGCAGTTCGGCTTTTTCCAACGGTTTTAATTCTTCAAATGGCTTGCCAAAATACGCTTTTGCAGCATCGCCCAAAGTTCGCTTAATTTCCGGGTCATGCGTTGAGTCCAGAAACATCGGGCTTTGTGCCGGAGTCTGGGCTCTGGCCTCCTTTGGCGAGCCGGCTTTTGCAGCAACCGCTGGAGCCGCTTCCAGAGGCTTCTCCGCAGGGGTTTTCGTAAGCTTGGCAAGCTCTGCATTTGCAGCCTTGAATCCCTTCTCTTCTGCAATATCATGTATCCTGCTTTTCTCAGGTTCAGCAACGCCCTGAGTCTGCATCCGTAGTTCAATTGCGCGCGCAGGATCTTTCTTCATAAGGAGCGCAAACAACTGGTCCTTTATCGCCCCGCGCACTTCGCTCGTTGAAGTGGACCTCAGATTTTTAAGAGCATTCTCCACCACGCGGGAAGTTTCCTGCTCGGTAAGCTTTATCCCATAGTGCTGCTGGTATGCCTGCATCGCGCTCTGCACAACTGGCATTGCTGCCGCCTTCTCTTCGGACGTAAGCATTTTCTCTGCCATGCGTTAATTTCTCCGCATTTCCTTTTTTATTGTTTTGCAGCATATCGCAAAGTCGTATCGGCCAAAGGCCCAGGGCTAAATCGTGAAGCTTGCTTCACGAGAAGAAATCCGCAAGATTTCTGAGGGATCTACACTCGTGTTAATGCCTGCGGAAAGGTCTTTGAGGACAAATAGCCGTTGGATTTCAATCTGCCTTGCGCTTGTGCATGCATTCTTAGGGGCTGCTGCGTTCTTCTGAATTAAGCGATTGCCTGCTTTTTTGGTTCGGCTTTTTGAGTTGGAAGGGGGGCATTCATTGCATAATCCTTAAGCGGCTTGATTACTACCTTTCCGCTTTCTTCAAGAAGCTTCTGCGCCCTTGGGTCGTTTGTAATGAATTTCTCTGTGAAAAGCCAGCCTCCCTTGGTATCATATTTGCAGCCCATTTCGTCCAATTTTTCCTTCAGTTCCTTAAACTCACTCTTGGGAATGCCTTCGGCCAGAATGTATTCCCTGGTTTCTGGCACGGCTTTACCGCCCTTGCTCTCAATAAATTTCTGGAGTTCGGGATCATCCGTCCTGTAATATTTATATTTCAGGGAACCTAGCCAGGACATGGGCCCTTCTGATTGGAGGCCCTTTCCATTAAGTTCTAATACTGTTTCAGCATCAGTGGCATCTATTTGGTAAACTTTCTCAACCATAATCCCGCCTTCCGTATATTATGGGTCGGCAAGGGTTTTTATATGTTAATATTGTATTGGAAAGCGGTGTGGGTACTATGCAAGAAAACAGGGTTTCACCTTGGCTATTAGGTATTGGGATATTCGTCGTTGTGCTTGTTTTGCTCTTCGGGTGCGCGAGCGCGGGCCCGAGCGGGCTTTCGGCAAATTCGGTTTCCGGGGGAATTGAAGTCTCCTGGCAGCCTTCTTCCTCTGCGAACGTCGTAGGCTATAATGTTTACAGGAGCACGCAATCGGGAAGCATCGGGCAGAAGATAAACCCGGTAATGATTACCGATAGCAAATATGTAGATAGGGATGTGGAGAACGGGCTTACCTACTACTATACTGTAAGGACCGTGAACTCCGCAGGGGCTGAGGACTCGAACACTCAGCAGGCCAGCATTTTGGCTAAAACCAAGCCCCCAACTGACCTCCAGATACAGATAAACGGGGGAAATGAATACACTTCAAACCCACAGGTAACCTTATACGTTTCCGCTGATGGCGCAACCAAATGCAGGTTCTCAAATGACGGAGTTGTCTGGGCAGATTGGGAGAACTATGCGGCAAACAAGAGCTGGACCCTTCCCTCCGGAGACGGGCAGAAGGAAGTTTATTACATATGCGAAGATGACTTTGGGAACGTTGCAACGCCTACAAGCGCAACCATCTACCTTGATACCACTCCGCCAACGATAACTCTGACTTCTCCGAAGCAGGGCGGGCAGTACGCGGGAAGCTTCGACCTTGTGTTCAGCGCAAGCGACCCGATTGAGCAGACACTGACCTGCTCAGGGGACATTAGCGGCGCTCCGATTGCAATCGGAGTAGTCGATGTGGGAAGCCCGCAAACAGTAACGATAAACGCGGCTGAAGGCGCGCACACGTTGAACCTTGAATGCAAGGACCACATCAACTCGGCAAATGCGAGCGCAACCTTCACAATTGTGAACAAGCCTTCGGTTGAGATGGAAATTGAAAGCGGCGCAGGATATGTCGCAATCCCGAGGGTAAACCTGGATGTGAAGGCAACGAATGCGGCGCAATGCAGGTTCTCAAACGATGGGAACACCTGGGGAAGCTGGCTTACTTACTCTACCGTGGTGCAGTGGAGCCTGAGCGCAGGCGACGGGACAAAGACGGTATATGCGCAATGCCAGGGCGCAAACGGGCAGAGTTCAGATGTTGTAACCGACACTATTATACTAGACACTACCCCTCCGCCTTACGTCTCAATGCAGATAAACAACGGCAACTCCTGGACAAACTCCAGGAACGTGGTTCTTGGCCTGTATTGCTTCTCCGCAAAGCAATCCCAGTTCTCAAACGACGGGCAGATGTGGAGCGGCTGGGAGTCCTACGGAACGAGCAGGGTGTGGACACTTTCCCCTGGAGATGGAACGAAATACGTATACTTTGAATGCCAAGACAGCAATGGGAAGCTGGTAGGGACTACGAGCGCCACAATACTGTATTCGCAGAAGGAGCCGAACCCGCCATCCAGTTTGGATATCGAGATAAACGACGGGGACAGCTATACCTCCAGCAGGAGCGTCGACCTTACCCTTGATGCAAGGGACGCGAACCAGTGCAGGTTCAGCAATGAGAACAGCGACTGGTCCAAGTGGTATGATTACGATACGGAGATGAGCTGGAAGCTCAGTTCAGGAGATGGAAGGAAGACGGTCTATTACCAATGCCAGAACGACTTTGGGACCGTTTCCACGCATGCCTCCATATACCTGGAGACCGGGCCTCCACCCCCAATAACCAACCTTCGCGCAACTTCGGACGATGACTACATCTATTTGAGGTGGTCCAGCCCGGGAAGCAGCGCGGTGCGCTACAACATCTACAGGAGCACGGAAGGAATGGGCCTTCTTACTAAGGTTGCAACCGCTTCTTCAACATCCTGGAGGGATGGGAACGTGGTGGAAGGGCTCGCGTATTCGTACATGGTTAGGGCAGTTGACAACGCGGGGAACGAAGGGGGGAACTCGAACGTGGTCGAGGCGGAAATAAACCGCTACGGCCCGCTCATGAGCGGGGGAAGCAGCGAGCCCGAATCCACTCCGGCCTGAATTTTTTATTTTCTTATTTTTCTTCTTGTTTTTAGTTAATTGATAAAAGCAATCGCAAGAGTGCGTGTAAAGAGCAGCAAAGAGAATGCGGCCCAGGCAGCGAAGGACAAAGAGTGACAAGGCAAAGAACACCAACGGTTTTTAATAGACTTTTTTGCCAGCGTAAATGCAGGGGGACAAAAAAGTCTAGCCCCGCCCGGATTCGAACCGGGGTCAGAAGGTCCAAAGCCTCCTATCCTTGGCCACTAGACGACGGGGCTGCTGGAAGGAATTTATATTTTAAGGGCGCACTTATTTTTAAACCTGAACTTTGAATGTGCGTTATGGAGAATGTGCTCCAAAAGCTCCAGAAGGGAAAGGTCGAGGAGGTCCGCGCGACCGCGCGCGAACTTATCCGCAAGAGCCGCGACGACCCCGAAGGCTGGTTCCTGATGGGGATGGTTTCCCACTACAAGGGGAACGAGGGTTATGCGCTGGAATGCTTTGAGCGCGCGCTTTATCTGCAGAAATCCGAGAAATTCCACAAGGCAAAGAGCATTGCGCACATGGCTCTCTTTGAGTTTGAGGAGGCTGCGGAGGATTTGAAGAAGGCCCTTGCGATGAATAAGGATCCGGAATCCCACTTCCTTCTTTCCATTGCGCTCATGTTCCTGAGCCACCCGGAGGCGTCCGACCAGATGCTCGAGGCATACAGGCTAAACCCTGGGAAAACAAGGGAGATGCTCCAGAACTTCTTCCGCGCATTCTTCAGGGACGACCCGTCTATTCCGGAGAAGGAAAAGAAGGAAATAATGAGGATTCTTTCTGGGGAAAAGTAAAAATCCTGCTTTTTTTCGTTTCCACTATTTTTCCACTAAATACCAACAATTAAATACTCTTTTTGAGTAAATATATCATGGGGGTGATACGCCATGGAAGCGAGAATAGTTCCGCAGGCTCCAGTTGGCGCGCCGCCCCTGCAGGAGTATAAGGAGTTCAGCCGCTCCCATAAGAGAAATTTTGAGAAGGTCGCCTGCCTGGCTGAAAAATTGCATTCACATGGCTTCACTCCCATTGTTGGCTCCGCGAGGGTGAAGTGGCTCCTTGCGGAGAGGGGAATGCACTCTGTCTTCAACCCTTTTGTCGCAAATGAAAATGAAATCATATTGAACAGGGCAAGGGCTTGCGCAGACTCCAATTTCTTCGTGTTCCTTGGCTTTGATGCGGTGCATGCGCTTGCTTTCTTCACAGACCCCGAAAGAGGCGCAAAGGGGCGCTCACTAACCAAGGAGGAACTGATGAGAAGAAGCGTCTCTCTTGCAAACGACAAAAAGCCAGGGGAGGAGTGGGCTGCCGGGGTGGCTGCAGAGGCGCTCTTGGTTTCGGAAAAGAAGCCCAGGAACACCTTTTATGCGATCGAGCACGGCCACTGGGGAGAGAACAAAGATATGGACGACGGCGTTTCCCCGCGCAAAGACGTAATACGGCAGATGATGCTCTGGCATTATGACATTGACGCGACCGGCTACCACAACTGGATCGATTCTGGCGCGCTTGCGGACATAACGCTTAGGGAGAAGGCTGTGGGGATTGTGAAGGTGCCCTCGCTGGAACTGACACTGCCCTTTGGGCTCGGGAGCCTCAACGACCCGCACTTCAACGTCTGGTTTGCGGGAAAGGAAATTGCAGAGGACTTTTACCAGAAATTCCTGAGAAGGCGGAAGATCACGAGGTTCCCTGGGATGGCCCCTGAAGTAGAGAAGAGGGCGGTGCTCGGGTACATTACCAAGATGAGGGATGAGGATGAGATTGCTTTCGGGGTCGCGCACCCTTCCTGCGTTGTGAAGGCAGGGGTTCCGCTCCGGATGGGAATCCTGAACCTGCTCACCGAGAAAACCAGTAAAGGCGCTCCCTATAGCTGGAGGGCAATCAAGGGCTTCATACATAAATATGCGGACGGGGTTGCCGCTTACAACCCTACAATTGATGATTATAAATTGCGCTTCAGGGAGAAATCCGTCCAGAAATACTTTGAGGACGAAGTATGGAACGAGGTTTCTTTGGGGATAGGAAAGCTGAATGGAGAAGAGGCCCAGGGGATTGACGGGTATAATGATGGAGTTCCCGGGCAGGTAAGGGAAAACAACGTTAACATGGCCATTGCAAAGGCGATGAAAAAGGATTATGGAAAGTTCCCCTATTTCGACCACGATACGCACAACTATGCGCCCTTCCGTTTTGAGCGCGCGGTTTCCCCGCTTGCCTACGGGAGGAACACGATAACCTTCAATGATGCGGCCGCATTTATGGAGCTTCGAAAGAACGGCGGGCTCACCTCTTCTGATTTTGTGAAAATACTCCGGGGAAAGGGCTACAGGGGCCTTCCTGTTGAGATTGGGATGGATACCTTCCTTGAATTGCACAAGGGAAGGCTCCGGCCTGTGGAGGCGCGCAGGAGCCCATTCTACGGACTATTAGGCTTTGGAAACGATATCTACCACGGATGGATAAATGTGAAGTATGCGGCGCTGGAAGGCTGGAGAAGGCTAAGGAAGGCTGCGGCAGCGGCTCCCTAGCGTTCTATTCTAATTGTTTTTCCTTCAATATTTTTCCTGTATGCGGATAACACACTTTGACCGCAAGAGCGGGGAGATGAAAATTTCAATCGAAACGCTGGAGGACCTCTGGCACCTTGAGCGTGTGCTCCGCCCAAAAGACAGGGTGGAGGCGCGGACATTGCGCAGCGTGAAATTCGGGGAAGGGAAAGAGGAGAAGAAGCCGGTAACTATTCTTCTTGAAGTGGATTCTGCGGAATTTGCGGAATCCGCAAATAGATTGCGGGTGGGCGGGAAGATAATTTCCGGAGAACCGGAAGAATTCATACAGATCGGGCGCCACCACACTTTCGATTTCGAGGCTTCGGATAAATTGAAAATCATAAAGGAATGGAAAAACTACGAAGTGGACAGGCTCCAGAAGGCTGTGGAGCAGAGCAAGAAGCCTCTTGTGCGGATTGTTGTGATGGATGAGAGCGATGCGACCACGGCAATTTTGCGCGGGTATGGGGTTTCCTATGGGCCGGAAATACGGTGCATGGGGAGCAAGCGGGAAGGGAATTATGAAGAGAAGGTGAGAATGTATTTTGGGGAAATTTCTTCTTATATTTCCAAATACCCGGAGAGATTTATAGTTGCGGGGCCGGGATTTGCAAAAGACGGGCTTAAGGAATTCATTAAGGAAAAATATCCGGAATTGCTTTCCAGGATTTCTTTTGAGAACTGCTCGACTTCCGAAAAAAGCGGAGTTAATGAGCTTTTGAAAAGAGGGGTTGTCGCAAAAATCGCTGGCGAAGCGCAGCTCGAGAAAGAGGAGAAGCTTTTTGAGGAATTCATGATGCACCTGAACAAGGACGACGGGCTTGCGGCTTATGGGAAGAAGCAGGTGCGGAGTGCGGTTGAGTGCAAGGCGGTCTCCATTCTTCTTGTTTTGGATGAGAACCTGCGCAAGGATGAGGAAGTCGAGGCGATTGCTGAGCTTGCGGAGAAAAACCGGGCGGAATTGATGTTTTTCTCTTTGGAAAGCAATGGCGGGCAGAAGCTGAAGGGGTTTAGCGGGATTGCGGCGCTTCTGCGCTTCAGGCTGGATTAGAAATTAGAAAAATAAAGAGTATTTTAAAGCGAAGAGGAAACCATCGAGAGGTATTCCTTTGCAGAATCAAGGGTTTCCTTTCCCTTTTGGGTGAGAGTATAGTATTTCCGCCTTCCCTTTTCTTTTGCCGCAATCAGTTTCTCGAATTCCAGCATGTGGAGGACGATGTAGACCATCACCCTGCTGCACTTGAAGCCGAACCTCCGCTCCATTTCAGCCGGAAGGGTGTATGCGTACGCCTCCCCGTCCTTTTTGAGAATTGACATTACATATAGCCAGAGGTTCTCGGAAGTGAGATGGCGTTTTAAGCGCTTAAAGGGGCGGGTGGATGTGCTCATAAGGGATTACCTCATTCCTCTGGCCCTGTTTTAGGCTTTCTCTTTTTTTCTTCTGCAAGCCTCGCCCTTTCTGCTTTCCCCTCTTCCTCTGCTGCGAATGGATCCTGGGGCTTTCCCCTCCGTGCCTCGGGTATCCCGCTGTCAATCAGGGCAAGCGTCTTCTCATATTTTTCCTTCTCGTCTTTATCATAGAAAGCACGCGCGGCATCTGGCGTTGCGGATTTCTCCTGCGCTTCTTCTTTCCTTGAGGCCTCGGAAGGCTCGGTCGGGTATGCGCGGCCGTTTTCTATGGAAATTCTCTCTTCCACGGAGCGGTAGTCTTCCGACCTCTGCTGATCCAATGTAATAATCCCTTTTGGAGGAGGGCCACTGGGAACTTCTGGAATATTGTCATGCATGGTGGTCAATAGGTTTTCGATTGCTTTGTTGGCCTTGGCAGGATCGCCGCTTTGAACGTCTTTAACCAGTGCTTCGGATTGCTCAACCGCGGTTTCGTATTGCCCTTTAGCCACCAGTTTGCCATCTTTTCCATATTCGTTTGTAACCGGAGGAACGTCGGGAATTGCTATTTTTCCTCCGCCTTCCGCTACCTGCCCAAGTAGATGATTACGAATAGTCTCGTCCCTGTAAATGCTTTCTTTTGCTTCACCCTCTGCAATCCTTGATTCCTTGGGAATTGATTTATCCGCCATCGCTTCTAATTCTCCAGAAGCCTTTGCTCCTTTAGCTCCCTCATTTATCTGCTCCATTTGGCTTGCATCCATATGGTATTGATTTCCAAGGTATGAATTCACATATTCTGCGGAAAGCTGCTGGGCAATGGCTTCCTTTTCCTTTCCTCCTTTTTCCAGCTCTTTGTATGCTTCCGTGATCGCTAAGCATTGCGGAATCTTTTTGTCGTCCAGTATCCCGAGGGACTTGTCGATTGCCGCTCTTTTTTGCAACTCTTCATTTGAAATGAGGCCGAGGCCTTCCGCGCTATTGGTAATCGCGGCTTCCAGCGCGAATTTGTCGCGCGTCTCATTAGTAAGCGGTTCCCCCTTGGCAGATGCCGTCCTGGTTTCTACATAGAGCACATTATCGTCCCTTATTACTGCGGAACTGGCCAATCTATCAGCTTCTACCGCAGCAACATATTCGCGGACCCCCTCTGCGTTCTTAACCGTCTCCGCAAGCTTTTCACTGCCCTTGGAATTCTCGGTAATGAGCTTCTCGATCCCCGGGGTCTTCCCTTCCCCGGATACCACGCCATCTATTTTTTGTGCGCATGCTCTTGAAAGATTTTGGTTCCCGTTTTCATCGGCCTGGTGCCCCACAACGCCAAGTACGAGCAGGCCCTGCCCTGCAACTTCCGCAGCGCCATCCTTGCCCGGGGCCTTGAGGGATTCTCCAAACTGCTGGTCGAATTTTCCGCTTTGAACGAATGAGCCAAGCGCTGCAGACATTTTCTGGGCTTCCCCGCTGTCCCCGCTTTCCTTCATATACATTGCGGCTTTGTATGCCTCCTGGAGGGTTGCTTGCCCTGTGGTAAGCTTCTTCTCAAGCTCTTCGGCTTTTTTACTATCCATCTCTTTTATTTCCTTCTTCATTTCCGCAGAAGCCTCCTTGGAATCGGCAACAGATTCAAGCGAACTGGATAAGCCAGCTATCTTTTCTTGTGCCACCATCTGGCTTGCAGCCTTTCGTGCTAGGTCAAGAGGCGCGAGGACCGCGGTCTTCTCCGCATCGATCTGGCTTCTAATTTCCTCCTTAGTGCCCTTGAAAACTTTGTCGACCGTCTTTCCGGTCGCCGGATCCGTGGTCTGGGCTGTAACTCGCTTTTCGGTTACCGGGTCCACGTAAGAAAGGGTCACGCCCACAACCTTTCCATTCTCCTTAGCTTCGGTTTCTTTGAAGGTTGCCTTGGTATCGCTTATTGCCCTATTGAATGAATCCAACGCACCCTGGGTATTCTTTATTGAATTATCAAGTTTTGTGTATAATCCGTCAAATGTGGTTACCCAGACCTTTTCGGGCTTGCCCGTGTCTTTTCCGTTCTCGTCTTTCTGATTGACGACCTTGCCATTAGCGTCCTTCTTGTCTGTCTGGACCTGGATTCCGTTAACGAGCCAGCTGAATATGGGGCTTCCGGAGAGCAGCTTGAGGGCAAAAGCACCGCTGATTGCCCCGAGCGTCAGGCCGATTTGTTTGCCAATTGAAAGATCCTTAAACCCAACTACTTGGACAATAGACTGGTTCTTTGACATTTCCATCTGCGTCATGGTTCCTTTTGTTCCGGCCCCTGTAACACTCTGTCCTGCCTGGGTTCCAGTCCCTGCCTTGCCTTTGGTCATTTCCTTTGCTGAGACTCCCGCGCCGGACCGGCCGGCGAGGCTAATGCCCTTAATTGTGCCTCCCAGCCCCTGCGCCTTTCCTCCGATTGTAAAGCCGGGCATTTTTCCTTCGGTTCTTGCAGAGCCTGTCTTCATGCTTACCTGGCTTTTGCCATCTGCGCCCTTTTTGGACATCCCTATTCCGCTCTGGATTACGCTTACCGCGCTTCCAACCATCGAGTTGACGTTCCAGTTCATTCCCCTCGGCCTGAGCGCCCTTTCGGGGGCGCGCTTGTAGCGCGGGGCATATAGGGAAAACATTTCAAACGGGTTCCTCCCGCTTGCGAACATTGCCGCGGAAAGGAGCCCGAATATCACAAGGATCGGGAAGCAGAGCTGGAATGCGAATTCCACGCCCATCAGTTTGGGTTTGGGCGGGATCGAAACGCTATCTATGGACGGGTAGATGGGAGGGGTATTTGCAACGTTCTTGAAAATGACTTTTGCCTGCTCTGGCCAGGGCGAAGGCCAGCTTAAGCCGGAAGTTGTCGGGCAGGGCTCTACATCCGTATAATGCTTGATACTCTGGTCGTTGAGGCATGTCGGGATGAGGCAGCCCTCGCTAACGTCCGAGCAGCAGAAAATGAGCGTTATCTTGCAGCCCAAATCATCGCAAAACTTATAGTTGGGGTCGGAATAGTTGAAATATGCGTTCCCCGAAGCGTCTGTCGCCATCCTGCAGGTCTTCTTCTTGGTCAGGTCCAAAGAGACCACCTGCACGAAAACCGTCGCGTCGCTCACAACCGGCCTTGAGCCGTCTTCGTTCTCAACAATGAGCGTGGTGCCGACCTCTTCCTCATCAAGCCTCGGGTCAAGGAACATCCTGGAGACCACGGAATCGTTTGAGGGGCAGCTATCGCAGAATGAAACGCGCCTGGTGGTGAGCGTGCCGCTTTTGATTGGCTGTATATTTATTATGAATGCGCTCTTTGCCACGCAGCAGTGCAGGGTCGAGCAGACCTCGCCTTCTGCGCAATCCGTGTCTTTAGCGCATTGGGTGCATGTGAAGAGGCAGATATTTCCTACGCAATCCATGAGCGGCGGGCAGTCCCCGTTGGAAACGCATTCCACGCAGTTCCCGTTCAGGCATACCCCTGATGGGCAGTCCTCATTGCTAGTGCAGGGGGATATTACGCATTCCCCGTCCGCATTGCAGGTCTGGCCTAGCGGGCAGTCCTTGCCCGGGCCGCATGCGGGGGTAATGCAGGAACCGTCCTTGCAGATCTGCCCTTCGGGGCACGTGAAATCTGCAGGGCAGTGGGGTGTCTGGCAGATTCCGTTCTTGCAGACCTGGCCCCCTGGGCAGGGAACCGCGGTCGAGCATTCGGATTTCTGGCAAATCCCGTCTGAGCATATATATCCTTCCGGGCAGTCCGCATTATTTGTGCATCCGCCTGTGGAGGGCGAGCAAACCCCGTTCAGGCAAACTTCCCCGGATTTGCAATCTGAATCGTTTTTGCAGCCCGTGCATACTCCGTTCACGCATTTCCCGGCCGGGCAGGGTTTTTCACCCGAGCATTCCCCGTTCTTGCACTGGCCGTTTATGCAGACCTGCCCTGGTGGGCAGTCCGCATCATGGGCGCACGTTCCCGCAGGGACGCAGAGGCCGTTCAGGCATATCTGGCCTGAGGGGCAATCCGCAGTGCCGTTGCAGGGAATTCCGCCACCGCCCCCGGCGCCGCCTCCTCCTCCTGCGCCTCCGGAAAATCCCCCGGCCGCAAAATAAAGGAGCATGAGTATGATGAAAAGAACGATTACCCCAACGATACTCTGGTCACGGTCCATTGCATACACCTTTCATCCAATAAATTTAAACTTATCATCCGCTTCCAACATATCTAACCGGCCCTACGGTTCCGGGGGGCGCGAAATCTTCGAAAACCGCGCTTGAGAACCTGCAGGACATCTGGTACTTGTCTATCGGAGGATTGTAGCCGCAGAACGAATCCATCAGCCCTGAGGCGGGATTGCACTCCACGGAAGTGTTCCCGTCCATTGGGAACACCGCGGGCAGGGAGTCATAGCTGTGCTGCTCGGATTTCTCGTAGGTCACCGTGTTGTTCTCAAGCAGGTCGAAGCACCATGTGAAATCATCCAGCGAAGAGATCACGTCCCTATATCCCTGGGGGCTGCCTGCAACATCCCCCACCTTGTATATTAGCGTATCGTTGGTTCCGTTGTCGTAAACAACATCGCATATTATCCCATTCTCGTATGCGGACGGGCTCGGCTCCTGGCATAGGTCCTTCCTGATGCAGTTGTCCGGCCATTTCATTGATGCGCCGGGAGTGTATCCGTCGCAGGTCTGGGTGCTCCTGCCCTTGTACCTCCCGTTGCAGAACTCAGGCTTGTCAATGGCCGAGCAGGGGACGCAGTCGCAGGTGTCCTTCTCCGGGACCTCTATGTAGTAGGTCATGATGGAGTGGCCCGCGAATTTCCTTGCCGCGGTGAATACCCCCCCGAAGAATTCATCCCTGTATCCGGCGGCATAAGTTTCGCCTCCTTTGCTGATGTCGTTGCGTATTCCGTTGTATTCGCCTATCGTGTCGTCCCACTTACCATATATCAGCCCGATGTAGCCGCTCTGGACAAGGTCCTTTGCGTGGTTTCCCATGTATGTCATGAAGCGGCCCCCGTTCTCGTGGTCCCAGCAGTCGCCGGTCCGGTTTATCGTGAAATCGGTGACCACTATCGGCTTCCCGAAGCGCTGCAGCACCACGCGGCCGAACTCGGTCATGTTCGAGAGGATTGCGCTAAAGCGCGCGTCCTCGTCTTTTATTTTGCAGTAGTCGTCCCCGTCCCTCAGCTGGATGTTCATCGAGATTACGTCGATGTCTGCCAAGCGCAACTTATTGCAAACATAGTCTTTCGGGGCGCCTTCGATGCAATTAATATCATCGTAGTGGCAATCGTATAGATTGTCGCATTTGTAGGTGACATCAAAGTCATCAATCGGTGTGCCGGTAGCTTCTTTTCCTATGGGCAGCCCTGTTGGCGAAAGCACGTCTTTCATTCCCGGATTGGCGATGTATTCGAAAACCAGCGAGAGCTCCCTCATCCTCTGCTTCATGTCGAAGTTGCCCTCCGGTGAGTCCTCAAAGGGCCCGTATCCGATTGCGACCGAAGTCATGCAGTTGGGGCACTGGAGGCGGGTTGCCTTCGCACGGTCATCTATGCTTGAATAAAATCCGACGTTACTGTTCGAGTAACAGCCATAATCGCTGCAATACCCGATTGGGAGCCCTCCGGGCAAAAGCTCGGGCATCTCTCCGGGCTTGCAGGGCTGGCCATCCTTGCATTTGATAAATAATGGCGGGGATTTTTGCATCACAAGTATCGCGGCGCCTTCGTTTGTTATCGTGTTGCCAAGGAAGCTCCCTATCGAGTAGTATACGCAGCCATCTCCCTTGCCGCTCTCATTATCGCAATAGGTGGAGGAGCTTGTCGCATCCTTTGTGGGAATCGCAGCGAAAAGATAGCCCCTGTTCTGGTAAAGCTCCTTAATTAATTCAAATGTTGAATAATGCTGGTTTGGCGTCTTCGTGTGCGGATACTCGTTGGTATCGAATACCACTGAGTAAGTTTGGTACGGGTTGTCAGGATCAGTCGTCGTAGAATCCGATCCCTCTGCCCAGAGGTTTCCGTCCGTTGCAAAAATGACCGGCTGGACGTTCCTTTTCATCAGGCTTTCCAGCTGCGTGTCGATGTAGAATGCGTTGGGATAGGTGTAAGGAAGGCCCTTCTGCCCGTATGGGGGGTCGGCGCCGCTGATGTCCGTGAAGAGATTATAACTGTTTGGATATGTGCACCCTTCCACGTTCGGGTCATCGTCCCAGTAGTAGCTTCCAACTTCATAGCTGTTGTAGCCGTTCATCCCATAGGGTTCGAGCGAATAGTCCCCGAATGGGGCCCCATGGGAGATGCTTTTCTGAAAGAGGCTGTAGTAGTTCTGCGGTGTGTGGATGACCATATTCGGGCAATATGTGTTTCCGTACATCGTGTCGCTGGCGCTGGGGTCGAGGTTCGTATTGGATTCCATTGGGAGCGCGGTTATCTCCTGCTTTGCCATGCCCAGATATCCACAGGATTCGCAAACCCCGTAATCCTTTATCTCGAGGTCGTCCCCGTTCTCGTTCAGCAGGCATTTTCCGATTGACCAGCGGCCGATGTCCTTGTGCCAGGTGGGCGCAATCACGATCATTGAGTCGGTTTCGGCGGCGCAGTCCTTGTCCATGTTTTCGCTGCCCTGCCTTGTGTGGCCTCCGGACTTGTAGATGTAGCAGCTCAGGCTCTGCGCGTCTTCCGCCTCTCCCAAATCAATATTAGAATCTTCGCTTAGAAGCGTGCAGAAGCCCTTGCCCGAATTAGCTGCGACTATCGTGCTGGAAACCAGTTCGCTTTGTTCTTTTCCCCCAAGCGCGAAGCCATCGGTCGAGTCCATCTGATCCTTCGCATTGTTGCCATAGCACAGATAAATGTCGTCGAAGTACTTGTGCCCGTTTTCATCTGACCCGCTCATGCAGTTTTGTATGAACCTCGTTGCGCTTTTCCCTGCGCTGCCGAAGTCCCCAATGACAGTGGTGTTTTCGTCTGATTTGCCGCAGTTGGTGCCGCCATCGCAGCAGACAATGTATTTCTTGTCGCCCCTGCTGAAATGCCAGCTTCCCATCCACCCGTCTGGGACGGCTCCGCAGGGGTCAAGGAGATAGGACATCATATATACGGTGTTGTAAATCTTATCTTTTTCTGCCGGGTTTACCGAAGCCCAGGTCCTCACGGTATAGTCCGGAAGCTTGGCTTTGTCGGCGGTATCATACTTGCCTCCCCCTATGTGCATTACAAAAAAGGGGGTGTCTATGTATTGCGGGTTATCCTCATCGGTTGGATTGTGGTTGAGCGCAATCATTTTTATCGCGCCCATTGCCGGAAGCTGGGCGATGGTTTCGTCTTGTCCCGCATGCGTTGATCCGCCTATGTCTATGGGCGCAGAAAGGGTGACGGGAACCTCCACATCCGTGCCCGGGTCATCCCAGGAGGGGACGCTAACCCCCTTTGAGCCTATGCAGAGCGCCTTGCCGGACGCATCGTCCGAGCAATCGCAGATGATGTCCTGCCCGTCCACTCCAACGCAGACTCCGCGCTTTGTATCAAAGTTGTTGCAATAGCCGGAAAGGCAGTCCTGAGCGTTGCTGCACTCGAACTCCGCGCCCCCCGCAACGCTTCCGTTTGCAAGGAGGTGCCCCTCGCTCAGCTGCTTGTTGTAGACCGAGTGGTGGGCAAGAAGCCATGGATAAAATTGATGGGGGTCGTTCTCCATTGTGAGGAAAACCGTTTCCGAGTCGTGCTGGCCTTCCCAGTTCCAGTCAAAATAAAATGGCGTGATGTCGACTTCTGAAGGAGGGGAGGTGATTAGCCCGAAAACTGGGATTGCCGGCACACTGTCGTCTCCTGGTGGCTTGCCCTCGTATGCAAGGTACCGCAACAGGGAGTAGCCATCATTGCCTCCCTCGGTGTTTAGGTGGGTTTTCCCGAAGGTTGCGCCATAGAGGGTTGTTCCGTACCCATACTTGTCCACATCGTTTCCCGAGGGAAGGGATCCGACCGAATTCCTGTATCTGTCGTAGAAATCGATTGCGCTTCCTGAGATTCCGCTCGGGTAAGGCGTGGTCAGCGCGCCTGTGTAAGGCCCGTATGCGAATGGATTTCCAATCCAGTTATCCTCGTACTTGGTGAGGTATGGGTTGAACGGCTCAATCTCGGGCTTGTATCCATAGTTCTTAAGGGCGCACCTGGATGCGCAGTCAAAATAGGAATAGGAGCGGATGTCTCCATCGGTGCTGCAAACATATGTGGAGGAGACCTTCGTGCAAAGCTGCCCGCCTCCCTGCACCTGGTTGGGTATTGCATAAAGAATGTACCTGTCCACCGTTCCGGACGGGTTCAGGTAGCAGGCCTGGTCCGTAATCGGGAAATAATACTGGGCTTCCTCGAAATCCTGGAAAGAGCTTCCCACCCCGAAACGGAACTTGTTCATCACGATGTCCCCGGAATTCTCAAGCTGCCGCAGGAATATGGGGGACATGTTCTGGAGGGTGCATTGCGCCTGCCAGAGCCCGAGCGGCTTGTCGAGGGCCGCCTCCCCGCCGCCTTTCTTCTGTTTTTTGGTGTGGGATTCGTCCTGGCCGTATCCCGCAGCGAGCGGGCGCGGGTCATAGAAGAAGGTTCCGCAGAAAATCCCGGAGCATGACGTGTTGCAGGGGACTGCTTTCACGTTCGGGCAGATGGGGGCGGTTTTATGGGTCCCGTTGGAATAGGTATCCTCGAGCGTGCAGGTCCAGTTATCCGCATCGCATTTGACAACCGGGAGGATTTGCTCCTCGTTGGTTTCGTTCATCCCCTTGCAAACGGCATCGGCCGGGTCTGTGGGGAGCGCTTCGTCCTTATAGCAGCAGAACTGGTATTGCGGGCTCATGCAGCCAAAAAGGAAAAAGGCGGCTGCCGCCAAAACTACCAAAAGTGCGATTCTTCCGTTCATACCAACTTCCCCACCATTCCAAGGAACGGGGTGATGTCCCCTCCAAGGATTGTTGTTGCAAACCTTATGAATGTGAGCGCTATTGCAAAAGCCACGAAATTATTGTAAAGCAGCGTAGCCTGGATATCCGCAACGAATGAAGCGAGGTCGTTTGAAAGCGATATCTCCGCGGCCGAGCCTGAGGTCGAGCCGGTCTGGAGCGCCGCCGAGCCGAAGGAGAAGCTTCCGAACATCGGAATGTTGCACATGCCGGTGGAGATTATGTTCGGCAGGTTCGGCTCAGCCGAGGCTGCCGTGAAGCCGCTGTCCATTATGAAGCAGACCGTCGGGTAAACAAAATAGAAGCCTATTCCGATTGACATGAAGAAGGCGCCTATGCCGCGCGTGAAATGGAAGGTGCGCAGGATTATGCCAAGGGGAAGGAAAACCGCGAGCATGTTCTGTTTTATGTACTCGAGCATGAACATCTTTGCGCTGAGGGCTATCATCAGGTTTACGCAGATGTAGGCGATGCTGTGGTAGGTTTCCACCTCCTTGAAAATATACTCCTGCATCCATGCGCCTGAGTAAATAGGGACTCCCAGAGCGGTGACCATGAGGGAGTACTGTATTTCAGGGAAATGGTCCGCTTCACGGACGTACTTGTACTTTTCATTCAGCTTTACCAGGAACTCGTTCGTCCTGCACATGTCCGCATCAATGGGCTGCTTTATCACCGCGTTGTCCGGCCCGCATTTGATGCTTCCCATGCCCCCGGCAAAATCAAGGGCCTCCGTGAGGGCCGCAATCAGTATCACGACCATCACCGCGGTTGCGGCCGTGTTCAGCATTTCCGAAATCGAATACCTTTGCAGGTTCTGGGAGCTTAACGCTTTTCCTATTATGTAGATTAAGCCGTTGAAAAACGCGGAAACCATTATTGCGAGCATGCAGAGGGGCAGCCACCCCCAGTCCGGCCCGCCTTCCCAGGAGGGAAGGAATTCGCCCTTGTTGAGGATTTCGCTGGTGGCCTTGTCCGCAAAAACGAGCGGGATGAAGACTGCGATGAATACCGAGAGCAGCGCTATGGGAAGCATCAGCGGAAGCCGCTTTTTTTCTTTCCTGTCTTTTTCTTCCTTTCCCATTTTTCCCACCTACACTATCTGCACCAGCCTGCTGAGGTCGACCTCCGAGCCGAGGAGCCTTGCGAACACCGAGGCAGCAGCCGTCACCGCGGTTATGTTGAAGGTGAACATGAAAACCGAGCTAAGGAATGCTGCCGCGTTAAACATTATGAGGGGCTGATTATAATCAATGGTCTTGTTGCCAGAATAGCCCTCGGGGATGTCCTTGAAGACCCAGTCCGCCCCGCTGACCGTTCCGAAGAAGAGGTCCCCGTATGCGAGCTGGCTCTCCTTTCCCTCTATGCCCACGAAATCATTCATGTTTTCCAAGACGTTCTTGCCCCCCACTCCAGTGGAGCTGGCCACCCAGTCGTATGGGTTCCAGAAGGCGGATTCCACGAAAACCAGGAGCGGAAAGACTATGAAGAGGGAAAAACAGATTGCAAGAAGGGCGCCTCCGGCCTGCCTCATGAAAGGAAGCGAGCGCAGGACTATCGCCATCGGGAGATAGGCCACGACCAGCCCGGACTGGATGAATTTAAGGAAGAAGATTTGCGCAAGCACCGTGAGGTAGGCGGTGGTGGAGGAATACAGCATCAGGTTGGAGGTCTGCACGAAGACCGCGCCCCCTGCAAGAGGCCGCACGTTCACCCCGTTCACGCCCATCAGGCACATCAGCCATGGGGGGACGCAGGGCGTGCGGGTATATTTGGAAAACTCGTCCATCGCGCCCAGCATCGCGCGGGAGCCGCGCACCGCCTGGTGCGAGAAGTATGCCATGTTCTGGAGGTATTTTTCAGAAACCTGGAACACGTTGTCGTCGGTTTTTATTGCCGGGTGCGCATATGCCGCGGTTCCGCTTGAATAGGCGTTTATCCAGCCCGCATCCATGGAGAATGAAGCGGAAGAATCCAGCCCCACGAGCCCCACGAGGAAAAGCGCGAGGAAAACCATCACGATGCTTGCCGCGACCTGGAAAATCTCGGTTTTTGCCCAGACCGTGAATTTCGGGTTGTCAAACATCCGACCGATTGCGTACGCGAGGCCCATCATGATTGCGGCTACCGCTGCGGAGAGCATGGAAAGCGAATACATGTCACCCCAAGTTATTGCCATAAAATCACGAAATCCTCGCAAGGCCGGAGATGTCTACCTCCGCCCCGAATATGCTTGCCAGCCCGCGAATGGCTGTCAGCGTTATCAGCAAATTCAACATTGTGGTGAATAACCCCTCTATGAAGAACTGGTATACGAGCGGGTCTACCAGGGAATCCCCGGAATCCCCGGTGAGCCTCTCCGACTCGTGCCGTGCTGCCTTCGGGTCCATGTCCAGCGGATTGCACTCGGATTTTATTTCAAAGGTGTCGAAGCTTTTTGCGAACATCTCCACCGGGTAGTCAAAAGACGGGTAATCTCCGGCTTCGGGGCCGTATGCGGGGATGCCCGCGGTGTCCGCCGCTTTTTTTGCCATTCCCCAGGTGAGTATTACCGAAAATGGATAGATGAAATAGAACCCGACCGCGATTGCGATGAGCAGCCCGCCCGCCCCCCGTGTGAACTGGAAGCAGCGGAAGAAAAGGCCGATTGGAAGAAGGACCGGGAAGAAGAAGCTACTAGCGAGCTGGATGAGGAACGTCTGCGAGTTGTTCACGAGCATCGCCGAAACAAGCGCATTGGTGGCGAAAGTGAGGGACGCAAAGGGCACCTGTATCCCCCCACAGCCCGTATAGGAAAAGCTGCTCCCCATTATGTTGCACGTCCCGCTCGCCGATGCCATGCTTCCGAGGGGGATTGTGAGGCTCTTGCTCAGGGCGCTGAGGCTCTCCCACTGCTTGTCCGAGAGGTCCTGGCTGACCTTCAATGCGAAATCCACGTGGTTCCCCACGGCGCCCCCGAATACGTCCGAAAATGCGGATGAGAGCGTGCTTGAGGAATACGCCTCCAGGGCGATGAAGAAGACTATGAAGAACATCGTGACGAAGACCTGCCACATCTCCTGCCGCGCCAATGTGCGCATTTCCGCGGAATCAAAGAAGAAGCCGAGGAGGTATAGGATGAGGAGTACCCCCAATGCCGCGAAGGCCGCGAGGATTGCGGGGGTCTGCCAATTAGCCGAGGGAAGGATTACCGGGGGTATTATTAGGGGCGCGGCAAAGGAAAGGGAAAGGAGCACCAGTAGTGAGAGCAGCGCGATCTTCATTTTATCAGCCCCGTCATTCCAGGAATGTCAACGTCCCCGCCCAGAATCGGCGAGAGCGTCCTTATGAACATAAAAGTTATCACCAGGTTGAGCAATGGGAGAACTATTGCGGGGACGACCAGCTTGGTGATTTCCTTTGTCGCCCCCGGGCCGTCAAAACCCTCGACCGCATTCGCGTCCCCTTCGCTGGAGACCCCCACCATCTTCGCCTTTCCGCACAGGTTGTCGCATCTTTGGTGGACCGGCGGGTAGGAGGCAAACCCTGGGTCGATAAGAAAGCTGCATGGGGTGCATATCGGGTCGTTTAATGCGATATCCGGGATGATTGTGTAGCAGCTCAGCTTTGCGGCTGCCATCTGGCCCTGGACGGTGCCTGCGTTCCTCGCTATCGTCCATAGCGCGAACGGGTTGGATGGGGTGCTGGTGCAATATGGTCTGCACCCGTCTCCAGTAGTTCCGGTGGTGGTTACCCACCTGCAGTTGTTCGGGCACGCCTCATCCCAGGAGACCGTGCCGCCCTCCTTCAAATCCTCAAAGCCGAGCCAGGAGAGGGCTTTTGTGGCGTTGTCGTCGGGTTCGCAGAATTTGCTTGCAATTAATTTGCTAAACGACGGCGGGGTTTTGTCTTTCTCATCACAGCGGCTCATCACGCCCTGCCCGCCATTACCCAGGTATCCGGAGTCCGTCATCTGGTCGGTTATGTTCTGCACCAACATGCCTCCTCCGCTGTAGTCAAATCCATAGCCGATGTCGCAGCCCGATTTCTTCAGGCCCACCATGGGGCGGCATTGTGCAGGGCAGGCATCATTCGCCCCGCTGTCCTGGTCGTACATCCCTCCAAGGGCGGGGTCATTCATGTCCGCGTATCTGGTGATGAAGCACTGGTCGGGAACGTCCTCCCTGCATGCGTATTCCGTGGCTCTCGCTGAGCACTGCGGGTTTGCGTTCGGGTACGGGAGAGACCTGCACATGAGCGGGCATTCTCGGTAGTTGATTATTCCGCAGGATTGTATCGCACCCCAGGCGGTATCGACAGGAGTGCAGTCTTCAATGGTCTTGTTTTCCGTATTGGCGCAGCCATCCTCCCCTTTGTCGCATTCTTCTCCGCTCTCATTGTTTCTCCAGAGGAGCTCCTCGTGTGTTTCGCAATGCTCCCCTGCGATGAACTCGTCTATCCTGGTCTTGTAATCGTCATCGCTTTCGTGTTCGCCCTGGGGGAAAAGCGTGGTTATGTTGGTGCGCGTATACGTCGCTCCGCTCGTCAGGTTATATGCGAGGGGGGGCAGCTGCCTGCAGCTTATTGTGCAGAACTGGTTTGAGACGTCCCCTCCGGTAGTGGAGGAGCCGTAAAGGGTTGTCTGGAGCGTATAGAATGCGAGAGCGTAGGAAGCCGGGAATACCAGGAGGAATCCGATTCCAAATGCCATGAGCAGCCCTCCGAGTTTGCGCGTAACGAAGAAGGAGCGGAAGATTATTCCAAGGAGGAGCGCCGCTGGCGCAAGAACATTGGAAACCTCGTTCAGCAGGAACTGCTGGTAGACAAGGGCGTCCCGCATGCCCATCAGGAACTGCATCTGCTGGGTAAATGTTGTGACATCGATCATGTATTCGGGCGCGACCTTCATGCTGAATGAGGCGTAGAGGAGCCAGAGGTAGTTTGTGCCGAAAACGACCGACATCGTTGCGAGTTTGCCGGCCATCACTGAGCTTTTCATGAGGTCGTCGAAGACCGCAAGCGACTTGTCAAGGTAATCCTGTATGTACTGCTGTGCGACGGAGACCGGGCAATATGTGCCTGCTTTGCAGGTGAAATCATGGGAACCCATCAGGATGCCCTGGGTGGCCAGCTCCACGAACACCAGGACGGCGACCACCACAATCACTATCAGCACGGTTGAGAACGCTTCGGAGAGCTCGATGTCGGCCCATGCTTTTAGCTCGGGGATGTTGAACGCATTTGCAATGGGGTAGGCTAGCGAAATCAGGCCTACGGAAAGGAGGACGAAAACAATCGAGAGAATCCTCCATTCCTTGAGGATTGAGGCGGTGGTCGAAGTGCCTGCCTGCGCTCCGCTAATCGCCGGGGAAACGTACTGTGATTCCCCCTGGGTGCAGCCGGGCAGCAGGAAAGCCGCAATGACCAGGAAGATTACTAATAGCGCCGCCTTCTTCATGGAATCACCTTTGCAACCTTTATCATTGCGGTTGCGGCTGAAAGGAACACGACCATCGCCAGGTTGGGCAGGAATATCGTCTGGAACAGGTAGCCGGCGATTCCGCCCCATCCATAGAGGGAGCCGCAATCGGCCAGCACGCGCTCATCGCTTTGGCTGTCATAGCAATTGCCGCTAAGCGATACACCGGCCGCGGATGCGTTCACAGCGTATGCGATCGGGAGTATCACCAGCAGGGAAAACACTATCGCGAGAACGACATTGCCGGCTTCGCGCACAAACGGGAGCGCCCGCAGCAGAAGCCCGAAGGGAAGCAGGACCGGGAAAACAAAACTTTTTATGAAGTAGATAATGTAGAACTGCACCCCCGCGCTTACGTAACCCACGGTGACCATGTCGGCAAGGATTTCATATTGCCGCTCGAATGAGGTACGGTAGGAGGTCTTGAAGGCCATCTCCCCTCCGAGAAGGGGCATCATGTAGCCGACAAGCGTCGCGCCCTTGAATTTCTGATCCACTTCGCTTTTCAGCAGGCTGGTGAGCAGGACCTTTCCGTTTACCAGAAGGCTGGATGCATAATTCTCGGAGATTGTGAGCGCGCCCTGCGTGCCAAGGAAGTTCCCGAAGAAGAGGCAGGAGCCTTCGAAAAATCCCACTATGGAGATGACCAGTATTACGGTAATTATTAGGTGGAATAGCTCGTCCTTGCTGAACACGAGGAGCTCCGCATTAGAGGTTGCCTTGCCGAACATGTATGAGAGGGACACTATCGCAACGGAAAGGAAGATTGCGGCTGCAACGAGGCCCATCGCGGAGTTGAATGAGTCCTGGGCCGCCTGGTCGGAAGCGTCCGGGGCAAAATTGCAGGTTAAGTCTGCGGCCCCTGCGAAAAGGAGGGAAAAGAGCGCGAGCAGCATCAATATTTTTTTCATCAGATGAACCTCGAAACCCCGTAAAGGATGTAATCGCCTCCAAGGGCGGCAGAGATTGATTTTATCCCGGTAAATGTTATGAAGACCACTATGAAGAAGGAAACAAGGGATACTCCGGTCGCCTCAGCAACCGCAGGAAGCAGGATTTTTGCGATCGGGGCAAACGTCGGCCCCACCTGCATTGCGGCATCTATCCCGAACAGGGTGAGTATTGTGCCCCCAATGGCAAGCTGGACGAATGTCACTATGATGGGCCAGATCACCCAGACAAACATGTAGAAATAAATTACGACGCATCCGAGGTAGTCGGCAAGGCAGGAAATCGCTGCAATCAGCGCGAATACGAGGCCCCAGAAGAACTCCCCCAGGGTGAGTATTGCGCGCGTGACCACGTTCCCGCATACGAAATCGACGACCTGGAGCACGCCGTCCATGAAGCCGCTCCCCGTGCCCAATTTATCAAAGGTGAAGGCCGTATTTTCCAGGTCATGCTTGTATGTCCATGCCGAATCGTTGCTCCACCATATGTCGTTCATGAAAACCAGCGAGAGCGGGAAGACAAAAATTACCCCAAGGCAGATTGCGATGAGGGTATTCCCCATTTTCCGTGTTAGCGGGAAAAGGCGGAAGGCGAGGGCAATCGGGAGCACGAAGGGGGGGAAAATCCCGTCCACATAATAAGTGAACAGCTTGAGCAGCCGGAAGGTCAGGATCTGCACAGTGAGCATGTTTGCGGCGTTCGAAAGGGGCCCGATGAGAAGGCCCACCCCGAAATAGGGGGAAGACCCCTGCCCTATATACACATAGTAGAGGCCGATGCTTGCAAAATAGCTGAAGCTCTGGTAGAATGCAACCGTCTGGTATGCGTCGGTAACCTTGAGGTAGGCGGTTTCCAGGTAATCAATTTGGTTGTTGAGGGCGTCCACTCCCATTGAGGGCACGTCTTTCTGCATGAATACCGCGCTCACAATACTGTTTCCGCCCGCAACAATTGCCCAGACTAGAATTACGATTACTGCGCCAACAATCAGCTCTTTCAGGTTCTCCTTTGAGAGGGCTACAAGGGAGGGCATTTCAAGGGAGGTGCCGAGCATGTAGAGGAGCGAAATTATTCCTACCGAAACAACCCCGACCAGGAATATGAATTCAATCCCAAGGGATGGAAGAGCGACATCGGGGGGGTCTTCTGAGGCAAAAGAGAGGGAGAATCCTATTAATATAATTAATAATAACAGCGAGGCCCTCCTTTCCATGCCCTGCACTTCAACAACAAAATATAAAAACCATTCTTTAGACTATTAGAGATATGAAAGCAACTCTGGTTTTTCTCGCTGTGTTTGGGATGCTTGTAGGCAACCTGTTTGCCGGGGACACAAATTACAGGGAATTCGTGCTGAGGGACGTAACCCCCGGAGGGGATCCGCTTCCTGTGTATAATTGCGAAGGGGACGAGGACGGCGGGCCTTTCATGCTCACGATGCACTTCACCATCGGGAACCCCTTTGGGGTTCTTGCGGATGCGAAAGTGTATGCATACAACCCGAACACGCAGGAATGGGCGCTCCAGAAGACCTGCACGAACATAGACCCGACCGGTGAGAAGTGCGACGTGTTCATACCGCTGGTCTGGGGCATGAGCGGGAACGACACTCAGCCCCTCGGGCTTGTGAAAATAGAGATGAGCAAGGGAAGCGATGTGTATTCCAAGGTTTTCACCTTCAATACGTTCCACAGCGAAACAACGCAGGAGAGCCTCATTTGGGAAAGGATTTCCAATCTTTCTGGGACCATCCAGGAGCTGAAAAGAGGGGCCTACTGCACTTCGGATTCGAGCGTGTGCTGCCCGGTGAATGCAAAGATTACTGAGTTTGACGGGGTCGGGCAAAGGAGCATCGAGTTGGGGAAGGAATGCAAGCTAAGGGATGCGAGGCAGAACGTGATGGATGCGATAAACAATATTACGGCTCTTAAGCAGGAGGCTGCCGCCTGCTCTGCCGCAATCGGGCAATTGAACAGTGCGGAGGGGCTGAAGGCAAGCTGCAACGACGCTTCGCTAGCCGCTGAAGTTTCCGGCCTTGAAGGCAAGGTGAAGAGCGGGGATTACAGCATTACCGCCGCCGCTGCACAGGCAATCTACGCGAATACGTGCAAGGGCGCTCCCGCGGTTACTACCGGGGGAACGGCCGGAACAGGAACGGAAGCAACTTCCGCAACTGCGGCTACCGGAGCGGCTGCAACGGGAACGGGCTCAGCCCCGGCCGGAACAGGCTCCACTTCGACAACGGGGGCGGCCGGAACGGCTTCCTCTGGAAGCGGATGCCCGGTCGGATTCCTGCTGCTTGCTGCTGCGGCTTTCGCATTTGCAACCAGAGAGGAATAGGGAATGGGATTCTTTGAAGTAATAGGCGGAGTCCTTGGGGGAAAAAAGGAAAAGAGCACCCTTGCCTCCAAGGGCTACAAGTGCCCGAACTGCGGCGCGGATGTGAAGATAGAGTGGGAGCGCTGCCAGAAGTGCGGAGTGCGCATCAAGAGCATGTTCAGGAAGAAGTGCCCGAAATGCAAGGAGATGAACGAGCTTGATGCGAAAATCTGCGAAAACTGCGAGTATGATTTTGAGGCGGAAATAAGGGCTGCGAAGAAAACAGTTTACAAATGCCCGCGCTGCGGCTACGAAATGGAAGTGTACATGCAGCAATGCCCTGGATGCGGAGTAAGGTTCGTATGAATGGATTCAAGAGCCAGATAATGGAAACCGAATCCGCTCCTGTGGAGCAGAAGAAGAGGAGATTCCATTCCCCGGTTGATATGGAAGAGGCGGAAATAAAACTTCTTGCAAGAGAGGACGTTGAAGAAGCGGGGAAAGTGATGAGGAAATGCCTCTTCTCGGTAACGGACAAGGAAATCGAGGCGATAATTGCAAAGGGGATGAGCTACGGCGCTTTTGTGGACCGGATGCTCGTTGCGGTCGCGCTTTCCTGGGCGGTTAGGTTTAATCCCGACACAAAGGATTTTGAGCAGGGCGAAGACAATGCGGTATTCCTTGAGGATGACGCCATACTGCTTACTTATGAAGGAAAGGGAATACGGGAGCTCTTGATTGAAAAAAGGGAAGAGGAAGGCGGGGCGCACAGGCTGGGATATTCGGTTGCGATTACTTCCCAGGCGCACCCGCAAGGGGAGAATGTTTCAGAAGTCGTGAGGCAGCGGGGGAATAAAACCGAGAAGGCGCTGCTGAAGAAAGAGTACAAATTCTTCAAGACGAAAAATGGGGTAATTGCGTACAGGAATCTGTAACGCCTGTTTTCGGAATTATTAAAACTGAAAGAAAGATAGCGATGGGGGGTTGCTGGGGGTTGAGCACTTTAGGGGGCGCTCCCCCTGAAGGGTCACTTCCTTTCTCCGTAATCCATAAGGAATTTCTCATATACGCGGAGCATCTGCGGAGTTACCGAAGGGCGCATTCCTGAAAGCATCTGGAGAACTTCCTGGGTGGTTGTCTTGGGCTCCTTTCCTGCCATCTTCATCTTCAGGAGGTTCATTTTCACCTGCTGGCCAAGGAGCGCAATGTCTGCGCCTGTGAAGCCTTCGGTTGCCTTTGCAAGCGCATTCAGGTCCAATCCTGCCGCAAACTGTTTGAAGTGGATTTTGAAGAGCTGGACCCTTCCCTCAAAATCAGGGGGATGTATGTAAAGAAGCTTGTCGAACCTTCCGGGGCGCAGGATTGCAGAGTCCAACGTATCCGGGCGGTTGGTTGCGCCAACGACCATCACCCCCTGGCTTCCCTTCACTCCGTCCATCTCTACAAGGAATTGGCCGACTATGTCCGCCCTTCCGCTGTCGCGCGAGGGCGCGAAGGTTTCGATTTCATCAACGAAGATTACTGCGGGCGGGTTTTCGCGGGCTCTGTTGAACGTTTCCTTGATTACGTTTACCGCGTGCGTATATCCCTTCTGCATCAGTTGCGCGCCGCTCACGTTGTGGAAGGAGATCTGGAGCTCGTTTGCGGCTGCCCTTACTACCAGTGTTTTTCCGCAGCCTGGAGGGCCGAAGAGAAGGATTCCTTTTGTGGGCTTCACTCCGAATTCCTTCACAAGCTCTGGATGGAGGAGCGGGAGCTCAATGGATTCCTTGAAGGCGGCCTTTACATCCGCGAGGCCTGCAACGTCTTCCCAGCGGACGTCCTTCACTTCCTCTTTCTTCTTTTCAACTTCGGCTGCGCCTGCTTCGGAACGCTCGAAATCAAGCCTGAATTTCTCGTAATCTTCAAGGGCGGAAAGCGAAGTGCTGGGCTTCGTGCTTTCGAGAACTGAACTGATGTGGCTCATTTTTATCGGGACTATTTTTCCCGCGGTTTTGGCCTCTTCTGCGGCTTTGCGCATCGCGATTCTGCAGATTGCCTGGATGTCCGCCCCTGAGAAGCGGTCGGTTTTCTTTGCAAGAGCTGCAAAATCTATGTCTGGGGAAGTGGGGAGCCCTTTGAGCGATACCTTGAAGATTGCCTTCCTCGCTTCCTCGTCCGGAAGGTGCATATAGACGATTTTATCGAATCTGCCTGGGCGAAGAAGCGCCGGGTCCAATTGGTCGGGAACGTTTGTTGCCGCAACCACTATTACGGGCTTCGTATTCGTTTTTATGCCGTCCATTTCCTGGAGGAGCACGCTGAGCACCCTCGGGGTGACGGAATCCGTCCCTGCCATGTCCCTTCTTTTTCCGACTGAATCAACCTCATCAAAGAAGAGGAGTGTGGGCGCGGTTTCCCTTGCCTTATTGAAAATTTCAGAAATATTTTTTTCACTGTTGTGCGCAAAAATTCCCCCAAAGCCTGCCACAAAGTTCTGGCATGGGCCCACTGAAATATCGTATACGGACTTCTCATCCTCAACTTTCCTTATTTCTTCAACACGGTCGAAATAGATGTCGTTTTCTTCCGAAATAATTCCCAAATCCTCTTCGAAATCCCCTGCAAGCATCCCCCTTCCTATAGTAGAGGAATTGCCCCATCTGGGGAGATTGCTTTCAACAAATGTTTTGAGGGCGCCCATGATGGGAACCTGCTCCTGCCTGAACCAGCCTACGCGCTCAATTGAAGAAAGAAGGCGCTTGTTCCTGCGCTCATCGAGGAAGCCGATTTCGCTGAACTGGCTCAAAAGCTTGCCCCCAATCATGCAAACGCGGTAAGTGTTCGTGCCGCTCCATTCCTTCTTGTTGTAAACGGTTCCGACGATGCGGAAATAGAGGAGAAGATGGAGAAGCTGGCTTGCAAGCTCCCTGCTTACGGTTGCGCCTTCAACAGTGGCAACTCCGCGCTGGTTTTCATATACTGAGCCGTCTCCGCTGAAATAGCCCCTGAGGAGGGCGGCCAGGTTTTCCCTGCTTAGATTGAATGCGAGTTCAGGCATCTTTTTCCTGTTGGCGCCATCTTCAAGCCCGAGGGCATTGCGCATCAGGACATAGAGGGGCCTTGACGGGATGTAAATGTCCCTTCCTCCCGCAATTTTTCCGCTCTTGCCTTTCTTTGCATAAACCGTAATTTTTCCAAATAGGGATTTGCAGAGGGAAGAGATTTTTTCCTCTTCTTCTTTTGAAGTGCTTATGCGCACCGTATCCCTGCGGTTGTAGCTCCCTTCAGCAACCCAGAGCCCGAGGAAAGTTGCCATGTTCTTGTCTATTTTTATTATTCCGGGGAGGGTTTTTGAGCCGGAACCTATGCGGAGTTCCTCCTTTCTGAATTCTACCCCTGCGCTTTCCATCAGTTCAAGAAAGAGGCCCACTCTTACTCCGACTTTTCGATTGATTATTGTGTCCAGATAACTTTCCCGCTTATAGCCTAATATTTGCGCGGCCTTCTTCCTGCCGAGCTTTTTGATTGCCTCCTGCAGATACGGAACCGGGTTCTTCACATAAAGGCAATTATCATCTTTCCGCAGGCTCTCGACAAAATCGATTTCTGAAATTGGGCTGGGCGAGAATGCAATGCTATGCGGGACTGCGATGTAAGACTGGCCCGGGATAAGTTTAGATGTGGGGATATTTTCAATTTTCATCCCATCTAACGCAAAGAGGGAATGGTAGCCAGTAACTTTTATTTTTCTCCCGCTCCTTGTGCGCACTTCATAAATCGGTGAGGTGCACTTGTGCTTTATCCAGCCTTTTATTTCCGCAAAAACCGCTTTTCCCCCCTTATCGAAGCTGAGCACTTTCAGTTTCTGCTTTTCTTCCACGATTTTTCCGATTTCGGCGAGTTTTATTCTTCCGCTTCCATCCATTACTGTGAGTTTTTCGGAGTAGGGAAGGCTTTCGCCATACCATTGCGAGAGAATGTCCGAAGTTTTTATGTAAACGAACCTGTATTCCAGTTCCTTTGCAAGGGCGCGCATCAGCATTGTTTTTCCGGTTCCGGGCGGGCCGAAAAGGAGAATTCCGCTGGGCGCTTTCAATCCATATGCGGAGGCGAGCTCCTTTCTTTGCAGCGGGAGCATTATCGAGTCGCGGAGCTCCTTCTTTACGTCCTGGTAGCCCCCTACGTCGTCCATTGATTTTTCGCTTCCGCCTTCCTCGCTAAGGTCTGCAAATCCGAATTTGCCGAATGCCTTCATCTGCTTTTTTGCGGAGATTTTCTTTTCCCTGCTTACTGAGATGCTTTTTGAGTCCATGAGCACGGCGAGGAAAATCGCGGCTCCTACATACGCCGGAATGAGCGGGTTGAACGGAAGCGCGGAAACCGAGTATGCAAAAAAGTATGCAATTGGAATCAGGATAAGGGAGAGGGAGGCGATTGCCTGCTTCCACTTGCTCTTGCTGTTGCCCGGGAACCAGCCTGCAAAGAAGAGTACCGCGCCCCATGCAATTAGCTGGATTAGGCCGCTATCCGAAAAGAGAATCTTCATTGCGTTGGAGGCGATTTGGCCAACTGTCGCACCCGCATACTTGGCGGCATTGAGGTCCGCCATGTTCGCGATTGCCGGGGCAATCCCTCCTGCAATCATGCCCAGGGAAAGCGCGGGCTTGCCCATCTGGAGGACGGGGATCCCTGGGCTGTACAGGCTCATTTTAAGAGGGAAAAATGCCGCATTGGGAAGCAGCCATACTGAAGAGAGCAAGAGGACGAGGAACACCGCGGGAAGGGAGATTGCGATGCTTTTTGCAGAGCCGAAATAGAAGCTCCCGACCAGCATTCCGAAGAAAATCAGCCCTCCCAAAAGTGAAATGGGAAATGCGGAAAAGGGAAGGAGCACAAGGAGCTCAAGGAGCGCAATCTCCCCCCAGTTTTCGAATACTTCGAAGAAGACCGCCGCAAGCACGAGCAGCCCCACCCATGCGAAAATCGGGGATTGGTAGGAAAGCGCAGGCATCGCCAAGATGAAGCCTAGGGCAACTGCAATTGGCGGCTTCTTTATCGCAACCGCTCCGCACGCAAGGGCGAGTGCGAATGCAACCGGGAGAGGGTAGAACGGAATTGCGGTAAGGAGGGAAAGCGTCCCCAGGAATACCAGGACGGCTGCCCAGAAGGATTCACTGTGCTGCAGCATCCCGACGTAGGTGCGGACGCCCTGCTCTGCAAGCGAAGTCCCCTCTATGGATTTTTGTGCAGGTGCGCCCATGGCTGGAATACTCTGAAAAGATTTTTTAATTAATCTAAAGGCTCAGCCAACCCTTGCCTTCATGAATTTTTGCAGCTTTCCCATTGCTTCGTCCAGGGTTTTCTCGTCAGGGAGCAAAGTGGCGCGGAAGAAGAGCCTCTTCTTCGGGTCCTTGTAGAATGCGGAGCCCGGGACTGTAAGAACGCCTTCCGTGCGCAGGAGATCGTATACGAAGTCCCAATCTGTTCCCTTGTAGCCTTCGACCTGTATGAATGCGTAGAGGGCTGCGGGCGGGCTCATCATTCTTAGGCCCGGGATTTCTTCTACCCTTTTCCTTATGATGTCCCTCCTTCTCTTCAGTTTTGCAAGGGAGGGTTTCAGGAAATCAAAATTCATATTGTAGGCTGCGATTGCGGCCCTCTGGAATTCCCAGTTCACTGAAAGGCGCTGGTTGCAAATCCGGTTGAATGCGTCGGTGAATAGGCCCTCTTTGTCCCTGTGGATTGCGACGTATCCCACCCTTGAGCCGGGGTAGAGGAAATTCTTGGAAAGGCTGTTGCCTGAGAAAACGAGGCAGTCTTTTGCGATGTCTTTCAATTTATGCATCTGCACGCCTTCCTCGAAAATTACGTGGTCGTAGCACTCATCTGCAATTATTGCGAGGTTGTTTTCGGCTGCGATGTTTGCGATTTCCTCCAATACTTTTCTGGGGTAGACCGCGCCGGTCGGGTTGTTCGGGTTGATTACTACGATTGCTTTTGTTCTCTTTTCTATTTTTTTTCGTATATCTTCTGGATCCGGGTGCCACTCATCATCGCATTCGTAAAGGAGCGTTTTTGTGGAGAGGACGTCGGCTTTGCTTAGGTATAATGGATAAGTGGGGTTGGGAAGAAGGATGCTGTCCCCGGTGTCGAGAAGGAGGCGCATCGCAAATTCAATCCCTTCGGAAAGGCCGGATGTGACAAATACGCTCTCATTTCCGCAGCCTTCGATTTTTGCAATCGCTTCCCTTAACTCCGGGTCTCCTGCGGAAGGCGCGTACCCCTTGTATTTCTGGTCGAGCGCCTTCTTCACCCCGTCAACTATCTGTTTTGGCGGGTCGAAATCGTATGCGCAGGGGTCGCCTATGTTAAGGTAAATTATTTTCTTCCCTTTCTTTTCTTCCTTTTTTGCCTCTAATACTACATCTCTTATGGGATAACGTATGAGTGAACTTATGTTTGAAGGCTTCATGGGGGAAAATTATGCAGAAATACTTATATGCGTATTTATCCGATAAATGGAGATGCGTTTTATCCGACGCGGAAAGTCACCTTTTCCGGAACCCCCCCGACAATTACTGTCTTTGTGATTGCGGTTCCGGCGCTTATTTCCCCTGCGGCCTGGATGTTTTCGAAGGAAACCGGGAGGCCTGTTTCATTTTGAACCTGCGGGATTACTTCCGTATTCAGGCAATCTTCCATTTCCGAGTAAGTGCCTCCATTTGCAAGAGATGCAACTTCCCTTCCAAAGCTGGATGCGTCCCCTGCGGATAAATCTCCTGCTATTCCTTCTGCATTTGGGAGCTCGAGCCCGGGCGGCGCGCTCTGGTTGAAGCAGCCTTTAAGGTATGCGATTCTCCAGACATCCTCTGCAAGGCGGTACTGCCCGAGCGCATTTGAATCTGAGTGTGGCCCCTGCAGAAGCACAATTGAGGAAAAGGAAAGGAGCACCATGCAGGAAATGAGCGCTTCAACAGTTTTCATTTCATTCACCGCACACGAAGAATTTTTTTATTTCCCCATTATGGATTACGAGGCGGTAGACGCAGGTGCCGCCTCCTGCCGTATCTATGTCTACTCCTGCGGAGAGTTTTTCCAGCCCCATCCTTTTCCGGATTTCTTCCACATCGGGATTTGCATCTGCAATCAAATTCGGGGAATAGTGGGAAGCGCCAAGGAAAGAGGCCGGGTCTCCGCCCCTCTCAACTGCACCCCTCTTCACCAAATAATCTGCAATTGTTGCGAGCTTTCCGGTAGTTTCCCCGTATCTAAGGCTTGTTTCAGTGCCCTGTGTTGCCATCCAGACAAAGATGAGGAAATGCGAAAGCATCAGGAGCAGGGGAATTGCGCAAAAGAGCAAATCAAACGAAACAAATCCTTTCGCAAAGCCGGTGGGGGTATCGTGCTTGTAGCGCACGGGTGAATCGCCGGTACGGCTTTGCGAGTATTTTTCGAATGAGCGCATACCGTGCGATTGAGCATGCGCAAGCATGCGAGACAAGCCACAGCAGTGGCTCTGTTGCGCACGGTTCCGAGCGAAGCGAGGGCGCTCTTCGAAAAATCTGATCCTCATTTCAGGCCCCCTCCGCTTTTTCATTTTGATTGAATCCGCAGAGAACCGGGGAATTTGCGTATGCGTTCCCGTTTTCGAGTTCGATGTATCCTTTTCCGCTTCCGCGCGGGTATGGATTGTAAATATTGGAGTTGCAATAAGCGTCTGCTAACTGCGCTTGGGAAATCGCTTTGGATTTTAGTGAGGCTTTGGCCCCCCATTCTTCCCCCGCTGCTTGCATCCCTAAAATCGCGGTGCAGAGAATGGAAAGGATTGCAAGGTATGCCGCAAGCGAAATCAGTTCCTCAAGCGCCACCTGCCCCTTCATTCAATCACCAGGTCCAGCGGGATATAAACCACATCTGCGGTTTTGTATTTCTTGGAATAGATGGAGGCGCCCACCGCTCCAAATGAGAAGGAGGTGGATTGGATTGCGGGCCCTTTAAGGGAAACCGAATCATTTTCCCCAGAAGTTGTTTTCTGTGAGAGCTGGATGAAATTCCCGCATTCTGGATTTGAGAGCGGGAGGCAGCCGGGGCAATTTTCCACTTCCCCCCTGCTTATCATCTCTGCGGGAAGCCTGGATTTTGTATTTGAATCGATGTAGCCACACCAGGGGGAAACGTCGAAATCATCGCTGAAGGTGTGGTTGGAAAGAAGCGCCCAGCCGCTGAGTATTCCGGCCTTTATTGCGAGCTCCCTTTCAGGGGGGTTTTGCTTGTCAGCGGGAATTGAATCGTAGAGGTTTGCAGAGGTGCGCATCCAGTAGGAAGTGGAGAGGATTATGGATTCCTTCACGTTCATGGAAACCGAATTCGTCCTTTCCACTTCTATTGTTCTGGAATCTGAGGTGGAGTGGATTCCAGGGAGATAGGAGAGGAATGAGAATAAGGCGACCATTATGCAAAGAACGAGAAGAAAGGAAAGATAGCCCCTCATCGGATTAGTATTGGCGGCTGAAGTTTAAATAAGTTGGGGGGAAAAGGAAAAAAGAAAAAAGCAGGTTTTGGCTGTGATTGCCTTTTCAAATAGGGACAATATGCAGCGAGTATATGGAATAGATGTGGAAACTGCCAATTGAGTCAACACCGCCGCCTCCGCCACCTCCTCCCCCGCCTCCGCCACCTCCTCCCCCGCCTCCGCCAGAAGTATCGTTTCCGCATGAAGCGCTAACGTCCAGGCCGCTCATTGTGTCAAGCACCATGGGCACAATTACGTATATCAGGACTCCGATTAATGCCCCTATGAACATTGAGGTTGCCCAGACCGTTGCCCTTGCCCTTGTCTCCGCACCTAAGAGCTGGCCCCCTGCGTAAACGACCGCCGCTGCTACGATGAGCAGGAAGATTACAGCGGTAAGGACCGTGCTTACGAGATTGGAGAGGTCGCAAATCCCCTTCTTGATGTCTGAGGATTCATCTGCCGCAACCATGCCTATGAGGGCAAAGAAAAGCGCCAATGAGAATATCGCCTTGTTCATTTTCATCCATACACCGAACTGAATTTGTTTGCAAGGTTTAAAAAATATTCCATTTGGGAGCTCAGGAAAATAAAGAAGGAAAAGTAAGAAAAAATTAGCAGGTTACGTCTCCCCAGCTAAGGTTCGGCGCCATTGCCTTGAGGACGTATGGGACAACCACGTAGATAAGCACCCCGATCAATGCCCCTATGAACATGCTGGTTGCCCAGACCGTTGCCCTTGCCCTTGTTTCTGCCCCGAGCAGCTGGCCCCCTGCGTAAACAACCGCTGCTGCTACAATGAGCAGGAAGATTACCGCGGTTAGGACCGTGCTAACCAGTGTGTAGAGCGAGCAGATGCCTGCCTTGATCTGCGCTGTTTCGCCTGCTGCAACCATGCCGAAAAGGGAGAGCAGAAACGCCAATGATAATAACGCCTTGTTCATTTTCATCCTTGCACCGAAATAGGTTTGTTTGCAAGGTTTAAAAAATATGCTATTCTGCGCCCAGAAAAATAAAGAAATAAGATTAAGGAAAGATCATCAGGTTGATGGCAGCTGTTCGCCGCAGGTGCCCAGACCATTGGTGCCCGCTACCATTACTCCGAGTATGTAAGGCACGATGACGTAGATGAGCACTCCGATGAGCGCACCCATGAACATTGAGGTTGCCCAGACCGTCGCCCTTGCCCTCGTTTCCGCGCCCAGGAGCTGGCCCCCTGCGTAAACGACCGCTGCTGCAACTATGAGCAGGAAGATTACCGCGGTGAGGACCGTGCTTACGAGCGTGTAGAGGGAGCAGATTCCGCTTGCTATCTGAGTGGTTTCATCACCCGCTACTGGTTGTAATATCTTGCCCGCAACCAAGCCAAAAAGCATGCTCATTATCAGCACGCCTGAGATTATCTTTTGGAATTCCATTTATGCACCTTTGGAGAAATAAGGGAAGAAAAGCTTAAAATAGGCGCATAAAAGGAAAAGTAAGAAAAAATTAGCAGGTTACGTCTCCCCAGCTAAGGTTCGGCGCCATTGCCTTGAGGACGTATGGGACAACCACGTAGATAAGCACCCCGATCAATGCGCCCATGAACATGCTGGTTGCCCAGACCGTTGCCCTTGCCCTTGTTTCCGCCCCGAGGAGCTGGCCTCCCGCGTAAACGACCGCTGCTGCGACTATTAGCAGGAAGATTACCGCGGTAAGGACCGTGTCGACGAGGCAGTAGAGGCTTTTAACCCCCGCCTGTATGCTTGCGGCGGTATCGTCTGCCACCACAAGCCCGAAAAGCATGCTCAGTATAAGCACGCCCGAAATTATCTTTTGGAATTCCATTTATGCACCTTGCAGTATTAGTAAGGAAGTAAAGTTTAAAATACGCACTCAAAGACCCAGGGCTAAAGCCCTGGGCTTAGGTTAGTGCCGATGGTCAGGGGCTGTAAGGCGAGAGCCGATTCGGAAAGCACGCCCAGGGTCGCGCTCCAATAGCAGCAAAACGAGGCTCTCGCGCACCCTGGGTCTTTGACTCAATGGGTTTTTCCCCAGCCGCAGAGCCTCCACCTTTGCCCCACGCGCCTGCTTATTGCAACCGTGGAGTTCTTGTCTATGCAAACCGGTTTCTTCAATTTCAGGGAAAGGGTTCCCTTTTTGTAGTTTGCGACAACCCCGATTGTTGTGGATGTTTGTGCGCTAAAGACTAATGCTTCCCCAACTTTTAGGCCGAGATTTTCGAAATCCGTGCGTTCAAGCGGAGAATAGCTCATTTCAATTGAATTGGTTATTGGGGGAAGCTGGCCGGGTTTTCCCACTGCGCAACCAACAAGGAAATCTCCCTTTGCAATTGAAGGGTCCAAGCCCGTTCCTAAAGCAACGAGCCCTCCGGGCTTTGCTTCCTGCAATGGCCCTCCATCGCACATCAGGCTGGC
>CAIKOA010000019.1 GCA_903828955.1 uncultured Microcaldota archaeon
AGCGGTCCTCTCGCGGAGGGTTGTGCGCCGCCCTAGGCGGCGCGCCCGCTACCCAACGAAAACTAGTTCTCAACAATTAGAAAATTATGCCCGATTCAACTGCTCGGCTTAAGCCGGCAGTATTCTCGGGGGTGTTCACAAGAAAAAATTACATGTTGAAGTACTTCTCGAACTCGTAAGCCGAAGGCCTCTTGCTCTGCTCCTTGTGCTCCTCGATCTTGTCTTCAAGGTAGCTTTCGAGGAGTTCGGAGGGAACAAGCCCTTTCAGGAACTTGTTGTCGCTTTCCAGGGCGGCAATCGCCTCCATCATGTTTGCAGGAAGAGGCTTTATCTTAAGTTCCTTGAGTTCCTCCTCATCTTTTTCTGAGAGGTCCTCATCAATGCCCTTGCCGGGGTCCTTCTTGTTCTTTACCCCATCAAGCCCGGCTGCGACAACCGTTCCGAAAACAAGGTAGGGGTTCGCGGATGGGTCGGCAAGGTTGAAGGAAACTCCTTTTCCCTTGCGGTCGTTCTTTATCTCGGAGGGGACGTGCACCACCGCGGAAGAGCTCCGTTTTCCCCAGGTCGATTGGTGGGGGTCTGCTGCAAGCCTCCGATACGAGTTCGGGGTGGGGTTTGCAAAAACCATGAGTGCTTCTGCGTGCTCGAGAATGCCTCCGATGAAGTAGCGCCCGGTCTGGCTTAGTTGGGCGTACTCCTCCCCGGAATCATAGAATGCGTTTTCATCGCCTTTCCAGAGGGTTATGCTGGAGAGCATCTGGCTTCCTTTTTCACCCATTATCGGGAGCGGCATAAAGGTCGCAAGCGAGTTCGCGATGAAGGCGAGGTTGCGGATTACGAACTTCGTGGTCTGGAACGCGTCTGCTGCCCAGAGCATCTCTATTGGCGCAAGCGAAAGAGCCTGCTGCCCGCTTGCAGAGCGGCCATGGTAATGCTTTTCTATTGTATATCGGAAATTATCCTCAACGGTCTCCGAGATTTGCGTGCGCGCGGTGTAGAGGGTGTCGAATGGCTGCGCAAAGTATGCTGCGCGGTTTGTATTCCAGAGCGGGGAAGGCGTCCAGGGCGCTTCCCTGGATTCAATGAGGCAGTTCGGGCCCCGCTGCGGGGTCATTTTGTCCACGGTAACATTGTCAAGGACGTAGAACTCAAAAGAGGTGCCTACAGTAATGTTTGTGAAGCCCATCGCTTTTGCGTTCATTGCCGCCCTTTCAGAAACATATCTGGAGTCTTTGAGGAAGCGTTCTCCCTTGGGGGAGACTGTTAGGTTGCAGATGAGGCGCACCGTGCTTGGCTCCCAGGGGACTTTTCCGTAAGTGTTCGGGTCTGGGAGAAGAACGAGCTCGCCTTCATCAGACCACCCGAAAACTTCTTTCAGGTCTCCGCAGTGGATTCCCTTTGAGAAGGCGGACTGGTCGAATTCGCGTGCATTCACAGTAGTTCGCTGCAACCTTCCTTCAACGTCAAAGAACTGGAGGTCCACCCACCTGCTGTTGGTGGAGCTGATAAATTCGAAAACATCTTCGGGCGTAGGCATTGTTTCACCGAGGTTATTAACACTGATACCTAAATAAATATTTCTATCCAGAAGATTATCTCACTAGTTGTTAAATGCCTCAGTAGCTCAGTGGGAGAGCATTCGGCTGAAGACCGAAGGGTCGGCGGTTCAAATCCGCCCTGGGGCAACCCATTTCTCGTTCAGCGCCCCAATTAGATCTGCGGCTATTATGATTTTGCAACTATCTGAACGGCTTGGCTAGGAGAGAAGCCCGCTTTTTTTAGGGTTTGAAAATATAACCACTTGCGCCTGGCAATTCTTTCATAGTGCCTTTCCCAATCCTGTTTGCTTGTCTTTCTGCCCAGCATATTTATCCCTAATAAGACAAGAAGACGCGACTTAAAACGCTTGCGGTGTTTCCGTTTTGGAATCAAGGCGATATTACCAAACACCTGTATCCCGCGCTGGGGCATCCCGTTTTTTGACCTTTTGTTAGCCTACGCCGAAAAACGAGCCGGCAAACTTGTTTGCCGGGAATTCGCCCTTCCGGCGAATCAGGTATCCAAAAAAGGCCTTGGAGATTCCAACTGCGCTTTCTACCCCCTAAGCAATATTTATATATTCAAAATGCGTAAATAAGAATTGCAAATGATGACATGTACAACCTCGAAGCCTTCGGGCGATGATGATGCCAACAGCGTCTGATGCAAATTATACTTATTTTGGAAAAAGCGAATGCGTAAGGAGATGGTTAAAGAGTTTCAAAGTACTCGGATAGTGTAAGGCCGGGGGGAGGATCAGGATTAACCTAAAACTGAGGAGGGGGCGCTCCCCCTCCGCGGTTTGGGGCGTCTGATGCAAATTATACTCATTCTGAAAGATTAGAAAATTAAGAGGAGAAAAAGAAATCAGGAGGGGTTTTGGCTGATCCTGCGAACCCGCCGGAGCGGCCTTTCCCCGGATGGAGCGCCTTCTTTCCTTGAGAGCTTGCTGGCATCATCGCGCGCAGAACCGCGGAGCGGAGAGCTGTCAAGAAGGTTCTGGCAAAGCGCCCGGAGCATCTGCTCCCCCTTTGCGATTCCTTCCCCGCTTACCATGCCCACCAGCCCGAGGTTCTTCTGGAGGAGCTGGACCTGCCCTGTTCTCGTTCCATCAGAAGGCATGCCGATGCTCGCGTCCCTGGAAAGAAGCTGGCAATAGAGCTCAAGCCCTTCATTTGCTTTGCCCTCGTTTGCGCCTCCATTTTCTTTCGAAAACTCTGCAAAGGACGATAGCGCCCTGCGCATTGCATGGGAGAAAACTGTTTCGGCGAGTTCCTGGTCCTCAAGCAATTTATCGAGCGCGGAATAGTTATTTTCAACGAGCACGTCCAGGAGGAGGTTTGTGTTTTCGTCTTTCATGGAGCGGAGCCATAGGGCTGCCTTCTCTTCGTTTGCGTCGCCCCTCATGCTCCAGATGAATTCGGAAACCGCAATCGGGCCCCTCTCAAAGAGGCTTTCCCTTACCTGCCTGCTCCCAAAGTTCTTCATGAACGCAAAGAGGAGCTCCCTGGATTCCCTTGAACCCTGGCCTTCAATGAATTCCTGCTCCGCGACCTCCTGGAGGATTTTGTATTCAGTAGAACCTGCTTTTATTTCAGCCATCTTTTCCAAATCCTGGGAGAACAAAACCTGCCAGAGCGGCGGGAAGCTCTCTGCTTCTTCCCCTGAAAGGGATAGCTCGCCCATCAGGTATTGCGCAACTTCCGCTGCATACTGGATGTTTTCAGTGATTGTGAAGATCTCCAATGCGGAAACCGCATGGGCCGGGCTTTCGATAGCATCGTCGAGCAGGAACTCTGCAAATGCCCCCCTTGCCGCATCAACGATTGCCTCCCTGACCTCAGGGTCCGTGGTGTGCGCATAGACTTCGAACAGGTCGTGGGCCGCGTTTTCTGCTTCTTCGCCTTCAGTGCCGGTTGAAAGCAGCCAGCACATCTGGATGAGCGTTTTTCTCGCGGTTTCCGCGGTGGGTTTCCCTGAATCGAGGATTTCTAGCAGGACCGGGAACGAAACGTCGGTCGGGAAGAATTCGAGGGCGAGTATTGCATCTTCTGCCTCCTTTCCTTCGGAGTGAGTGAGCCCGATCAGTTCCCTTGAAACTGATGGCTTGTTCCGTACGCAATAGTTGCTGAGCGCCTGCTGGATTTCTTCAGGAACATCCGGGTTTGAAAGGATTGAAGCGAGGCCTTTGGCCCCTGAGGTAGAAAGCACATACTCCATCGCAGAAGAGGAAACGCTCCGGTCCGCGTCAATTGAAAGAAGGAGAACCTTCGGGACAAATTCCTCCCTTTGGGGAAGCAGTTTTGTTGCCGCGTACTTTTCCCAGGGGTCGCCTGAAGAGAGGAGCTCGAGAAGAGCCGGGCATTTAGAACCCCCGGATTTTTGAAGCGCCTCGTAGGCGGAAAGGTGAAGGTCGTCTTTTTTGTTCTTGAGGAGGGAAACGAGAGAGCGCGAAGAGAGCTCGGTATCCGCACCGGAAAGCGCATTGAATGCATTCTCTGAAATCTTCAGCGAACTTTCATTGCCAATGCCCATAGGGTGGTTTTCCATTGCCGCAGCAAGGGCGAGCTGGTGCGCCCCTTCCTTGCTTGAAAGAAGCGCCTTTGCGGAAAACTCTGAGAATGTTTTTTCTGCTGCAAGGTAGGGGACGAGGACCTGCCTCATCGCCTCTTCGGTTGCGGCTGCCTGGGCCGCGGTTATGAGCATCTGTATGGCTGAGGCGTCTTCGTCTTTCTTGAATGCCTTGGATGCCTTGAAAAGCGCCTTGTGGAAATCAGGGCTGAATTTATCGCCTTGTTTGCGCATTTCGGAAGCGACCGCATAGGTTGCAAGTTCTGAAACATCGAGGGATTGTTTAGATGAAAGCGCGAGAAGGGTTTTATCCAGGCCCAAAATCCCGTATCTGGAGGCGAGGATGCTTTCCGCGCTTGCAACGAGGGCCTCGCGCGCCTCTGCCGCAAGATCGGCGTCTTCGGAATTGGTGAAAACCTCAGAGAGGAACCCTGCGTCCATCCAATCCGCCGCATCCGCGCGGCTGATCGGAAGGAATTCCTTCAGGCGCTGCGCACCAATTCCTTGCGGCATGTTGTCGATGTGCATCAGGCGCATTATTGCGAAGCGCTCTGCATTGCTGAGAGATGAAAAATCATAGTTGGCAAGGACGGATTCCGCTTTCTCCGAGTAGTGCCCGTTTTGCGCTGCTGCAAGCGAAAGCAAGAAGTCTGCCTGTTTTACGGACGGGCGCTCAGAGAGCAAATCAAATGCCGCGCCCATTGCGTCCTTTCCAACATTGTAGAAGGAAGACATAAGCAGTGCTTCGGTTTCCTCTGCAAGGCGCGGGCTTTGCTTTGAGATTTCGCGCAGGCTGCCTTTCCACATCTCGAGCCCGCTAGCATCTTCGCTGTCCCTCATCCCCTGAATAAGGAACCTTATTGCCGATGCGGAAGGGACTTTCGCTGCGCCTTTTGCGATGAATTCCTCATCATAATCCGCTAAGCGGGTGCTGCCCCCGTAGAACTGGAGGACCTGGATTGCGGCCATTGCCTTTTCGTCGCTTATGTTCTCCTCTGTTGCTTCGGAAGCAAACACTGCCCCTGATTTTCCTGACCTCTTTGCAAGGATTAGTTCAATCGCCCCCCTTCCGGAAACTCCTTCCGGCCCGTATGCGGTCAGGAATTCCAGGAGCAGCGGCTTCGGGCAGTTGCTCTCGGCAAGGGAGAAAAACGCGGGAACCGCGGCTTCCTGCCCCATTGCTTCCAATTCGCCGAGCGCAATTTCATAGAGGCTTGTGCCTTCTTTGATAACTTCTCCGTTTATTTCTGCGCGTTCAACGAGAACGAGGAGCGCTTCTCCTTTTTCCGCTTCGTTTCCTCCTTTTAGCTTGCTGAGTATCGCGTAGTTGACGTATTCTGGATTTGCGGTTGCAAGAATGCTGCGGATTTCCTGGGCTTCCACCGCGCCCCATTTTGCGACCTGCGGAAGCGAAAGAAGCGCTTCTGCAAAAACGCGGCCTGCGGAGATTGCTTCTTCATCCGTTGCCGGAATTGAAAGATGGGCGGAAAGGTCGTTTATCATGTCCGTTGTTGAATAATCTGAACCTATTGCTTCGGCGTAATACGCGCAGAGCCTCTTGTAGGCTGCCGCCCTCTGCTTGGTTTTTGAGCTGGAGATCGTGCGCATTGCGGTGAGCATGGTTTTGTCTGGAAGGTAGCCCACTTCCGGGCCTTCTTCAAACATCTTCCTGAGTGTCTCCGCGCCCGAGAGCTGGGGTTCTGGCAATTGCTCTGGTGCGGGCGCAAGCGGAGCGGCAAATGCTGGCTCGGGTTCAGTTGGAACTGGAAGGATTGGCCGCGGGGCCATTCCTAGTGTTGGCGCTCCAGCTGGAGCAGCGAGTTCTGGTTTTGCAATCGGATCTGCTGGGGCTGCCGCGGGTTTTGGCGCTGCGGGCTCATCGAATTCATCAAGCAGCTCGGAGAGCGGATGCCCGCCCCTTGCTGCGCGTTCTTCAGCTTCAACCGCGGTGTGGAAAGCACTCATGATTACGGTCGTGTCTTTCTTGAATGCTCTTCCTGCCTGCTGGCGCTCTTCAATGGTAATAGGGAAAAGCTTCGCGTCAATGCTGTCGGATTTGCGGAGTTCCTTTGCAAGATCCATGAAAAGTGTTTTTTCAGGAGTATTGAGGCTGGCCCTCCTGCTGAATGAATGGATGCTTTTGGAAATTTGCTTCTGGCCTTTGTGCGAAAGGTGGGTTGTTATCGAGGCTGCCTCTTCCATCGCCCTCTGCCGTGCAAGCGGGACCGCTGCGGATTCCTGGACGAGAATTGAAATTGCAGTTGCGCGTTTTTCCCCATCCGCACGCCTTATGCAGTCGCCTAAATACTTCACCGCCCATTCCGCGGTTTCCGGGGCCAGTTTGGTGGAGGTGAGGAGCTGCCCAATCCTATCGCGTGCGAAAATTCCGGTGACTACTCCAGGGCTCGGGGAAATCGATTCGAGTATGGCCGTGCTCTTTCCGCGCTCGATTAGCGAAGAGGCGAGGCTTATTTTTCCGTTTGAGAGTGATGGCTGGTCAAGGGAAACGCTGACAACTTCCTTTGCGATTGCTATTTCCGGGAATTCGGAGGCCAGCCCTTCAACCTGGGAAAGGGTTTTTTGGGCGTTCTGGACCCAGGATTTTGCCTCGTCCCTTTTGGCTTTGGAAGTTCGGAAGGCGTATTCGTGCGCGTCGCGTGCTGCCTCCCTGCAGATTTGTTCGATTGCCGGCTTTCCCGCGGCAAGGATGCGCTCCTGCTGCCCCTTCAATTCTCCGGAGACCGCGATGCCTTTGATGGATGTGAGAATCCCGATGTGCTCGGGGCTTGAAACCTTGTCGCAAATCACGATTTCTTCATACTCGCGTATCGGCTCCCCTCTTTCCCAGGCTGAACGAACGTGCGAAATCGGGTCCTTTTCCTTGGCTGCGGTTGCGGTTTTCTGGGGATTTGCTTGGAGCGCATAGATTGCGCGGAGGCCTTCGTTCACGCAGTCTTCGGATTTCTGGAGCGATGGGAAAAATTTGAACAATCCCCTGTGCTCTATGAAGAACTTTTGCCACGCTCTGAGGTTTTTCTTCTCTGTCTTGAGATCTTTTTTGTAAGTGGGGGAAGCAGGGTCGAGAACTTCGGGCTGGACCTTATCGTAGATTGCGTCGATTTCGCGCGTGGCGGATGAGAGTATTCTATCACGCTGCGCAAGGACGGCAATGGCGCGGGTATACAATTCCTGTGCGCCTGGCGGGGATGCACCCGCCGGCGGGGAAGGAATCGGCCCCGCAACCGAAAGCAAAATCCCGTTTTGGTAAAAATCAGGGGCATGCGCAATAAGGGCGGCTTCCATATCTTCGGAAACGGGTTTTCCTTCTGCCCAGGATTCGCGCACAAGTTTGAGCAATTGTTTTTCGGATAGTTTTTTCCCTGCCTTTTTAGATTGGCTGGGTGCGGCTTGAGCCTGCGCGATGCTTAGCTCTTCAATTTTCTGGTTGCATGCCGACTCAATCCTACGGAGGTCGCGGCTATAAAGCCGCTCCTCGAGGCTGTCTGCTCCGTAGCTTAACCGGAGTTTTAGTGCCTTAGCAGCAACCTCCCTTAAAATTGGGATGTCTGCAGGGCTGTTGGCTTGGGGCGCCAACCTGATAAATTCGTATAGCGCCATATAGTGGTCCCCTGTAGGGTCTTCTAAGCATTTGAAAATTCTAGAGACATCTTCATCCCCGGCTAGCCTTCCTGTACCTAAATTAGATGAACCTGACATAATTGAATAGTTGTGTCAGATTATGTTTATAAACCTATTGTAAATCTATCTATAATACCACTATTCTAAAATTGGTATAAAATAGGGCAATTTCTTTATAAAATATAGCGGAGAATAAGGCTGCAAGGGTGTGGAAATGAAAATCGTCATGGAGGAAGCGCCAGCACTAAAAGATGCCATTGAAGCAATCGTAAACCTCGTTGAAGAGGGTGTTTTTGAGATAGGGGAGGAGGGTGTAAAACTCAAGGCAATGGACCCGTCCCAGATTTCAATGATTTCCTTTAGCATGCCAAAGAAGATTTTCCGCGAGTACTCGGCGGGCGAGCAGAAGAGGATCGGCTTGGACATAAGCAAATTCTCAAAGATGCTTGCAAGGGGGGTAAGCGGCGAAAGCGTAGAGATGGGCGTGGAAGAAGGGAGATTAATACTCACTTTCAAGGGGGGAAAGAAGAAGAGGACGTTCAGGCTTCCGCTCCTGGATCTGGGGGAAGGGCTGGAAAGGGAGCCCAAAATCGAATACAAGAATTCGGTTGTAATCAATGCGGACGCGCTCCGCGAAGTGCTCAAAGATGCAAAACTCGTGAGCACCCACATCACCCTGATTGCGGATGAGAAGAAATTCCGCGTGGAAATAAAGGGGGATGATGGGGAGATCAGCGAGGAATTTGAAAAGGACGGGGTTGCATTGAAGGAGCTTAAAGTAGGCGCCCCTGCGAAGGCGACCTATCCGCTCAGCTACATGGAAGACATGATTAAGGCGGCAAAGTCGGAAACGGACATTACGATTTACCTGGAAAACGACAGGCCGCTCAAGATGGAGTATGCGGTTGCGGGCGCAGAAGCGAAATATTACCTTGCGCCGAGAATCGAGAGCGCGTGATTTGCGAAAGCGAATTTCCTAATTTTATTTTTTATCTTTATTTCCTGAAGCAGAAAATCCCGAAGCAGAGCGCAAACAGGGCGAGAAGAGACGGAAGCGGGCAAGCCCCCTGCGTTTGCTGGGCTGGGCTTTCTTTTACGAGCGGAGGCTGCACAAGGCTCGCAGGCACGCCTTTTACATAGGAAAGCTTGTCCGTGAACGTTTCCCCCTGTATTTCAATCTGGTAGGGGATTTGGTGGGTGTAGCCTGGCTCGAGTTCTGCGGTATTAAGGGTATAGCGGACGGTAGCTGAGGAGCGGGGGGGGATTACGAGTATGCGGGAATCATCGGGAAGGATGTAATCCGGCATGTTTATGGAATAGGTCGGGGTTGCGTAGAAATCAGTTGGGTTGTAGATAATTACTTCCAGCCCGTCCCCGAAGAGGACAGTGTGCACCGAGAAAAATTTCTGGAACATGTGCTCTTCGGAAGTGCCCAGTGAAACATTGCTTGAGAAGGTGAAGTTCTCTCCCTTGGCAATCAGGCTGTCATAGACTTCGCCCTGGTCGTTTGAGTAGCTTGTTGCGATGTGCCTTGCATCCAGGATTCCCATTTCCCCGAATGTGGGGTCAACGGGAACCCATTCATCGCCGATTTTCACTTCTGCCCATGCATGGGCCTGCCATTCCCCTGCAAATGCATAGCCGGATACGAAGCGCGTTTGGAGGCCGACGGATTTTGCCATTGCGATGAAAAGATGCGAGTAGCCTACGCAAACGCCCTGGGGGTTACTGAAGACCTGGATTGCGGGCGCAGGGTCCCCCCAATAGGAGATATTGTACTTTATGTAGCGGTTGGTCCACTGTGCAAGTGCTGCCGCGACTTCAAGGTCGCCGGATTTTCCTGTGGAGATCTGCCTTGCGGTGGAAGAAATGGCCTCGTCATAGGAAACGAGCCCGTATGCGGGAAGGGAAGAAAAGGATTGGAACGGGGGGTCTGAGGTGATGTTGAGCGGGTATGCTGTGTGGATTGTTGCAACCGCGGTTATGTTTTTTTGCCCGGAAAGCTCGTCTGCTTCGTAGATCAGGAAGATTTCGTCCCCGGCCTGCTCGAAGCGCGCGCCGTCAGTGGCTTCCATGCGCTCTATTTGCTGGGAACTGCTCAATGCGAGAAAGGTTCCGTTTAAGCGCACGTCTTTTATTGTGCCGTCTGAAGAGATAAACCATGTTTTTTCCATCTGGGAGACCGCCTCCCCGACATAGACGGAAAATGAAAGCGAAAAAAGAAGAACCAGGATAAACCACGCCTTCATCCTTTCAGTCTCCTCACGTGCTCCATTCTTTTCTTGATGAGTTCGCGGGTGCCTATGTCCCTGCGGTGCCAGAGCGGCCCGCGCACAAAAGAGGTGGCGTGCTCCGCCTTGCTTTCCGCTTCTTCAAGGGTTGGCGCCTGCGCGACGACTGCGGCTGCGCGTGAAGTCGAGGTGTATATCCTGCCTTCCTTTTCGTAAACAGCGCCCCAGTACGCTTTCGCGCCAAGGTTCCAGATTTCCTTCTCGTTCAGGGAAATTTCCAATCCTGCCTTTCCTGCATCCGGGTATCCGTCTGGAACCAGGTATTTCACCACTGTGGAGTTGTTGCTGAAAGACGGGGCCTTCAGCTTTCCTTCGGCCATTGAAGCAAAAATTTCCGCAAGGTCGGTCTTCAGGAGAGTGAGCACGTTCATTGCCTCCGGGTCTCCGAAGCGGGCGTTGAATTCAATCACCTTCACTCCTTTGCTTGTGAGCATGAACTGGCCATAAAGAACCCCCGTAAATGGATTCCTCTCCTTGCGCATCGCATCGATTGTTGCCTGCATTATTTCCTTTGCGGCCTCCAGGTCTTTCTGCTGCATAAAGGGGAGGAGGTTGCCGGTGGAGTAAGCCCCCATACCCCCGGTGTTTGGCCCGACGTCGCCTTCAAATGCCCTTTTATGGTCCTGCACTGGAGGCATGAGGGAAAGGTTTTGCCCGTCGCAGAATGCCTGGAGGGTAAATTCCTCGCCTTCGAGTTTTTCTTCAAGGAGCACGGAGCCGTCCTTTTCGAGGAGGGTGGAGCAGTAGGCGATTGCCTCTTCTTCGGAATTGAGGTGCTCTCCCATTATTTTTACGCCCTTTCCCCCAGTTAGGCCAAGGGGCTTTATCGCAACATTTCCCATCTCCTTTATTGCGGCGCGGGCTTCGCCGAAGTCTTTTGCAATTTTTATTTCTGGGCAGCCTGCAATCTTGTGAGAGATCATGAGGTTGCGCGCGTAGCCCTTGTCCCATTCGATTTGGGCGGCCTTCTTGAGCGGGGAGGCGACCGGAATTCCCATGTCTGCAAAGGTATCGGTGACCCCCTTTGCAAGGAGGCCGTCCGGGCTTACGAAAGCGATGTCTATTTTGCGCGACTGCGCCCATTCTCCGACAACTGCGGCGTCCGTTGGGTCGTGGACAAGGAATTCCTTGGAAAGGCGGGAGATCCCCGGGTGCGGAGCTGCCATTATGGAATAGAGAAGGGCGCTCCGGGAAAGTTTTTCCGCAAGTATGTGCTCGCGGGCTCCTGCGCCTACAAGGAGGGCTTTCATGCTATGCACCTTTGAGCAGTTTGGACAGCGTCTTCACGAACAATGCGGGCGCGTTGGCTTCGTGCTCTTTAAGGATTGCAAAGGACTTGAACGTGGGGAAGTTCTTTATTATTGCAAAGTTGTAGACGTCCCTTTTGATTTCAGGCGGCATGATCAGGCCCTCCTTTTTATGTAACCGTTGCGGATGAGCATGTCAAGGCCCTGCTCGACCCTCCCCACAGGGAGGGAATTAAAGCGGGCGAACTCATAGACGTTGATTTCACCTGCATGGGTCTTTACCCATTCAAAGAGGCGCTCCTGGAGAACCTCGTCGGTTACGCCTTCGAGCTTCTTTATGCGCTCGGATAGCTCTTCGCTCCTGCGCTCTGCTTCCACCAGAATGCGCGCGTTCTGCTCGCTGGAGCGCACAAGGTCCTTGTATTTTTTCTCAAGCGAATCGTAGCGCAGGCGGATCGAGGAAAGTTCTGAGACCGCCTGCAGTTTTTCCTTCTCAAGGGCTTCTGAGAGCGAAGCAAGGAGCGAGTAATAGAACGGGTAAATCGAAGAAGCCGAAATTTCGTAGTAGCTGGAAATGATGCGGAAAAGGTTCATGCAGATTTGGCCGATCTCGAGGCTGCGCGAAAGCCTCCGCTCGGGGGAGGGAAGTGCGTAGCGGATTATTATTTCGGCCGGGAGGAGCTCCACCGAATAGAAAAGATAGGGCTTCCCGCTCAGGTTTTCGGATTCCACCTTTTCGATTATGAGGGCTTCCTTGGAATAGCTCACTTTCGTGAAGCCGAGGTTCCCAAGCTGGGGAAGGAGGTCCTTCAGGGGTTTCAGGCGGCTGGATTTTATCTTGATTATCTCTTCCATCAGTCTCCCTCCTTGAGGGTGAGGTCAACAACACCCTTGATTGCCTTCCTCCGTTTTGTAAGGGAGAAGACCTCCACGATGTATTTTTCTTCGACGCCGAGCTGGCGCAGGAAGGTCATTATTGACGAGGGCGAATAGCCGAACTTTTCCAAGAGCGAAACGAAGCCGGATGCATCCATCATTCCGTCACCGCGCTCGAATTCAACCTTCACGAGGTTTATCTGGTCGTCAGTAAGCCCAAGCTCGAAGAGCATTCTTGAGAATTGTTCGCGTTCTATTTCAACATTCATTTTACCAACCTCGATTGTGTAGACAAAAAGGGGCTCTTCCCCGTCTATTTTGTTTAGGAGGAACGTGCTGGATTTGTCCGTGCGCTTTGAGAAAATCATGTTGAGCGCAGCGTCCCCGACGCCAAAGCGGGAAATTTCATTGTCGATATAGGGGGAATAGCCCAGCGAATTGCGCACATAATCCTTGTATTCGCGCAGGACCAGGCGGAGGATGAACATTGTGCCCACGTTCGAGATGATTGTCTTATGCATGTCTGTGGGGTTCTGGGAGGCAACGATAAGACTGAAGTTATATTTGCGGCCTTCGCGGACGATTGTGATGACGTCGCTGCGGTCATCTCCTGCGATTTTCCAGGCCTCATCCACCACTACGAAGAGGCGGATTCCCTTTTCCTCGCTCAGTGTTTCCCGGCGCATCCTTTCCTTTAGGAACTGGAGTATCGTGAGGCCTGTGAGCGAGCGCATTTCTTCGGTCGGGAGGGAGTGGAGGTCTATGCAAACCAGGCCCGAGTTTGAGAGCTTGCCCATTTCGAGGGAGGATTCGCGCGCAAAGAAGTCGCTTCCCTCAACAAGGAACCTGCGGAGGAGGCGCGCCGCGCGTTTTTTCTTATCCTGCTCAAGGACATTTACAAGGTCGACGAGTGTGGGGTTGCGCTTTTTTTCGTAAACCTCATCAAGCGCCTCTTCGATATCGTAACGTTCCTGCGGGAAATTGTTCAGGTCGAGCATGATTTCAAATGCGGACATTATCTGCTTGCTGCGCTCGGCAACCGTGAGGCCGGCAAGGTCCAGAAGGTTCAGGCTTTCCTTTCCGAGCGAGATTACGGTGCCTCCTGCCTGGCGAACCCATTTGTTGTATTCTCCGGTCCAGTCCAGGATTATTGCGTTGGAATTCCAGATTAGGGCTGCGCGGGTGAGGAATGTCTTTACAAGGTAGGATTTTCCGGAGCCGGTGATTCCCACGATTGCGATGTGGGAATTGATCAGTTTCTTGTAGTCCCAGAAAACAGGGACGTTCAGCCAGCGGGTTTTCCCGATGTAGATTCCTTCCCCGGGGTCTGAGAGGAGAAGGTCCGGAGGGGGTTCCGGCGGGTGGACTAGGAAAAGGCGGCGCGCCATCTGGCTTGTAAGGTATTCTTTCAGCTCCATTCAGAACACCTCATCCCGCATCTGTTCAGTGTCTGCGGGAATGAAGTAGCTCCATTCAAAGCACCTTAGCATGTCGGTGTCAAGCATTTCGGTGACATCCGCGCCAAGGGTTGAGGAGAGGATCGTCTTGATTTCCTTTGCCTGCCTCCTCACTTTAGAGATTGCCTCTTCTTTTGTGACCCCGAATGCGGTGGTCGTTGCGAAGGAGGTTATTTCCAATGAGCGGTCCCCCTGGGTGAGTTTTGCGAGCAGCCGGTTCCACATCGCGATTTCGCGGTCAAGGCGGACGAGCTCCTCGCTGTTCGGGGGGAGGCGGCGGCGCTTGGATTCCGCGGCGCTTCTTTTTGCCTTTATCTTGTCGATGTTCTTCGAGAGGTCGACTGCGGAGACGAGGAGGGAAATTTTCACTACGTTCTTGAGTGAGGAGAGGGCTTTTTCGAAGGACTCCACCATCGAGGCCTTGTCCGCGGAGTTCTTGTCGATCATGCTTTCATAGAAGTGGATTTCAAGGAATTTGGAGGAGTAGTAGCCGCCTCCGCCAGCTTTTATTATGCAGTCGCGGGTCGGGGGAATGGTGTAGCCGCCCCTTATCTCCACGATTTTTGCGGCGGAAGTGAAGAAGGGCATGAGGATGTAGCCATATTTCCAAACCAATACGGAAACCGCGAAAAAGAATGATGCGAGAAGGGCAAAAAGCACCTGGCCGCTTACGAACGCGAGAAGGACGCTGAGCAATCCCCCGCCAAGAGCGGCTATAGTATACATCCTGTTTTCTATCATAGCATCCCCACCGTGTAGAAGAATTCCCCGCCGAAGATATCTGTCGCTTCCTTTATAAAGACAAGCGTGACGATTAACGAGAATAACGGGGCTAAAATGATGAATACTATCAGGGATGATGTTGCCTCGTTTATGTACTGGGTTGAGAGCGTGAGGTCCCCTGTGAAATCCGCGCTGCTGGTTGAGTTGGTTGAAGAGATGGCGGTCATGTTGTCGAGTTTTCCCGCAAGGGCATAGTTGTCGTTCAAATCCAGGATTGGAAGGGTGGAATACTGGGTCTTGTTTGTGACGTTTTGCAGCAGCATGTCGGTTTCATTGAGCTGCGGCTGCGGGAATACGAGGACCATCGAGGGGTAAAGGAGGTAGAGGCCTATGGAGAGGGCGATAAGGAAGCCGCCCAGTTTTCTTGTGGAGAAGAACGAGCGGAATATGAGGCCGAGGGGGAAGAAGAACGCAAGGAGCTGCGGGCCGAAGAAGGCGAGCAGTTGGATATGCATTTCCGAGACGAGGAGGAGCTGCTGGAGGAGGAAAATCTGCCCTTCGAGAATGAGCGCGATTGAAGAGAGGTGGCTCATCGGCTGGATTGAGAAGGTGGAGAACTCCAGGATTATGGACTGGTAGTAGCCGACCATCTGCTGGATGGCGATCGTGCTTTGCAGGAGGGAAAATGTCTGGCCGGAAATCGAGGTATAGATGCACTGCAGGTTTGCCATCGCGTCCCCTGCTGCGCATGCGGAATTTCCCACCATTCCCTTGCTTATTTCGGTCGCGGTGATTGTGATTGTGGCGTAGGCGCCGACCAGGGCGGCATTTATTATGGCCTGGACTAGTTCCTCCCTTCCGAAATACTCAAGCTTGACCGCGCCGATCGCGCGGCCAATTCCGATAAGCAGGCCGGAGAGCACTATGGAAAGAGCAACAACGGTCCCTGCTATCGTTAGGTCTAGAGCCATTTTTTCACTTGAAAAGGTTCGAGCTTATTTCCTGTATGAGGTCAGCTGCACCGAGTATCGCGGCGATTAGAATTCCGCCGATGACCACCCCGATTGCCGCGGTCTGCCATTTCCCCCTCGTCTCCCCGGGCTGGAGCTGCGCGATTCCGTACATCAGCCCGCCAAGGATGATTAGGATCATTGAAATCATCGTCCCTGCGGAGCGGAGTGTTTCGAGCCAGCTGGAGAGAAGTGTCTCTACGAACGCCATGAATATCCCGACCTTAATAACTAGGATAATATTAATAAATGTTTAGCGGAGGTTTTCTTCGGGATTTATGGGTTAAGGTGCTTTGGGTGGGGGCTAAAATCAATCTTTTTGAAAACGCGCAGAGGAATGCGTCCAATCATTATGAGCGGGCAAAGGAATTGCGCGAGAAAATGCTGGGGCTTGAGAAGGCGATTTCGGAAACGAAGTCTAAATTGAAGAAAGGCGAGAGCGCACCTGCTGCGAAGAAGAAAGGCGTGCGGGTTGCGCGCAAGAAGGAATGGTATGAGAGTTTTCATTGGAGCTTTACGAATTCGGGGAAGCTTGTGCTTGTCGGCAAGGACGCGAAGCAGAACGATTTGCTTGTGTCCAGGCACATGGAAGAGAAGGACCTGTTTTTTCATGCGGACATAAAGGGGGGCGCGGCTACAATATTGAAAGGGGGGGTTGATGCTTCGGAAGAAGAGAAAAAATATGCCGCCGCCCTTGCCGCAAGTTATTCGAAGGCGTGGGTGCGGGGTTTTGCGGGAGTGGACACTTATTGCGTGAATAAGGGGCAGCTTTCCAAGCATGCGCAGGGCGGGTTTGTGGGGGCGGGAGGATTTGCGATTGCCGGGCAGAAGGAATGGTTCAAGAACACGCCCCTTGGGTTGAGGATCGGGCTGGATAAGGAGGGGCGGGGGTGCGCAGGTGCTCCGGATGCGGATTGGATGGGCAAGAGCCTGTTCATTGTGCCCGGGGGGAAGGAGAAGGGAGCCGCGCTCAAGGAAATTTCCTATCTTCTTGGGGTGGATGAGACTGAAGTTGCGCAGATACTGCCCTCTGGGAAAATAAAGGTGCTGCGAGAGAGGGGTTGATTGTAACCATGGTTACAAAACACTCCGAGGAACCTGCCTTCAAGAAATCAAAGGGAGGGCCGAGGAAGGGCAGCAAAAAATTCAACCTTAGCGATGTGGACCCGGAAAAACGCGAAAGAATGGAAGAATACCTGCGCATACGGACGCTCATACATGGCTGGAGCAAAAAGGTGCAGGCCT
>CAIKOA010000020.1 GCA_903828955.1 uncultured Microcaldota archaeon
CGTGGAAGGTTGTGCGCCGCCGTTAGGCGGCGGCGCGCCCGCTACCGGTTCTTTTTATAATCCAAAAAATAGAATAAGAGGTCAATTCAGCTGCGGCATGAATGCCGCAAGATTTCTTGACCTCAACAAAACATTAAAAATCTTTCTCAGGCTGAGCCCAGAATATCCTTAATCCTTCCAATGCCCGCCACGACGGCGAACTTGCCGAACTTGGGCCCCATGGGCTTCCCTATAAGCACTGTGTACAGGTCCTTGAAGAGGGCTGCCGGAGCCGCGCCATTCTCCTTTGCGACGCTGAATACGAGCGCCTGGGCCTCTTCATCATTCATCCCTTCCCTGAGTTGGGAGGCGAATTTGTGCACGAGGGCGGGATTTTCCGCCTTTCCGCCCTTTCCTAGCTCGAATACGTATTTATCCGGGATCCAGCCCTTTTCCAGCCACCTGGAGATGTAGGGGGCAAGATAAGCAACTCCTTCCGGGTCCCCGAGGAGCTCACCCGTCTTCTTCCAGTCCTTGTAGATTGCGTAGGTGACGAGAATATCGATAATGGGGGCCTTCCACCCCTTCCCCTGCGTAAGTGCGTAGGAAATGAGCTTCTTGCGCTCCGGGCGGGCCATTTCAGAGCTTGCATCCAGGTTTCCAACCGCCTCAAAGTCCGCAATGAGCGGAAGAAGGGTGCTTTCCTCGAGCACAAGCTCTTTATCCTCCTGGATATCCGGGCGCAAAAGTGCATACTGGAGGACCGGAATCGGGAGCAATTCCATCAATTCTGCTACCGTGTGCCCGATTCCCTTGGATTTGGAGTATTTCTTGCCTTTATACTTAAGGAAGCCGAATTTGTAGAAGTAAGGCGGCTCCTTTTTGAAGAAGTCCCTGTGGATTGCGGAAACGGTCGAAAGCGTGCCGCCTTTTGTGTGGTGGTCCACGCTCCCCCCTTCGGTGCTTATGTGCAGGAAGTCCTGCCTGGAGGGCCAATCCAATCTAAAGAGAAGTTTATACTTGTGGTCGGAAATTTTGGCTTTTCCAGAATAACCGCAGCCTTTCGTATACTTTACGTCCTGGTCGCAGGAATATTCGTATTCTCCATTGGAATATGATAGGATGCGCGTAGTCGAGACCTTTCCGCATTTTGCGCAAATGGCCATTATCGGGTGCCAGCTCTCGGGCATCGTTTCCCGGAGCGAGCTTACGCGCACAATCTCCTTTATTTCGTCCTTCCTTTCTGAGAATTCCATTGCATATTTATCGTATCTTCCTTCCGCGTATGCTTTCTCTGCGCGAATGATTGTGGGTTGGACCCCGAATTTCTTCATTGCATCCGTTGCTTCGGTAAGGAAATGGTCTGCAAAAGAGGCGTGGCAGCCCATCGGGTCAGGAACGTGCACAAGGGGCTTGCCCAGGTGCGGAATGAGCTGCGCCTCGTATTGCTTGAAGGGCTCGGGAACATTGTCAAAGGCGTCCAGGATGTCTGCAAAGAAGTAAAACTCCACGATTTGCCCAACTGCCGCCTTCTTCATGGATTTATAGACCGCATCCGCAAACATGAATTCGCAGAGCGTTCCGGGGTGAAGGGGCCCGCTGGTGGTGATTCCGCTGAGGACCGCATAAGGGGGCTTCTTCTTCTCGATAATCTCCTCTGCGATTATCTCGTTCCAGTGCATATTCTTTTTATCCAGTGAATCTGATGGCATTAGCAATACACCTTTCTATAGAATTGAAGAAAGTATGTTATGGAAAGATAAAAAGGTTATGGTTTTAGGGAAAAACAAAACAAGAAATTAAAAAAGAAGAAAAAATTATTTCTTCTTGTGGGGGTGAGCCTTCCCGTGAGGCTGCTCTTCGGGAGCCGGTTCCGGCTCCTCCTCTTCGGGCTCTTCCTCATCAGGCTCCTCTTCACCGTCTCCGGATCCTGGAGCTGGTTTGGCTTCGCCCTCCCCCGCGGCTGCGGCGCCTTCTTCCCCTTTGCCCTCATCATCGGGCTTGGAAAGGTAGTATGCCGCGCCTCCAATCAGGAGGATTGCGAGTATTCCCGCAATGAGGTAAAGCCAGGTATCATTGGAAATCCCAAGGAAGCCCGCTGGCTGCTCCTCCGTCGGGGTTGAAACAACTTCCCCTGTGCCCGCCCCTCCATTGTTGGGGGTGCTTATTTCGGGCTTTGCAAGAGGCACTTCGCTCACGTTCTGCTTAACCTCTATCTGCTTGCAGGTGTGCGAGGTCGTGTTGCACTTTGAGCCTTTTGCGCAGTCTGAATCCTTAACGCAGTTTCCATTCGGTAGAATGCATTTGTTGTCCTTGCAGTATTCCCAGGATTCGCAGTCGGAATTCTTTCCGCACTTTCCATCCTTAAGGACACAGGCGTGCTGCTTTGTGTCGCAAGCCTGGTAAGAGGCACAATTGGAATCCGCTTCGCAGTTTCCCGGCGCAATCGCGCATTTGCTGGAAATGCAGTCCTCCCAGGAAGCGCAATCTGAAGCGCTGTGGCAATACCCTGAGAAAAGGTAGCAGTTCCCGTCGAACGCGCAGTATTCGAATTCATCGCAATCAACATCGCTTGAGCAGGAGACCGGCTTCGCTACGCACTCCTTGTGCCCGGAAACATATTTGCACACATCCCCTGATGGGCAGTCGGAATCTATGGAGCATTCATTTTCATTGCCCCCTCCGCCGCCTCCGCCTCCGCCCCCGCCGCTAGTTTTGCAGTAGTGGTTCGTGTTGCAGTACTGGCCGGAAGAGCAGTCAGTTGAGTTTTCGCAGCGGCCGCCATCCAGGTCGCATTCCTCCGTTGTGGTGTTGCAGTGGAGCCATTCTGCGCAGTCTGTATCAGAAGTGCATTCACCGCCGATATCTGCAACGCAGACGTGGCTTTGGCACGTTTCATTCGCTAAGCAATTATGACTATCATAACACATCCCGTCTTTCAGCAGGCAGGTATGGGGCACTGAGCCGTTCAAATCGCAGTATTCCCATGAACCTGCGCAATCGGAATCGGAGCTGCATTCACTTGAAGGGGTTATGCACTGGTGGGTCGCGCTGTTGCATGTCTGCCCGGAATCGCAGTCCGAAGCATTGTTGCACATGCCGTCCTCAGGAACACAAACGTTGGAATCGCACTTCTCCCAGGTGGCGCAATCGTCGTCTATCGCGCATTCCGAACCGGTTGGAATGCAATAGTGGCTTACGCCGCAGTATGTGCCTGGGGAAGAAAGGCAACTGGAATTATCTTGGCACATGCCGTCCTTAAGAAGGCAGACATGGCCGATTATGTTGTCAAGATCGCAATATTCCCATGCGCCTGCGCAATCGGAATCATGAGCGCATTCACTTGAAGGTGTGTAGCATTGGTGGGTGAGGAGCGTATCGCAAAGCTGCCCGCTTGCGCACTCTGAAGTGGATTCGCAATCCCATCCATTTGGAACGCAATAATGGTTTGCGTTGCATTCATCCGTTCCAGTGCAGCTGTTATCATCCTGGCATGCGCCATCCTGAAGAAGGCACACTGCCCCGGAGGGGTGGTCCAAATCACAATATTCCCCTGCGCTGCATCCTGTGCTGGAAGTGCATTCCGTATTAGGAACAAGGCACTGGTGGGTGGGTTCATCGCACGTAAGAGAAGTGCAGTCCGTATCTGCGTTGCACATGCTCGCATCAAGCACGCAGGTGCTCGTTGCAGTGTTGCAGACTTCCCAAGTGTTGGGCAAACAGTCGTCATCAACCGTGCATGCGACCGAAACTGAGAATACTATTACCAATAATCCAAGTAGTATGGCGCCTAGATGGCCCACCCTGTTGCTGTTCATGGGGAAATAAGTGCTAAGAAGAATATTTAAAGGTATGCATCCGAAGTAAGAGATGGACACATCATTCCCCTTACACACACATTTAAAAGCATTTCCCCACTTAAATAGACTCTATGTCCGAAAATAACAGAAATATTAATGTGGGTGCAGTGAGGGAAATAGCAGCTCATTCCCCGGTAGAAGCGCAGAAGCAGCGCGGCCTTGAGGGAAAGGAAACCCTTTCCGAGAGGATGGGCGTCGGCTCGAGCATGCTCAGGAGAGTTGTTCTCCCGGTGGCGGCATGCGTTCTTGCAGGCTGGCTTTCCGTGGGATGCTCAAAAAGCTCAGGTTCCGAAAAATTCGATGGCGGATATGATTCGGGCGCCCAAACCGATAGCGGTGTGGATGTCTGGGACAGGGATTCTGGCACGGATGTGGATGCCGACGGGGACGCAGATGGAGACGGCGGGCAGAAAGACGCAGGGCCTACTGATGGTGGGCCCAAAGACGCCGGACCAGACGCTGATACGGATGCGGATTCGGACATGGACTCGGACACTGATTCTGATGGCGATGCCGACGGGGACTCCGACGGTGATGGCGACAGCGATGCGGGCCCGGTAGATGCAGGGCCAAAAGACGCAGGGCCTACTGACGGCGGGCTGAAAGACGGCGGAGCAGACGTTGACGTTGATGCCGATGCAGATATGGACGCAGATGCTGATGGCGATGCAGACGCAGACATGGATGCCGATGCAGATATGGACGCAGATGCGGACATGGATGCCGATGGAGACGCTGACCTTGATGCGGGCCCGGATGCAGGCGACGGCGGGCTGAAAGACGGCGGAGTAGCCGATGGCGGGCCAGCAGATGGTGGAGCATGCGAAGAGCTCACTCCTAACACTCTTGCAGACAACATTGACCTTTATGACAAGGACGGAAATTTAGTCAGCAATGAAAAAATCTGGGGAGACCCGGAGAGCGCAGCCGGATACATGACAGAATGGGACCTTGCGGCGGACTTCAACCTCCTATATAATTTCGATGAGGGAATCTCGGCAAGCGTGGATGGAAAGCACGTTTGCATTAATTTCGGGGAGATTGATTCTGCAGGAACGCACTTCCGTGGAAACGACTACTGGGCGGTCGGAAAGGTCGACCCGGTGAATCAGAAAGTCAAGATAGTCAAGGAGATGTGGCCCGCAGGGGATGAATCTCATGCCGGTCCAATGGGCCCGGGAACATTCTATGCAGGAAACGAGGTTGACCTTGGAAGCGGATACACCATGAGGCTCGATGGGGTTTCTACCGGAGGGATTGCGGTTTACAGCATCCGCCTCGGAGAAACAAACCTTGGGAATTTCCCGGCAGTTCCGGGCAACATTGTCAAGATTCCACTCCTTCCGGCCGGCATGAACCGCTACGTGCTTGTGCATGCATCAAACGGAACCACCAATGTGGTGGACCAGTCCGTTGGTGATGAAGCAAAGACGCTCCAGAACGGAGCTCCATTCGGAACCGGTACGGTTAACCTTACTTTCGAATCGGACAAGCTTACGAACATCGCGGTTTCAGAGCCGCTCTGTGAGTAAATTTAATTTTTTATTTTAATTTATTTTTCTACTTTTCTGAAGCTCCTTCTTCGTAAAGCTTAACGCGCCTCGCCTATCCCCACAGCAAGCTATGGGGCATTACGGCTCGGCGAAATCAATCAACCTCAGCTGTTCCCCCTTTCCTCCCTGTTTCTTGATGTAGTTCCTGATTACTCCTGCATTCGAGCCTTC
>CAIKOA010000021.1 GCA_903828955.1 uncultured Microcaldota archaeon
CAACTATTTCACTATGTTCAGAAGCTCCTCGAATTTATCTATCTCAGAACCCCTCAGGGGGAGCGCCCCCTAAGTGGTTTCATCCCCAGCAACCCCCCATAGCGTTTTCCAACTATTTCACTATGTTCAGAAGCTCCTCGAATTTATCTATCTCATAATCCGCTTTTGGCTCCTTCGCCCTTGTCCAGAGCCCGTATTTCGCAAGGCAGGTCCTCATTCCCACCTCTTTTGCGCCCTTTATGTCCCTCTCCGGGTTATCGCCCACAAATAAGCATGCCGAAGGAAGCAGGTTCATCTTCTTGAGCGCCACAAAGAAAGGCGAAGGATTCGGCTTCTTCTCCATCGTATCATCGTGCGTGACCACCACTTCAAATTCATTTTCCAATCCCGCAATCACGAGCCTCTGCCACGCCTTGTTCCTCGGAGCATCCGAAACAACACCTATCCGGATTCCCCTCTCCTTCAATTTACGAAGGGTTGGCCTCACCATCGGGTATGCGTGCAGCACCTCGAATTTCTTTTTTGAATAAGCAACAATCGCCGCCTGCTGTATCCGCTCGGCCTTGTTTATCTCCAATTCATACTGCTTCACAACCTCATAGAAGGTTTTCTGGTATTCAATCCCCTTCGCATCATAGGTCGCAAATATTTTCCCGTACACTTCCATCTCGGTTGCAGGAAGCCCGTGCTCGACCATCGCGTGCGCGGCCGCCTTTGCGCTTTCCTTCTTAAAAGTAAGGAAATCCAGCAAGGTATTGTCCACATCAAACAGAACCGCCTTGAACATATTTCCCCCTCACTTCCCAAGCCCCTCCACAAAAATCTCCGCTTCCGCATTCTTATCCAGAGCCATCGGAACATCCAGCCTGATTTTCAATTTCCAGACATGTATCTTATCGTCGTGGCCAAATTCATAGCTGGTTGGAGCCGCATCTTTTGGAAGGGAAAAACTCATTGGAAAGGTCTCCTTGTAATACTTTCTTTCCCCCCCGATCTGGAACTCCTTGTGGAATATCTTGCTCTCCTCCTCCTGGTGGGTGACCTTTATGTTTGTTGATTGCGTAAGGCCAAGCTCCTTCTGCCGGTCATAATCATATTGGTCAAACTGGCGCATCAGCCTCACGTGCTTTTTCTCCACGCATTCCAGGGTTGCATAAAGCCCCCTTGCTTTTACCGGTTTCTGAAGTGAAAGGATGATGTCTGCGTTAACCTCTTCCCCGGGCCAGTAGGAACTTTTTGAAAATTTTATGCTTATCACTCCATCCCCGTTTTCTTTAGGAAGGGGAGAATTAAATAATGCTATCGATGGCCCGCCCAAAGCCTCCGGCGCGCTTATCAATTTCCTTTATTCCACCTAACCCAATTCTTTATTAATTTAGGAGGGCATTCCCTCTTCCGTGCAGGCAAAGTACCCCTGGGCAACCCCGATAGAAGAACTCTACAAGCAATTCTCCACTTCAGAAAAAGGGCTCACGGATTCCGAGGCGAAACTACGCCTGAAGCAATACGGCCCAAACATCATCCCGGATAAGGACAGGAGGGAATGGACCGACATCCTGGTTTCCCAACTCTCCAGCCCCTTTCTCCTCATACTTATCTCCGCAGCAGTTCTCTCCGCATTCATGGGAGAATCCTCGGACACCCTCATAATCTTCCTGGTAATCCTCGCAAGCGTCGCCCTCGGCTTTTTCCAGGAATACAAATCCGAAAAAATCCTTGCGGAACTCAAGAAGCACTTTTCCTACCATGCAGGAATAATCCGCAACTCGGAAAGGGCCCAGATAGATTCCCATGAGCTTGTCCCAGGGGATATCGTTACCGTAGGGCTTGGGGACATCGTCCCTGCGGACATCCGCCTCATAAGCACCCAAAACCTCATCCTGAATGAATCCGTAATCACCGGGGAATCCCGCGAAGTGAAGAAAGAGCCCGCAAAGATTCTCCCTGAAAACTCCGCCCCGCACCAGCTCTCCAATTTCCTTTTCATGGGCAGCACCGCAGTCTCGGGCTACGGCATGGGAATAGTGGTTGCAACCGGGCCGGAGACCTTCTTCGGAAGAACCGCAGCCCAATTCAGCGCAAAGGTCCCCGAATCCGAATTCCAGACCGGAATCCGGAAGTTTGGCACAATGCTCACCCGCGTAATATTCGCAATGACGCTTTTCGTATTCATAGTGAACTTCGGCCTCGGCCACGGGGGAGCGAACCCGCTTGCGGATTCCGCCCTCTTCGCCCTTGCCCTTGCAGTTGGAATCGCCCCTGAAGCCCTTCCAGTAATAATCACTATTGCGCTCTCGACCGGAAGCGCCCACCTCGCAAAAAAGAAGGTAATCGTGAAAAAGCTCGCCGCAATCGAAGACCTTGGCAACATGGACACCCTCTGCACAGACAAGACCGGCACGCTGACCGATGAAGCGCTGCGTTTTGCAAAATACGTCGACCTGGACAAAAAAGACAGCCGTGACGTATTCGAATACTCATTCCTCTGCAATTCCGCAGTAGGAAGCAAAAAGATAAGGGGCAACCCAATCGATTCCGCAATAAGAAAACACGGCCTGGAGATGAAGCTGGACGTTTCCCGCTTTTCAAAAATAGAAGAGATCCAATTCGATTTTGAACGCAGGAGGATGGGCCAGGTTGTTGAAGAAGGCGGAAAGCGCTTCCTAATAGTCAAGGGCGCGTCCGAATCCATCTTGTCCGTTTGCGGGAAAGCCCGCACCTCTTCCAAAGAAGTGCCTATTTCCAAATTTGAAAAAGAGGCAAAGAAAATGGTGCTGGGTTATTCCAACGAAGGCCTCAGTACAATAGCAGTCGCCTACAAGGAAATAGGAAAGAAGAAGGAATATTCAAAAGAAGATGAAGAAGGGCTCATTCTCCTGGGTTTCGTTCTTTTCAACAACCCGCCGAAAGCGACCACGAAGCAGACATTCGACCGGCTCAAATCACTCAACGTGAACCTGAAAATCCTCACCGGAGACGACCCGATAATTGCAAAGAACCTCTGCGAGCAGATCGGAATCCCCCTCGTAGAGGGAAGGGTTGTTTCCGGAAGCGAGCTCTCCAAAATGAGCGGAGAGGAATTCAACGACACGGCAGAAAAATACAACCTTTTTGCCCGTGTCACCCCTGACCAGAAGCTTGCAATAGTTGAAGCACTGCGCGGCAACAATCACGTGGTCGGCTTCCTTGGCGACGGCATAAACGACGCTCCGGCAATCCGCACCGCGGACGTGGGAATTTCTGTGGACTCTGCCGCGGACGTTGCAAAGGGCGCCTCCCACATCATCCTGATGCGCAAAAGCCTGAACGTTGTCGCAGACGGAGTTGAAGAAGGCAGGAGAATCTTCGGGAATATAATGAAATACATAAATATCACAATGAGCGCAAACAACGGAAACATGATTACGGTTGCGCTTTCCTCGCTTTTCCTTCCCTTCCTTCCCCTCCTGCCCGTCCAAATCCTGCTCATAAACCTTGTTTCCGACCTCCCGATGATTGCGATTGCCACGGATAAGGTTGACAAAAGCCTTACACGGCAGCCGCGCAGGTGGGACACGGACCTAATACTCAAATTCATGCTTTTTTTCGGGCTCATAAGCACCCTCTTCGACCTTATTCTCATCTGGTTGCTCAATTACCATTTCCAGGTGGATGTGGACACCTTCCGCACCGCCTGGTTCATGATGTCCATCTTTACTGAAATACTGGTAATCTTCTCCCTGCGCACCTACCTTCCCTTCTTCAGGAGCATGCCTTCAACTCTGCTTACTCTCAGCTGCATTGGCGCATTCGCGGTCACCTTTGCGGCAGTCTACATCCCGGTGTTCGCAGCCCCGTTCTCCCTGATTCCGCTGAGCCCGTTCGTCCTCTCCATCTGCATAGGCGTCCTTCTGCTCTATTTCTTCACCAATGAGCTATTCAAGCCGCTTTTCGTCTCAAAATTTGCACCCGAAACGCTAAGGAATCACGATAACCGCCAATAAACTAATTTCTCTGCATGAAGAAAGCATTTATTGTTTGCCCACTTATTCTGAGCAATGGCCGGCAAGAAACTGAAGCTAAACAAGCTCACCAAGCAGGAGGAAGACATAATAGTCCGCAGGAGCACAGAACTTCCCTTCACCGGAGAATACAATGGATTTTTCAAGGAAGGAATTTATGTTTGCAGGCGCTGCAATACGCCCCTTTACCTCTCCAGAAACAAATTCAGGTCCGCTTGCGGCTGGCCCAGTTTCGATGAGGAAATAAAAGGAAGGGTAAAACAAATCCAGGACCCGGACGGCTCAAGAATCGAAATCCGCTGCGCCACGTGCGGAGCGCATCTTGGCCATGTTTTCGAAGGCGAGCACATTACCGATAAAAATGTCCGGCACTGCGTGAATTCAATTTCTCTCAAATTCATTCCAAAGGAGGAACTCAAGTTCGAGACCATAGTTCTTGGCGGCGGCTGCTTCTGGTGCACTGAATCCGTTTTCCTGATGCTCCCCGGAGTCCTTTTCGTTTCCCCAGGTTACGCAGGAGGAAAAACCGAAAACCCGGACTACTACAAAGTAAGCGCGGGCGATACGGGGCACGCAGAAGTGGTGAAAGTCGATTACGACCCCAAACAGATAACTTTCTCCAGCCTCCTAAACATCTTCTTCTCCATGCACGACCCGACCACCCCGAACCGGCAGGGAGCAGATGCCGGAAGCCAATACCGCTCCATAATCCTCTGCACCTCCCAGAAGCAGCTGAAAGAAGCAAAAAAGTTCATCCCAAAAATGCAGAAGAATTTCCCAGATCCGATAGTTACCGAACTGAAAATGCTCGATAAATTCTACCCTGCTGAAGACGAGCACAAGAACTTTTACGCGCGCAACAAGGTCCACCCCTACTGCACGCTGGTAATCTCGCCAAAGCTCGATAAAATAAGGAAGAAATTTTTAAAATAATAAAATGCAGGGGACGAGATTCGAACTCGCGAAGACACTAAGTCACTAGCCCCTCAAGCTAGCGCGTTTGGCCGCTCCGCCACCCCTGCTTATTTTCGGTTTTCCAGTTGGAATACCGCACTTCTCTGGTGGCGGGCTTTTGACGAAGTCAAAACCAACCGCCACCCCTGCGTGAACTTTTTTGTCCTTCTGCATTCCGACCTGGCAAAAAAGTTCATTAAAAACCCGAAGGTTTTCTTTTCCTTGAAACTCCTTGCCAATTCGCTGTCTTGGCCGCATCTGCTTTTCAACTCTTTGCGGCTCCTGCAGAAAGCAGCATCCCCAATAATAGGAGATGCGTAGAAATGTTTATTGACCATATATTTTAAAAGGCATAACAGGGGAAAAGCCACATTATGGAGAGCAATTCCGCGGAGAAAGCAACACTCTCCGCAATATTCCTGAACGTATTCCTGTTCGCAATAAAGCTGGCCGCAGGAATACTCTCCGGAAGCCTCGCAGTCCTTTCCGACGCATTCAATTCCTTCCTGGACATATTCTCATACATAATCGCGTACGCATCTGTCCGCCTCTCAAGCCAGGGCCCGGACAGCGACCACCCCTTCGGGCACAGGCGCGCAGAGCCCCTTTCCGCAATACTTGTGGCAATGTTTGCGGGCATCCTTGCCTTCGAGATCTTCAAGGAGGCAATCCAGAACATCTTTTTCGGGGAAGCGGCAATCCATATTACGGACCTTACATTCGGCGTCCTCCTCATCTGCATAGTTGTGAAGATTGGGATGTTCCTTTTCCTTGGAAAGGAAGCTAAACGGCACCACAGCTCTTCAATGGAAGCGCTTTCAATGGATTCCAGGAACGATGTTTTCTCCACTTCAATTGCATTGGCAGGGGTAATCGGCGCATACATGGGATACCCTCTCTTGGATGACCTTGCGGCAGTCCTAATCGCAGCCTACATCTTCCGCGCCGCTTACCTGATGGCCAGCAAGAATATTGATTACTTAATGGGCGCCTGCCCGGATGCCGAAACAATTGCGAAGATCTGGAATGCGGCAGAGTCGATTAAAGGAATAAAAAGAGTTGGCGGTGTCCGTGCCCACTACGTAGGTGACAGAACCCACGTTGAAATCGACATCGTACTAAGCAAAAAACTCAAGGCGAGCAAAACCCACCAGATTGCTGAAAAGGTGCAAAAGGCGGTGGAAGCAATCGTAATGGTGGAGCGCGCCTTCGTGCACATAGATTACGAATAAATCTTATTCCTGCCACTTCGGAGCGCCTGTGCCGCCTGAAGGGCGTGCGCTCCAAAGCGTCATTCCCCAATTACCTTAATCAGAACCCGCTTATTTCTCTGCCCGTCGAATTCGCAATAAAATACCTGCTCCCAGGCCCCTAAATCCAGCTCCCCTTTAGTTATCGGAAGAACGACCTGGTGCCCCATCAATTGCCTCCAGATGTGCGCAGCCGCATTGTCTTCCCCGACATTGTGCCGGTACTTCGCCCTATACGGCACAAGCCTCTCCAGCACATCCTGGTAATCCTGGATTAACCCGCTTTCATTATCGTTCACAATCACCGCCGCGGTAATGTGCATCGGATTAACCAGCACAAGCCCTTCCTTTACCCCGGACTTCTTCACCGCGTTCTCAACCTGGCCCGTAATGCGCACAAACTCTATCTTTTTCACAGTATTGAAAACCAAATACTCCGTATGCGCCTTCATGGCTTTTCCTTCTCCTTCTCAGAAAGCAAAAGGTGGTCCCCTTCAATCTTAATGAGTTGCAAAAAGAGCATTTTCACCTTTGCATCCGTAACAGTGTTCGCAGCCTCCTGGTATTTCGCAATCGCCCCGGTCTCCCTCCGGTTGGATTCCAGCAGGTTCTCGTGCAAATTCGCTTTCGGGGCGTCCTCGGGTTTTCCCATCTTGTCAATCTCCGGAGTGGGAATTCCCATCATCTTGCACATGGTGGATGCATGCTCCCTCTCCACCTTGGAGAGCCCCTTGAATAATTTCTGCGAATACGCATCCTTCGCGCTCTTGGAAACATTCATGTAGAAATTTGTGCTGCTTATCTCCAGCCCAAGCCCGATTTCAAGGTGCTTCCTGGAAATCTCATTAATGGGCGCGCCCCAGAGAGGGCTCCACTTCGAAGCAACCACGACCATTTCCCCCTGCGCCCCGCAGAACGGGCATTTGGTCGGCGCCCCATTCCCCAAATAGGGCTCCCCGCAAATCCTGCATACATAAAGCTGGTATTTTCCTTCCATAAGTTCACCAAAATCGTAAAGCTATCCACAGAAATGGTTTTAGAGCGTTTTGGTCAGAAAAAAACGAAAATAAAAATAGGAAATTTACTTATGCCGGAGGGAAAAGTTCCGTATCCCGATGAACCTTATACGACACCGGGCTCGAAAGAAGGTCGCGCAATATCACGCAAACCTCCCTGTGCACCGTTTCTTCCCTGTTCACTCCATAGCGGATAAGCGTTGATTCAAGCACTGTATCCACAGGCTCGAAAGTCTGGCTCCAGGGCATCCCCATTATTCCGCGCACTAGGGAATGCGAGCCTCCAATAATCTGCGAAGACATCAGAGTAAGCGCGGGATTTCCCCCTTCCTTCTCAAGCGAAGCAAGGTCCTCCCTCCATTTATTCCCAGTCTCAGCATTCTCAATAACCGAAATAGTGGACTCGCTGAAGCGCTCAAAACATTTCTCCGTAGAGCACCTTGCATTGTGCTTCCTGAGCATCCTTGCGCTTATGCGCGGAATCTCCTTCAGCTTCTTCATCTGCTCATCCTCGAGCAGGTTCCCGATTATCGCAGGGGTAGTTGTAAGCACCACATGCGTGCGCGCCACTCTCTTGGTTGCGCGTTCATCCCCTGCTTCTTTAGGATCCCCGAACATCTCATCGGCTATCCTGCATTTTCCAACCTCAAGCAGAAGCGAAGGAAGAAGCACATATTCTTTCTCAATTTCCTGCATCCTTCCCTCATCCACCTTTCCTTGCGAAGAAATTACTCCAAGCGTTTCAAGTTCATTCCTAAGCTTCTCAAGAACAGTCCCCTCAACTTCCTCTTTCGAAGAAGAAGAGGCTTTCTTCACGAGCTCCCTGAATGCGCAAACCGCCATCACAGTCCTGCCCATCGAGGAACCGACCTCCCCATCAAGCATATCTGTCTCGAGTATGGAGAACGGGAAGAACATGTGTGGGGAAGCATCAGTAATTACTCCATAAGGAAGCGCAGTTTCCGCAATATACTTCTCAAGCGCCTCGCCCTTTTTCTCCCCGATATATTCTCCCCTTATTTTGGATTGAAGCGGAAAAAGGTAAGGATTGTCTTCACATCCCCTAACCCCATCCACGATGTAATATACCCCAATTTCCTTGAATCCCTTGAACCCCTTAAGAGAGCGGGAATACTCCGAATTCTTGTTGGTCTCATCCCTATATTTCACTTTCAATTGGTCTACTTCAGCCTTGGTAAGGGCGTGCTCTCCAAGAAGGTCCTTTGACCTGAGCCTGCTTTCAACCGAATCATTAAGGTCCACCCACTCGCGGTTTTTCTCCCTGTGCCCGCTTCCAAAAGACTCATCAAGAAGGTCTGAAAGCAATTTTACCATATAAGTCCTTGCATAGAGCTCGAGCAATACTCCTTTTTTCTCTTCTGGAGGCACATTTGCCGCAAGGCCGGAATATTCCTTCTCAAGCGTTCTTGCCTCTTCCTTAATCCTTTCAATCTCTTCCCTTACGGTCTGCCCAAGCTCCCTCCTTCTAAGGAAAAAGTGCCTGTGGAGCTCCTTTGCCATTCCTTCGGAGACCGCAGGCTTCATCAGTTCCGCGTGGCCCATAATCCGCGCAGCGAGGTTTGTCGCAGCAGAGTATGTGGTGTGCCTTCCGCTTGTTTCACGAATAGATATCTCTCCCTGATTCATCCCCTGCCGTATAAGGAGTTCCTTCCCTTCAAGCATCCCAAGTTCCCTGGTTTGCATGTTTATCCTGTTGAACCTTTCCACAAGGGAAGCAACCATCAATCCATAAACAGTCGCATCAACTATGCTCTTGAATTTTGTCGCCTTAATGGTATCCGTATTTCTTCCATCCCCGGTAAAGTTATCCGTCGAGGTCCCTGTATTAAGCCCCGCAAGCCTGAACATCAGGTCCTGCGCGTGCATGAGCATCCCGATCGTCTGCCCTGTTGCCTCCTTGGTTTTGCTGCTGAAGCCAACCATGTCCACGAACCAGGCAGTCCCATCATACGTTCCTTCCCCAAACGCCCTCCCGAATTCTGCAATGGTGGTGTTAGGATGCCCTCCGAGTTCAGCTTCAAAGTGCGTAGCAAGCATCGTGCTCCACCTCTCAAGAGGCCGGTCTCCACTCTCGATTTTCCCTTCCAGCCTGTCATTTATGCACTCCTGCACAAAATTCTGGAGCTCGCGGGGGTTCATGTCAAACCTGCGCGCAAGGCTAAGGAGCGCCTTCTCCGCCCCTGCCCTAGTCATATAGGGAATTGTTGAGAGCGGAGCGTTATCTATAAGCGTGGAAAACCTTTCCTTTCCCGGAATGATTTCTTCATCCAGCGTGCCCTTCTTTCCTTTCCTTTGCGGGGAAAGGGCCTCTTTAATTGTGCGCTTGTCGCGCTCTGTCTCTGGATCATGAGTTCTACGGCTGTTCATAGGTCTATTTTATGTGATAAATAGTATTTAAATGTTTCTTTTTAGGGAAAAACGTGTAATTATCCCATTATTCATAAAAATAAACAAAAAATAAGAAAAAAGAAGAAACTCAGCAGATTTCCTTCTCCACGCAGTTATCCCCAAGGAGAAGCTGCCGGCACTGCGGGCTCATATAATCGAGCGCCACCACTGGGCACGTTGTGATTTCCGTTCCATTCACATCATAAAAGGTCGAGCCGCCCCCAATAAGCTCGCTGACCGTCCGGATGTATTGCCCGCACGTATAAACTTTCGCAACATACTGCTTGTTGCAGTAAGTTTTTGCCTTGGTTTCAAGCGGGCTTTGGGTTGTCGCAGTGCAGTTCTCTTCCCATGGCCGTATGCATTTCTGCTTCGCCTCGCACCAGGTGTAGCCCCCATCGGGCACGCATCCGTGCGCATCGTACTGGCTGCAAGTTCCATTCACACAGCTTGCCGCTCCCAGTCCGCAGTCAGCAACAGTTGTGCATTCCTTGCCGGTGCCAGTCGTTCCTCCGGGCAAAGGCTGCGCAGTTGTGCAGTTCTCTTCCCATGGCCGTATGCATTTCTGCTTCGCCTCGCACCAGGTGTAGCCCCCATCGGGCACGCATCCGTGCGCATCGTACTGGCTGCAGGTGCCGTTTATGCAGCTCGCCGCGCCAACGCCGCAGTCCGCGACCGTTGTGCATTCAGGGGCCGCTTGCGCCGTGCAGTTCTCTTCCCACGGGCGGTAGCACTTCTGCTTGGCCTCGCACCACGAGTACCCCGCAGAAGGTATGCAACCATGCGCATCCCTGTCATTCCCGACCATCTGCCCCTGCTGCTGCGTCTGAGTTTGCGTCTGTGCGCACCCAGCCAGCAGAATCATCCCAAATAGAATTCCAACCAGCAAATATTCTTTCATTTTCCCACTTCCTGATGAACTTAATTCTCCTAACCTTATATTCCTTTTGCCCTCGCAGAAAGAACGACCAGCCCGAGCAAAACAAAACCGGTTGCGCACGCGCAGGGTTCCGCCTTCTCGCTCCAGCCATATCCTGAAGGGCACACCCACTGCGCATTCTCAGCCCCTCCAGGCTTCCCTTTCCAGCCAGAAGGCACAGCCCCGCCATCAGAAAAAGCACACTGCTTCGTAACATCGTTTATTATCATGTCTTGGCATGCGCCCGCGCCTCCGGAATGCCCGTTTGAGCAGCACCTCTCATTCTTGAACCCAGAGCAGTTCAGCTTCAGTTCTATTTTCTCATATCCTTGGGGGCATTCGTAGGTATTATATCCAAGGCTCGTCCACCCGGAAGGCATTTCGCAGGAAAAGCATTCGTCCCCCGCCATGAAATCCGCGCATTGCCTGGTTTGCCCATTTACAATGATCTCCGGAGGTGCAGGAACCGCAGAGCAGATTGAAAAAATGAGGATAATTCCAAAAAAGAATAACTTATCCATGGTCGTCATCGTATTTTGCCCCAAAAACGAAGCAAGATTCAATACTCCGCCATTTTCTTCTTCAGTTCCGCAAGCTCCTCATGCAGCGCCCTGTTCTTCTGCAAGGGGTCCATCCTCGCCTTGCTCTCCAGCTCCGCAATCCTGATCCTCATGTTTGCCTTCTTCTTTTCTAGGTCTCTCTTAGTCAATCCCATAAGAATTACCCTTCTTCAATTGAAACGGGAAACATAAAAACTCTATCCCCGCCCTAAAGGGCGGGGTTTTTGGCTCGTTTAGAAAAACCCTGCTAAGTTGAGTTGCGCCGGCTCGTCCCTAACCTGCCGGATTGTTTCGTGGAGTTTTTCGAACTGCTGGTTCTCGATGTAGC
>CAIKOA010000022.1 GCA_903828955.1 uncultured Microcaldota archaeon
CTTGGACCTTTGCGGGAGAACTGGATGGGGCACTTCGGGATTAAGTTCCATAAGGCGCACTGCTCCGGGCATGCGCCGAAGCAGGAGATAATACGGGCTATAAGGGAGATTAATCCAAAAATATTAATTCCGATGCACACGGACGTGCCGGAGGAATTCAAAAAGGCCCATAAGAACGTGAAAATTCCAATAAAAGGGAAAAGGATGGAGATTTGAAAAGAAAAAAGGCGGGATTTTGGGGCTTTAAATATAGTGAAAGCATGCTTTCACTTGCTGAAAATCTTTACATTTTGTTAAATCCATTATCCAAAATGCTTGCATTTTAGCAAATCAATTGGACAAAATGCACATTTTAACCTATTTTTACTGCATTTTGGTAAATCAATTAGACGAAATGCATACATTTTAGCAAATCAGTTTGACAAAATGCATAGATTTATAAAATCTTATGGGAAAATACACCCATGGAGCCGGAACTGATCGAACTGAATGCAAGGGCAAAGGAAGAGGGCAAACTGTACCCCAAAAAGCGGTTCGTTTACGCAAAAATAAAGGAACTGCTTGCAGGGCAGGCATACATCGCGATAGCCGGGCCAAGAGGGGCCGGAAAGACCGTGATGCTCAAGCAGCTTCTTGCAGAAACCGAATCCTCATTCTATATCTCCCTGGACTCCTCGAGGCCGCAGAACGGGATATTCCAGGCTGCAAAGGAATTGGAGGAAAGGGGCGTGAAGCTCCTCCTCCTGGATGAAGTGCATGCATACCCCGGCTTCGATGTGGAATTGAAAAAAATCCACGATTTCATCAAAATAAAGGTGGTTTTCACCAGCTCTTCCGCGATAAGCCTGCATGAACTTTCTGCGGATTTGTCCAGGAGGGTGAGGCTTTTGGCAGCCCCTCCTTTCTCCTTAAGGGAGTATATTTACTTTGAGAAAAACGAGGAAATCCCCCCCATAGGTTTCGAAGATTTGCTTGATGAAAAAAGTTCAAGGGAATATTATGGGAAGACGATTCATGCGGAAAGCCTGTTTGAGCAATACCTGAAAGGGAAAAACCACGCGTTTGCGCTGGGGAACGCGGACGTGCTCCCGCTATTCAGGAACGTTCTGGACAAGATAATCGGGAGCGACCTTATGATTGCGGGAAAGCTGTCGCCGGAGGAAACGGTGGAAGCGAGGAAGATGCTGGAATTCATAGGCAACTCCCCTGCGGAGGGCATCAGCTATTCCTCGCTCTCAAAAAACCTCGGGATTACTAAATATAAGGCAGAAAAATATGTGGGGCTTCTTGAAAAGGCATTTGTGCTGATAAAGGTGATGCCAAAGGGCACAAATGTAATGAAAGAGCCCAAGGTATTGATGTGCCCGCCTTACAGATTGCTCTATAGAAAATACGAGGATTGCATTGGCGCGCTGAGGGAGGACTTTTTCGTGGAAATGATGAACGATATGGGCTATCCGCTCAACTACCTCAAAACTGAGCGGGGAGAAAAAATGCCGGACTATGCGATGGGAGATCTCCTCTTTGAAATAGGGGGTCCCTCAAAAGGGGCTTCCCAATTCAAGGGGTTCTCTGCGCAAAAAAAGATAATCCTGGTTCAGCCCGGGGCGCTTGATAAGATGCGGCGGCCGCTCTACCTGGTTGGGATGCTTGAGGAGAAGTTAGGCCAACAAATACAACACAAAATGTCGGCCTAACTGACCTGGAAAATACGCCCGCAAAATTCAAACCCCGAACTTCTGCACATCCACCCATTCCGCCTTAATTAATGCCCACCAGTCCAAAGCAAGCCCGTTCAGGACGTAATCATAGGGAAGGTATCCATAGCCTTTATCTCCCCACTCCGCGCCCCAGGAATTACGAATTATAAACGCCCCGGTGCAAGAACCGATCTTCAGGGAATCGTCATACCCGACCGCAACGACCGCGTGCCCGCCAAGCACCGAATCCCCCTTGCCTGGGTACGGTATCTTTCCCCCAATGGATTCCCTTATGGAACTGTAAACAGTGAACCCGAACATGGCCGGGATGCCTCCGGAAAGGGTTTCCTTTATCCCAAGAAGGACGTCTTTTTCCGCCTTTCCCTGCTCATCCAGCCTGAAATAGCTGAGCGCCTGGTAGTTCTGCGCAAACGAATAGCAGAACGGCAAAGGCTCCAAATCGTATTTGCCTTCAACGTATTCCCAGTATTTTTCCGGAGGGGCCCCGAATAAGGCCAAAGCGCCCATTGTGGTCCGTATGTAGGCTCCGGTATCCCCTGTTTTCTTCATGAGGTTCCGTGTCGCCTTGTAGATGAACATCCTTGAAACAGGCGAATAGGCGCCGCAGGAGCGCTTCTGGAAGTATTCCAGTATTCCCGATGCGGCGTTCGCGGTGCAGGAGCCGATGTTCCCCTGGTTCACAATTGGGGAGCAGTAATCCCGCAGGTCAACTTTGGCGGTTTTTGGGCTTTCTTTCAGAAGAAGGCTTATTCCCTCCGTATTCCTCGTATAATCCCTTGCGTCCGGATAGTCCGGTATCCAACCGAATTGCATTTCCATACTCATCCACCCTTGGTGCAATATTAGGGAATTCAAGTATATAAAAGTGGCGGCGAAACGAGAAATAGAATAAGAACGTGAAAATTCCAATAAAAGGGAAAAGGATGGAAATCTAGGAAAAACTATTTCTCAACAACCTCCCAATGGCCGCTTTTCCTGCTCCCAACGTGCCGTAAAAGGCCTTTTTTGACAAGATTCGCAACATGGTAGTATGCCCCTGCATAGCTTATTCCTGCCTGGGCTGCGATTTCCTGGACGGACAAATGCCCGTTTTTCTGAAGAATTGCCTTTATCTCGTGTTCGCGGTTAAGGTCGTACTTTTTATCTTTGGTTTTATCTTCAGTTTTATCTTTAGTTCTAATTGCAACCGTCGGAAAGGTTATCTTATAAAAGTCGAAATCTCCCCCAATTACCGGATTTAAGCCATAATGGGCCTTCCAGCCATCAATCATCTTGTGGAAGCCGCTTCCGATGTTCTCCGCCAATTTAAGATAACGGAACGCCTTGGCAAGGACGGGGTTGCGGGGCTGGGAAAAATCCTCTTTTAGGATGTCCTCGAGCTTCTTGGGAAGCGCACCCGGGTTGAAGAACTCGATGCGGTCAGAGAAGACCCTTATCCGCGGGCTTGCCTGGCTGAAATAATCGGTATGGATTATGAGGTTTACTAGCGCTTCGCGCATCGCCTGCATGTGCGGAGGGTCGTCTTCCCTTACCCCTCCCCTAAGGGAAAACGGAACGTTGATTTTCCTGCTAAGGGGCTCATAAACTTCAAAAAAGGTGAGAAAAAGGTTCTTCTCGCTGGTAATTCTGAAGGAATACCGAACAGGCGCATCCGAATAGGAAGTTCCCGGGATTTCCAGGTATTCTATGCGGTATTGCGGAATCATGTTTGAAAGGCACTCCTCGGTGCCGAAGAGGAGCACGCCCCCATAGTTGATTTTTCCGCCTTCTGAGAGCCCCATCTTCTCCAGAAATTCCTCATCCCTCAGGGGAATGTATCTGTGGGCCGGGTTGACGCTTGCAAAATAGGTGCGGTAGCTCCGTATGGATTCCGGGTCCAGGTCCGAAATTGCATAGTTGGTCAGTTCCCTGTCTTTCTCTTCAAACGAGGAGGCGCGGAAAAAGTTGTCGATCTCTTCGTTCGTGGCTCGCTGGTCCCCGCTTGCGGTGCGTATGAATGTATTGTTCCTGGAATTGAAGTAAACCGGCTTCTCGCGCGGGGATTTGGGGGGAATATAGAACGCGAGAACTTTACCCTCTGCAAATTCGTACTTCTTAGGCCTCACGTCTATTGTCTTGTTGAACTTGTTTCCGCTGCGCAGGACGGTTACGAACTCGTGCTCTATCCTCTCCGGATTTTGCACTCCGGAAATGGCGTATTGCCGATTGAATTTTTTAACTCCAAAAACTAGCCATCCTCCCGCGGTGTTGGAAAAGGCGCTGACTGTTTCCCAACTGCTCTGGGGGATTTCGGAATGGGCTTCCTTTACTTCAAAATCCTCCCATTCGATATCCTGAAGCTTTGCAATCAGTTCGGTTTTAGTGAGGTCCTGCTCGGGCATCGAATCTTAACCTCTTCAAATTCTTCTTAGTCTGGTTTCCTGCGGGCAAAATATGCATTTTATCGTTTATAAACAGGCGGAGAGAGTAGGTTTCCAGTATTCCAGTGGCTGATAGCAAGAACGTGAAAATCCCGATAAAAAGGGAAAAGATGGAATGATAGAATGCTGAGCCTGATGATTCATTATTGAATAGGCATTGCTATTTTTACGATTTTCGCATCTTGCGCCTGTGACATTGAAAGGGCCTGAATGACTATTTTTTGTCTGTCCATTTCCAATTCAGCCCGCCCACATCCTCCGCATGCCCCACATTTTTCAGGAATACGAATCTGCACTCTGCCCGGATCCCCATGCTCCCATAGATTAGTTAACTCTAGTCTGATTCCTTCGTTAGAAACACTCTCCAGCCTCACTTTCAATTCCTTCTCTCCCATCCCGGGGTTAACCCCGCACCCTCCTTTCCTTCTTGCCCTGCGCGCTTCATCTGCTTCGCGACATTTCTGCATATCTTTGCCCAAATCGGTCTGCACTTTAGGGAATTGGCCTGGTTCAAGTGGTTCAACCAGCGCTCCATAACTGGTTCTGTATACCGCATACCCATGCTCCACGGAAATCCGTTCCCCGTAGGCCCTGTTTCCTTTGCCTCTAACATCGCTTGGTTCAAGTGGTTTGCTCAAAGTTACGTTTCCTTTTCTGTATGTTGCCGTGCCAGGAACCGCATAAATCAGTTTTCCGTCGACTGGGTTTTCTCTGATAACTCGTGATTTTGACATGGTAATATTGTGTTTAATAGTGTTTATAAATGTATTCTTTATGGTTATTTATGGATCTTGAAAAGGAGAAAAGAAAGCAAAAATTAAAAGAAAATTATAAAATCCCGGATTTCTTCGCGCACTTGGACGCCTTATCCACGAACTCGTCTATTTCCTTGGGAGTGTGCGCCGCGCTTATCTGCACCCTAATCTCATCTCTCCCCTTCTGGACGACCGGGAAGCTCAGGTTGGTCACAAACACGCCCTCCTCAAAGAGGTAGTCCGTAAGCAAACGGGCTTTTGCGGCATCCCCTATGAGAATGGGCTGGATTGCGTGCGTTGATTCCGCGGCAAAAGCAAATCCTGCCTCCTTCATCCTGGTTTTGAAATGCGAAAGATTGGCATTCAACCTGGAAAGAAGCTGCTTTCCTTCCGGAGAATCCACAATCTGCATGGATTTGTTGGCTGCCCCGGCGGTTCCCGGGGAAACCGGGTTGGAATAGATATAGGTTGCGGCGGATTCCCTAAAATAATCCATCATTATTTTATCTCCCGCAATATACCCTCCGTCGGCTCCAAAACCCTTCCCGAAAGTCGCGAGAACAATGTCGGATTTCCCGTTGGTTGCCTCCTCGCAGCCCCTTCCGGTTGCGCCGAAACAGGCAACCCCGTGGCTGTCATCAATCACGGTTATTACGCCTTCCTCATATTCCCCGTCAAATTTGTCTGCGGCAGATTGGATTTTGCCTATGTCCGCAGCTTCTCCAAGCATGGAAAAGATTCCGTCGCTTACGAGAAGAACCCTCTTGAATTTTCCCTTGTTCTCTTCAAGGACGCGCTCAAGGTCCGGGTAATCCAGGTGCTTGTAAATAGCCTTGCTCTGCTTTTCCAGCCCCGCAACACGGATTCCGTCAATTATGCTCCGGTGGTTCAGTTCATCGCTTATAACTAAAGCATCCGCGCCAACCAAAGAGGTCCTGCTTTGCCCCTTGATTATGCAGTGCAAAACTGCAAGGTTTGCGGCAAATGCGGAAGAGAATGCCATCGCATCCTCCCTTGCGTGGAACTTTGCGGCGGTTTTCTCCAAATCCTTATGAACCTGCATCGTGCCGGAAATGAACCGGACTGCGCCCGGGCCTGCCCCGTAGCGCTCGGAAGCGTCCATCTCTGCCTTCTTAACCGCGGGATGGTGCCTCAGGCCCAAGTAATCATTGGAATTGAATATCAGGTAGGGCTTGCCGCCTACAAGCGCCCTTTTGTCCGCGCTGAAACCCGAGATTACCTTCTCGTCCCTCTTTGAAGTCCTGGATTCGTCAATCCTTCCAATTTCCTTTTCCAGCAAACCGTAAAAATTCTTCTTTGGCATTTTATCCACCAGTTTTGCTAATATTAACTGCATTAAGGATATTCCGAATATCTTTTTAACCCTTTAAGTGCAAAAGCGGAGAAATGGAAAGAAAAATACTGGTTACCGGGGCTGCCGGGCAGATAGGTTCGGAGCTTGTGCCCGCATTGAGGAAGAGGTATGGAAAAGATGCGGTGGTGCCGATGTACCACCACAGCGTTCCCAAGAATGCGGAAAAACCCTTCGAAATCGCGGATGCGACCGAAAAGGAAACCCTTGCAGGAATAATCCGAGAGCATGGGATAACCGAAATATACCATCTTGTGGGGATACTCTCGGCAAAAGGGGAGCAGGACCCTGCTTTAGCATACAGGGTAAATATGTCGAGCCTGATGAATGTGCTGGACTACGCAAAGGAAATCGAAAAAAAACCTAAAATATTCTGGCCAAGCTCTATTGCTGCATTCGGCCCGACAACCCCGAGGGACAGTACGCCGCAGCACACGGTCCTGGAGCCCTCCACGATGTACGGGATAACAAAGGTCGCAGGGGAGCTTCTTGCAAACTATTACTTCAAAAGATACGGAATTGACATAAGAAGCGTGCGCTACCCGGGAATAATAAGCTGGAGAACGCCTCCAGGGGGAGGCACCACGGATTATGCGGTGGAGATTTTCCATGAGGCAATCAAGCATAGGAAATACACCTGCTTTTTGCAAAAAGGCACATACCTGCCCATGATGTACATGGACGATGCGGTCCGCGGCACGATTGAACTAATGGAGGCGGAGCCTTCGAAAATAAAGGTGCGCACGAGCTACAACCTTACCGCAGTTAGTTTCGAACCCTCAGAGCTTGCAGAAGAAATACGCAAGCAAATTCCGGGCTTTACAATGGACTATAAGCCGGATTTCAGGCAGCAGATAGCGGATTCCTGGACCCGCTCCATGGACGATTCCGCGGCAAGGAAGGATTGGGGCTGGAAGCACAAATTCGGGCTTCCTGAAATTGCAAAGGAAATGCTTGTGAATTTGCAGAGGGAGCTTAAAAGTTCCTAAAACGAGGCGCGGAAAAAAGATTGGAAAAGGGATGGAGCTCTAGGCGCTTGAGACCTTTGCAAGCGGGGAAGACTCCTCGGAAAGCTTAGGGACGGAGAAGTTCCAAAGCACCTGCTCATTGCGCTCGGAAAGGAAAAGGACCCTGATTGTAACTATTGAGTTTCTCCAGACGTCCAGCTCCACCCTGCATTCCTTCAGGTTCTGGATGATGTTGCGAACAGCCTTTTTCGTAAGCCCTGTGGAGGACGCAAGGAAGCCGGTCGCATCCGGGAATTCGATTCCGACCAGGCCGTCCTTCTTGTTGAAATCCAAAAGAAGGCGCCCAACCTCTACTCCCCCTTCGGATTTGGAATCCTTCTTGTAAATGAAGAGGTCGTCATGCGCGGAATCATAGTCAAATTGGAATTTTTGCATTTTTCTCAGCCCTCCTTTGGAGTTTTTTATTTGCCTCAAATACCGTAACAACCGTGACATTATTATTTATTACTATCACGTAGAGGTTAAATCTCTTTTTGCTGGTGTTGAAATAGCA
>CAIKOA010000023.1 GCA_903828955.1 uncultured Microcaldota archaeon
CTTGGACCTTTGCGGGAGAACTGGATGGGGCACTTCGGGATTAAGTTCCATAAGGCGCACTGCTCCGGGCATGCGCCGAAGCAGGAGATAATACGGGCTATAAGGGAGATTAATCCAAAAATATTAATTCCGATGCACACGAACGTGCCGGAGGAATTCAAAAAGTATCATAAGAATGTGAAAATCCCGGAAAAAGGGAAAAGGATGGAACTTTAGAAAGCCGGATTCTGGCCCAGTGGAAGCACCGGAAACCTACTCTCTCCGGGCATTTATAAATGCGGAATGGGAAGGGATAGAACGGAGAAAAGAGGTGCAAAAATGCATTGGGTTATAAATGTTGGAGCAGAATATACGGTGTTAGAGTAGGGTGTTGTCTGTGGCAAAACCGATAAAGTATGTGGTTGAACTCGACAGGGAGGAAGCAAAGGTATTCCTAGAGGATATGCTGAACCCCAGGCCCAACCCTGCCAGAGACGAGCTGATTGAGAAGGCAAGGCAACTCAATCTGGAAGTGAAATAGCCGCGGTGGAATTTTGGCAGGCAGATACACCAACGAGAACACCTACCGTTCCGTTTTATGCGTTGAGTATTCCGGCATCATTGCCAATTTCGAATCCAAGGGAGCGGACCAGAATGAATTCCTAATTAATGATGCGCTTGAATATGCCAAATTGAACCTGGGGATCACGCACCTTCTTTTCGAGAAAGGCACCGATAAGCTATTGTCCTTCATAACGCTGGGCATGGGGACCCTCAAGATTCCTGATGAAATAGATTGGGAACTGAAGGGGAAAAGGCTGAAGGAATACCCGAAGGTTTTCCCGAACCAGTTTCCCGCATTGAAAATAGGCCAGCTGGCGACGCAGAAGGAAGAGGAGAACAGGGGCGTGGCTTCGCTCCTCATCAGTTTTGCGATACGGCTGGCATTGGCGTACCAGAAGGAGGTTGGCTGCAAATACATCGTGCTGGATGCCGACCCCCGGCAGGTCAAGGTGTACGAAAAAAGGGGCTTTAAGACCTGGATCAGGGATTTCGGCGGTAGGGAAACAATTCCAATGTATCTTGAACTTCCGTGATAAGAGGTCTAGGGTGAATTTATCTGTGAAGATTTGGCGAGCATCTTATCAAAATATTCAAAGCTGGCCTGCGCACTCTTTATCGTTTTGATCCGCCTTTTGGAAGGGTGCTTCTGCTCGCGAAGCACCTCTCTTACAAAGCGAACTGCTTCTTTCCCTCTTAATACCGGGGTTGCCCTTATCGGCTTTGCCATGCCCTCACCGCCTCCAAAAATTTCCTTAATCTTAATATTTATTCCAAACACGATCGTCCTTTTCATTATCCCATATCTTTGCAAGGGCTATTTCTGCTAGTATCATCCAGCCGAGTTTTTCTTCGTTCATTTAATCACTTCTTAAGTTCTTTGAGCGGCTCAGGAACCCGCGACTTTTGCAAGCGGGGAATCCGCTTCGGAAAGCCTGGGAACGGAGAAATTCCAGAGCACCTGCTCATTGCGCTCGGAAAGGAAAAGGACACGTATCGTAACAATCGAGTTTCTCCAGACGTCCAGCTCCACCTTGCATTCCTTCAGGTTCTGGATGATGTTGCGGACCGCCTTCTTGGTAAGCCCTGTGGAGGACGCGAGGAACTCGGTCGCATCCGGGAATTCGATTCCGACCAGGCCGTCCTTCTTGTTGAAATCCAGAAGAAGGCGCCCAACCTCCACTCCCCCTTCGGATTTGGAATCCTTTTTGTAAATGAAGAGGTCGTCATGCGCGGAATCGTAGTCAAATTGGAATTTTTGCATTTTTCTCAGCCCTCCTTTGGAGTTTTTTATTTGCCTCAAATACCGTAACAACCGTGACATTATTATTTATTACTATCACGTAGAGGTTAAATCTCTTTTTGCTGGTGTTGAAATAGCA
>CAIKOA010000024.1 GCA_903828955.1 uncultured Microcaldota archaeon
CTTGGGCGCAACCCCTGCTGTGAGGGTCCTGAGCAGGCTTCCATCCGGTAGGCTTATCCTGTAAGAACCAGGCTGTTGGAGCGGAAGCACCAAGTCCCCGTTCCCGTCCGTCCTTCCGGTCCTTGTGGTGCCGTCAGGATTGGTTATCACGATTTCGCATGCGCTGCAAGGCTTCCCATCCACGGTTACGTGCACTGTGGCGTTATCTCCGACCACCCCCTTTTCAGGGGCGGTTGCCGCATATGACGCGCACTTGTTGTCGCTGCAGACTGATCCGCTCGGGCACGATGGGCAGCCTGGCTCAACCCCGCATTCGTACGGAGTGAAGGCGTGATTTGAAACAACTCCGCATCCTCCTGCCACCGGTTTGCAGTCCCCTCCTGCCTGGCCCGCCTGGACAGCACAATATTCCATAGCGCTGCAATCCGTGTTCTTTGTGCATTCAAAGGGCTTGTTGCATGCGTGATTGGCGCACGTTTCCCCTTGCCCGCATTGGGAATCCGAGCAGCACTCATATTGTGTGCAAGCATGGTTCTCAATCTTTCCGCATTCGCAGGAGATTTGCACGCACTTTCCTCCTGTGCACTCGCTATCTGTGGGGCACTCTGCGTCACTTGTGCACTGCGCGCATTGGGAGCAGGCAACCGTGTCCACGTGTACATTATCCGGGATATAGCCGCCCTTCTTGGCTAGGACTATTGCGTCGACCATATCACAGCCTTCGAATGCTATCTGGCCTTTGGAGTTGGTGTTGCCTATGGATTTGCCCTTCACCTTCACTTCGGCTCCTGCAAGCGGGTGGCCCCCGCTTTCAACTGTGACTAAGTTGCCGTCGCAGGTTGAAGAGACCGAAACTGAAATCGGCTGGGCCCCTGCCCCATTATCGTGCGACGCGGGCCTTCCGGCAGTAAAGGATGCGGAGTCATCATCGCTGACGGCGCCTCCGTTTTGCGGAACCCCTGTCACGACCACGTAATTCGAGTAGGTTCCCGTTGCGTTTGCGCTGACATTATAGTTAATTATGATGGAATCTCCGACTGGCAGCGGGATGCCGCTCCATGTGACGACCTGGCCGACGTAAGAGGTCTCTGGAACATCAGAGCCCTGGAAAATCACATTCGCTGGAAGGGTGTCCACCACTTCCACTACGAGGTCGACTTCACCGGTATTTGGAATGTTGAGGGTATACAGGTCGTTCGCATTTACATAGACTTCCGCGTCGGAAACGGTCTTGGTGACGCCGATTCCCGACGAGTTTATGCCCACGTTGGCGCTGTTCGAATCGTTGACGCTGGCCCCGTTTACCGGGTATCCTATGACATTGACGTTATTATAGTATGTGCCAACATCGTTTGCGGTCGTGTAAAAGTCTATTATTTGGAAGCCTGCTGGAGCTAAGGCCCCCACTGTCCAGTTGATCTGCAGCCCATCCGCACTGACACTGTCCGGGGTCGTGGCAGAAGAGTTATACACAAGGCCGTAGTCGAGGGTGTCCATCACCAGGACGTGGTCGAGATTGGCCGCTCCGGTATTGGTGACCGTTAACCTCCATAGCACCAGCCCCCCCGGGGCAATTGGCATTACTGGAGTGATTTGCGCTTTCACCACGCCGACTTCGGCATAGTAGACCGTTACGTCCGCATCGTCATTGGCGGTTACGTCGTCTCCATTTGGCGGAGTTCCTGTTACATTCACTTTGTTGTTGAGGGCTGCGCTTGTGTTGATGTTATCCACAACGCCGTCATCTACTTCGGCGCTTACGTATAATACGTAGGAGTCGCCCGGATCAAGGGACCCGGTATTATACCACACAAGCGGACCACCGGTTTCGTCTGGATAAGGCGTTGCATCAGTAAAGGTGAGGCCATCCGGAAGCACGTCCATTACTTCCACGGGGTCCAATGTCACGTTTCCCTCATTCTTTATCGTTATGTTGAATTCCACTATTCCTCCCGGGCTCGGCTGTTCTGCGGTCTGGTTCAATTTAATGACCGAGATGTTGGCATAGTAGACAGTAACGTTTGCCCTGCTCTCCGCAGTGACATTTGCGCCGTTCGGCGGACTGCCTGTGGCGTTGACATAATTGGTAAGATTGATTATCGGAGTGCCCGCATCGACCGCGCTGGCGTTCACCTTGGCCCAGACATATATGACGCCGGAATCTCCTGGATCGAACGCGCCGCCATTCCACGTGAGCTGCTGTCCGGAGATGGCCGGGTATGGCGCAGCATCGTCAAAGATGAGGCCGGCCGGCAACACGTCTATGACAGTAACTGGATCGAGTGTGACGTTGCCGTTGTTCGTGACTGTTATGTTGAATTCCACCTCCCCTCCTGGCGAAGGCTGCCCTAGGTCCTGATTCAGCTTTATCACTGAAACGTCCGCGAGGCAGACTGGCACGATTAGGCTTGTTGTGGCGTTTACTGAGTTCCCGTTTGGCGGAACACCCGTCACGTTAAGGTAGTTGATTGTGTTCTGGCATCCTGCCGGATAATTCCGCACTGTTGCGTTTAGGTATATTGTCTGGGTTGAGCCTGATGCCACCACAAAAGTCCAGTTGATGTTTTGTACGTTAAGAGTGCCTGCTGGGCTTGAAGAATTGTATTGCAGGGCTGCGTCCAATGTATCGTTGACCGTGATGTTCAGCGATACGTTCCCTGTGTTGTTCACAGTTATGAGATACTGAACCATGCCTCCCTGAGATGCGACTTGTGCTGTAAGATTAGCTTTCACCCCTGTTACGTTTGCGTAGTAAACTGTTACGTTTGCCGAGCTGTTGGCGGTGACGTTGCTGCCCGTAGGTGGCTTTGCCGTGACGCTGACGTTGTTGGTTAGGTTCCTGATTGGCGTGGTTGCGTTCACAACGCCTGCATCCACCGTTGCATTGAGATAATAGACCTGGTATCCTCCTGCCGCAAGACCTGTGTAATTCCAGGCCGGGCCTGCGGACGTGTTGGCAGGATACGCTGAAGCGAATGTAAGGCCTGCAGGAAGAGCATCGGTCACTGTGAGATTGAGCACCGTGTTGCCCGTGTTGTTCACCGTTATGTTGAATTGTACCGTTCCCCCTGGAGAGGCTTGCAACGCGGTTTGGTTGAGTTTTACGATGGAAACGTTTGAGATGCTGGATGGGGCGGTTGAATTGTAGAAAGCGATGCTGTATGATTCATATGCTGCAAAGTATGCCGGAGCTAGTATTGCGCTATCTCCATAATTGGAATAGTTCGTGCCGTTGAACCTGAAAGAGCTAAGGTTGAACGCATTAGGGATCTGGGAGTGAAGAGTTGCGGCAAGGATGTTTGTTGTGTCATTATCGGTCGGATCCCTGTACAAGGTGATAAATCTGGCAACGGTTGAAGAATTATAAATAAGATTTGTTTGTGAGGTTGTCGCTCCGTTGCACTGGGGAGCGCAAGTTCTCTGGAGTTGCGTTGTGTCCCTGGTATTTCCATTATTATCCCAGACCAATACACCTGTAGAGCCCGAGGGGTTCCATTCGAAATCCACCGGCCGAACATCTCCGGTCGCGGATGTGGACAACGCAGTCTCTATGTTGCTTGTCACAGCCCAGGTGCTTCCATTCCAATATGCTGTGTGCATGTCATCGGCGCTGTCGGCTATCACTGCCTGCAAGTCGTCAGAGGCGGGATCGGCCTTCAGGTTGAGCCAATGGGCGCTATCGGTATCGGCACCATTGCAGTCGAATACCCCTAGTGCAGACCAAGAAGCGCCGTTCCAGTAGCGCCAGGTGATATTGCCGGTCGTGCCGTTGCCAGCGATGGCCATTCCTTTGGTGCCATCTGCGCTGTATCTCACTGCCAGGGCCTCATCTGCGTTGGTTGCTGTCGCGTCACTGGACAGTTCAGTCTGGTTTGTCCAGTTGTTGCCGTTCCAGACCCAGGCGTTGATGTCGTTATCGCTAATATCGAAAGCTGTGAAGATCATTTCTTCGCTGGCCATGGGTTTCCTGTCAAGGCGCACCCAGGTATAATTTACGTCGCCGCTATGGCCGGACGTATCATTGATATAATAGGGACCCAGTGCTGAAGAGAAATTGCTTGCTGAGGCCGGGAGTACCCAATAGCCAAGGTCTCTTGAGGCATTGTTGGTGCCGGCATCGGCATAAACAAGAACGGCATCTCCGGTCGAAGTCTCGAATTCTATGTCGAAGCCCCTATTATCTGCATTATAGACCGTTCCGAGATTGGCCGACACGTTCCAGTTGCTAGAAACGTTGCAGTTGGCCATGCAGACATACCCAATGATGTTGCCACTGTTGGTAGATGTAACAAGGACAAGTTTCTGGGAGACGGGGGAGGCTTTGATGACGGCGAAATACACCTGGCCGCCAGATGTGGGAAGCGTTATGTTAGAGCCCCAGCTGCCGCTGCCGCTGGAGTTCCAGAACCTGATGCTGGGGATGTTGCTGTTGTTGCTCGCATATGCGATCACGGCATCACTTGCAAAGGCCAGCTGCGTGGCCACAACCATGAAAAAAACTAAAGACAATAGTATCTTTTTATACGTGTTCATAAAAATAAGTAGAAGAGAAACCTTATAAATATGGATATTGGGGCGTTTTCGGGGCCCCTCCCCCTCTAGGAACCAGGCAAGGCACGAATAACCAAAATATTTGTAATTGGATTTATCGCTTAGTTAAACACCCTTTGCAACAAATTTGCATTTATTCTTCCATAACATCTAAAAATATAAACCATTCAATTGATACCATAAATGGGGCAGACTTATGGGCAATGCTCGGTTTACTCTTATTGAAGAGAAAAAAGAGGAATGCGGCGTAATGGCCGCGATTTCCAAAAACAAGAAGCCGATAGCTGAGATGCTCTACCGGGGGATGCTCGCAGTCCAGCACAGGGGCCAGGACGCCGCAGGATTAGTACTGTATAATGGCTCTTTTTACAAGAAGAAGGGGCTCGGGTTTGTTTCTGAGATTGTAACTGAAGAAGACCTTAAGCAGCCGCACTGGATTGGGATTTCGCAGACGCGCTACCCTACAACCCCAACCTGCACACTGAGTGATGTGCAGCCTTCTATTTCCGGGATACTTGCGGTTGCGCACAACGGGCACCTTGCGAATTACGGTGCGCTCAGAAAGGAGCTTGAAGGCAAGAAGTATGTGTTCAGGGGCACGGTCGATTCGGAGGTAATTCTCTACCTGATGAGCGAAAAGCTTGAGAAGGGCGCAAGCATTGCTGAAGCCACACGGTATGTGATGGAGAAAATAGACGGCGCCTACTCGGTGATTGGAATTTATGATGGGAAACTCTTTGCGTTCAGAGACCCGCATGCGATAAGGCCTCTTGTTTACGGAGAGAACAATGAAGCGGTGCTCGTTTGCTCGGAATCGGTTGGATTGGACATAAATGGCGTTCCGTATTCCGGTTCTGTTGGGCCTGGAGAGCTTTTCGTAATAGACGAGAAGGGAAGGATATCCACGGAGTCCGTTCTCAAAAAGGAGCCGCGCCACTGCATGTTTGAATATGTATATTTCTCAAGGCCGGACTCCATAATAAACGATAAGTTGGTGGACAGCGTACGCATGGAACTGGGAAAGGGCCTTGCAAAGGAAGCTCCTGCAAATGCAGATCTGGTAATACCTATCCCAGACACCGCAAGAAGCGCCGCGCTTGCATATTCCCGTGAAACTGGAATTCCCTATGCCGAGGGGCTGATAAAGAACAGGTATGTGGGCCGCACCTTCATCATGCCCGACCAGAAAAGCAGGATAAACGCGGTCCGGATGAAGCTCAACCCGATAAAGGCAACGGTTGAAGGGAAGAGAGTCGTCCTGATTGATGACAGCATCGTGCGCGGCACAACAATAAGGGAGATCGTTTCTATGATAAGGCGGGCGGGCGCAAAGGAAATCCACTTGAGAATTACTTCCCCGCCCATTGTTTCCCCTTGTTTTTACGGAGTGGACATGCCCACTTATGAAGAATTGATTGCAAACGGAAAAAAGATCGAAGAAATAAGGAAGTATTTGGGTGTGGACAGCCTCCACTACATCTCAATCGAAGGGTTGAAGAAGGCGGTTGGAGAGGATAGCTGCACTGGCTGCCTCACCGGGGAGTACCCGACTAAGGAAGCGACAAGGCTCGCAAGGGAAAGGAAGGATGGATATGGCTGTGGTTAATGTTAGTTCTGCTGCGTTGTGCAAGGCGTCCGGCCTTACTGAAGAAGAAGTAATCGGTGGGCTCACAAGCATTGGGATGCCTGTTGAGTTTGGGGAGCTCAAAAGCCTTCTGGTGGAGATTACGCCAAACCGGCCGGATTTGTTTTCAGTTGAGGGGATTGCGCGGGCCCTAAAGGCGTATTCGCGTAAGGAGATTAACGAATACAAGGTAGAAAAATCAGATTATGTGCTTGCGGTTTCCAATAAAACAACTGATGCGCGGCCTGCGATTTCCGCCGCTGTTGTGAAGGGGCTGAAAATAGACGAGGAAACGCTCCTTGGCCTGATGCAGCTCCAGGAGAAGCTCCATGACACCATTGGAAGGAAAAGGAAGAAGGTTGCGATAGGAATCCATGATTTGAAGCCGATTGTGTGGCCCCTTGAATACACTGTCGCTGTCGGGGATAAATTTGTGCCGCTGGATTCCAAAGAAGAGATGGATGCCTGGGAAGTCCTCAAGAAACACCCGAAAGGGATTGCCTTTGCGCACCTTGTTGAAAGGAAGGCGGTGATAATCAAGGACAAAAAAGGGATAATCTCCTTTCCACCGATAATAAACAGCGAGCGGACACGGGTTACGCATAATACAAAGGATGTTTTAGTAGATGTTACTGGAACGAGCCAGGAAACTGTGGATGCGGTGTTGGATATCGTCACAACTTCCCTTGCTGACCTCGGCGGAACTGTCTATGAAGTAAAGGTAGGCACCAGAACCTGCCCGGACTTCGTCCCTAAAAAAGTGAAATTGAAGCTGCGGGAAGCCAATTCGGTCCTTGGCCTTGAACTCAGCCAAAAGGAAGCGCAGGAGTGCCTTCTACGGATGGGCATTCGCTGCGACGGGGAGAACGCCCTGGTGCCTCCTTACCGCGCGGATGTAATCTCATTTACTGATGTTTTGGAGGATATCGCAATTGGCTATGGATATGAGAATATCGAGCCAACGCTCCCTGCCCTGAACACTGTTGGGAGGGGGCGGGATGATTGGGAGGCTGCCCGTGATTCCCTGTTAGGGATGGGTTTTATGGAAATAACCACACACGTGCTTACTAATGCGGCTCTTTTATCGATTGTCGGCAGAGAAAGGGGCGCGCTCGAAATAAAGAATTCGGCTTCTGAGGAATTCAACCTGCTCCGGACAAGCCTTCTTCAGAGTATGTTGGTTTGTTTTTCCAATAATAAAATGAAGGGGATGCCCCAGCTTTTCTACGAAATAGGAACGGTTTATGAGAAGGGGGAGGAGGAGCGCCTTTGTTTCGGGATGATGGGTGATGGCGCGTCTCTCACGAGCTTGCAGCCCTATCTACAAACACTTATGAAAGAACTGGGTTTTGGGTTTGAATTACGGGCCTGCGAAGATTCTGCTTTCATTAAAGGTAGGTGTGTGGAAATTCTGGTTGGTGGTGAAGTTGTTGGGGTAATGGGCTCCGCCCACCCAGAAGTAATCGAGAAATTCGGGCTTACGGCGCCCGTTGCGCTTTGTGAATTGAGGATAACGCTACTTAAGAAATAGAGCGGACCCCCCACGTTTCCGCTATTTTAGCTCTTCGATTGTCTGGCAGTGGATTTTGTAAGCAAGAACTGTTTTTTTGAAATTTTTGAAGAATGAATCCACGCCCCGTTCCATATCTTCAGGAACTACCAAAACAGATTTTGTTTTCCAGAAATATTGGTTCAGGCCGTTCTTGTTTAAGTAATAGTAAAACCTTCTTTTAATTTTATTGTATTCCTTTGCTGTGGTTTTTAGATCATAGAAATAAACAATCATAATGTAACCATGGTTACAATAATTTTTAAACTTAACGACTTACTAAAACACAAAATAATAGCGGAAACACACCCCCCCTACTCTTTAAAACAACTTTATTAGAAAGACAAAACAATGAAGTTGGAGCCGCGGGAATACCAGAAAAAAATCCTTTCTTCTATAGAAAGAAACGGCAACACCTTAGTTGTACTTCCAACCGGGCTAGGGAAAACACTGATCGCGCTTGGCCTGATTGAAAAAACAAAGAAAAAAAGCATTTTTCTCGCCCCAACAAAACCGCTTGCGCGCCAACACCTCAACACAGCAAAAGAGGTTCTTGGGCTGCCTGAAGAAGACGCCGCGCTGATTACTGGTGAGCTTCCTCCCAAAAAACGGAAAGACCTCTATTCACGCCGCGTTATTTCCTCAACCCCCCAAACAATCAACAACGACCTGAAAAACAAACTCTTTTCAGCAGAAGACATTGGCCTTATTATTTTTGATGAGGCGCACCGCGCGGTTGGCAAATATGCATATGTAAAAATCGCGGAGCGGCTGCCTCCGGAAACCCTGATTCTGGCGCTTACTGCTTCCCCTGGCGGCAACAGGGAAAAAATAAAAGAGGTGCTAGCACACCTCAAAATCCACAACATTGAGATACGGACGCACGAAGACCCGGACGTCGCCCCGTATGTGAAGAAGATGAATAAAATCTGGATTCCAGTGGATCTCGGTCCCGAATACCTTGAGGCAAAAACAATTCTGAAAGAATATGTAGACAAAACAGCGAAATCCCTCAAGAACCTGGGGATGAACCCCCAACTCTTTTCCAAACGCGCCTTTCTGGAGCAGCGGCAGAAGCTGTTCAAGATGCAGCACCCATCGAAATTCCGCGCGATATTCTTTTCCACCTGCCTTCTCCATGCGCTCCACCTCCAGGAGCTCCTGGAAACCCAGGGAAAAGAGCCAGTGATAAAATATCTGGAAAAACTCTCCAAATCAGAATCAAAATCAGCAAGGGAGGTCCTTCACAACCCTGAAATAAACCGGATGCTCAAGCTCGTAAAAGAAAGCGCGGACCATCCAAAAATGGCAAAACTCCTCTCTCTTGTTCACGAACTTAAGGGGCAAAAAATCATCATTTTTGTCCAATATAGGGACCAGATAAGCAGCATAATCACACAGTTGGAAAAAACCGGCGCCCGCACGCGGCCCTTCATGGGAAAAAGGGAGGACTTCACCCGCAAACTGCAGGAAGAAACAATGGATGCATTCAGGAAAGGCGAATTTGACATACTGGTTGCGAGCTCAATCGGAGAAGAGGGCCTCGATATCCCGGCAGTTGATGCGGTAATCTTTTTCGAGCCAATCCCCAGCGAAATCCGCACAATCCAGCGCAGAGGGAGGGCGGGCCGCTTCAAAGAAGGCGCGGTCTACATCCTCATGACGCGCAATACCCGGGACGAATACTATTATTGGGCTTCCATCAAAAGGGAAAAGAAAATGAAGGAAATCCTGCTTTCTTTCCAGAATCAATTCAGGGCCGGGGCGCCGCAAACAAAACACTCCGAAACAAAAACAGAAAAAGAAGAAAACAAAACAATTCCAAAAAAACAAGAGCAGAAAGAAAAGCCCAGGGCGGGCCAGAACAAGCTAACTGATTTCATCTCCTGAGTCCTTAGCTTCCCGCTTGAGTTTTTTGTATTCCTTCCCCCTCTCTTTCTGCTTAGGCAAGATGTTCTTTGGGATCTTATCGCGCAACATATACAGCGCAACGACCCCGAGCACAAGCAGCCCAGTGAGCGCAATTATCAGGAGCCCATCTTGTTTCTTCCCAGCCCCCTGCATCGTGGAAACTGCCCCCTCCAAACTCTTCATTGCGCGCACAAACTGCCCATCGCCGGCGTACCCGGCCGCGCTGTCTAGCGCGCCCTGCACAACCGAGGAGTCTTTCTCGTCCATCTGGCCCTTCATCTGCTGGAACAACCCATTGGTGCTAGCGTAGAGGCCTGCTTCCTGTTCCGCAAGGACTCCAAGCGTATCATTCATGGTTGCAATAAGTTTGTTGGCGTCTGCTGTCGCTTGCGCGTAGTCCTTCCTCGCCGCAAGTGCCGTTATCTTCTTAGATAAGCTGCTTGCGCTCTCCGGGAAAAGCCCTTCCCAATGGCCTCCGCTCGCTTCTGAATACTCTGAATTGTATTTTGCCCACAACCCATTTGCCGCATTTGTTGCAAAGCCCAGTGCAGCCTTGTCAAGCGTGCCCTTCGCCTTCGCGTCCGCAGTTGCGTTTTCAACCTGGCTGCCCCCCAATGCAAGGATTGCATATGCGCGCATCGCGTCATCAAACTGCTTGGCCCCATCGAAGCGGCTGTTTGCCTTTTCAATTTGCTCGATGGTTCCCGCAAGCTCCTGGTCGCTGGCCCCGCTTGCAACCCATCCGTCCTTGATTTTTTTCTCCCCCGCAGCAAGCTCCGTGGATATCTTGGCCAGTTCCTTATTCTCCCAGCCCATATCAAAGTTTTCAAGCGGGCCCGTGAGCATTCCCCGTTCCAATTGAAGCCCAAGAGCCCGGTTTATTGCACCCAGTCTCGCCTGCATCTCTGCGGTTACTCCGTTGCTCACATTAAGTTCCTGCGCGAGATTCAACGCTTCGCTAAGCAGCGCCTTCTTCCCTTCCAATTCCTCCCTCAATTTATTGTGCTTCAAAAGAATTTTTTCATAGGCGGCTCCGTCCTGCCTGATTTTCTCGGCGATCTCTCCTATTTTTGCGTACGCCGCGTCATAGTCATTTGCAGCCGCAAGCGTTTCAGCCTGGCCCAGGAGGCCCTGCTCTTGCGCCGTGAGATTCTGCGTTTGGTAATAAGCTATGCTTGCATTTACGTATTCCTTCGCATTGCTTATGTAGTAGCCTATCCGCACCCGCGTTTCCTTGTCTTTCTTCAAACCCGCGGCCTTGAAAGATATCGCATTTCCCCCAAGAACGCTCGCTTCGGAGATTTTTTCCCCGGTGTATCCAAACACTTCCAAGCCTTCAATTTCTTTTCCGTTTTCAGAAACCACATAGGTTAGGTAATCCATGTCGCGCTTGGGTTGGAACACCACGAAATATTCAACATGCGTCTTTTGCCCGACCGTGCTCACCAACCCCATTTCCTTTGTTGCCGAGTACGCATCCGGGTCGTACTTCTCTATTTTTACCGTATGTGCTCCCTTTGCAATTTCCCTGGAAACAATTCCTCCACTCGCAGAAAGCGCCACCCCGTCCAGGGTTGCCCCGTCAACATCATTCCTGCCCAGATCCAGGCTCTCAACCGCATGCTCGCAACTGAACAAAACAGTCTCTTCTACATACGCGCCTCCCAAGGTGTCGCCCCAGGCCTTCTCGGTTGCGCTTGTGGTCCTGCACGGGGTATCCTCCTTCTTGAAAACAATCCAGATGTTTTCGTACGCGCTCACGTTTGCGAGGTAAATCTCAGCCTTTCCGTTTGAGGAAGAAACCATGAGCACTTCCCCCGCGCCTTCAACAACATCCACTTTCCGGTAATCCAGGCTTGCAGGAACAGTTATTTTCACGTTGCTTGCGCCAACATCCAGCGGGTTTACCGCGTTCACGTACAAGTACGCATCCCCGCCCTGGTCAAGCACCGCGGCAGTCCAGCTTTCGCTGGAATCCACCAAGAGCGCGCCCTCAAGCAGCGCAGGCGCATTTGCTTCGGTCAATTCCGCCCGTATATCCGAATAAGATTTTTCTATTTCCCCCAGCCTTCCAATTGCGCATTCATAACTTATCTTGTTGTTTGAGAAGCACTCCTCCGCCTCAAACCAGGAAAGAAGGTAATCAAGTTTTCCTTTTCCTGCAGCAACCATTCCTTTCAATTGGGTCCGCTCCCCCTCCAGCCCCCCATACCTCATTTTTGCCGCATTTATTATCTGCTCTTTCAGGGATGCAAGCTCCGCTTCGCTATTTGCCGGCTTCGTTGAGAGGAGTATTTCATATATTTTCTCCTGCGCATCCACATCCAGCCCATCCTGCTTCGCCCTATCCAGCAAATCCCCAACATCTTTGAAAGAAGCATCCAGCTTTGCGGTTTCAACCTGCGGGTTTTTTCCAAGCGAATCCGAAGCGATCCCAGCGTTTTCCTTGCATTTAATGTAATTCTCATATCTATTTCCCAGCGCCCCGTTTTCTGCGGCCTTGCATTCGGATTTTGCAAGTTCAAGCGACGCCTTTCCATATTCATCAAGAAGGTTTTCTTTCTGCGTTGCTGCCTTGAGTGCAGCTTCTGCATCCGCCTTCTTTGCGTTCACCACTTCGTTTGCTTCGGTAATTAGGCAGTTGTCCATCAGATGCCCGTAAGCAGCGGAGGCTTCCGCGCTCTGCCCGATGCAAACCTTCAGCCACCGGTCCCCCTTCCCGCTCCGTGAGCCCTCCGCAGCAGAAAGCGCAGCATCCCCCTTGCCTTTTGCGTCCTCAAGTTCAAGATATGCCCCGCTTATCCCCTGGGCGCCGCTGCTGCAAGCGCCTGAGCCGCTCTCATAAATCAAATCAAGTTTCTCGGCCTCAAGGCGCGCGATTTCATTATCCGCAGGGGTTTTTGCCGCCTTTGCGGCCAAAACATAATCCCCGCAGGTTTGTACAGTTTGCGAATATGCGGCGCTTATGTTCTCAAGCTGCAGCTCAAGCAGATCTATTTTTTGCCAATGCTCTTTCGCGCAATCCGGATACCATGCAAGGTCCGGCCAGTTTTCGAAAGTCCCTGAATTGTTGCAGGAGACGTCTTCAATTCCCACCCAGCAATAGTTCACGTTCGGCCCGGAGTAATCATTGTCGCAGACCCCCCCGCCCCTGAACTCTTCCTTAATGGTTCCGATCTGGCTGCGCAAATCATTCACTTTGGCCGCGCTCAAATCAAGGGCGGTAAAAGCAGATTCCACGCAAGCTGTCCAATAAGAAATATAAGTTGTAGCCTCATAGCCAGTGTTTGTTAAGGCCAGGCTGCGCATTTCCTCTTCAGCACTATCTGCTTTTTCTTTGTAATCCAGTGCGTTGTCCAGTTCTGTCTTTATCCCGTCCGCTTTGCCATATTCTGCATTCAGCATCCCAAGCTGCATTTCGTCCAGGGTGCCGTATATGGGATTGCTGGATGCGCCCGCAGAACCCCCGGCAATGAACGTTTCGCCCATGAGCATTTGCAAAAAACCGTAATTCGGCGACCCGTCGGGGGTTTCCCACGGCCGGGGGTAATGCTCAAGCGCATTCGCGCAGCTCAAGCCAACCAAAAACAAGGCCACAAGCAGATTTCTCAGAATCAGCTGCATAGTGTTATTTTTACCCCAATAAGGTTTTTAAAGAGAAAATAAAAGAAAAAAGAGCTATTTTTTCGCTTTTTCTTGTACCCAAGCCCTCACAAACTCAGTTAATGAGCGCACGTGCTTCCCGCTCGGCCCCCTCCTGAAATATGCTGTCGGGCTCTCTATGTGGTCAACACTTGCAATATCCAGGTGCATCCAAGGAACCCCATCGGTAAATTCCTTTATGAACATCGCAGCAGTTATCGTTCCCGCTTCGCCCCGGTCGCTCCCAAGGTTTTTCACATCTGCAATTTCGCTCTTTATCATATCGAAGTATTCGTCCCAGAGCGGAAGCGGCCATAATCGCTCGTGCGTATGCTCGCCGCATTTAAGCATCAGCTCAATCGCCTTCTCGTCAGTGCCCATCACTCCGGCCCCGTACCGCCCAAGTATGATGCTAACCGCGCCGGTAAGCGTCGCAACATCAATGATGAGTTCGGGTTTTTTGCTCGCCGCGTAACTCACCGCATCTGCAAGGCAAACTCTCCCTTCCGCATCAGTATCTACAATTTCTATTGTTTTCCCGTTGAACGCCTTCACAACATCCCCGGGCTTTGTTGCATTCCCATCCGGCATGTTTTCAACCGCGCCGAAGTACAGATTTGCGCACACGGGAACTTTCAATTCCGCAAGAGCCCGCATCACGCCCATCAAAACAAGCGCGCCGCTCTTGTCATACTTCATTGCAACCATTCCCTTGCTGGGCTTTATGCAAACTCCGCCGCTGTCAAAGGTGACCGCCTTCCCAACAAGGGCGATCTGCGGGAAACCCTTCCCCTCATTGTAGCCCATCCTTACAAAGACCGGGCTCTGCGCGCTCCCCCGCCCAACGGCAAGGAGCCCCCACATCCCTTCCTTCTCGAGCTCCCCGCTTGTATAAACCCGGCAATCCATCCCGTATTTCTTCGCAAGCATAAGCGCCTCATCGGCCATCCTTTGCGGGGTCATGATGTTTGCGGGCTCCTGGTCAAGAAGGCGCGCATAGTTCTGCGCCTCTGCGAGTATGTATCCTTCCTTCACATTCCTTGAAAGGTCTTCTTCGCAAAGCACAATCAATTCCTTTACCTGTGCGTCTTCATCATCATCTTCAGAAGGCTCTTCCGAAGCCTCTTTCTTCTCCTCGTCCTTCTTCTTGCTCCGATAAATGTCAAGCCGCAGGCTCTTCAGGAAGAAACCCTCAACAAACGCTTGTGCGGCATCCCCCAGCGCGATTTCAGTCTTTTCATCCATCCAGACCGCGCACCTTTCCGCGGAAAGCAAAGAAGCGTTCGAGTAGGTTTTCCCCCCGGCCGCCCTGAAGTCCTCAATCTTCACATTCTTTTCCCTCCCCATCCCGATCAGGAGAACGCGTGCATATTTTTCCCGGGGGGTATGGAGAATCAGGCTCTTCCCCCTGCTTCCGTCAAAATCCTTCTCCGCGCCAAGCTCCTTCAGGAGGGAAACCGCCTTCTCAGGAACCCGCCCCCTCATGCACGGAATCGCCAGAAGGCCCGCTTCAACTCCCCCAAACCCCTTCTTCTCAAACGTTGCTTTCATCATGACACCTCTAGCTTCTTGCGCCCCCAGGCAACAGCCGGAAGAGCGCGGATCGCATCACACCAATAGTATAGGGCAAAACTAAAAACAACAGTGCTCGCAACACTGAACATCTCAACGAACTGCAAGTGGTCGCCCGGGAAAACCGGCCTCAGCCCAAACCCGTAATCCATCAAATCATTCAGGAGGAACCAGCCAAGCACGACCCCAAACGCGATCCTACCCGGCTTAGAAGGCAAAACAATGAGCCCGCCCCACATCATCAGGATGTGCCCAAGGAACAGAAGAACAGTTTCCCAGAATAAAGAAGGGGAAAAGTAGTAGCCGGAGTAAGAAACGAATATCATGAGCGTCCACGCCGCGTACTTCACCATTCCAACGGCAACAATCAGCCTGAATTCCTTGTTCTGTATCGCAAGAAATACGGCCAGGACCATCAGGAACACGTAGAGCGGGCAATCCGGAACGAAAATCTGCAGGAATGCCGGGGTTCTGGCAAGCTGCGGGGCGTAAGTAAGGAATCCAAAAAATAGCGAAATCGCCGCAAGGAAAAGGAGAATCGCCCTAGCGCTGCCCATTTTTCTTCACCACCACAACCGGATTCCCATTGGCAAAACAGTTCGCAGGAACATCCTTGTCCACAAGGCTCATCGCGCTCACTGTCGCCCCCTCCCCTATTTCCACTCCTGCAAGAACGGTTGAATTCGCCCCGACCATCGCATTCTTCCCAATCTTTACATCTCCAACGCGCAGTTCTTTTTGCAAAAATTCATGCGCCAATATTGTCGTATTGTATCCGATAATCGCATTCTCCCCAATTTCTATTCTCTCCGGATAAAACACATCAAACATCGCCGCAAGCCCTATCGAAGCATCCTTTCCAATTTTGATTCCGGTAAGCCTGAGAAGGAAATTCTTGAAGCCGAAATGAGGAGTATATTTTGAGATCGTGATTATGAAGAAGTTGAAAAATACACGAAGTGGATTCCTGGACTTCCAAACATAAGAGAGCGAATTCTTCTCCCCTGCGCGAAAGCTCTCCAGCCTGCGGTTCCCCATTTTTCTCCTTCACCATTCCTTTTCCAGGTATTCAACTGCATTCCGGAACAATGCAAGCCCGTGCCCTTCGCTTCCAACCCCGTTTGCCCAGCAGGGGCTGTTTGTGCGGTGGTTGTACGCCTCCGGGTGTGGCATCAAACCAAAGACCTGCCCGCTTTTGTCGCAAATCCCCGCAATATCCATTATTGAGCCATTCGGATTCCATGGATAGGCAACCCCGCTTCCGCCTTCTGCGGAAGGCCCAGAATATTTCAGCGCAATCAACTCATCCTTAACAATCGAATCCAGCACTTCCCCGTTTGCAGGAATAAACCTTCCTTCCCCATGCCGCACAGGCAAGGGAATCGAAGCTACCCCTCTAGTAAAAATGCAGGGCGATTTCGGGTTCCCTTCAAGCCGCGCCCATCTGTCCTCGAATTTTCCAGACTCATTATAAGTGAGCGTAACCCTCTGCTCGAAATCCGGCTCAGGAAGGAGCCCCATCTTCACAAGCGCCTGGAATCCATTGCAGATCCCCAAAATTAATTTTCCCCTGCTGATGAAATCCAGGAGCTCTTTCCCCGCCTTATACCTAATCCTGTTTGCAAGCACTTTTCCGGAAGCAATGTCATCCCCGAATGAGAACCCGCCAGGGAGCACAAGGAAATTATAGTTCTCAAGCATTTTCGGCTTATGGAGGAGTTCGCTCACATGCATTATATCTGCGCTTCCGCCCACTGTTTTTATCGCATATGCCGTTTCCACCGGGCAGTTGATTCCGTATCCATTGAGCACGAGCGCCTTGGTTTTCCCTACCATTTGAGCCCACCCTTCCAAATCCTCTTCAAATCCGTTACGTCTTTATTTATGAGGACCGTCTCCTTATTCCGGATTATTACGCGCTTGTCCCCGCGCACCCTCCCAACCTTCTTGGTTGGGGTTCCCTCCATCATCTTCTCAAATTTGTATTCATCCCCGGTTTTCACGCTTACGACAAATCTTCCCGCGTCTTCCCCAAAAAGAAGCGCAGCCGGTTCATTCGTAGTGCGTTCGCAGAGGGAAAGGTCCAAATCCGCCCCATGCCCGGAAGGCATTGCGCATTCGGAAAACGCAACTGCAAGCCCCCCGTCCGAAACATCGTGCACAGAGCGCACGCACCCTGAAGCAATTGCTTTCGAGAGCGCGGAATAGATCGCAATGTTCGCATTCAGGTCCACTTCTGGCATCCCCTGCCCAACCCCCCCATAAAGCTTGTAGTATTCACTTCCCCCGAGCGCGCCCTTGGTTTTTCCAAGAACATAAATAGTATCTCCGGCTTCCTTGAAATCAATCGTAGTTGCTTTCTCAATATCCGCAATCTTTCCAACAACCGTTACAAGCAGCGTTGGGTGGATGGAATACTTTTCCCCGTCGATATAATAGTCGTTTTTCATACTGTCTTTTCCAGAGATAAGCGGGATTCCATAAGCAACCGCGCCATCATGCAATCCCTTTACGCACCGCACAAGCTGCGCAAGCTTGTATTCCCCGTCCGGTGTTTTTGCGGATTGGATAGGGTCCGGCCAGGAGAAATTATCCAGGCAAGCAAGGTACCCGAACATCGCCCCGCTCGCAACCGCATTCCTAACCCCTTCATCGAGGGCCATCTGCGCCATGTGGTACGCATCTTCCACATACCTTGGGCAGATTCCATGTGCAATTACTAAGCCTTCGTTTGAACCGAGCACAGGCCGTATTACCGCAGAGTCAGAAGGCCCGTCCCCGCAGGAAAGAGGCTTCACCACGCTTCCTCCCTGCACCTCGTGGTCGTATTGCCGTATTACCCATTCTTTGGAAGCAATGTTGGGCGCGGAAAGCAATTTTTCAATTACGATATTAAGATCTTCTTCCTTCAACTCCGGCTTTTTGGCAAGCTTCTTCTCCCAGTTTGCCCTGAGCTCCATCCTCCCCATTCCGCCATGGAGGAAATCGAGTTCAATGTAGCCGACCGTATCATCTGCATAGAGAATATGGAAAAATCCGCTGTTCGTGAACTTCCCGACAACTGTTGCTTCCACATCGTGCTTTTTCGCAAGCGCCTTTATTTTTTCCCAGTTTTCCTCTGGAACCGCAAGGCTCATGCGCTCCTGGGATTCCGAGAGAAGGATTTCCCAGGGGTCAAGCCCGGGGTATTTGAGCGGGCACTTATCCAGGTAGATTTCGCATCCCCCGGAAATCTGCGCAAGCTCCCCGATGCTTGAGGAAAGCCCCCCCGCCCCGTTATCGGTTACTGCTTCAAAGAGCCCAATATCCCGGGCTTCAAGAACCATGTCTATTTCTTTTTTCTGTGTAATCGCATCCCCAATCTGCACTACGCTTGCGGTTATTCCGGTAGTCAATTGCTGCGAAGAGAATGTCGCCCCATGGATTCCATCCTTCCCGATTCTCCCTCCGATCATTACCGCAAGGTAGCCGGGCTCGATTCTCTTTTCCGACATGCTCCGCTCCCCAATCTTATTTGGCATTATTCCAATCGTTCCCGCATAAACGAGCGGGCGCGCGGTATAGCATTTTTCAAAAGTTATCGAACCATTTACAGTCGGAATTCCTACCGGATTCCCTCCGGCTTCAATTCCCTTCACAACTCCCTTTGCAATCCTTTTCGGGTGCATCACCCCATTTGGGGCATCTTTTTCATCCAGATACCCGAAGCAAAGCATGTTCACGTTTGCAATCGGCTTTGCGCCCATTCCGGTTCCGAGTATGTCCCTGTTCACCCCAAGAATTCCAGTGAGCGCACCACCGTACGGGTCCAGCGCAGAAGGAGCATTGTGCGTTTCCACTTTTACCGCAATGTCATTTTCCAGATCGAATTTGATTATCCCCCCGTTGTCCTTGAATACGGAAACAATGTAGGGCTTTCGGACCTTCTCGGTTGCGCCCACAATGTAGGTTTTGAAAAGTGAATTTATTGTTTCAATATGCTCCCCATTCTCATGATATTCGATATGCGAGTTGAATATTTTGTGCTTGCAGTGCTCGCTCCAGCTTTGCGCAAATGCTTCCAATTCCACATCGGTTGCCCGGCCATCCAGCCCCACCTTCTTCCGCTTCTCGAGCACGCGCTGGCGCTTATAATATTCCTTTATTCCTTGCATTTCCTCAATTGAAAGCGCAAGCAATCGCTCCTTGCTCATCTTCTCCAGATGCCGGTCTTCCACATCCAGGTTTATCCTTTGCACAACCGGCTCATGGTTTAGGGAAACCTTTGCGGAAAAGGGGGTGAAGCTCCGGTCAGAAGGCTCTAGGATTTCCCATCTCTCAATCACTTTGTTTGCAAGCAGGTTATCCGCAATTTTATCCAGGACCGAAGGGTCGCCTATTTCCCCCTTCACATAATAAATTCTGGAAAAATAAACATCAAATTCCTTCCCAAGCATGTCCGCAATCGCGGTTTTCGAGGTATTCCCCACATTATCCGTCATTCCGGGCAGGAAACCGACTTCTATTCTCCAGGCGCCCCCATAAGCCGGCTCCCTGTAGGAATACTCTTCGGAAACCTTGTCTGCAAACAGCTCTTTTCCGAGCGTTTCCAATTCCTCTTCGTTCAGTTCCCCTTCTATATTGTAGGCTTTTGTAAGGAAGACCTCGCTTATCTTGTAGCCGAGAACCTCTTCCATTTCTTTCTTCAGGGATGCAGCTCCGGGCTGCCCAAATCCCTGTTTAGTCCTAACCTCAATGCGGCGCATTCCTACCCACCAATAACAAACCCTATCTATGCAACTAAATTTATAATATTATTAGTGCGGTCCTGCGGGTGGTTTGTAACCAAGGTTACAGTTCCTTTCATTGCTGCTTGGTAGCGCGTTCTATTTCATTTAGGACAAAAAGATGAATTTTTCTGCAGAGGTGCCTTGCTTCTTCTGCCGTTGCCTTGCTGGTTTTCGTATCTCCATACTCTACATCAGTTTTGCTTTCCAACAAGCGGTATAAGTCGTTGCAAACTCTATTTTTTTCCTCTTCGTTCGAAGTCTTTATCTCCTTAAGCAGCAGGATTACTTCATTGTGGTTTTGGCCTGCGGATTTCCTCCCCAGTTTCAACACTGATAATGCATCCACTGCACTTATTGCACACTGAATCGCATTGCCGGCGCATACTTCGTATTTCCCTTTTTTGTATGCCTCTTCCATCGATTCACCGTATTGTTCTGCCCTTTCTTCAAACACCCGGTATTTCTCTTTGGAAACCGTTTTCATCCTTGTCATCAATACACCCTTATTCCTTCAGCCATTGCCTTCTCCAGCCACTTTGGTTCTTTGGCATCAATGTTTTTTTGGCAATATATATGAAAAGAAACCTTGTTGCCGGTTTTTTCAAGAATTTGCATGCCAACGCCCTCCCTTAATATGTCCCTAAGCACGTCATTGCGATGTTCTTCTTCGAGAATCAGCAGGACGTCTATATCGCTGTCCGGAGTCGATGTCCCATCTGCGATAGAGCCGAAGATATATGCGGCCAGGATTTTGGGGCGGACCCGCCTGTTTTCCCTCATATTCCGGATCGTTGTTTCTGTGTTAAGCCCCTCCACCTCCTTCCTCACCGCTTCCGCAATTTCTTTTTTAACAAAATCCAAAGGAGAAACATTCAGCCTTTCGAAAAAAAATCCGATTAGCGGATAAGTAAATGATGCTTTATTCAGTTCCCACACAAACGCTTTTCCAACTGTAGTTCCTTTTATTGCATTCAGGTTGAGGAGCTGTTGCATTGACTTATTTACTGCGGTGTGGCTTACCCCTAAAATCTTTGCAAGTTGTCGTTCGCTAACCGGAGCCTGGTCCATGAAAAGAAAATAGAGGATTTTTCTTTTTAGCACCGAGCCAAATAGTTGTGCTGCCATCGGGGCATCATCAATTTTCATAGGTTTATTCTTGTTCCGTACACCTTTTAAACTTTACACATGTAAACTTAGAGTTTACATACTTCAGAAAAATTCCGCAATGCTTCTTTGCCCTACAATTCTACTTTTTTTCTTGTACTCAGAAATAGGAACCCTCAATCTCTTCCCAGCCTCCGAAAGCGCCTCTTCAAGGGTTGAAAACATCTGGTGGTTCCCCATCGCGTCCCTGACATTCTCCCTCACCTGGAAAACCCCGACCGGAACCTGGTAGCCCTCATAAACCTCCCTTATTGCAATCACCCTCCCCTGCCTCCTTATATTCGAAAGGAATTCCAATGCAGCCAGCCTCACCGCATAATACGCCCCAACCTGCTTATCCGCATACTTTGTTCTTCCAAAATGCCCCTCATATTCCTCGCTTATTCTCGCTTTGGAAGCATAATCCCCCCCAGGAGTTGATGGATTCCAGATGCTCCCCGGCGCCCAAGCCTCAAAATTCTCAAATTCCCATGCCCCCGGAGCCACAATAATCTCATAATGATTGGAATAGCTCTCGTGCGAAAACACCCAGACCTTATTCAGGGTTTCATATCTCCGCACCTCTTCCATTAAGTATTTACCGAGCATATCGTCCGTTGCAGTAATGCTCCACCTAGTCGGAACCATTATTCTATTTTCAACTACCCCCAATTTCCCGACCGAAAGCACA
>CAIKOA010000025.1 GCA_903828955.1 uncultured Microcaldota archaeon
CAAGAAAAAAAACAGGCAGAAATATAATGTACCAAATTAATTGGGATGGCCTTGTGGAAGCGTACAGAAAAGAAATGCTACGCCCCTACAAAGGCAAAGAAACAGAAAGCCCGGAAGTAATACACGTTATCTCCTTGATAAATAAAATGTGCCGGAATCCTGAATTTAAGGGGCTCCTCGCGTACATAACCCGGAGCTCCTTCTGGCCTTCCGAACGCCCAACTCTCTTATTTTATCTAAGAGATAAAATGTACCTCCTTTCTCTGTCCTTCTATGCTGGCTACAAAGACAAAAAAATAAAAGCAAAAAATCCTAACCTCGAGCAGCTATACTTAGACCTATTAAAACTAGGAAAAATGTACGCTGAATCTCACTTTGAAGCCAAAAACATAGAATATCTTATTGAAGGCAGATTAGACAACCCACTCTAGCTAGCCCTTTCTGGGCCAGCTCCAAGCTCCTTATCCGAAACCCGGTAAGCGAGCCTAAGGATTCCAAAAACGGGCAGCCTTGCCCTTTCTGGGCTTGTCCAGGGTGAACAGGGTGCACAACCTTTTTCTAAAAAGTTTCTAAAACAACCTGCACAGGGTGCACAACCTTTTTCTAAAAAGTTTCTAAAACAACCTGCACAGGGTGCACAACCTTTTTCTAAAAACTTTTATGCAAAAAAGTAGTGCAATAATTCAACTCCCACACCGTTTAGGGGATAAAAAAAAGGGCTAGTTACCGCTATCAGAACGCCCTCACGGGGATTTGAACCCCGGTTCCAAGCTCCGCAAGCTCGTGTCCTGTCCAGGCTAGACTATGAGGGCATAAAAACTCTGCATTGAGTGAATTGAATTTGTGTGCGGGAAGGTTATAAAAAGGCTCGCACCCCCAAACCCGGGCGATCCACTCCGGAGATTCCCGGCGCCCTCCCCTGCCATTTATTTAAAAATATATCTTATTATCAACATTCCAATACTTCTTTAGGTGTTTCTATGTTTAGTGCGAACCCACAAGGAGCCGCAACAGCGCCGGCTCAGCAGCCAACGAGCAAGGAAGACGAGGAGATACTCAGATTCATAGAGGAAAGCAAGCCCCGCGTCTTTGTAATCGGATGCGGAGGAAGCGGAACGAACACGCTCGACCGCCTCTTCGAGCTCGGCATAAAGGATGTGCAACTCGTCGGAATGAACACGGACGCGCGCCACCTGCTTAAAATCCGCGCAAACAAGAAAGTGCTTCTTGGAAAGCAGCTCACCAAGGGAAGGGGCGCAGGCAGCAACCCCGAAGTCGGGATGAACGCCGCAAAGGAAAGCATGGAAGAGATAAAGGCGGCAATGCAGGACGCAAACATGGTATTCATAACCTGCGGCCTCGGTGGAGGCACAGGAACCGGAAGCGCGCCAATCGTTGCAGAATACGCAAAAAGCACCGGAGCCCTCACAATCGCAGTGGTCACCCTCCCCTTCACTTCCGAAGGCAGGGTAAGGATGGAAAACGCATTGCAGGGCCTTGAGAAATTGAAAAAGCACACCGATACCCTCATCGTAATCCGCAATGACAAACTGCTCACAATCGCCCCTGACCTTCCGCTCAACACCGCGTTCCGCGTTTGCGACGAAGTTCTCGCAGGCTCGGTAAAAGGAATCGCAGAACTGATTACCTGCTCCGGAATGGTAAATGTGGATTTTGCTGACCTGAAAACAATCCTTTCCGATGCAGGCTACGCAGTAATCGGGCTCGGGGAGGCCTCGGTGGATGCAAAGAGCGAAGAGCGCTCAACAATCGCAATAGAAACCGCGCTTAATTCACCGCTTCTCGACTCTGAAATAAGCAGCTCCACCCGCGCACTCATTAATGTAGTGGGCGGCCAGGACATGACGCTCAAAGAGGCGGAATTGATTGTTTCCGAGACCGCAAAGCGTATAAACGCCAATGCCCACATCATCTGGGGCGCACGGGTCGAAGACGACCTCCAGAAGGCATCAATAAAAGTGCTCGTGGTGCTCGGCGGGGTCAAGTTCCCGGCGTACAGCCTCCAGGAGAAGATGCCCGAAGGCCTCGATGAAATGGACCTTGACGTAATAGGGTGAAAAAATGATTTCAATTGAATTTCTCCAAAGGTGCATACGCGTCCTCCAGATTGCAAGGAGGCCGACCAAGAAGGAATTCGACGAAATACTCCGCATAACCGGGATAGGAATGATTTTCGTGGGCGTGGTCGGGATGGCGATGTACATAATTTTCTCGTTCATATAAGGGGTTGAAAAAAGTGATCTTTGTATTCAGGGTAACAACCGGGCAGGAAAAGATCGTCTCTCAGATGCTTGAGAAGAAGGCGAGGGCGCAGAAGATTGCGATTTATTCCCTCCTCGTTCCAGAGAATGTAAAAGGATACCTTTTCGTGGAGGCTGCAAGCGAGAACGACGCGGTCAACCTTGCCCAGAAAACCCGCCATGTAAAAGGAATACTCAAAAGCCAGATTGAACTGGCTGAAATCGAAAAGATGGTGAAGGCCGAGAAGCCCGCAGCGCTCACAATCGAAATCGGGGACATCGTGGAAATAAAGAGCGGCGCATTCAAGGGAGACAAGGCAAAGGTCACCAAGATTGACGACAACAAGGACGAGCTCACCGTTGAATTCACGGACATGGCGGTGCCAATTCCGACAACGATAAAACGCAAGATCGCAAAGCTCGTGAAGAAATCCGGGGATGAAGCGGAGTATTAAACCTTCTCCAGATCCCCCTTAATTTTCTTATTTTTCCTCCAATTCAAAACTAAAAATAAAAAATTAGTAAAAATTACGCTTTCCTTACTTTCCTCAATTTTAATTCCTTCTTTCCCCCGGAATCCCCTTCCATATAAACCGTCCTTGTCGGGAAAGGTATGCTTATCCCATCTTTCTTGAACTGGTAGTAAACTTCCCTCACAAGCTCCCCCTGCACCGTATACTTATCCGTATAGGTGGGAACTTTCACAACCACCTTGTAATTAACCGAGCTGTCCCCGAAAGTGTCCGCCCTCACTACGGTAGTGTCCGGGTTCAGTATTTTGCTTCCGTTTTTCACCGCGTTCCTGACCGCCTGCTTGAGCGAAGCAACAACCTTGTCCGGCTCATCATTGTAGGACGCCCCGAAAGTGAGCGCAATGCCCATCTCCTCGCTCGGCGCGTGGAAATTCGTAATTATGCTTGTTGCCAGTTTTGAATTCGGCACGAAAACAATGTTGCCCGAGAGCGTCTTTATCCTCGTGCTCCTCCAGCCGACCTCCTCAACGTTCCCCTCGATTCCGGTCGCATCCTCTATCTTGATGTAATCGCCGGGCTTTATCGGCTTGTCCGCAAGGATGTACACTCCCGAGAAGAAATTGCTGAGCGTATCCTGCAATGCAAGTGCGACCGCCAATCCTGCGATGCCCAGCCCCGCAATGAAAGCGGAAATCTCTATCCCCAATTTGTTCAATAGAATTATGAAGCCCACAATGTAAATGAGCACGCGCACAATCTTCCGGAAGAGCGGATAAATCTCATCATCGAATTTTGATTCGGTCTTTGGCGCGATCTCCTGCCCATACCAGACCATTATCCCATCGATAAGGCGGTCCGCGGTATACGTTCCCGCAATTATGAAAAGCACAATGAATATCTCTGAAGTCCCGTGCCCGGCCAGGTTGAATTCCGGGTAGAACCAGAGAAGCGATACGTATGCGGAGAGCAGTATGGAGAAAATCTTCATCGGCCTTCTCGCCCTGTCGATTAGTATGTCGTCCAGCGTGGTCTTGGTTTTCTCCGTAAGCGCCTTGATTGCCCGGAAAAGAACCATCGCAACGCTATAAAACAGGAACGAAAACAATGCGAATGCAATCAGGAAGGTCGTAATGTGCCCCCCCGGAAGCACTCCGGCATAACCATTAATAGCGGTTAATATTCCATCAAGCATGATACTAATTTTGAGGGAAATTCTTTTAATATATAGCGCAGAAATCCATTCGGGAGGAAATTCTCATGTTTGACAACCTAAAGAAAAAAGACCCGGCAGTGTATGAACTCACCCAGAAGGAATTGCAGAGGCAGAGGAATACCCTCGCGCTCATCGCCTCCGAGAATTACGCTCCGATGGAAGTCCTGGAAGCTTCCGCCTCAGTGCTCACAAATAAATATTCTGAGGGCTACCCTGGAAAACGCTACTATGCGGGAAACGAGGTAATCGACCAGGTGGAAACCCTCGCAATTGAACGCGCAAAAAAGCTCTTTGGGATGGGCTACGCGAACGTGCAGCCCCACTCCGGCTCCAGTGCGAACTTCGCAGCCTACCGCGCCCTCATGAAGGAAGGCGATACTTTTATGGGCCTCCGCCTGGACCAGGGCGGCCACCTTACGCATGGAAGCCCGGTGAATTTCTCAGGGCAAATCTACAAGGTGGAAAGCTACGCAGTGGACAAGGAAACCGAGATGCTCGACTACGATGCAATCATGAAGCAGGCGTTGCAGGTGAAGCCCAAAGTAATCGTTTGCGGCTACACCGCCTATCCGCGCACGGTCTATTTCGATAAATTCCGCGCCATTGCAGACGCATGCGGCGCATTCCTTTTCTGCGACATCGCACACATCGCAGGCCTCATTGCAGGGGGAGCGCACATGCAGGTCGGCCCTTACGCAGATGTGGTCACAACCACCACGCACAAAACCTTAAGGGGCCCGCGCGGCGCCATTATCCTCTCGAACAAGGAGGAGCACGCAAAAGCAATCGACAAGGGCGTATTCCCCGGCTCCCAGGGAGGCCCCCTCGATCACATCACCGCGGCAAAGGCGGTCTGTTTCCACAACGCAATGCAGCCTGAGTTCCGCACCTATGCGGCGCAAATCGTAAAGAATGCGAAAGTTCTCGCTGAAGAAGTGCAGTCCCTCGGCTTCCGCCTTGTTTCCGGAGGCACGGACAACCACCTCATCCTCATAGATGTAAAATCCAAGGGAACCGGCTTGAACGGAAAGATTGCCCAGGACGCGCTCGAAAAAGCCGGAATAATCTGCAACAAGAACACAATCCCCTACGATACGGAAAAGCCGTTCGTTGGAAGCGGAATAAGGATTGGAACCCCGGCAGTCACCACGCGCGGCCTGAAGGAATCCGAAATGAAGGAGATTGCGCGCCTCTTTGGAAAAACTCTTGAGCACCCCTCAGATGAAGCGATGCTTGCAAAAATAAAAGGCGAAGTGAAATCCTTAATGGACCGCTTTCCGCTTTACCCCGAACTCTAAAAATTTCAATTATTTTTATTTTTGTATGGGCCTTCCCTTAATCCTGTCCACTATTCTGCGGCAGAACTCCGTAACCGGCCCGGCAGGAACGCGGATCGGCGCCTCGTCTTTTTCTCCTTTAGCCCTGAGATTCTTCGCTTTCCTGGTGTCATCCAAATTCTTTCCAACGAATTTCTTCGGGAGCGGAAGCTCTTCGGGCTCAGAAGCAATCCCTATTCTCGTAATTAAAGCGGTAAGCCTCCTTATCTTTCTAGATTTTTCCTCTCCTTCCAGATTGGGGTTCATTTCGGCAGCCGCCCTCTCCTTCTCTAGCCAGTCGAGGACCTCGTTTTCCATTCCCGCAAGGCGCACAACTACGTCAGAAGCAACCCTTGCAGAGTTCCCATCCCCCAAGGCAGTTCCTATCAAAGGCTTTACCGCAGTCCCCCGGACCCTTGCCTTCTTCATCGCCTCTGCCGCTTTCTTCACCGCCTCCTCTGCACGCGCGTAGATGGGAAGGTTGCCGTTAGCTTCCGCATCCGAAAGCTCTTTCAGAAGCGTTAAAATGACGGCCTTATCCGCACAGTTCCATAAGATTTCCGTAGCAGTTCCCCTAACCTTCTCAGAATCATCCAGCAATGCGCATCTTAAGATCGTTTTCCCAAGTCCCCCGTTTACCGGAGCGGAGCCCTTCTCCCCGGCCCCCTTGGAAATTATCCTGCCTATTGCCTCAATTGCGGCTTCCCGCACTTTCTCATCAGAATCCAATGCGTATGCCCTGCCGCCATATATCATAAAGTTCTTGAAAGGATAATCGAATTTCGGCCTTTCCGTGGAGTCCAGGAGAAGCGAGAGGTAGACCGCATCCTCGATCCCGCCCGCATTCCCGATTACCCTGACCATCATCTGCCTTGCAAAGCTCCCAACTTGCTCAAAAACTAGGTCTGCAATTGCGGCGCGCACCTCCGCATTCGAAGGCTCGCCGGGAGCATAGCAGTAACATTTCTCCAGAATCGGCTCGCATTCAATCCCCCTTGTCGCTATCCCTTCAAGAATCTTTATTTTATTATTCTCGACATCGGATGCGAGCATGTAATAAATTATGTTGTCTTATGTTTTTAAATCATACATATTCCCCCATTCTTGCCCATTCCGCAAATTCTTTAAAATCCGCCAGCGTTATTTATCCATGCTTCTTGAAGGAAAATCCCCCGCAGAAAAAATACTCTTGGAAACCAGGAACAAGGCAGTCAGGCTTGGCTTCTCCCCAGGCCTTGCAATAATCCGCGTCGGGGAAGACCCCGCTTCCAAAACCTATGTGGGCACAAAACTACGCAAGGCAGAGGAATGCGGCATAAGCGGAAAGGAGTATGCATTGACCGCGCACACCCCGGAAAAGAAGATAACCGACCTAATTCGCCGCCTAAATAAGGACAAGAAAATCCACGGAATAATAGTCCAGCTCCCGCTTCCAGCGCACTTCAATACCGAAAAAGTGCTCAACACCATTTCCCCGGATAAAGACGTGGACGGCCTCCACCCCCTCAACCTCGGAAAGCTATTCAAGGGAAAGCCCGCATTCGTTTCCGCAACCCCACAGGGAATAATGGAAATCCTTAATTTCTACAAAATCCGCATCGCAGGAAAGAACGCAGTGGTGGTCGGAAGGAGCGACATGGTCGGAAAGCCGATGGCCGCCCTCCTCCTTAACGCGGATGCGACAGTGGAAATCTGCCACAGCAAGACCCACAATCTCGCAGAGCACACCAAACGCGCAGACATCCTTGTAGTTGCAGTCGGAAAGCCCCATTTCATTACCGCAGACATGGTAAAGGAAGGGGCAACCGTAATCGATGTGGGAATCAACCGCACCGAAGGAAAAATCGTAGGCGATGTTGATTTCGAAAAAGTAAGCAAAAAAGCAGGCGCAATAACCCCGGTTCCCGGGGGAGTCGGATTGCTCACGGCCGCCTGCCTACTCAAGAATGTGCTTAAAGCCGCAGGCAGATGATTCAGATCTCAATCCATTCAGTTCCTTCCTTCTGGTAAAGGCCTTTCGCGTCCCTCCTCTTCACAATCCTTAGCGCCTGCCCAATGCATATGAAGTGGTCCCCTGCCTCAACTGTGTCCACAAGCTTGCATTCAATGCTTACCGGGGATTCCTTTATGAGCGGGCATTTTATCCTGCTTCCTTCCTCCTTTGTAAGCCCGCTTCCAGAAAACTTTTCCGTGTCCCTCCCGCTATGCGTGCCGCAGAAAAGCGCGGCCTTTTTCATGTCCGGGGCAACAAGGTTAATCCCGAAGCATTTCCCTTCCTTCACGAGATTGTAGGAGAATCTCTTATCGCTCAAAGAAACACCGAACATGGGCGGCTCTGCGGAAAGCGGATAGCACCACGATGCCGCCATTATATTGTCCTTCTCCTTAGCCCTGCTTGTAATCAGGACAATCCTCATCGGATAAAGAAGCCGGTAAATCTTTTCCATATTACTCGCTCGCAGAAAAAGGTTAAATTATTGCCCCCATTTCCCCTTATAAACATTTTCTCCCATAAATTAATACCATGGCGGCGCAAGTCCAGAGAACTCTCTCAATTCCAGAACTCCAAAAGCCCCCAAAGAAAAGATTCATTTTCGCGGCAATCCTCGTAGCCGGCCTCTCGCTCGCATCCTCCCCGGTTTCCCCGATTCCTGAAAACCCATACACTCTTTTTCCGGTTGCAACCCTTCCCCCAAACCCCTATACAATATGCGAACGCACAGAGGGAATCTGCGCGCCCAGAGTTGTCATAAGGCAGAAGAAGGATTTGAAGGAATACGGAATCTTCTCCAGTTCGCAGGTGAATTCTGCAAAGCAAAGCCAGGCCGGAGAAACCCTCAAAAAACTGAAGTGGCTCTATGAAGGCACACCGGTCGAAAAAGCGCTTTCCTCCTTCCCCCCAATTGTATTCGAATCGCAATTAAGCCTGGAAGGAGTTGCTGACTTGAGCCCAAACAAAGGAGCCCAGCTCCAGAACACAAATCTTGCCCTCCTTGATTTTGGAAAGGATTCGCGCCCTTCCGAAAGGGAACTGATACTTGCCCATGAACTGATCCACTATATTTCCTGGCTTGGAAGCGGCTGGGAGGCCTCCTACCTTTTCCAGGGAGAAAAAATTTCCACAATGAGCCCGGAATGGCTCGCAGAGGGAATGGCAAACTGGGCTGCCTGTAGAACCCTGGAGTTTTCCTGCATTCTTAACCCCGAAGGCACTGGGCTCAAGGCATACCACACGGAAACCTACATCATGGCATTCCTGGAAATGCTTTCCGGAAAGGAAGCGCTCAGAAAAGCCCTTGTTAGCGGAGATTTTGCGCAAGTGCAGTCCGCACTGGATAAATCCTTTGGAAAAGGGACCTTCGAGCAATTGATGGATAAGGAATCAATCTCGGATGCGCTCATATTCCTTGCGCTACGGACGCGGGGCTTCCAGGAAAGCCCCTCTTCAATTTCCAGCCCCCACGACGCTTTCACCGCTGATGCGCTCTCTTTTCTGCGGAACTCAACCCAGCTCCTGGTCGATGGCGGCTACCTCTCAAAGCAGATACTGGAAAAATCCAAATTCTGAAAAAACAGTATGGTGGGCTTCCCGGTTCGCGTTTTCTCTTCCAAACGGAGCCCCAACCATCAGCTCCATCTCCTTTCTCTCAAGCATAGGGCAGAGCGCTTATGGCTGCTCCTTCCGGCCTGACCAGGTTCGCACAGTGCGCCCATCCTGAAAGGGAAGACTTCAGCGCCTTAAGGAAAGGGACGCATGAAAGAAAAACCACTCCCCGGGCATTCGGCCCGCCTAAAGGGGATTTGCGGTAAAAGGGACCCCTGGCCCCTGCCTAGCCCACCAACCAATATTTCGCATTTCTTCTATTAAAAGCTTTACCCTTGCTGAAAACAGGGGAATAATGGCCGGATTGTACCAACGAAACTTTCCATTTGATTAACGTTTCAATGGAAACCATATAGGTTTTTAATTTATGATTTGTCAATACAAATTCATGCACGAAATGAAGTTCCTCCTGTTCGCATTGGCCTTTTTGATATTATGCGCTCCAATACACGCCGAGGACCGGCCCGACTGCTCGCCCGAGTGCGGAGAAGGCGCCCATTGCACCAGCACCTGGGATTGCGCCTCCGGCTACTGCGGCACGTATACGCAAGTCTGCACAAACTATTGCTCAACGGACGCTGACTGTTCCTCAGGCTGGTGCCATGCAGGAGTCTGCGAGACATGCGCTTCAGATAGCAATTGCCCATCCGGAGAGACCTGCCAATCCGGCGTGTGTACATACTCCTCCGAAAGCTGCACAACCACCAAAGATTGCTCCCGCGGCTGGTGCTCATTTGGCTCGTGCCGCATCTGCAAGTCCGACAGTGAGTGCCCCCTCAGCAACACCTGCGACACCTACTCGGGCCAATGTAAATATACCTCCTCGGCAGGTGGAAGCTGCACATCCGAAAATGAGTGCCCTTCAGGCTACACCTGCGAATCCGGCATATGCAAATCAATCACCTATGTTCCCGAACCCTGCACATCTAGCAATGATTGCTCTTTTGGCTGGTGCGAAGGCGGCCAGTGCGAGGTCTGCTACTCAGAAAACGATTGCCCCTCGGGCCACTCCTGCGACACGACCTCGGGCCAGTGTAAAATAAGCTCTACCGAAAGTTGCACAACCGATGTAGACTGCTCTGCCGGCTGGTGCAAAAACGGAGTCTGTGATGTGTGCGACACAAACAAGGACTGCCCAACTGGCTACACCTGCAACGAATGGACGCTCGCATGCCAGGAACTCTGTTCAACCGACAATGATTGTTCTGCCGGATGGTGCCACAACGGAGCCTGTGACGTATGCGACACCAACAAGGATTGCCCGGCCGGTTACAAATGCAACGAATGGACACTCGCATGCCAGCAGTCTAGCTGCTCACCAAACTGCGTCACAGGCGACCCATGCACAAACGATGGGGAATGTTCTGCCGGCTGGTGCAAGGGAGGAACCTGCGATGTTTGCGACACAAACAAGGATTGTCCCACCGGCTATACATGCAACGAATGGACGCTCGCATGCGAAGAGCACTGCACAAACGATGTAGACTGCTCTGCCGGCTGGTGCAAGGGAGGCATCTGCGATGTATGTGACACAAACAAGGACTGCCCGACCGGCTACACTTGTAACCAGTGGACACTCGCATGCGAAGAACACTGCACAACTGACGTAGATTGTTCTGCCGGCTGGTGCAACGGAGGAACCTGTGATGTATGCGACACCAACAAGGATTGCCCGACCGGTTACACATGCAACGAATGGACACTAGCATGCGAAGAACACTGCACATCCAACAATGACTGTTCAGCCGGATGGTGCAAAAACGGAGTCTGCGATATTTGCCAGACCAGCAAGGACTGCCCGACAGGCTACGCCTGCAACGATTGGATTGGGGCGTGCCAGCCGTCTTCCTCCCAGAGCAAAGAGAATAATATTCTGGGTAATGGTGTAGGCGGAAATATCGTGACTGATATTATTGACACAATAGCCGGATTCTTCCAATGGCTGCTCGGATAAGTCAAGATAGCATTAATGACGCATGATGCAGGGGACTACGATCCCTTACCTATACCTCATCCTGCTTTCGATCCGTTCTATGCGCCCAAGCACCTGCTTCGCCCCTTCAAAATCAGAATATCCTTCCAGGAAATACTTCCTTCCCTTTATCCCGCGGAGCATATTCAGCACATCGTCCGCCTGGTCTTCCAATTTATAAGAAACAAATCCAAGCCCGAAATCAATCACATGCAACCCGGAAGAATTCGCAATAATATTATACGGGGTGAAATCCCCATGGATAATCCCCACCGAATGCAATTTCGCAAGCATTTCCCCCGCTTTCCGCATCTGTGCAGGATTCTCCTTAAGTTTTCCCCCAGAAAACCTCTCAATCACAATATAATCTTTCCCGACCGCATAAACAACCGGGCAGGAAACCCCGGCCTCCTTCGCCTTGTGCAGAAGCCTGGCCTCCCTCCTCGTCCTCCCCAATCTAAGTTCAGAATCAATCTCCTTAATCCGGCAACTCTTTTTTCTTCTCTCCTTGCAGAGCACCGCGTGGCCAAGAAAAGAACATGGAACAAGAACAGCTTCTGCGCCCCTCATCATTTGCTCACACCAGTAAAAACATTCCAAGAGTTAGCACGGCAAACCCAACGTATATGAATATATTCCATGCAAGCACCTTGCTCCCGTCAAGCGGATAAATCGGAATCAGGTTGAATAGCGCAAGGAAAACATTTATCTTTGCAGCCCATGCCCAGACGTTCACCCCGAGCTCCACCGAATTGGCCGGCATGTAAAACGCGAGCCCCAGGAAAATAATGGCAAGCACAATATTGGTTGCCGGCCCTGCAATGGAAACAATTCCATTCTGGGTTCTTGTAAGCCTCTCGTAAATATACACTGCCCCGGGAGCCGCAAACATGAACCCAACCAACGACATCACGAACATGAAAAGAATCCCCTGCGTCCACATGTGGAATTGCGCATACGCCCCGAACATCATCGCAGTGAACTTGTGCGCCATCTCATGGAGTATGAATCCCGTTCCCACCGCAAGCAGGAAAAAAGATGCAATCATTACAAGCTCCGCAGGATGTGCAATTATCCCAAGCCCCGCTGATGCAATAGTCATTGCAAGCGAAATCGAAACTACTGATATGAGTATTTCTGTAGCTTCCTGATTGCTTATCCCCATCTTCATCTCAACACGTCCTTGCTTGCTTTTTCCGGAGACCCGGCGTTCCCTTCAAACATCAGTTTCACTCGCGCAGGTGAAAACAGCCCCTCGTATGCTTCAAGCACCCCGACCGCTTCCCTCCCACCGCCTATCCGCACCTTCACATCGTCCCCAAGCTTGCAATTCACCATAGAGATTCCGAATGCCCCAAACAGATTCATTACCGGATTATTTCCAAGCGGGCCGGGCATGAACCCGACAATCTGCACCTTGTCCCCTTTCTTAACTCCGCGAAGCTGCGGGTAAAGAAGAAGGAAGAGAATCGTAACTCCGAAAGAGCCCGCGACCATTTTCGCAAGCGTAATCAATTCCACTCCCGGCACCGCAGCGAAATAAATGAGGGAGAGGGCGCAAAGCCCGAGCAAAAGCTGGAAACCCTTCACTATCAGCATCTTTCCATTCACCTATACATTTCGCTGAATTCGCTCTTGAATTTCTTCATGCTTTCAACGTCCTGCTTCACAAGGCGCGGGCTTATCTTCTTGAGCGCTTCCTCGAATTCACCGGAGCCCACATGCTCCTTGTTCTTCCTTATCGACATCATTCCCGCTTCCCTGCAGAGGTTTTCAATGTCTGCACCGGAATACCCTTTCGTAATTGCCGCAAGGTTCTTGATGCTCACGTCCTTCAAGGGCATCTTCTTCGTGTGCACCTTGAATATCTCTTCCCTTGCCCCATCATCCGGAAGCGGAATCTCCACAATCCGGTCAAACCTTCCGGCGCGCAGAAGCGCCGTGTCCAGCATATCCGGCCTGTTTGTTGCGGCAATCACAATAACTTTCTTCATTGCCTTCAGCCCGTCCATTTCGCTAAGAATGGTGTCCACAACGCGCTCGCTCACCTGCGTTCCACCTTCTCCCCCCGCATTCCGCGATGGCGCAATCGCATCAATCTCATCAATGAACAAAATGCACGGCGCGGCCATCCTTGCCTTCCTGAAGAATTCACGGGTAATCTTCTCGCTTTCCCCAACCCATTTGGAGAAAAGCTCGGGCCCGTTTATCGAAATGAAGTTCGCTTCGGTTTCCGTAGCCACCGCCTTTGCAAGCATGGTTTTCCCGGTTCCCGGAGCCCCCCACATAAGGATTCCCCGAATCGGCCGTATCCCCATTTTCTCGAATACTTCCGGCTTCTTTATGGGCAATTCCACAAGCTCTTTCAGCTCTTTCTTTATGCTTTCAAGCCCGCCGACATCTCCCCAGCGCACATTCGGCCGTTCCACAAATACTTCCCTAAGCGCAGAAGGCGTAATCCCCCGCATCGCGCTAAAGAAGTCATCCCTCTTCACATTCAACTGGTCGAGCACTTCAACAGGTATTGAATCCTCTTCGAGGTTTATCTTGGATCGAAGCCTTCTCAGCGCGTGAATTGCCGCCTCCTTAGTAAGCGAAGAAAGGTCCGCGCCCGTATACCCATGAGTAAGCGCCGCAAGCTCCCTCAAATCCACATCCTTTTCCAGCGGCATGTTCCTTGTATGGATCTGCAAGATTGCTTCCCTCCCCTTTGCATCCGGGACCCCGAGTTCAATTTCCCTGTCGAACCTTCCGGGCCTTCTTAACGCAGGGTCAATCGAATCCGGCCTATTAGTCGCGGCAATCACAATTACTTCACCGCGGCTCTTCAGCCCATCCATAAGCGTAAGGAGCTGGCTAACCATCCTCCTCTCTACTTCTCCACTAACTTCCTCCCTTTTCGGAGCAATCGCATCCAGTTCATCAATGAATATTATTGAAGGCGAACTCTTCTGCGCCTCATCAAACAATTGCCGGATCCTCTGCTCGCTCTCCCCCACATACTTGCTGACCACTTCCGGCCCCCCAATGTAGAAGAAGTTTGCGTCGCTTTCGTTTGCAACTGCTTTTGCAAGCAAAGTTTTACCCGTTCCAGGGGGCCCATAGAGAAGAACCCCTTTTGGAGGCTCAATCCCCAACCTCTCAAACAGTTCCGGGTGCCGTAAAGGAAGCTCAACCATTTCCCTTATCTTCTGCATCTCCTCTTCAAGCCCGCCCACATCATCATACGTGACAGATTGCACTTTCCCGACTTCCTTCATCGGCTCAGTCTTCACTTCCACATCCGTGCTCTCGGAAATCATTACCGGGCCTGATGGAAGCGTGCTGAAAACAACAAGCGGAAGCGGAGTCCCGAATACTCCAATCGGAAGAACATTTCCCTTAATGAGCGGCTTCCCAACCAATTTCTTCTTCACATACTGGTCAAAGCCCGCATGGAACCTCACCGGCTGCTGGGGCGCAAGGACTAATTTCTTCGCCTCTTTCGTTTCCACTTTGGAAACCTTCACCTTGTCCCCAAGCCCGACCCCTGAATTCTGCCTGAGAATTCCATCTATGCGCGCCGCTTCCTCGTCCTCATCATCCGGGTGCGCAGGCCACGCGATTGCAAGCGCGGCCTTCTTTCCCATTAATTTAACTACGTCTCCCGTAGAAATGCCAAGCTCTTCCCTCGCTTTTCCCCCAAGGCGCGCAATGCCCCTCCCTATGTCGTTTGCCATCGCCTCTGCAACCTTGAGATATACAAATTTTTGTTCGCTCATTCCCCTCACCTCAATTCAGCCTGCACGGCCGATTTCCTGCCCTCTTTCTCCTCAAGCAAAATCCAAACTTTCCGTCCTTTGATTTCGGGCATTTTCATTTCCACTATCATCTTAATATCAATATCCTCATTTAATCCTTTCAGGTTTAAAAACTTAACGAGAGTGCCGCGTTCCACCACAAACCTTTCCCCCCCAGCCAAAAGGAACGCATTATCCCTCTCAAATTCAATTCCCTCCAGCATTCCGCGGAAAATATTCTCCCTGTTCTTGCGCAGAAGCATCCGAGCGCGCCCGCCTACAGTTATCCGCCCTCCGGAAAGAACAACCCCCTCCAGAAGCACCGAATCCCCAACTTTGAGCTGTGCACCCCTTCCCGGAAGCGCTTCCAGCACAACCGGAACACTCCTTTCCCCATCCGTAATCTCAAACAGGAAATTTCCTTCTTTAATGCCCTCAATAGAATTAACTTTCCCTATTGCGCAGAACTTCCCCTTGGATTCCACCGCCTTGGAAACCGAAAGCAGTTTCGCCTTCTCCTTAACCTCATATCCCCCCTTATACCCGATATTCAGTTTCCCCATTTTCATATATGCTTTCTTCAATTCAACAATATCCAGAAGGTGAAATCCCCCCGCCTTAACCGCGTCCTCCCCCCAGAAATTCACAGGAACCTCTCCGCTCGAATCCGAAAGCACAACCGTCCTCAATTTCGCTCCCGAAGGGAATTCCATAAGTTTCCCAATCTCCTCGATTTTCCCGGCCAAATCCACAGACTGGTCGCCCTCCTTTATTTCCGATGCCTTGTATATTCTCCCTTCAATTAACTTCATTTCAGAGGCGATGAGCTTCGCTGCCGCTTCCCTTGTAAGGAGCCCGTGGAAGCCCTCAATTTTCTGCGAGATTTTCGCGCCTGCCTCCCCCCTCCCGATTTTTTTCTCAATTAAAGCTAAGTAGTCCATTGCTCTTTCTTCAAAACGAAACCTATTTTTAATGCTTCATAACCGCCTTTCCACTGAAAATAATCAGTTCTGGAAAACATCATCCTGAAGTGCCCATTATCTCATTCCAGTTGCTGAACATAAACGTCGCAAAGAACTTATCCCTCAGCAGCTTGGCATTCTCCTGGGATTCGCTGGATATCCTCACGGATACCATCCTGTCCAGGTCCGGCTCATAATACTCAAGGGCATAGCAATGGAGAGTTGTCCCGTTCTGTTCCTTGTCAAAAGCAAGCTCGGCAACATTGCGCGTGAAGATATTAAGCTGCCCGGCTTGCCCCCGTATTGCGAGCGTGTGCGCCTGGGGTTCCTGCTTATTTGTGGCGTTGTCCATCATCTTTAGCGGGTCCCCGTCTCTCTCAAATGCGGCCAGGAACGTGATTGGCAACGTGGGTTCCATGCTTGCGTCCGCCGGAACATATTCCCTCCAGAACAGCAGTATCTGCCCCTGCGTTCCATCAACCAGAACCCCACCATATGCTTTTCCTTCAGAATCATTCTTTATTTGCGAGTCGGTTTGCATCCCCACGAGGTACTCAAAGGAGAAGAATGGCCCGGAATAGTTCTGGAACTGCGCAGCCGGCTGCGGTGGAGCGGTTTGCTGGGGTGCAGCCTGTTGAATGGAAATCGCGCTCTGGTTCTGGGGCGCGGGCTGCTGCACAGCTTGCTGCCCCTGGCTTGCGCATCCGGAGAGCAACAGAAATGCTAAAATTGAAAATATAAGCATGTTCTTCATGCTTTTGCTATTGAAGCAAATAATTTAAAATAAGCATTAGTCTTGAGTGGATGCCCTGGAGCGCCGGCCGCAAAGTGTGAAATCCTAATGAAGGAACGCGTTAATGCTGCAGTACGCCTGTTTTTTTCGATAGGGAAAGCTATTTTTAACCCCTCTTTGCTAACTTTCCATCATGTCTGCCCGTACAATGGCCAATCTCGATTACACCTTCATTGCGAGCCCTTCAGGGGGAGCGCCCCCTAAAGACATTTGGGCGACGGCCCAAAATTCTGCAACTAAAGTTGCAGATGCTTCATCGTGCCACCAAGGCACTGGAATGCAACGAATATTATGCGATAATTCCCTTTCCTTCTGCACATACTAGGTGGCCTTGGCGGCGCGACACCCCCAGCAACCCCCCATTCTGTGCAATAGCTAAACCTATTTAATTTGTCTTAACCAACCTTTTCTCATGCCCCAACGAACCATGGCGAACTTGGACTATTCCTATATATCCACTGAGCTTCAACCTTTAGTCGGCAGGTTTTTCGACAAATTCTATGAGCTCCGGACCGGCGTTTTCCGCCTCAAGTTCGGGCGAGACAACATAATTATCGAATTGGGAGTCCGCCTCCACCTCACAAAATACATCGAGGAAGCGCCCGAGGCTTCCAATTTCACAATGAAGCTGCGGAAAGAACTGAAGGGAAAAAAGCTCTCCGCGCTCTCCCAGCACGGGAAGGACCGCATAATAATTTTCGATTTTGAAGGCACGCAATTAATTGCGGAAATGTTCGGGGAAGGAAACCTCGCTTTGGTCCGGGATGGAAAGATTCTCGCGGTCTATTCCAGAAAGAAGTGGAAAGGGAGGGAACTCACAGCGCGCGCAGAATACGCATTTCCGCCTTCGCAAACAAAATCAATGGAAGAAATCTTCAATTCCGTTGCCCCAATCGGCGCTGCGTTGCGCGACCTGAATATCGGAATGGATTATGCCCGTGCAATACTCGCGGATGCAGGAATCCCGGACTCAAAACCCACAAACTCACTTTCAAAAGAAGAAAAGAATTCCCTGGAAAGCTCATACAAAAAACTAATGGAAACACTATCCCCAAAAGTAATTTACGCAGAGGAAAACAAGCCGGCCGGATTCTCCCTGTTCGGGGAAGGAAAGGAATTCCCGACCCTTTCAGAAGCATTGGATGAATACTATGGAATCCCAACCCCGCAGGAAGAAGCAGAAGAGAAAAAAGGAAAAACCGAAGAAAAAGAAAGGCTCCTAAGAATGCTCGAAACACAGGAAAAAAGATTTGAAGAATTAAAAAAAGAATCCGAAGAGGAAAAGAAATCCGGGGATTTCATCTACGAAAACTTCGAGGAGATCCAGAAGATTATCGACTTATACAAAAAAGGCGGAATGAATTCAATTGAAGAGCTCGCAAACAAAAAAGGCTGGAAATTAAACAAGGAAAAAAGGGAACTGGAAATCCTCTAGTCGATGTTCTCAATCAGGCAGTCCTTCAGCACGTCCCTCGCCTTCCTGAGCCTGTCAACCTTTATCGAGAGTATCCCGCTGTTCCCATCCTTGGTTACCATCGTGAGGTTCTCCCCGTTTATCTTGTTGTCCGCAAGCCTCTTCGCAATTTCCGCAAGAGCACCAGGCCTGTCCTCGACCCTGACGAAGAGCACATTCCCCGAACTCACCGAAAACCCGTTGTTCTTCAGGACCGCCTCAGCCTTTTCCGTGTTTTTCACAAGCAGCGTAATGACCGCCTTTCCGCCTATAGCGGTCACGGAAATCGATTCTATGTTTATGTGCGTGGTCCCAAGAATGTATGAGATGTCCGCAAGCAGCCCAACCCTGTCATCTGCAACTACCGTTATTTCCTGCATAGTTATCCCTCCCGTATTTCAATTAAAAACAAAAAGCCTGGAGAATTAACTCTCCATGTTCTCAACAAGATACTTCTCAAGGATGGTTTTTGCCTTCCTCGGCCTGTCCACGCTAATTCCCACCACCGTGTTCTTCCCGTCCTTGCTCACAAGGTTAAGGTTCTCAACGTTTATCTTGTTGTCCGCAAGCATTTTTGCAATCTCTGAAAGCGCCCCTGGCCTGTCCTCAAGCTTCACGAAAATGATGTTGCCGGAACTGACCTTGAACCCGTTTTTCTTCAAGACGTCCTCTGCCTTCTCCGGGCTCTTAACAAGTATCGTGATTACTGCCTTCCCGCCCACCGAAGTGACGGAAATGGATTCAATGTTTATCTTCGCCTTTCCAAGAATGTATGAAATGTCGGCGAGAAGGCCGACCTTGTCCTCTGTTATAATGGTCACATCCCTCATAAGTTCCACCCCTGCAGGCAACGCCCGCCGCCTCTTATAGCCTTTGCATATTTAAAAAGATTACTACCAAGATTTGTGCTTTTTCACAATTTATAAAGCTGCAAATGCGGGATTGAGGCAATCTCCTTTACTTCTGATTTTTCCGCAAGCCCGAGGACGATTGCGGTCCCCACAGCCTTCTTGCCAACCAGGTTCGCACTTGAAAAATCCGAAAGCGCCTCGGTGACCTCATCAACCCCCGCAATGTCCCCCTTGTAAAAATAAGAATATTTCTGCAGGTCCAAAACCCTTTCCCCATCCTCGAAAACCTTTCCAAGGAGCTCCTTGTCGCAGACCGCGACTACCCTCTGCCCTTCGCGCTCGGTTATTTTCAGGTACATCTCATCCCTGCCCCTTCATTTCGCGGATTTTCCTCTCCCAGTCGGTAAGCTTGTTTATCGTAACCTCGAATTTCCTGTTGCCCCTTTCCGTTACCTCAACCCTCTCAGTTCCATGCGTTTTAAGGAAATCCTCCAAAGCATTTTTTCTGGAGTCCCCCACCACGGTAAAGGTGTATTCGTTGCCGCTCTTCCTCGCATCTTCCACTTCTGCCCTTACCGTTTTATTCGGTATGAGCGGGAGCGTATCCCCCTGCCTGTCCGTGAATTTGTCCGGGAGGGGCACTATTCTTGCAACACCTTTCTCTTTCTCCGCCTTTTGAGGCACCGCTTCAAGGTCGCTTTCCCCTGCGCTGCCAAAGAGCGGGTCTCTGCTGGATATGCCGGCTTGCAGCTCCGCAATTAAGTTCTCATCCGCGGCAGGCTTCTTCGAGGGGACAACCGCCTGGAGGCTTTCTTCAGCCGCCCCGAATTTCTTGAGGATTGCTTCCTCCCTTCCACTGAGCCGGGTGATTGTTTTCCTTTCTTCTGCGGTGAGGGATACCTTGTAATTCTGCTTCGGCAACAGGTCATACTTCCCTTCATCCTGCGGGCTTTTTTCCGAAACGAAGACAACAATCCTTGAGAGCACTCCTGAGCGCCCCATGAGCAAATCCAGCGCCCTTGCGTAGTCCATCGCCTGTTTTTTTGTCTCGAAGAACAGCACAAATTCGTTCTTGGCCGGGTCCTCCATGAATTTTCTCAGGTTTTTCTCTTCGCTGCTGCCGGGGGGCATCAGGTCCGCGGCCCACCTGGCTTGAAGCCCCTTGGGAAGCCTGTCCCTCGAAGCAGTCGCCTCACAAATGGTGAGGTCTATCCTGTCTCTTTTGTTTGCCTCCATCTGCTCTTGGGACATCCTTGAAGCATAAGCCATCTTTACACCCTTCTAGAATTGCGCAGTAAAAGAATAAAAGCCCATCCTTTTCTTTTTGAAAAAAGAAAAGGCTGGTCACAGTGGGTGGCTCTTACAGGAGCAGGGGATGGGCACGAGCCACACACTGTGAGGTCGGACCCAAAAGAAAAACAGGATCCAGATATCACTTAGGAAGCACACGCGCAAAAGGGTGTTCAAAGTGTTTCAAAGTCTGAGGAGGTGAGAAGACTGGGGGAGGGTCAGGATTAACCTAAAACTGGGGTCGCATTGAGTAGCAAATGTTCTGGTATCACTTGCCCGCTTTCAGCGGGGTTTGCTACTCGATGCGAGGAGGGGGTTTTTACCCCCTCCGCGGTTTGGATTGCCGGTTGTTTTGAGCTTCGCTCAAAGCCCGTCTTTTTTTGCAGGCAAAAAAATGCCGGGGGCAGGATTTGAACCTGCGTAGGCACTAAGCCACCAGATAGCGCATTCCGCGCCGATATTGATCGGGCGCAGTATCTTGAGTCTGGCGCGTTTGGCCGCTCCGCCACCCCGGCTCCCGTTTTTGGCTTCCTGAATACCCACGCCAAATACCGTTTTGGCTTACTGCTTTCCTACGGCAAAACGGTTATCCAAAACCCTTAGATGTTCCGTCTGCCATTTTTGGGTATCCAAAAATCCTTAGGGGTTCTTCCTATTTCTTCGCTATTCTTTATCCGTCTTTGCCTTGTTTGGTGGCGGGCTTTTGCGCGAACACGCGCAAAAACAACCGCCACCCCGGCAAACTTTTTTGTCCTTCTGAACACATACTGGCAAAAAAGTTTATTAAAAACCATCCGGTTTTCCTTTCTTTGCCACTCTTTGCATATCTCCTGACGCAGCCTTGGAAACTCTTTGAATATCCCCTTACGCACTATTCCGGGCCGTGGGCTTTCTTTTGCTTCGCAAGGTTAATAATGTTATTTTCATTATTAACGCCCAAAACCCGGCCAATCCCCGGCAAACCTCTTTTCCCGGAGCGATTTCCCATCTTTCCGAAGAAACGGGCACACCTTTAAAAATTAATTGTTTTTAATTCAATACGCAAGGTGTTTGAATGTCCGTCAGGCTTTCGAAATTGTATGGAATGGAAATCTTCACCGACGGTGGAAAATACGTCGGCAGTGTAAACGACATAATACTGGACCTCGAAGCAGGCGAAGTTACAAGGCTTCTTTTAGAGCCTCTCTCCAACTCCAAGGAGAAAACCAAGGAGATCATAAAGGAGAAGAGCGTCATCTACAAGAACGTCAAGTCGGTTGAGGACGTAATTGTAGTGAGCAAGGTAAAGGCGTAAACTAGCAGGTATTCATGTCTGGAAAGGATGCAGCCGTAGCCATTCTTGCCGTAATAATAGGCGCAGGGCTGGGCTGGTTCTGGCATTACATGCGCCCCGCTGATGGTCTAGAAATCGTTATAGGGGTTGCCATAGTAATGATTCCGCTGGTCTATCTCTCACTTCACAGCATGGGGAAATCTTAACCCCAGTTTTTCAATTATTTTCCAATATTCTTCTTTTCTGAAGCTTCCTTTTTCCACGAATACGCATCCTAACCCTGGCTGCCCGTAAAGAACGATTTCCTTCTCAGCAAGAAGGGCAAAGGGAAGCGCAAAAAGGTCCTCTTCGCCATCCACAAAAAGCGCACCCCCCCTCTTAATCAGTTCCTGCGCCACCTCAAACATTTCAACCGAGACTTCACCTGCGGGCTTCGCAATTTTTCTATAATCCGGATAATTCTCCTCAATTTTCTCCTTTATATCCTTCGCAACCGGCTTCCGGAGAGTGCTGAAATCAAACACCGCAACAAAAGGCCTGCTCCCCGCTTTAAGCATATTATATACTACTTCATCCCCCACCGCAATTATTCTTCCCCTTCCAGCTCTCGCAAGCGCCTCCTCAAAAGGAATGATTTTCCCGAGGGGTTTTTTAAGCATCTCCCGCAAATCCGCATCGATGAGCGCCATCAGGATTACTCCGCAAACGGATTTTAAAAACGGTGCGGAGGCCAGAAAGAAAGCCGGGCAGCTTTCCAGGGAAACCATAATCATAAGCATCACCAGTTTCCTAACCGATGTAAGCACGGAAATGATGGTTCCGCTATTGCCCTTTTTCCTTACCACAATCCTGGGCGCATCCGCATTCGCGGTCGGCCTTTTCGAAGGGTGGGCGGCAGTAGCCCTCTCCTTAATGGACATGTTTTCCGGCTGGCTCTCCGACAAAACTAAACGGCGCAAGCCCCTCATGATTGCAGGATACGGCCTCTCTTCCCTGATGAAGCCGCTCTTTGCGTTCGCAACAAGCTGGCAGCAGGTGCTCGTATTCCGCTTCGCAGAAAGAACGGGCAAAGGCCTGCGCAGAGTGCCCAGGGACGCAATGATTGGGGATATAGAGGGAAAGGAAAACCTCGGAAAGGCCTTCGGCATCCGCAAAATGATGGACTCCTCAGGAGCAACTCTCGGCCCCCTCCTCGCAACCATCCTCATAGTCTACCTCGGAGGAACAATGCCTGCCGAATCGATGTACAGGGAAATCTTCCTGATTGCAACAATTCCCGCCTTTATCGGAGTCGCGCTCCTCTTCTTCCTGAGGGAAAAAGCAAGCGCCACAAAAAGAATTTCCAGCAACTCAAAAATCGTTACAGCCAATTTCTCCTCCTTCATGCTCGTTGCCGCATTCTTCTCGCTCTCGCAGTTCGGGATTTCCTTCTTCCTCCTGAAAGCAGGGGAAACGCTCTCCCTTGTGATGATTCCGATCGCCTACCTCGCCTACAACGCCGTTTACGCCGCTTCCGCAATGCCCGCAGGCCTCCTTACCGGCCGCGTCGGCCCAAGGAAAATGCTTTCCCTTGCATACATTCTTTTTGGCATAACCTGCCTATTCTTCGGAATCCTCTCCGACATTTATTCCATATTCATCCTGTTTGCATTGCTAGGAATATTCACCGCAATAGTTGAAACAACCCCGCGCGTATTCCTTGTGCGGGCAACCCCTGGCAGGAGGTACGGAACCACAATCGGCACCTACCAGGGAATAACGGGCCTTCTGATGCTTCCTGCAAACATGGCTGCGGGATTGCTCTGGGCAACGTATATAGGAGGAGCCCACGCGCCTTTCCTTATTTCCGCGGCGATTGCCGCGTTTTCAGCGCTAATCCTCTTCTTCGCGGTAAAAGAGCCTTCAAAATACGGAAATGGAAATTTAAAATAAAAATAGGAATGGGTCAAGCCCGAGGTTTTTTTAGCCCCGGAATTTTATCTCTTCAAATTTCACGAGTTCCGGAAGGTGCACAACCTCTACCTCTCCAACCGGAATCATATCATGCTTCCCATACGCTCCCGCAGGAGCTGCAAAGTAGAAACTTTTAATTTCCTCGCGGTATTGGGAGCTTATCAGCCTGCTTTCCCTTCTTGCTTCTCCAAGGAGGCTATGCTCCAGCCTTGAATATTCCTCATACCTTGCCCCATCGACATCCCCAAGGCGGAGCAGTTCCGGAAACTCTTTCTCGCAAATCCTCCGAAGTTCCCTCTCCCCCTTCTCTTTAGCGGAAATTACTCTCTTCATCCTGAGCGCGGCCTCTTCCGGAAGGGTAAACCCGTCGTATCTCCATACCCTGCCAGAATATTTGTAAATTCCTAGGATAAGGTGCACCTTCTGCTTTGCCTTGGGCTCAACCAGCCCGCTCTTTCCTGGAAGTTCCCTCCTGGCAGCAGCCTGGAATGATGCTTCCGCCCTCTGAACATGCCCAAATGTCATAAAACCACATTATTTATTAGATTATAACTCTTTATATTCCTTGCTATATCGCTCAAAGCTCATAGCACCCTTTTTCATTCCCAACAATTATCTTCCAGAATTTGGAAAATATCCCATTCTCAATCACGCCCGGAACCGAATTCAATTTCATTTCCAGATCCGCCGGGTTTCCCTTCACTTCTCCCGTGCAGTCCAATAAGAAATTTCCGTTGTCCGTAACCACAGGCCCCAATTTCTTGCCGCCCACACGCAATTCCGGGGAAAATCCCATTCTTCCGATTTCCTTCTCAACGTAATGATATGCAAAAGGAACCACTTCCACCACAACGGGGTATTTCCCTTTCGGGTCCGCCTTCGCCTCATCCACGATAACGATGAATTTCTTTGCCGCATAGTCCACAATTTTCTCTCTGGTAAGGGCTCCGCCTCCCCCCCCTTCAGGATATACTTCTTCCTCACAAGGTCCGCCCCATCTATCGCAAGGTCCACCTCCTGCTCAAGTGGGATTAGCGGAATGCCCAGTTTCCTCGCGAGTATCTCAGAATCATAGGAAGTGACCACTCCGGTAATTGAAATCTTCCCCTCCTTCATTTTTTTTGCAAGCAATTCTATGAAGACCGCAGTTGTGGTTCCGCTCCCGAGCCCGAGCACCATCCCGTCTTCAACATACTCTAAAGCCCCGATTGCGGCATTTTCCTTGGCAGTAGGCATAATTCAATTCCATCCTAAAAACTTATAAACCTCAACTGCGCGTTATTAACACTAGGTGATTATGTTGGTCGTTCGCTTTGTCAGGGAAAAGGAGGGGGAAGCAGAAATCACAAAGGGGAATGTTCCCGTAAAGACGGAACATCGCGAAAAGCAAAGGGAAGTCCTATACCTGATAACATCAATACTCGACGCGGAGGGAAAGGGCGGCTTCATTGGGGGGGACATAATCCACCGCCAGAACAGAAAGCTCGTCCTCACCGACAAGGCGGACAATGCAATAGAGCAGGTCACCGCAAGCAAGGAAAACAACAGGCCGCAGGACACTGGCCCGGTAATCGACAACCTCGTCTGGAACGAGCGCGAGCTGCGGTCCAAGGTTTCACCCAACTCAAAAACGTTCAGCAAGCCAATCGCCAACCTCTGGCAGGTGATCGCCACAGGAAAGCCGGCAATAATTTCCTTCAAGAGCGAAGAGGGCGCCAACCTCGCATACGATACCCTCATCACCGCGGGCTTCACCCCGGACATGGTGAAGAAGACAAGAAGCGAGCACTCGATAAAAATAACCGGGGTTCCGGCGGAGTTCAAGATAGACGCCCTCAGGGAAAGGCTTATCGGGAACCTCACGCGCAAGAAGGCGGAGGCGACCGGGGAGGAGCAGCTCGCGAAAAAGGAGAAGCAGGAACAAAAGAATAAGGCTGTTGAGGAGTCGTTCAACAGGGAATTTTCGCAGGACGAGCTGCGCGCATTTAACCCTAAAAAAGCGGCGGAGTTCGTCCGTGGCGTAATCGACAGCCCATACGTGAGCGAAGTGGTGCTGGACGAAGTCAGGTTCATACTCACACAGAGGAAGGATTCTGCCAAGGTCATGGAATTGCTGAGGGCAATAGAGCCTTCCGACCCGGTTACTTTCCGGCCCTTCAGCGTGCTCAGTGACAAGGAATACATCGAGCTCATCGAATCCTACACCAAGGGGAAGCCAATACCGGTCTCAACAAAAATCACAGGAAACGAGCTCGCGGATTTGCGCGAAGAAGAAAGGAAAAGGCGCGGGGGCCCGAGCGCAATAGAGAAAGCAGCCGCAATGCCCTGGAAAATAGAACCTGCGCTATACAGAAGGCTGGAAAAGGGCGACGAGGTTCTTTTCTACACGTTCACGAGCGCGCAAAGGTATGCGGAAGCGCGCGCAAGCGTCGAAGCCCTTTTCCCGGGCAGGGCAATTGCCCTTGAGCACACGCCCGAAATCGAGGGAGGGCGGGACGTCGGAGAATGGGTAATGACCGTGAAGCCGAAGGGAGCCAAGGTTGATGAAGGCGCCCTCATCGCAGGCAGGGTGGGCTGGAAAGGCGTTCCTGCGGACCCCTCGGAAAAACCCTCTCTCCAAACCAATCCGTTCAAGCAAACCGTAGGCGGGCAAACCAGATACATCTCCGCCGCAGACGCAATCAAGGACGCGGTGAACAACTACAATGCCTACAGCACGAAATTCTCAGTCTCAACTTCTGACATCTCCACCCGGCCGGACTGGTTCATGTCATTGGTGATGGGCAGGAACATAGGAGACCTGAGGATAAAAGACCCGCTTCGCCAGGCGCTTCTTGCAAAGGGGGTGAACATAAACGTCGAGATAGCCGGAACTTCCTACAGGATGGAAGGGGGGCGCGAAGTTGTTTCCGGCTACACATATGTGGTGACAATCTCCGGAGAAAACGTGCGCAAGCCGCTGGAAGTCGCAAGGAACGAGGCGTGTTCAAAGCCGGCAGGGCTCCCGGAGCCGCAACTCAAGAGGATTGCGGCATTCGAGGGGCAGGAGCCCAAAAAAGAGCCGACCTATGCAGAGAGGATGGCTGCGCTCAAGAAAAAGGTGCCACCGGGATCCTGAAGCAACAATTATAAACCTCTTTTTCTTTATCTACCGCAGATGAATAGGGCGATCAAGCGGCAGGCGTTCCGCGAACTCTTAGAGAGGCTCCTCTCAAACCCTCCAGCGCAAGCAGGCGAAGAAGAGAAAATCTGGGAAGACGGAATGCTTCTCAGCAGGCAAGAGGCAAAAGGAATAGTTCAGTCCCTCTTTCCAAAACACGCAAACTTTTCGCAAATAAATGAAAAAGCAATTCCGGTCCAGGCACCGGAACTCGATTCCCCGCCCCCAGGTTTCCCGGATAAAAAGCCAAAGCCCGACATCCCCGGAGGGCTGCGGCCGCCCATTCTCCCAAGCGAGGAGGCAAGCCTTCCCCCTTCCGCCTCGCTAGTAAGGGAATCTCTTTCCAACTCCTTTTTCACAAAAGAGGAAGCGGAAGAATTCGCATTGAAATGCGCGCATTTTGAGGCCGCAAAAAAAGAGGAGGGGATTAAGGAATACTTCTTCTCCATAGGCCACTTAAGCCACCACCAGAGGTATGCCGCAATTCTCGCAATTTCGCGCGCATACCCAAGGGAAAGGGCAAAACTCTCTTCTTTCGGCCCTGAAGGAGGCGAGCACGCGATAATCCATTTTGGGGCAAAAAGCGCAGAGCGCAGGAAATTTGCGCCCTAATAACATTTTTATTCCTTCTCTTCTTTCTATCCTTATGAAGAGCGTATTGATTCTCCTTTGCGCATTTGCGCTTGTTTTCTCAATGGACCTGGAAATAAGCCCGTTCGCCCTTGGTTATTATGAGTACACGGTAAAGGAGCTTAACGCGGTGAACACTTCGCTCCAGATAGTGGTAATGAAGGACGGAGCCCAGTATTATGTTGAAGACATAGGCAAATACGACGGTTTATATAAGGGAAATCTTTCCCTGCGCCAGCCCGGCCAATACACAATTACCGCGATAAACCCGAAAACCGGGGAAAGCGCGGAAACGATGCTGGCGGTCGCCTCCCCGGTTCTCTCGGACGAGTTCAAGGCGAACTTCAGCGCGGAGCAAAAGCAGGTCGTAAAGGAAGCCACTTCCATCCCGGCAGAGCAGATAATTCCAGGGCTTCCCTTCATAATTGTGGGCATTTGCATAATTTTAATAGCACTAATAGTGTTTGGAAACCCACTAAAGAAGAAATAAGCTTCTTCGCGCGCGTATAATAATATTTATAAATCCTTACAGACTAGTTTTAGCTTAAGGTGCACCATTATGGCAGGAACTATGGCTGAAACAGGGAAAAATAAGGAACAGACGCTTCAGAATGCAATAAACGGCCTCAAGGCTTTCGATGAGCCTTACAACATGATAAACAACAAACTCTCCCCATCAAAAAACCCCAATTACGAAGATTTTCTGACGACAAAGGGCTATACCTTCTTCTTTCCGGACACGGAAAACGCTAAGGCTGCAGCCACTGATTTTGCAAAAACGCTAAAAAGCCTTGGTTATGACGCGGTTGTCATCAGGGAACAGAACATAGACGGAGAGACCTACAGCTACATGCTGCACGTTGGAAAGCGGGCGGCAGAGCAGATTGCAAAAAAAGAAGCTAAGGCGCCCATGAGCCCAGAAGCAAAGCGGCTTGCAGATAATTTGGCAGCAGCAGGCACGGCTAAGCTAAAAGAAAGTGAGTCCAAAGAAGTGAGGGACGTCCTCAAAGGCGGAAAGCCCCCCAGTGCAAAAGAGAGGGCGGAACTTGAGGAACAAGTCTCTGGCGCTAAACCAGAGGAAAAGAAGAAACCCGCAGAGAGCGTCGCAGGCATCGTCCCCACTGCTCCGGAAAAGCAGGCAAAGACAGAACAGGAAGTTGCAAAGCTCCAGAAAGAGCTTGAAGCGAAACTTGCGATATTGAGGGAAAATGCAGCGATGTGGGGCGACAGCGGAAGGTCAAAGATTGCCCAGGGCTATAGAGTTATTACAGCCATAAAGGATGCGCTTGAATCCGATGGCAAGGCCGTAAGAGGGGGCAATGACCTTGCTCTTAGCGACCTGTTCGTAGGCACGAAGAAGAAGGAGGGAGAAATAGCCCACACTGAAAAAGCAATCAAGGCAGTGCAGGACGTATACACGAGGGCAATGGAAATAACCGCCAGGCTTGGCCTAAAGAACGCAGCCGCCGCAATAGGGGAACTCCAGACCCTCCAAATAGCAATCGGGGACGATGTCCTGAATTACCAGCCTTCCCCGATAAAGGTGAAGACCGACACCGGATTTGACGTCTATACGCTCACTAAAAAGAAAGGGAGGGAGATATATGCGCTCTCGGGCACGGTTGAGGTGAAGCAGCCCGCGCCGGAAGAAAAGGCGGCCAAACCCGAAGAGAAAGTTGCAGCCGCAGAACAGACAACCAGGTACGCGGACCTTCTCTACGCCCAGGGGCTCGACGACAGCCTGCCCATCAACAAAGAGGCCAGGGAAACACTCGTGAATAACCTTACCGCCGGCCAGCTTGATGCGGTGATGGAATACGCAAGAGGCGAGAGGGACGGCCTTTCGCTCACAATTGCGAAGGAAAAACAGGGGGCGATAGTCCGCGCAATAACGCAGCTCTGCAACGTGAACGGATTCTCAGGCCCCCAGGTCGACCTTTATGCTCCCGCAGAAAAGATAGAGATAACCGGAAGGGCAAAGCCAATCCCCCTCTCAGAAGAAACCCTCAAGAAGCTTGACCAATGGGACAGCGGGCACTACCTTAGCGCAGAGGAGAAGCAGACCCTTGCGAGCAGGTTCAGCTACCAGGACGTCTCAAAGATGATCGATTTCATAGACAGGGCCCGCCTTGCATTCAGCCAGGGCAGGGAGCCCCAGGAATACCTTTCCTCGGAGCAGGGCGTCCTTATCAGCAAGGACGCAATCGCAGACCGGCAGATAATACGCGCCCTTAACGGCCTGTTCTTATATGCAGGCGGAATCTCAGTGGCTTACTATGAGAGCGGCGGCTACCTGTACTCGACCATACCCACAATGTACAGCGAGCCCGAGGCAAGGGTGTTCAAATTCCCGAAGAAGATAAGCTATACAGAAGACAAGCCGGGCGCAATTGAGAGGTGGCTCAATTTTGAGAAGGGCACGAAGGAGAACCCGGAGAGCGACGTTGCACCTGAAAAACTGAGGGAAATAACAAACGCAATAAACAGCGCAAAGGGAGGGGAAATCCAGTTTGGAGGAAGGATGTTCAGGGAAACCCCCGAGGACGCACGGCTATGGTCAGCCTACCGCAGAAAAGCCGGAATTATCGCGGGCTATCTCAACAAGCAAGGAATCAGGGCAGAAGTGGTCGAGTTCTCGGAATTTGACCAGAAGAAGAAAGAGGATAGGAACGGCATAAAGATCGTAATAGCGCAGAACGCAATGGGCGTGGGCGAGATAAAGAGAAAGCCGAACCAGATAGAGGCCACAAAGGAGCCTTCTCCGGCGGAAGCCGCAAAGGTCGACCCGCTGCGCGCAATCCAGAACATGCCGCAGAACATCGCGGCTTCCTCAATGAAGAACGCGATTCTTTCCCTTGTAAAGAACGATAAGGACGGCTCAATTCCGTGCTCAACCCAGGACCAGGCAACAAGAATGAGGAACTGGCTGATAATGAACGGAGGCATACCTGCAGAGAAGCTTGAAGTCTATGCCACCGCCCCATGGGAAGGCGCAGAGAGGCAGATAACGAGCGAACTGGGGGAGAGCACCAAGATAAAAGACACCAAATGGATGCTCCGCTACAGCCCCGAGCCGGTCACGAAATACCCATTGAACAAGCTTGAGAAGCGCGGCGAAAAGGAGCCCATCCACCCCACGGACACCCAGGCCGCAATAATCACCACCAAGAGGGCCGATGCCCTTAAGGGAGATCTTGAGGATGCGGCAGCCGCATACGAGAAGGCGAACCCGGGCGCGGAAGTGAAAATTGCTGAATTCTCTCCAGTAGGAGGCAGCAGGAAGAAGGACCCCAAACCTGCGGCGCGCGAAAACTTCTACAACGAATCAGTTTACGGGGACGCATACCTTGGAATGGCAGCTGAAATTCAATGGCGGCTTCTAATGGACCCTCAAAAGGCGCCGGCAGTAGGCGGCTACAAGAGGTTCAGAGACGCATTGGAAACCGACCTCAGCACAATGACCGACGACGGGAAATTCAGGCACGCTGACCAGTTTGCAATGATGATGCTCCGCGAATGGAGGGGGCCTGGGCGCCCGCTTGCTCCTGATGACAAGCAGGCAGTCCACGACGCATGGGGCGCACTAGACAAAAAATTTGCCAACATTGAGGAGTTCAAGAAAATACTGAGCCCTGAAAACGCCATTAAGCTCGAAGCAGCCTCCAACTGGCTTGCGGACAGCTGGGTTACACAATACAACACCAAGGGAATGAAAGCCGAAGATGTTGAAACCCTCAGGAACTCGCTCAAGGAAGTCGCATGGAGGACGATGGTAGTCGTAATGCAGCTGGAAGCAGGGCCGGCCCACTACGGGATTGGCTCGGGCAAGAACCGGCCGCAGACTCCGGAAGACCACCTCAAGGGGGCGCTCCTCTATATGCAGAACACTGAATTCAACGTGAAGGGGGAGAAGGAGCCGCGCACAACCTACTTTGTATATCCGGAACCCGATGGGGTACAGTACAATATCCTCTCAAGACGGGTTCTCACAGCAGGCCCGAACCCTGAGCACTATGTGACGATTCCTTCCAAGGACCCAAGCAAGGTAATCCTGTATGGAAAGCTGAGGCAGAAGAACGTCCAGCTTGAAGACGGGACCTGGATTCCCGCATATTCGGTTGAAGTGCTTAAGCCTGAAGAAAGGAAGGTTGTTGGCAGGGATTCCCTAGGGGAAGCATCATTTACTCCTGAGTTTACCGGCCCGCTTCCCTATGCGAAGATAAAGATAGGGCAAAAGCCGGAGAAAAAGGGGAGGGAGATAGAGACCCGCGTGTCGATCGCACCTAGGGTAGAGGCGGACGCGGTAGTATTCTCCGCAGGGATGGAAATCCGGTGGCACGATATCTACCTAAGGTTCCTCAGCCCGAAGGAGGACGTTTTCTCCGCGATGGAAAACAAGCCCATGATGCTTGAGAATATCGTCACCACCTCGACAACCCCAGAAGGCGAGATTTTCATCCTCCCGCCAAGGCACAGGCAGGATGGCAAAGGAAGGGAACTCGACAAGGACAGGAAATACTTTGCCGGCCTCGGGGGAACAGTCTTCTCCTCCGCCTATGTTGACAAGTCCGGAAACGTCTACGTGTTCCTGGAGCAAGGAAAAGCCACTCCGGTGAATGCGAGGAAATACTATAAGGAGACCGCCGATGAACTGGTCAAGGATAAAATCGAAAAAGTCCTGATCGGAACCAGAGACGCGGGGAGCGGGAAGGTGACCCTTTCAGAGAAGTACGAGTCGAAGTACGGGCCGCACATCTTCGGCTCCCGCCTGGTCCGCCAGGAAGAGCTCGTGGAAGAGGGCTCCACAAAAGACAAGGACGGGAATACGGTGGATTACCGCTACAGGCTGGAGAAGGCGAATATCGGCGCTCACAAGGAGGCCGTTGCTTCAGGAATAGACAGCGATTCGGCTTTCGTGGGCACGAACATACCCTTTGAAGCGAGGAAGAAGGTCAAGCTATGAGGTGATTGCGATGGCAAAAACAAAAACAAAAGAAGAGGTAAGCGAGGGGCAGGCAGCCATTTTTGCAGACCGCCTTAGTGAAGAGAGGAGCAAGACCGCCTTTGGGACTCCCACAAAGCGCCTCATGGATATCCTTAGCGAGATTCAGAAATTCATCGACAGCGGCAGCTACAAAAAAGACAAGATGTTCAAGGAAGAATGGACAAGGCTCCACTTTGAACTCCAAAAAGTTTTTGACCAGGCAAACTCCAACCAGGCGGCAGCCTCAGAAGCCAAAAATGAAAAAATGGCGGATTCCCAGCAGGAACTCGCGAACATGGCGGGGCAGTGCATGGACAACGTCGCCAAGGCGGGAGGCGCAAAGGAGAATCCTTCCACAATGACACAAGCGAGGGAACAGCCCCCCCAGCTGGGGCAGTTGCCCGGAAGCCCCCGCGCTTTCACAGGAAAGACCGGTGAAGAGTTTAGGACTTCGCTCCCTGACCAGTTCCGGCAGGGCATACCCCCGGAACTCCAGGAGGAGGCCCGGCTCAAGCTCCAGGATTTGCTTGAGAAAAAGACTGCAAAAGCAGGGAAGGCATTCTACGATTTCCTGGTGGCCCACGTAGGCCCGCACCAGCTGGACACGATGCTCTGCGGAACCGTTACCGGGGATGGTTGCACCCAGATAAAGAAACTTTTCCAGACCGGAAAAATAGATGCGCTCCTCAATGGGGACTACCCGATCTCCGAAACCCTCAGAACAACTCTCCAGAATGCAAAAACGAGAACCCGCACCGTAGTTGCAAACGTGACTGTCACTGCAGACGAAACATTCAAGCTCCCCAATATTGACAATTTCAGGCTCGGGGTCCATCTTGGAGGGGAATACCAGACGGTGGTAACCCGGACAAGGGCAGGAACTGGGCCGGCTACCGAAGAATACGAAAACCTTTTCGGAGGGGAACTCGGGCCGTTTGCAGAATTGGACCTGGGCCCCGCAAGCAAGGCGAGGCTTGGCGGAGGGGTTGGCTATGGCCAGCTCGAGGGAGGCCTCTTCTTCCCGGTTGAACTTAAAGTCTCAAGCAGCCTCGGGACCACCGAAGGAACCGCGCTCTTTTTCGACGTATATGGAAAAGCGAAGATTGCCCTCGACCCCAAGGATTTCACCCAGTTGCAGGGCGGCGCAGACGCTTACCTTATTCTTTTCCAGCTTGGGGGCAATCAGATCGGGATCTTCACATCTGCCGACGTTATGAATGTTAAGGGAAAGAGCCAGGAATTGACCTTCAACATCACAAACCTGCAATTGGACCTGGGACCGCAGTACCAGGTCGAAGTCAATGGAGTGCTGGTTGCGGTGAAGATGGGGCCCGTGTTTGTTTTCCCGATACAGGGCGCAGGAGAAGAAACCACCTATGGCCTGCACTTAGGCACAATGTTCCAGAAGAACATAGAAAACGGCAAATATGAATTCACAGGAGGAATAGACATAAGCTCCGGCAACTTCTTCAGCAGCAGGGTGGTAACCGGAAAACAGGACGACCTGCCCGCTTTCACTGGCACTTTGAATCTGGGCCTTAAATTCTGAGGGCCCGAAGGTGAACAAATGAACCGTGTGTTTGTCGCGCTCCTGTTTTTTTCCCTTGGCTTTGCGCAGCTTATAGATTACGATTATTCTGCTTCGACAGGTCATCTCTACCAGATTGAGCAGACGGACTCCAGTTATTATACATCAGACTCGCTCCTCTACCATTTGGAAACTCGGCTTTCTGTTCCCTCGTCCCATTGGCTTTCCGGGACCGGGAGTTATTCCGACGTACATGCAGGCGACTACATCTGCGCGGGAAGCGCAACTTATGAAACAGATCTGAATGCAAAGGTAACGGGCTTTGCAGGTTACATCCCTTCCTATTCCGAGGGTCCGACCAACGGCCCCGCCAAATGGCAGAACTGCGGCCCAGCTCCGGACTGCCCCACTCCTGATCCGGTGCTTGTGCGCTGGAGCGACAGCGCCTATAATTCGTATAGGGACAGTACTATCTTAGCTGGCCAGCACCTTGGCGCCCCTTATGGGTACAGGAGCATCTCCTATCGTGAAATAGGGGAAGGAGTCACTTATACTGATGAAGTTACGGACTCAGCAACAGTAATGCGGGGGACAAGCAGCCTCAGTGGAGGGTATTCATCCCCCATGCCTATACTGTATTCTTTTGGCTCTCTCTCCGGAACAGGGCCGTCGCACACCGGCACCGTCAATCTGAATTCTGCAGGTGATTACACATTTGTCCAGCGCCTTGACGTTACAGGAGCAGTGATAGGGGCTTATAACCCTCATGTGGACAGAGAAGATTATAGGTCATATAAGGACATATGCACGAACCCGCCTTCCTGCAGCAGCCAGAACCAGGAATATACCGTTTCCAACGTCCATGACAGCGCAACAATACACGTCATAGATTATTCGGATATGGGAGTAATCGCCCCCACAATCCAATCGGTTGTGTTCCAGGGAATGACGATGGAAGGCGGCCACTATACACTGGAGCCGGGTTCCGACATCCCAGTAACGATAAACGTCCTTGTCCCCCTAAGAACCTCCGCATACTCATGGTATCTGGGCTTTGAACTCGACCAGGCAAATGCGATTTCCCCATTCTCTTTCACTCCTACGGGCAGCGGGCTCAACCAGTGCGACAGCGCCCCTCTCTATAACGGAGTCTTATTTGCTTACTCGGTGCCAGTTACCGGAACCCTGCACGTCCCGGACACGCTCCCAGAGAGCGGCGGCAATGTTCAGTTCAGAATCCATTGGCAGTCCTGCGCTGACCAGCCGGACTGCGGCGCGCCATCGGGAAAATCTGGATTGACAACACCATACGTTGTTCCTTATATCCCTCCGCAAAACAAGACCCTTCCAGACCTCGTCTGCTCGATTGAGCCGGTTTCACTAATAGGCGCGAATGCTTCGGCAACCGAACTTACTCCGGGGCAGGGAGTGGACAAGTGGAGGGTCACGGTCACCAACAACGGCCCGGGCAACGTAACATTGAGCCCCGTTGTAGCCATTGAATTAGCGCAGCGGTTGTGCCTCGCAAGCATCTTCGACGCATGGGAGGAGAATTCAAGCGGAGTTAAATGGGTTTATCCTTCTCCGGGTGCCGGGTTCTTTATTCTCCCTTCCGCCCCGTCATTAAACGCAGGAAGCAGCATGACCAAGATAATGAACGGCTCGGTCTATTGCACCGAAGAGGGGGCAATCGGGGCGGTCGCGATGGCAAATGTGCTGCATGTGTTCCCGGCCCTCAACCCGGCCTGCGCCCCGTATGAGATGGACGAGGTAACAACCGACAATAATTTGTGCACATGGACAATCCCGTGCGTGAACAAGACTATTCCAGTGAATCCCGATGAGAACTGCACAATCCACCCGAGCTCATACTACAATGCAGAAATAGGAGGCGAATACGATTTCGGCCTCACCTGCGGAGACGATAACCACGAGTGCACGGGCACGGTAGGCTGGGGAATCACCCCGGGCGGCTCGATAAGCGGAAACCAGACGGACGCAACCGCAACCGTTGGAAGCAACGCGAGCATACTTGAGATTACCGCAACCGTAAACAATCCCAGCGGAGAGAACGCGGTCTGCCATGCGCACATCTTCTTCAATGGAACCGGGAATGGCGGGGAGAACTCCTGCCATATCTATCCGACTCCGCAGACCGGATATCCGGGAAGCTCACACTGGTTTTACTTAACATGCAGCGGAGAAGGGATAGTGGATGGAGACTGCGACAACGCAGTCTGGTCATTTGTGCAGGGCCAGCATTTCGTAGTGGGCGAAGCCTTCACTGAGGCAGACATGTACCACGCGCTTGTAGACCTCAACCAGTTCGCAGCCAACACGTCCATAATAGTTGAGGCGAATGTCAATTTCGGAGATAACGGCCACCAAACCTGCCGGGGAGAAATCGACGTGCCCGCAATTCCCTGCCTCGAGTACGTATAATTTTTTCTTTATATTTTTATTTCTTCTAAAACCGAGGGTATCTCCACTTCGTAATCCTTCTCCAAATTTCGCGCAAGCGCTTCCAACCCCTCAAGCTCGCCATGGACAAGGATCACTTTCTTAAGGCCTTTTATTCCGTGCGCAAACTGGAGAAGCTCGCTTTTTCCAGCGTGCCCGGAAAGCCGCACCTCCGCAATCTTGAGCCGGAGCTCAACCTCCTCATCATCAATCATTATCTTTTTCGCGCCTTCCAAAATTTCGCGCCCTCGAGTCCCTTCGGCCTGGTAACCCACGAAGATTAGTTTATTCTTCGGGTTATCCCCAAGCTCCTTCAAATAAAGAAGAACCGGCCCGCCCGAAAGCATTCCCGAAGTGCTGACAATTATGCAGGGCTCCGCAAGCACATCCTTCCTGTCCTTGCTTTTAGGCACGAAGAAGTGCTTGCTCGCAAACGGGTCGTCCGAGCTCATAAGCACTCTCTTCTGCACCTCTTCTTTCGTATATGGAATATTCTGCCTGTAAATCTTCATCGCCTTCTTCACCATTCCGTCCATGTAGATTTTCACGTGCGGAAGCGCCCCAGAGCGCATATAATTTTCAAGAAGGAACAGTATGTCCTGCCCCCTCCCCACCGCAAAAGAGGGAATTATCACGTGCCCGCCTTCCTTTATTGTTTCTTTTATTTCGTGGATTAATTTATCCACTGAAGCCTTTGTTCCCGGAAGCTCCTCGTTTCCATACGTCCCTTCCAAAATAAGCGCATCCGCAGAGAGGTTCCGCTCGCACCCGTCCAGCAGCCTGGTCCCCCTCATGGAGATATCCCCTGTATAAAGGACCCTCTTGCTCCCCTGCAGCAACGTCATCGCGCTCCCAAGGATATGCCCCGCATTGTAAAGCGAAGTGCGGAACCCGCCCGCATTGAATTCCTGCCTGAAATTATATGCACGAAAACGTTTATTCACCTGCGCAATATCGTCTTCGGTGAATTCCACATTCTTTCCAATCCTGTGATAATCCGCAAGAAGGACCCCAATCAAATCCTTGGTTGGCTTCAATCCATGAATTGCGGGCCGTGAACCATTATGTATAAGCTGCCCCAGATACCCTGAGTGGTCAAGGTGCGCATGGCTCACCACCACATCCCTTATTCCTCTTTCCATCCCTTCGGGGAAAAGGGGAAAATGCACCTTCTCCCCGAGCATCACTCCGCAATCGAGCAATACCCGCCTGTTCTTCTCTTCCAAAATGAATGCGCTTCTTCCAACTTCACGGGCGCCTCCGTATGCTGTAAACTTCATAACTATTCCTCTTGAATGGCTGGAATATCCAAGGAAAAGAATAAAAACAGCCGTACGCAATCTTTTTCCATGGGAAAACGGGAAGAACTGATGGAATTCCTCCTTCTGCGGCACAAGGCAGAACTAGAGGAGAAGGAAGCCCGTTCCCTCTCGCTGCTGCGGCAAACAATTTCCCCCTACTCCGCCTATGTTTCCAAAATAAAAACCGAAATTCTCGCCCCTCTCGCCCCCTACATAAAGGAGGAGCAGTTCTTGGCGGCAGTGGACAGAATAATTGCGCACTGCGCGCGCATAGAAGTAATCTCGCTTCCCGTTGACTATTCCCTTTCCTTTGAAGAGATGGAATCCCTCCGCGCAGGATCGCTTCTTGATAAATGCCTCATGCTTGCTTCCCTACTGCGCGCAGCAGGCTCGGAAAACGCGGCAGTTGTTGCAGGGGAAAATTATTTCCTTGTAAAATTCCAATTAAACGAAAACCAGTTTGCAATAGATGCAAAGGAAAACAAGCTCCTAAAAGGAAAGGATGCGGAAAAACTTATCGCAGATTCCAAGCCCCAATATACTTTCAACGACTTATTTTTTGAGATTGCCGAAAAGGAATAACAGTGTGAGCCAAGTGCCGCTTCCATTCGTTCTTTTAAAAGAAATTCAATTTTCAAAACCCCAACCGTTTTTAAGACCCCATACAGTATTCAGTCTGATGGAATCGCTTAGGCAGGCTCCCCAGCCCAGGGAGAAGTTCCCTTCTGATTCCCATAAGCTGGATTCAGAGTCTATCATGAAAGCCGGGCTTTTCATGGCTCATCTCCAAAAAGAGCAGAGCGCAACCGTTCCTAAACCAATACGAGAAACCCCGCAGGAAATATCCCAAAGAATCCTTTTCCTAAGCGAAGAAAACTTCTCGAAAATCCGCACTCTTTTTTCCGCAGAGCCCCAGCCAAAAACAAGGCAGGAGCAGATTGAGCGCTTATTTGGGATACTCAAGGACGGAGGCAGCCTGGGGATGCACTATGCCCCCAATAAGGGGGAATCAAAGACCCCCAACCAGGTTCTCTCTGCCATGAAAGGCGACTGCGACGAATTGGCCCTCGTCTTTATCGCGTCCGCGAAAAAATTAAACATCGACACTTCCGATATGGGCGTAGCCGTGCTCGGTTTCGTAGTCCTCGGAAAAGAAAAGGAGGTTCTTCACGCCACCGCGTTCACAATGACAGGAGAGAACCGCCTTCTGGACCTTACGCGCAATTCCCCAGAAAAGCTGGAATCCATAGATGCCCCCGGCTTTACGAAAGCATACGCAAACCAAAGGCTCGCAACTGGAGACCTTATACTCGGGGTCAGGAGCATGGAAGTCATGTCCACTCTGGAAGAGATGGTATCCATCCACTTCAGGGAAACCGCGGCGTATTATGAAACTGTTGCCAAGCCGACGGGAAGCGCCGCCTTGCTTTCTCTTCTGGAAAAAACAATCTCGCTCATGGAAACTGCCCTGCGTCTAAATCCCGGAAGTTTGGCGTACCAAACTGAACTCATTCGCCTGCGTATCGAAGTGGCAGAAAAATATGCAGATAAAGGAAATTACGACACGGTAGAGCAACATGCGAGCAGAGTGCTTCAATATCCCATCGCTTCGTCCCTTAATGAACTTGCTCAAGAAAGAAAGCGGGACATTGCGCGTGCGCATGGATTGATGGGTGAAGCATATTCGAATCGAAACAAATACAAGGCGGCTCTGGATGAGTTCAAAACATCCGCGCAGTTGAACCCTGAAGATTACCGTGCTTACGAAGGGCAGGCAGTTGCATACAATGAGCTAGGAAGCAACACCGAATCCGGGGAAAAGGCAGGCGCCAGGGACCACTTCCTGGCCGCAAAAGTCGCCATAGAAACCGCTCTTGCCAAATTCGTCCCAAGCCAGAAAGACCGCGAACGCCTCTTACAAGAAAAGGAAGTAATTGAGAAAAATCTTGAGAAATCATCTCAGTGAATGCGTTCCATGGGCTCTGATACCTTCCGTTTCGCATACGGCCGTTCAAGGTGCAAATGCTGAAATCCCTGCGCAGGTTTCGCCTCTTTAACTCCCGCGTCCTCAGCCTTTTTAGGTGCTACTGGTGTGGGGACCACTTGGCTCAGTTCTTTCTCCTTCGGCTTATCATCCGCCATCCTTACCGCCTTTTCCGTATCTACTATCGGCGCCCTATTATTAAAAGTTGCCTTGGGCTGCTCCCTTCCGCAGGTTGGGGAAAGAGCAATCACGGTTGCAAGCGCTGCTGCGCCAAACAGCCTTTTCATATGTTATATTTAGTGTAAAGAGGTATATAAACCTTGCATTCCTGCCAGCATTGCACAAAAAGTCAATCTTGAACAAAAAGTCTAACCCACAACCGATACTCATCAGTGCAAGAAAAATCAGTATAATATCTAGTTCTTAGAAAATATATTCGAAAAAAATTGGGAAGCGGCACCGAAGCCCTGCGGCTATTTCGGGTCGGCTCGCACTGTTAGTAGATACTCCCTCTCCACTTCGTGCATTTCTGAAGGAATCGCAATGCAGAAAGGAGCCTTCCCCAAATCCGCTTTCAAGAGCTCCTCAATTTTTCCAAAGGAAATCCTCTCATCCGGATAACCAATTCTGGAAAGCACAACCACTTCAGCAGGAAGCACCTTCTTCCCTTCCTTCCCCTCCATTTTCCGCAAAAGCTCCAGCCCCAGTTTCGCATCCATCATTCCCAATTCCTTGTCCAAATCCAAAAGTGCAAGCGTGTGCATCCCCGCCTTCAAATTCTTCTCAATCAAAAGCAGGGGGGAAGTCGGTTCATACTTCGGCCTCCAATAGCTAACCGTAACCGTTTTCCCGAATTTATACGGCTGCAATCCGGATTTTCCGCAAGCCGCGGAAAGAATCGAGGAATTATGGATTATTTTAGTTTCAATTCCGGCTTTCTTCGCATCAATCAGAAGCGAAATATGCGTAGTCGCAACAAGCGGGTCGCCTCCGCAAAGAAGGCAAACCTTATTTCCTCCTTTTGCTCTCTTAAGAAGGAAATTCCCCTCAACCTTATCGCGCCCAATTAAAGTTATTTTCTTCCCGCATTTCTTCTCAAGAAGGCGCACATACTTCTCATCAATGGGCATCGTATGGTATTCGCAGAATGCTTCATCAGAAGAAGAAAGCTCGCGCAAACCTTCCTGCGTAATGTCGTTAGCGACCCCAAGGCCCACAATCGAGAGGCTCATGTGCCGCACACCATCCTGAGCAGGTCCCTTATTCCTGGTGCAAGCCCCACAATCGCAATTACTAAAAATAGGAAAATCTTCTCATCGTCCTTTATCTTCTCCTTTTCCGCAAGGTAAACCGCGGCGGTTGCAATCGCAACTTTCAGGAAATAGAAAGTCAGGTAAGTATTGAACAAATCCCCGACCGCCCTTGAGAGCACATGCTGCTCAAAATAGCTCTTCCCGCTAAACATTGGAAAAACGTCAATAATTATGAATGTCGCAGCCCCATCGAGCGCATGCCCGCAAACAACCGCGGCCCCCTCAGCCCCATATTTCCGATAAATTAAATACGCAGGAATCCCCGCCATAATCAATACGGGAATCGCAAGCCATGCATACTGCATAAACGGAATCAAGAGAATGAAATTAAACGCAAAAAGCGCAAGCCCCACATAGGGAAGCAGCTCCTTCCTCTTAATATAATGCAAAATTGCAAAAGTGGACAGGAATATCGCAGCCACTACAACATAAATTCCAGGAGTCGCAGTGAGAAACCCATACTTGTAAATCCCGCTATCCAATACAAGCTGGTGCAAAGGAGTAACTGGAGTAAAAACCCCCCCGTCCACCGCATCCGTAACAACCCGCGCAGTTGACCCGAACAATACGAAGGTAAGCGTTCCCCAGAAGAACTGCTTATCTATGCTTACCTTATATTTCCTGAATATTTGGAATATTAAGTAAACCGCAACAACCGCAATCGCAACATACACAAGTGTATTCACTATGTTGTAGCCTGTTTTCTCCATTATTGGAGCAACAAAATAATCCTCAAACAACCCCATGCTCTCCCTTTATTTGGTTTGCGTTTCCTAATTGCGGCTATGGATAAGAGGGGCAAAAAGGTTATTAAATCAACCGTGCGCACCCGCATCGAAGAGCTTCTGCACGAGGCAAGAGCGGCCTTCCGCGGTCACGCGGAGCGCTCGGAGCGTTACATCTCCCTCATCTGGAAGCTTGTCCAGAAATACAAAATCCGCCTCACAAAGGAGGAAAAGCTCTCTTTCTGCAAGCGCTGCTTCACCCTCTGGGTTCCGGGAAAAACCGTCCAGATCGCTTTCGACCAGCGCCACCACGCAGTAATGTACAAATGCAAAAAGTGCGGCTTCACAAGGAAGATGTTATATAAATAAAAACCCCCTCCACCTAATTTGTTGGGAGTGAAAAAGCAAACGGTAAATTCTATGGCACTCGATATGGAATCCTACCTAGATGAGCAATCAAAACTGGTAGAAGGCGCCTTATACAAAGAAATCCCACAGGAGCCCGAATACATCTATGGAATGGTCAGGGAATTCATTTCAAGGGGGGGAAAAAGAATCCGCCCAATCCTCACTCTTGCAACAGCGGACGCATTCGGCGCAAAAAAAGAGGACGCCCTTCCCTACGCAGTCGCAATAGAGCTCTTCCACAACTTCACCCTCATCCACGATGATATAGAGGACTCTTCCCCAATGAGGAGGGGAAAGCCCACATTGCACATGCAGTTCGGAATCCCGATTGCAATAAATTCCGGAGACGCCCTTTACACTGTAGTCTGGCACACGCTCATCAGCAAGAAAATCCCCCCCGAAAAACTCACTGGCGCATTTTCCCGCCTCTTAAATGGGTATACTTCAGTAGTGGAAGGCCAGGGAACCGAGCTTGAATGGTACCGCCTAAAAAGTTTCAACATTTCCGAAAAGGACTACTTCCACATGGCAACCGGAAAAACCGGGGCATTGATGGGCGTTTCCTGCGAAATGGGCGCATATGCGGCAAATGCCCCTGAAAAGGAATGCATCGCAATGCGGAATTTCGGGGAAAAGCTCGGGCTCTCCTTCCAGATCAAGGACGACGTCCTGAACCTTACCGCAGACCCAACCAAATACAAGAAGAAAATAGGGGAAGATATCGATGAAGGGAAGCGCTCCCTGATTACAATGCACCTCCTGGCGCACCTTCCGGAAAAGGAAAGGAAAAGAGCCCTCTCCATTCTTCTTGCGGAAAAGAAATCCGAAGAGGAAATCTCCGAAATAATTGCCCTTGCAAAAAAATATGGCTCAATCGATTATGCCCTTTCCATCTCAAATAAGCTCATCGGGGAGGCAAAATCCTGCCTCAGTGCAATAAAAGAGCCAAAAAAACGCGCCATTCTGGAAGCCCTCGCAGACTACATGGTAAGCCGCGAGAAATAAGCGGAGAAAACAGAAACATATTTAAACACCTTCTTATAAATTATCCCCATGCGGCCAACGACAGTATTCCTATGCTTATTGTTCGCTTTCGGAGTGCTCTTTTCAATCAACCTCCAGGTTTACCTCTATGCTGGGGAAAACCAGACAGGAACCGAGAAATTCACTGCGCTTAACTCCTCATACACCCTCATTTTCATAAACGGCAAGGAAACCCTCCTTCTAAAGGGCGATGCGCTTGTCAGCGACCAGGGGGAAATCGAATCCGCATTATACCAGTATTACCTTTCCAAATATTACCCCTCAAAAGACGAAATACAAAATATCGCCAACCTCCTGAATGCATACCACGCAAGCAGGGAGAACGGCGACATGTGGGAAGGCTATGAGGAGAAAACGTGCAGGACAAGCCTCTTCCTGGACTCATTCCCGTGCACGAACTCGTCAACCCCGAGCTTTACCAATTACTCCCAGATGAAGGGCAACAACTGCTACCTGACCGCCTCGCTCCTCTGCGACCAATACGGGGACGAGCTTGGCTGCGAAGACCCTTCGCAGATTCTCAAGATGGTGCAGGATTTTGCACTTTCATCAAATGACATGACAAGGATACAGAACGAGACGAATGCGGAGCTTGCCGCAATCACTCCGGAAAACGCATATGGCACATTCACAAAGATAAAATCCGACATGGGACAGCTGTCCGCAGATGAGGTCAAGCTCGAGACAACAAAGTTCCGCATACCGATGGGAGGGCAGAAGGAATGCAGGGATTGCATCGGCCTCTGCCCGCCGGTCATAATCAACGAGCAATATCTCAAGGATGCCGGAACCCACATCGATGCGCTCCTTCCGAACCTCCAGAAAGTCGATGGATACAAGGCAGAAGCAAAGTCAATCTACGATTCAACCCTTGCCAGGCAGGGCCACTACACTTCCTCGACCCTCCAGGAGTATTATACGAGCCTTTTCGCACCAGAAAAAGCACGCGCTGAAAAAGCGCTTGGCGATGCGGACGAACTGCTCCTCACGATAGACGATTCAACGGTGCGCGAAAACTCCGCCCGCATCCGCACTCTTATAAGCGGGATAGAAACCGGCATGCAGACTTCCAAATTCGACGATATAAACGCGAGCAGGGCGGAACTGGATGCAAAGGTCGTTTCCCTGGAAAAGGCAATCCCCGCCTCGCAAAAAACCTACAACGACACGGTTGACGCAAAGGACCAGGCAAGCGCAATCATGTTCACCCTGGACACAATGACCGTTCCAACAGACCTGCAGGGAAACGTTTCCGCCCTGAAGGCAACAAAGCGCACCCAGGACCGCAGCTTCTCCACCGGGCTTTCCCCGCAGAGGTATTCCGAGCTTAAGGATAAATATGACTCGATAAGCCTTGAAGGAGCAACCATAATCGAGCAGACCCAGGGAGGCGCCCAGGGGAAGGTTGTTGATGCATTCAAGGGCGCCGGAAGGAAAACAAATGAGGGGATAGCCGGCCTTGCAACCACCGTAGTCCAGATGCAAAGGGAAGACAAGGAGCAGGTCTCCAGCTATGCGCCCATAGTGCTTTCCTCGCTTTCGTTCTTCTCGCTCTCTTCACTCGCAATATTCCTGTTCCTTTTCGCATTCGCAACCTTTGCAAACCTTTTCAGGAACAGGGTGATGATGTTCTTCTGGTTCATAGTCCTTGGGGCAGCCATAATTTTCGCAGGTGTGATCTCATACGGGGCATACGTGGTGCTCTCCACATCCTCAAGCGATGCGACCTTCACGGATTTCAAGGGATATGTGCTTGATTCAAGCGACGTTTCGATCCTTGTGGAAACCCAGAATGTTTCCACGGCCGCATCCACGGCAATGCTTGAGTGCGCAGGCAACCTCTCCGCCTCCTTCGAAGGGGTGAATGCGACAATATATGACAAGAAAGACGGCGAATGCACGGTGAATGGCCAGGGCGTGACCCTTGCGGAGTGCTACAACACCATTAAGGAGCCTATAATCGAGTTCAAGTACAGCCCGGTTGACGAAAGCCCGGAGTTCTCAACAGGCTTCGTTTACAAGGGAACGTTCAGCGGAGACGAGGAGTACTTCACCGCATGCGAAGTTTCAAAAGCTTTCAAGAGCACGGACATAATGGACATGGTAAAAATAAAGCTTCCGCAGGCTTCGGGAAACGCCAGCAATGCCTCCTCGAATTCCTCGGGCAATTCCTCAGGTGGATGAAAAATGGAAACGAAAACAATGGTTGTGGGCGCAATTGCGCTCATCGCAATTCTCATAGGCGCATTTATCCTTCTTTCCCACCCTTCGGTCATTCCTCCGCAGCAGGGAGGCAACTATTCCAATCCGCTTGGCGGGCAGAACGCAAGCATGGATGAATTTGCAAAATCCCTCATCTCCGCCCAAAATATTTACCTTGTTGAAGACCTTCGCGGGCTTGAAAAATACCCCATAAGCAGAAACAACATCATGCAGTGCGGGGTTGATTTCGCAGGGAGCGAAGGGCTGGCAGGGAAGGAGGTTAACGTATATATCCTTGAGGGAGACACCTGCTCTGCTTCAGAGGCAGGGGCAAACCTAAGCATCAAGACCATTTCGGAATGCCATTCCAAGGTAGCATCCGCATTTCAGTCTGATGGGAGCGCCGTAATCTGGATAGAGAAAGGCTACACGCCCTCCGTATATCTCCACGGCCTCGTGGTAAGGGTAAATGAAACCTACTCACAAGGGATGTGCAACATCCGCTTCGCGGTCCCGGCGCCCGAGCAGCCCCCTGCAGTAAACCAGAGCCCCACAGGAAATGAAACAGGCGCAGGATCCGGAACAGCGGTTGTTCCCGAAGGAAATACTTCCGGGGTTGCAACTGAAGAGCCTCCTGCGGCCGGAGCCTCAACAACGCCTCCTGAAAATACCTCGGCAAACCCGGCAGGAATACCCCCACTCCCCACGGTGGACTGAATTAGTTATTAGTTTTTAGTATTTTCTTCTTTTTATTGTGTTTTCCTATACCTAAGGAATGCCCCTATTCCCCCAAAGCCTGTTAGGAATTGCGCGCCTTCACTCGTATTTGCAGAAATCACTTCGACTTTTATCCCGTTCCTCTTTGCGCGGTCTATAATCTCATCTGCAAGCGGCTCATCAATGTCTATGTCCATCTTGCTTCCGCACTGTTCGCAGCCCTTCTCAGGGGCCTTTTCGCCTTTCTGCGCCTTCTTTTCCGAAGTTGCGCACTTGTTGCAGCGGTACTCGACAAACCTGAACGGAAGGTCCTCTGAAATAAGGAGCATTTCGGCCTGCTTGCTCTCAACCGCATCAATCGTTTCCTTCATTCCGTAGGTTGCGAGCCCGCCCGTCACTACCTCTTTAATGAATCTCTCAATGAGTATTTTTTCCTTTATTGCTTCCTGCTGGTCAAGGATGCCTTCGCTTTTTGCGAGCACTTCGCGGATGCCATACTCATCCGTATATCCGGTATCCACAACGCCCATTATTTTTATCTGGTAATTGAATGTGTTTGCCTTCATGAAATATTCTTTTGAAGGCCCCGGGCCCCCTATTATCGCGCCCTTTACCTTCCCCAGGAATGCAGCGTCCATCGCCGCCCCCACGCGCACATAATACAGGTGCTTTTTTTCTTCGATGTCCCTCTGGTACCTGTTTGCGCTCTGCCCCCCGACCCTTATCTTGGAGTGGGCGGTGGTATTCAATTTCTTTACAATCTGCGTTTCCGTTCCGCGCACAATGGCAATCGTTGCCTCGTTCCCATCCATCACCACAAGCCCATAGGATGCGCGGTGCTCAAGGAAGTTTTCAAGCGGCTCAAGGAAAAACGAGCTGTCGCACCGATATATGCTCACCGACAATTTCTGGTGCGGGGTAATCGAAAACAGCTCAATCTTCCGTTTTGACGGGTCATCTGAAATATTTCCCGCAAACACAACCAATCCGTTATCCGGAGTGGTCTTGAACATCTTCAGATAGTTGATTATTTTCTCAAGCGCCTCCATCACGTTCGTGCGCGTCTGCTTCGATTTTATGTTGGATGCCTGGCCCAATTCTTCGCGGAGTTTTCCCGAAGTCTCGTGAATCTGGTAGCCCGCGGGGATATACACCGAAATCATCTGCGTTCCGCTGCCCCGGAAGCCCTTCAGCTTCTTTATCGTTTTGCGCAGCTCGTAGACCTGCTCCGAGCTTGCCTCTTCGGCCTTCTCCTTTTCTTCCTGTTCGCTCATTTTATCCAAGTACCTTTACCTCTCCTGTCTCCAGGAGATATTTTGCCAATATTATCTTCAGTTTCTTTTCTTCGTGCATCTTCTTCAATATGCCGCTATTCGAAAGGATGCAGTCCTTCACGCAGAATAAATTCTCTTCAATGGATGCGTTCACATCCCTTTTCTTTTTCACTGCTGCGGGCTCAATCCTCTTCATTATTTCCCCGAGGTTTCCATGCGCTGCCTCCCCAGGAGCCGCCTTGCAGCAGGCGGTTACCGCCCCGCACTGCGTATGCCCCAGTATCATCAGCACCGGAGTGTGCAGGTGGTCCACACCATACTCGATGCTTCCAAGTGCGACCGAATCCACAACGTTCCCCGCGGTTTCTATCTTGAAAATCTCGCCCAAATTCACGTCGAAAATGTATTCCGGGGCAACCCGTGAATCCGAGCAGGTGAGCACAGTCACAATCGGGTGCTGGCCCGCAACCAATTCCTTCCTTATTGCAACGAAGTCGTATTTTTTTGATTCTCCCCTCACAAACCTGGAATTCCCTTCCATGAGCCTTTTCATTATTTCCTCTGCGTTCATTCTATTCACCGTTAATATATTCTATATTCTACTTCTAATATGCAGAATAGAAAAATGAACGGGAATAATTAAAAAATAGAAGGGAAGCCCTTGCTACCTAAGGCGGCTTGAGATATCGGATACCTTTCCATCCGAAAGGTCCAGGAAAAATGCCATGCGCTCAACGTCCCTCTCCGTTATGAGTTGCTGGAGGCGCATGCCCTCTGCTCCGGAGCTCTCACCGGTGTCTCCCGAACGCCCAAGCATGATATATTCAACAAGCGCATTGTGCCTCTCCTTTCCAAGGCGGCCTTCAGTGCCCCCCATTAATATGTTTGCCCGCACTTTTCTTACTATTTCTGCAAGCATCGGTTCATTATTCTCTTCAATTGCAGCGCCAACCGCGCCGCACCTGGAATGGCCGAGCACCGCAAGAATGGGCACTCCCGCCTGCACAAGCTCGCTGAAGGTTTCAGAAGCAACCGGAGAGAGAATATTCCCTGCGTTCGAAACAACGACGACATTGCTCCCCTTGAAAATCTGGTATGCCTGCACGCGCGAATCCGAGCAGCAGAGCACCCCCGCCTCCACGGTTTTCAGTTCTGCGGCCCCGTTTCCGCTTGTCGATGCCCGGCGCACTTCAACTTCCCCGAAGCCCTCGATGTTTGCGGCCCTTATCTGTTCAAGCGTTGTTTTCTGGGTGCTAAAATCCGGCCCCCAGATCTCCATTCTCTTTATTTTGAGGTGCTTCACCCCATAAAATACCGAGCCGAGCCCTTCCGCGTCCAGGGTCCCGTCCCACCTGCAGGTGACTTCAAAAACTTTCCCGGGCCTTCCGGTGTGGCCGAAATTCTCCCCATAGAGGTGCTTGAGCCCCCCTGCTATCGCAGGCCCCACCGCCATAACGCGCGGCCACTGGCCCTTATTGAGGCTTTCAATCATCGATTCCCCAAGGCGTTCCCACCTTGCCTTGTACTTATTTGCCGAATCAACCATGCTTGAAACGATTTCTGGCTTCTCCCGTCTTTGCTCGCGAATCTGTGATTTCATCCCCACACCTTTATTGGTTAGTATTTAGCATATTTATGTTTATAAAGGTTGCATATTTACCACACCAGGCGGGGGAGATCCCCCTCCTGGTGGAACCTCATAACGCGAAGCTCGAGCAGGTATCATATGCGGATAGAAGAGCTTCACGTTATGACCTACCCCCCTCGGATTACCGGATCTCCTCAGGTCGCTTCGCGCATCTCATTGTCCGCTCCTTAACGCTTAAAAATACCTTTTGTTCCTATCTCCATTCTATTGGTAGATCATATGTGTGGGATCGCAGGGTACATCGGAAAGAAGAAGGCGGCAGAGCTGCTTCTCAAATCCATAAAAAACCTCGAGTACCGCGGCTATGACTCGGTGGGCATGGTCACTTCCAGCGAAGGCAAGATCCACATCCGAAAAGGCGCGGGAAAGGTTGACGAGGTAAACGCCAAACTGGATTTTCCCTCAATGCCAGGAACGGTCGGGATTGCGCACACAAGGTGGGCAACCCACGGAAAACCCTCGGACCGGAATGCGCACCCGCACATTTCCTATTCAGGAAAAATCGCAATCGCCCACAACGGAATAATTGAAAATTATTTAGAACTCAAGGAAAGCCTGCAGGGGATTGAATTCAAATCCGACACCGATTCCGAGGTTCTCGCCCACCTGATTGAAAAAAATTACCAGGGAAACCTGCTCAAAGCGGTCCAGCTCTCGCTCAAAATGGTAATCGGAACCTATGCAATCTGCGTAATCAATACGAATTCCGAGGAAATCGTTGTTGCGCGCAACGGCTCCCCCCTCGCAATAGGAATCGGAAAAGGGGAAAATTTCGTAGGCTCAGATGTTTCCGCATTTGTCGCGCACACGAAAAAAGTAATTTACCTCAATGATTTCGAGAGTGCGGAAATCCGCACGAACTCCGTCTCCATCTTCAACAACGAAGGCAAAAAGATAAGCCGCGAACCCAAGACAATCGACTGGGACATCGAGAAGGCGCAGAAGGGCGGCTACAAGCATTTCATGCTCAAAGAAATCCACGAGCAGCCCCAGGTTGTGCGCGACTCCATTTCAATTCCGGTCTTCTTTCCAATGAAGGAAAGGCCCTCGCGCATCTTCATTGTTGCCTGCGGCACCGCGGGCTACGCAGGCCTGGTCGGCAAATACATAATTGAAAAATCCGCACGAATTCCCGTCGAAGTCGCCTATGCGTCCGAGTTCCGCTACGCAGAGCCCATAATTGGAAAGGACGATTTGTTCATCGCAATTTCGCAGTCCGGTGAAACCGCGGATACTCTTGCCGCGCTGCGCCTTGCAAAACAGAAAGGCGCACACACCCTCGCAATAATCAATGTAATGGACAGCACGATTGCGCGCGAATCCGATGCGGTCATTTACACGCGCGCAGGCCCGGAAATCGGAGTCGCATCCACCAAAGCATTCATTTCGCAGCTCGTGGTCCTCTACAAACTCGCAGCCGAATTAAGCGGGAAAAAATACGACCTCACAACAATCCCGCAGAAAATCGACGCAATTCTCTCCCAAGAAGAAAAAATAAAAGAAACGGCAAAAAAATATTTCCTTGCGCACAACTTCCTCTACATCGGAAGGAACCTCAACTTCCCAATTGCCCTTGAAGGCGCGCTTAAACTAAAAGAAATTTCATATATACACGCGGAAGGCTACGCTTCCGGGGAAATGAAGCACGGGCCGATTGCGCTTGTGAGCGATGAGGTCCCCACTGTTGCAATCGCGCCCCGCGATTCCACGTATTCCAAAATAGTCTCCAACATGCAGGAAATAAAAGCAAGAAATGGTAAAATTATTGCAGTTGCAAGCGAAAAGGATGGGGAAATCGCAAAGCATGCAGATGACATTCTACCCATTCCCACAACCGAAGAAGACCTCTATCCCCTCCTCACCGTAGTTCCGCTCCAGCTTTTAGCCTATTACATTGCGGATTTAAGGGAATGCGACATAGACAAGCCCCGCAATCTTGCAAAATCAGTAACGGTTGAGTAAATTTCTTGCTCTGAACGCGCGCGAACTAATTTTTATATATAATATTTAAATACCTTATGTGAGATGGCTGTCTAAACCTGAAGAGGCGTCCGGAGTGTCTGGTGGGCAATGAAAGGGCAGTCAAAGCTGTGGTCAATACTAATCCCCATATTTTTCCTTCTTACCCTAGCAGGAAGCTTCAGCGATGAAGTAAGGCACTCCCTTGCCGCAGCCGAAGAAGTGGGGGGCAGCTGGACGATAGTAAATATTGAAAACGCATTCGGCAACCAGAGCGGAACTCCGGAGAACTCTTCAGGCAGCCAGATTGTTCCCATTGACCAGATTGCAAATGCCTCAGGAAACCTGCTCCAGCTTGTTTCAGATTCCGGCGGCGGGGGCGGCCAGAACAATTCCCAGGGAGAATTCAATGCAACCGATTCCGGTGAAGGCTGGAACGTCGTTCCAATAGAGGATGTGGTTTCCGGAAATGAAACTCCTTCCAGAGAAGCCCCAAATATAAATGTAAGCGATAATGGAAAAGGAAACAACAAAGGCGCATGCGAAAGGCTCGGCCTTGAGAATGCATACTGCTCTGAAAAAGAAGAGACGCTCCTGATTCAGAATATCGCAAACAAAGAGCTCTCCCTCGGCACCGTTTACATAAATTATACGGAAACCGTGAAAACCAAGGACAAGATAGAACTGAAAAAAATCAATACAAAACTGCTTTTCCAGAACGTCACCGAAGTCACGATGAAGGATTCCTCCTTCAGGGGCGACGGGGGCACAATCTACTTCAGGGAGCTCAAAATCCACTCCGTAAAAGAGCAGAGGGACATCTCGCCTGCGTTAACTATCCAGCAGAACCTCATCGGAGTGGACACCTCGACTTATCCGGATCTCGACCAGCCCGCGCACATAGAATTCTACAACATCCACGGAATCAGGAACGCATATCCGCTCCGGAACGGCGAGCCCTGCGGCGCCTATTGCTCCAATTTCACCTATGACCCAGGTACGGGAATCGCTTCAATGGAAGTTTCCGGCTTTTCCAACTACTCGGTTGAAGGAGTAAACGTGACGAGCGTCCTTCACCTCGCTTCCGACTACACTTTCATCTCTGATATTACCGAATACGTAAAAGACCATGACGACAACTGGTCCGAGCAGATTCCGGTGGGGGATTTCGTCCGCGCAACATTCGAGCAGAACCTTTCCAACGGCAGGGTAATCGATGTTTATGCGCGCAAGGGAGGCGCTTCAAATGTTTATTTCAACGTCTACAAAAACGGAACGACATCCCCGCTCCTTGGGACTTCCGAAGCCCTTGATTCAACCGGAGGCTGGCAGTACATAACATTGGAAAACCTCACAGGGGAAGCCGATACATTTGATTTCAAGATAATGGGGGATTCCGGAGGATATGCGGAATTCGACTACATCCACGATGCAGGCGTAGGGAGCTGCCAGGCAATCACCTCGGCAGGAGATTATTGGCTTACCAGCGACCTCTCAGGGGCGCCCACCAGCGCAGCCCCAACCATTGCAAAAGCCTGCATAGTTATTGGCGGTGAAAACATCCTCCTTGACTGCAACGGGCACAAGATAAGCAACAACGGAACCTCCAACTCATATGGAATATTCCTCAACGCAAGCGCGAAAAACGCGACCCTCAGGAACTGCTCCTCAATTCTCAACTATACTTATGGAGTTGGAACATACGGCACCTCTTCCGATCCGGCTGAAGAAATCGTAATCTCCAATGTGACCGTAATCAACAACTCGAAATACGGATTCTACATGAACTATGCAAAAAACGTTACAATCAGCGGCAGCACCGCAATGGGGAACTATTCGCAGAACGAAAGTGACAACATAGCGGGCTTCTACCTTCTCAGCAGCTACAACAACACCATCGAGAACAGCAGCGCCTACGGAAACACGGTTGATTTCTACCTTAAAATCAGCGAGAACAACACCCTCTTCAACAACGATGCATATGACGCGTACGACTCAGGGATATACCTTACCTCTGCTAATGGAAACAATCTCACCGGAAACCGCGTCTACAACAACACCGCCCACGACAACACCCGCGGCATCTACCTCTACTCCAGCTCCAACAAAAACAACCTCTTCAACAACACCGCCTATAGCAACTCACAAGGCTTACGCCTCGACTCCAGCTCCAGCAACAACCTCTCCAACAACACCCTCTACAACAACTTCTACGGCTTCTACCTCTACTCCAGCACCAAAAACACCTTCACCAACAACACCGCCTACAACAACTCCTACGGCTTCTTTCTCTACTACGACTCCAATTACAACTCCATCTTCAACAACACCGCCTACAACAACACCCACGGCTTCCACTTCGTCTCCAGCTCAAATTACAACAACCTCTCCAACAATACCGCCTACGACAACTCCTTCGGCTTCTCAATCCGCGACAGCTCCAGCAACAACCTCTCCAACAACACCGCCTACGGCAACACCCTCGGCTTCTACATCTACCAATACGCCTACGGCAACAACCTCTTCAATAACACCGCCTATGGCAACACCGAAGGCTTCCACATCGACTTAGGCTCCTACAACAATGCCCTCTTCAACGACAGCGCCTACGGCAACACCCTCGGCTTCTCCATAGAGTCCTCCAGCTATAACAACAACCTCTACAACAACAGCGCCCACGACAACAACATCGGATTCTCCATAGAGTCCTCCAGCTCCAACAACGCCCTCTTTAACAACACCGCCTACAGCAACTCCTACTACGGCTTCCACCTCTACGACTACTCCAGCCGCAACAACCTCTCCGACAACAGCGCCTACAACAACAGCGGCGGCTTCCGCCTCGAATCCTCAGATTACAACACCTTCTCCAACAACACCGCCTACAACAACAGCGAGGGCTTCCACATAGAATCCTCTGATTACAACAACCTCTTCAATAACACCGCCTTCAACAACCTGGAATATGGATTCAATATCGACATGTCCAACGCCACAAACCTCGCCGACTGCCGCGCCTACAACAACACATATGGCGAACTCCGCGCCATGACAGACTCAATCACGCGCACTTTCTACGCATCCAACCTCACCATAGACAACCCCTATGGCAACATGCAGAATTACACAGTGCTCAACATAACCGACAATATGCAAAATGAGGATTACCTTATAGGGTGGGTCGCCCACGCATCCGGGCTGCCCGCAGAACGCTTCTCATTCGCCCAGAAATTCATCAACATAAGCCCGCTCTCCGGAACCCCGTCAATAGACGAGATAACATGGAGCTGGGACGAGAGCGAGCTTGGCCCAGAATATAACGAATCCAAGTTCGAGCTCTGGAAATACAACGGCACCTGGAAAAGGCTCAACAGCACCCCGGACACCGGTGCGCACACGCTTTCCCTCTATGACCTTGCTCCGGCAAGCGACTACGGGATACTCCAGAACAATGAAACCAACTGCCCGGTCATCTCCTCCCCCGGCTTATATGCCCAGTCCAGTAACTACGCGGGCGCGCCGAATGAGGTCTCCATATCCGGCGGGGACGTCAGCAAGGCATGCGTGGTAATCGCCTCTTCCAATGTGGACTTCAGCTGCGGCGGCTTCAGCATCACCAACAACGGCACTTCGAACGCGGCAGGGATCCTAATAAGTAATTCCTCAGACGGGCAGATATACACCAACATTACGGTGCATGATTGCCCTGGCGTTGGCGGGTACAAGAGGGGCGTCTATCTTCACTACTCTGAAAACGAGACGCTCAGGAACATCACTTCGAGCGGAGCAACCACCGGCTTCTACATATATTACTCCAAGTACAACAACCTGACCGGCAACACCGCTTACAACACCTCACGCGGCATCTTCCTCTACTCCAGCAGCGGCAACCGCCTCACCAACAACAGCGCCTACAACAACTCCGATACCGGCTTCTACATATATTCCAGCGCAAGCTGCACCCTCGCCAACAACACGGCATACGGAAACTCCAACTACGGGATTTTCCTTTCCTCTGCCAACAGCTGCAATCTTAGCCGCAACACCGCCTACAACAACTCGAGATACGGCCTCTACATCTACCTCTCCAACTCCGCCAACGCAACCAACACCCACCTCTACAACAACGGCTATGACCTGTATGTGGAGCCGGGCTCATCAGCCAGAAACGTATACCTTTACAACCTCACAATAGACAACCCGGAAGGGGATATGGCGAACTATACCTCGCTCAACATAACCGATTCGGCAAATGCAAACGCCAATTATTCAATAAACTGGACCTCCAGCCCGGCAACGCTTCCCTCCGGCCGCATATCGTTCGCAGATAAGTTCGTAAACATAAGCGGCCAGGGCGGAACCACCTCAATAGATTCCATAACATGGGCCTGGGCAGGCGAGAACCTGGCCGGCTACAATGAGTCCAGGTTCGAGCTCTGGAAATACAATGCTACAGACGGATGGGGCATGGCTGCCCTGAACGATTCCCCGGACCTTTCCGCGCACACCCTCAGCTTCTACGATCTGGACCCGGAGAGCGATTATGGAATCCTGGAGAACACTACCGGAGGGGAAAACTGCCCGCTGATAAACACATCTGGACCGTATAAGATGAAAGCAGACTATTCCGGAGCTCCCAACGAAATCTACCCCGACGCGGGGGATGCGAACTATGCCTGCGTGGTAATCTCCGCTTCCGATGTCCTCTTCGACTGCAACGGCTTCAACATAACCAACAACGGAACAGATGCCGCGGTGGGGATCTACATAAACGGGTCCGCCGGTTCCCCGTTAACAAACGTTACCATACGCAACTGCCCTTCAATCGACGGATACACTGGTGCGGGGGTCTACCTTAACCGGGCGGAGAACAGCCAGGTGGCCAATGCCTCAGCGGTAAATGGCCACTACGGCTTCGAGATTGCCTTTTCGAATTATAATCTTTTGTCAAACATAACCGCATACAGCAGCACCGAAGGAGGGATAGTGCTGGGTTACAGCAACCACAACAACATAACGGAAGCAGTCTCTAATGAAAATGACGGAAACGGCGTAGGGATTTTCTACAGTTCGTCCAATAACGCCCTTGAGAACAACACCGCCTACTCTAACGGCCAGGATGG
>CAIKOA010000026.1 GCA_903828955.1 uncultured Microcaldota archaeon
ATATTAGAATTAGTGGTGGGTAAATATGCCAGTTGAATATGGAGAATACAAGGGAAATAAGCTCATAAAGCTTCTGAGAAATGAGAACGACAAGTACCCGTTCAGCTTTGGGAAGTCCAAGGCGAGGCTAATTGTCGAGAACTTCGATGAAATCAAGAAGTTCGCGGAAGAAGAATGAAGCTTGGCTACTCTTGCATAAACCGATGGATTGGCTGCAAAGGCCAATTCAATTTTTCGTATTTCTAATTGCTCAGAGGAACGAATGGTTGGGGCAGCAGGAACTAATCTGAACTGCCTCAGGAAAAAACCTTGGGGCGCTTTCGCTTTGCATAGGATAGGCAATGAGATGTAATAGACATTTTTATAAATTCTCTCACACATAATAGATTCATGGGAGAGGGGCAGGCAACCTACCTGCAAAGGGTGGAAGTATACGATCTGATGGCTGAAGGCAGAAATTATGATATACTTTTAATGGGAACCAAGGCAATCCCGGGCCTTGTTTCAATTCTCAAGAATGGGGAGGCCTGGAAGAAACCGATTGCAATAGAAATTCTGGAAAAAATAGACGGGCCTCAATCTATTAGGGCATTGAGGGTAGCGGCCGAGGACGCGGACTGCGGGATAAGGCTGCTTGCAATGGATGCCATTGCAGAAAAGAAAGGGAAGGTTGCTGAAAAGGCAATTAAAGATATGAGGAAGGACCCCTCCGGGCAGATAAGGGCGAAAGCAGAAACGCTTCTTTTGAGGAGAAAACTTGCGGCGGCTCCGCCAAAGAGGGAGAAGCCGATGGAAAAGAGCGTAAGGAAAAAAGTTGTGAATTCCTAGAGGCCCAGCTCAGCGTTGTGCTCGTCGCAGTGGCAGGAAATTCCTTTTTTCGGTTTTTGGTAATTCTTGTCCGGCCCGTGCTCCTTGAACTTTTTGCAGGCTTCCTTTACTGTGCGGAGAGGGAAGAGGATGCAGCTAAGCCGGTGCGGATTGTCGCTCAAATCGTCCCCGATTAATTGGAAGAGTTTTGGGTTGTCTATTGCCTCCACTTCTTCAAGAGTCATTCCTTTTATGAACTCGGTAACCTGCGAAGCCGAGGCGTTGCTGAATGCGCAGAATGCGCCTTCGTAAGATGCATCGACTATTCTTCCGTCCTTTATTTTCAGGAAAACGGTGAGCTTGTCCCCGCAGGTGTTCTGGCCCTCATGTGAAATGTCCGCGTCTTCCATTTCGTGCCTGTTTAGGGGATTCTTGAAAAGCTCTATGAACTTTTTGTACCGATTTTCGCTCATGAAAGCATCCTCCGTATTTCTTCTATTCTTGGAATTAGAACGTCTATTTCTCCCTTTGTGTTGTAGAGGTAAAATGAAATGCGCGCGGAAGGGAGTATTTTCAGGAAATCGTGGATGGGCTGCGCGCAGTGGTGCCCGGAGCGGATTGCGATCCCATAGTCGTCAAGGAAGGAGGCGAGGTCTATCGAGGAGAGGCCCTTGATGTTGAAGGCGATTACTCCGACCCGTTTGTGCGCTTCCTGCGGGCCGTAGATTTCTATTCCTTCAATTCCCTGCAGTTTTTGAAAGGCGTATTCAATAAGCTCGACTTCGTGGGCGCGTATGTTTTCCATTCCGAGCTTGTTGAGGTAATCCACTGCTGCACCCATCGCGATTATTCCGGAAATGTGCGGGGTGCCTGCCTCGAATTTGTGGGGAATCTCGTTCCATTTGCAGCCTTCGACTTTTGCATCGATTACCATGTCGCCCCCATACATGAAAGGAGGCATCTCTTCAAGGAGTTCTTTTTTTCCGTAGAGGACCCCGATTCCTGTGGGGCCTAGCATTTTGTGGCCGGTGAATGCGAAGAAGTCGCAATCCATTTTCTTTACATCAACAGGCATGTGGGGGATGGATTGTGAGCCATCTATGAGAATTTTTCCTCCGCCCTCATGCGCAATCTTCCCCATTTCTTCTACCGGGTTGATTGTGCCAAGCACATTTGAGGCGTGCACAATCGAGGTTATTTTGGAATTGGAAATTTTTGAGAATTCGGAATCCGGGATTTCGCCCTCTGTGTTTACATTCATTATTTCCAGTTTTGCTTTCTTTTTGCCTGCAAGCATCTGCCAGGGGATGAAATCCGAGTGGTGCTCCATTATGCTTGTGCAAATCCGGTCTCCTGCGGAAATATTTGCTTCCCCATAAGTGTAGGCAACGAGGTTGAGGGATTCGGTTGCATTTTTAGTGAAGATTATTTCTTCGGGCTCCGCGTTTATGAATTTGGCGACCTTCCTGCGGGCCTCTTCGTACATGTAGGTGGATTCCTCGGAGAGCTTGTGCACCCCCCGGTGCACGTTCGCATTGTGGTTCATGTAGTAGCCGGAAATCGCATTGATTACCTGGATGGGCTTTTGCGAAGTTGCGCCGTTATCCAGGTAAATGAGCGGGTGTCCGTTTATTTTCCTCTGGAGGATTGGGAAATCCTTCCGAATTTCTTCGACGTTGAACATTGTTTCACCGTATTTCAGTTCATTTTGTTTTTTATTTTATCTTTTCCACGAACGTGAGGGGGCAGAGCTCGTTCACGCCCTTTATCTTTCCTATGTGCTTTGTTACTTCCTTCACTATCCCGACCGGGCCGAGCACTTCCACCGCGAGCGAGTAGGGCCCGGTGATTGTGTAAACCGAGTTTACGAGCGGGGTGGATTTTATCGCTTCAACTGTTTTGAGGTAGTTGTTCCGGCTTATGTTCAGGGCGAGAATTGCGCGCTCCCAGCCTATCCTTCTCTCGTTGAGGGAGACCGCGCTGCCGAGGATTATGCCGTTGCGCTTCAATTTCTGGAGGCGCTTTCGCGCGGCCTGGACGCTCATCCCGGTGTGTTCGCCTATTTCCGAGAGCGATGGGCATCCGTTCTTCAGGAGAAGCTGGATTACCTTCAGGTCGGTTGAGTCAAGCATGGATAAAATTTAAACCAAAAGGGTTTAAAAAAGCAACTGCTTCCCGGGGTTGGGGTTTTGCCGCCTTTAGGATAAGTTTTTATAGGTCAAAGAAGTTATTTTTAAGGTGAAAAAATGAATAAATTCATGGTAATGCTGGGTTTGCTCTTGGTTGTAGGGCTCTCTTTTGCGGGGATGCCAACCTGGACGCAGAGTGCGGAAGGAAGATATTCCTGCTCTTTTATCTATTCGGATAGTCTGTATGCGATTTCGAACGATATGGCTGGTGCGGAGAATCTCAGTTTGGCGGAATGCGACCGGAAGACTATGGATTATGATCTCTACGTCTATACGGAACCCTGGAATATGCTGCACAGCCTGCAGTGGATGCATGCTGCTGCAGGTTGTACTCCTGACAGCGTCGAAGACCCTGTTGCAGAGTTCAGGTCAGCAATGATTTCATATAACTCGGTAGCTGCAAACTTCAAGATGCTGTTCAATCAATGCGCAAGGTCATATATGAATAAAGGAGGAAACCGGGCAGAACTCATTGATGCGCTAAATAGCGCAAGAGATTCATACTCTGCATGCATTGCCCATGGGGATGCCTGCTGGCTTCCTACAGTGTAGGGATGAAGAGATCCCCCTCTCTTTTTTATTTTCTAAAACCGATAGCATCTTTACCCGATGAAAAAATGAGTGGGCGGTAAGCCGGAGCCATTCTTCTGGAACAATCTCTGGAAAAGTATTAGAGAACTAAGCAAAAACAGGAGAGAAATGAGGGCTAAAGGACGGGAATGCCCCTTTTAAATCTTTCTCATAGTATATTATTTCAACACTTATTAGAGTCCCGGATGGGGCGAGCCGGAGAATCCGGCGAAGGTGTTTGAAGATGAAAAGCGGAATAGAAAACAAGAGGCTACTGACGCTCATAGTCGAGCTCAAGAAGGCCGACAAGGACATCTGGAAAAGGGTTGCCTACGAGCTCTCCAAGCCCACGAGGAGGAGGCCGGAGGTCAACCTGAGCAAGCTCGAGGAATACGGAACGGACGGGGAGACAATCCTTGTTCCGGGAAAGGTTCTCGGCTCCGGGTACCTCACGAAGAAGGTTAATGTAGCCGCATTTGCATACACTGAGAGCGCAAAATCTCTCATTGCAAAGAGCGGCGGGAAGATGATGGGGATAGCGGACCTCATGAAATCGAACCCGGACGGGAAGAACGTCCGCATTCTCGTTTAGGTGATTTGCATGATAGTTGTTGACGCTGAAAACGCAAGGCTCGGGAGGGTTTCTGCATTCGTTGCAAAGAAGCTCCTCCAGGGCGAGGAAGTCCACATCATAAATGCGGAAAACGCAATCATCTCCGGAAATCCGGTGGATACGATTGCAAAGTACCAGCACAGGAGGCAGCTCAGGTACAAGGGGGATCCGGAACGGAGCCCGTATTGGCCGAAAGTGCCCTATCTCTTTGTGAAGAGGCTGGTGAGAGGCATGCTCCCGCGCAAGAAACCAAGCGGAAGGGCGGCACACGACAGGCTTAGGGTGCACGTAGGGCGGCCCGGCAGTGTCTTGGGAGACGCAATAAGGGTGCCGGGTGCGGACAAGGGGACGCTTACGAAGTACATAACGGTGAGCGAACTCTGCAAGTACCTCGGGTACAACAAAAGGTGATGTTGAATGGCAGAAGAGAAAAAAGAAATGAAGAAAGAATCAAGGCCGAAAGAGAAGCCAAAGGCGGGAAAACCGGCTGAGGCAAAGAAAGAAGCTCCGAAGGCGGCAGAAATTAAGCACGTTGCTCCGGTTGCAAAACCTGCGGCGGTTGTTCATGCGGCTCAGGCAAAGGCGCCAGTTCATGCTGCGCCTTCTCCAGTGCATGTTCCGGCGGCACACGTTGCTCCGGTTCATGCGCCTGCGGCTGCTCCGGCTGAGAAAGCTGAAAAGAAGCCGAAGAAGGCGCGGAAGAAGAAACTCCGCACCGAGCACGCAAGGGGAAAACGGAAGGAATGCATTGCAAGGGCAACTGTGAAGGAAGGCTCTGGGAGGATCAGGGTAAACAGCATGCTTTCAACTGCAATCGGAAACAGGTACTTCAGGGAAATCGTGGAGGAGCCGGTTGCGCTGCTTGGGCCCGATGGGCTTGCGGTGGATATTGAGGTTCATGTGCGCGGAGGCGGAACGATGGGGCAGGCGCAGGCCTGCAGAACCGCAATTGCACGCGCACTCGGGAAGTACTTCGGGGAGAAGGCACTCACCATATTCAAGGAGAGCGACGACTGGATCCTCAGGGAAGACTCAAGAAGGGTCGAACCGAAGAAGTACAAGGGGCCCAAGGCAAGGGCAAGGTTCCAGAAATCCTACAGGTGAATGAAAAATGGAATTTCCAGTAAGGTGCTTTACCTGCGGCGCGGTAATTGGCGACTTGTACGAAGAGTACAAGGCAGGGCTTGAAAGCAAGCCCGCCGCAAAGGTATTGGATGAAATGGAAATAGAGCGGTACTGCTGCAGGAGGATGTTCCTGGGGCACGTAGAAGGCATGGAGGTAATCAAGAAGTATAGGACACTATAGATGTGTTCACGGGGCCGTGAGGTAACCTGGCATCCTGCGAGCTTGGGGTGCTCGTTATCTGTGTTCAAATCACAGCGGCCCCAATGTTGATAAGGTGAAGAAAATGGAAAATGAAGAAAAACCTGCAGAAACAAAGTCCTCGTTCCTAATTCCACAGGAGAAATACCTGGAGACTGGAATACACATCGGCACGAGGTTCAAGACGATAGACATGAAGCCCTACATCTTCAAGATGAGGGACGACGGCCTGTTCATACTGGATCTACGGAAAATTGATGACCGGGTACGGACGGCGGCAAAAATCATGTCGAAGTACAAGCCTGAAGACGTAGTTGTCGTGGCTTCGAGGCTTTATTCGGCAAATGCGGCGGAGAAATTCTGCGCGCTTACCGGGGTTACGCTTCTCCGAGGGAGATTTGTGCCGGGAACTATGACGAACATAAAGCTGCCCGTATTCAGGGAGCCAAAACTCCTCATTGTCTGCGACCCGAAGGGAGAATGGGAAGCGATAAGGGAGGCTTCGATGACTGGAGTGCCGGTGATTGGGCTTTGCGATACGGACAACAATACTGCGTACGTTGACTGGGTGGTCCCTGCAAACAACAAGGGAAGGAAATCCCTTGCAGCGATATTCTACCTCTTCACAAGGGAACTCCTGATGTCGCAGGGGAAAATCTCCTCCTATGACCAGTTTGAGTACAGGATAGACCACTTTGAGAGGTTTGAGGAAGGCCAGGTGCCGACCCTGAAAGAGAGGGTTGAGGCAGAGGCAGAGCCTGAAGCGGCTCCGAGCCCCCAGGACCTCATTGATGAGGAGCGGGCAAGGAAGGCGCTTGAAGGGGCAAAGGAGGAAGAGGCCTCCGCTGCTGAAGCTGCCTCGAAGAAAGAGAAAAAGAAGAAATCCGAATAGATTTCTTTTCTATTTTTATTTATTATTCTTGTTTTTTTATTCCGGTCCTGCTTATCCGGATCCTGTTGTGAAGTATGCTTCGCAATTCTCCCTGGTGGTTTCTCCAACTATGTAGTTGCAAAAGCCCTTGTCATTAGCCCTCTTTGCAAGCTCCTGGAAGCATTTATCTTTCCATTCGGGAAGGCTGATTCCGCTGCATTCCTGGAGGCTGAGCTCGTGCGCGCCGAAGATCGTGCTTGAGAAGCAGATTTGCCTCATGTATTCGGTGCTCATCTCATTGCAGGCGGTTGCATCATCGTATGCGTAAGCGTACTCCCTGAAGCAGACTTCCCTGGAATTAGGAGCCTGGGTGTCGATATCGACACAGCCGCTCTTGTCACCGGTTGTAAGTGCATAATCAGTATAGCAGTTCCAGCGGTCCAGGACGAAGATTGGGTCGCAGAGCGCATCCTGGTGGTTCGCAATCGCGAAGTGGGTGAAACATAGGTAAGCTATATTGCTCTGGCTGTTTGATTGCAATACATTATAGCAGAAATCCGTATTGTTTGAGCCGACTGCGTATGTATAATAGCAGAGCTCCTGTGTAGAGCCTGAGAGGTTCAGGCAGCGGTCAGAATGCGCAAGCGCGCTCAGGCACCCTTCCATCTTTCCGGTGCTGTTTGTGAGCATCAGGCAAGCGCCCTGGTCCTGGAACTGGAATGCATAATCCAGGGTGCAGTTCTCATCCTGGCAATAGGTGTAATTCTTGTATTCGAATGCGTAGCAGCGCGCCTTTTCCACGTATTCCGTTATGAAGGTGCACGGTGGGGAGAGGGTTTCTATGCAATCCTGCCCCTTTTGCCCGCTTATCAGGTCGCAGATTGAGATGTCTTTGAGTGCATATGCGTGATGGAGAAGGCAGCCTTCCCTCGTTGGCTGGTCAACTACCCCACGGCATGCTTCAAGAGAATCATTTGCTATTGGTATCCTGCATGAGTCCTGCTCCGCAGGGGCAAGTTTTAGGCAGTAAGACGGATCTTTGGTCGCAAGGGCCTGCGCTGCCCAGTCCTGGGCCGGTTCTGCGCCGGTTGCGTTTCCCGAAGTGTTTGGCTCCACTTGCGCGGACCAGCTCCCGGTTTCTTCGATTATCGGGGCTTCCTTGCCTGGGGCCGGGCGCTCCTCCTTCCCAGGGCATCCGGCAAGGAGTAGGAATGAAACCGCAATCAATAGCAAAGCAAAAATCTTTTTCATGAGGTGGAATTGGGAAGCAAGGAATATAAACATTTGGAAATGTTTCGATTTAAGTGGAAGAATGCGTAAAATTTTCTCTGACGAGAAATGATTGGTATATAAAACCTATCTGAAAGAACGTTCTGCTTGCTTTGCAGGCACGTGTGGGAGGTGAGATGGAGCTCTTAGGAGTTTACCATCTCCTTCTCCTTCTATCTGTTTTTTAAATTTGAACTCCGCAATGAAGGGCATGGAAAATGTTTATGCGACACTGGAAAAAACGCAGTATGAGCTTGATTCGAGAAGGGAAATGCTGGAACTGGCTGCCCTCTCTTTTCTTGCTTTTGCGATTCCTTTCCTATTTCCGGGGCCGCAGCTCTTAACTGGAATAATTGTGGATTCTTTTCTGGTTTTTGCCGCGTTTAGGGTTAGGGGCGCAAAGCTGCTCCCGGTGATTCTGCTTCCGAGCATCGGCGCGCTTGCAAACGGGTTCGTGTTTGGGCCGCTTACTATTTTCTTAATATACCTGATTCCGTTCATATGGGTGGGGAATTTCCTCTTCGTGTACGGAATAAAGCAGCTCGCCTTTGAGAAAGGAATGGGCTTCTGGAGCGCAGGAGCGGTTTCTGCATTGGTAAAATCGGCTGCGATTTTCATTCCTGCCTATCTTCTCTATGCCGGTGGAGTGCTGCCTGAAGCGATGCTACTCCCAATGGGAGTAATGCAGTTTGCGACTGCATCTGGAGGAGTTGCAATTGCCGGGATTGGAAAAGAAATGATTCTAAAGAGAAGGGGCTAATCGCGAGGGCGCGTTGAACCTGCATTCGGAAAAAGAGGCTCGTCCTCTTCAGTTTCTTCTACTAGGTCTTCTCCAATTTCTTCGTGGAGACTCCCTGAAAGAAGCGGGTCCCTGCCTTTCAAGAGAGGCGGCTTTCCTTTTTCCCCGGGAACGCATGTCCACGAGCGAAAGGTCATTCCCCTCAGGTCTCCGCCGTCCCCTTCCTGGAGAAGCGGCGGGAATTCGGAAATCCTGCCCTTTGGGGGCTTTGCCGGGATTGCAACTGCTGGAACTGGGCCGCCAGAGCCCTTTCCCTCGTCCTTTTGCCTAGGAGCATTAGTTTGCCTGAGCATATTGTTCCACCCAAAATTTCTTTATGTGGGTACAATTTTATAAATGGTAAATAAGGGCGGAACTAGAGCTTTATTTTGTGGAAATAGAGCAGCTCCCGCGCCTTCTCCGAGCCAGGGCGGCCCAGGAGCTCCCGGTAGAGCATCTGCACGGTTGGGTTTTCCTGCGGGACGATTGCAATTGAGCGTTTTTTGTCTGCTGCAAGGCGCAGCCCTGCCGCCCTTGCCTTAAGAATTTCATCGTTCACTGGAAGGGGCTGGCCGGGGCCGCCAACGCAGCCGTATGGGCAGTTCATTACCTCTACGAAGTGGAATTTCCTCTCTCCGGACTCGATTTCCTTCAGGACTTTCTCGAAGTTCCCAAAGCCATTTATGGAAACGACATTCAGGGTGTATTCGCCTATTTTCACCTGCCGCTCCTTTATGGGTTCGTTGGTGCGGAAGGATTCGGCTTCCTTCTTCACTTCGAGAATGTGCGCCATTGTAGTGAGAAGGGCTTCAACGAGGCCTCCGGTGACTCCGAAGCCTACTCCATCCTTTGAGGAGTTGGGAAGGAATTCTGAGAATTTCCCCTCATTCACCTTGCGCAGGTCCAGGCCCCTCTTCTTTGCCCACTGCGCAAGCTCGCGGGTTGTGACGACGTAATCAATATAGGTGGAGCCGTCGGAGAAGCGCTCAAGGCTTTCATATTTCTTGAGGACGCAGGGCATTATGCTCACGGAGATTATCTTCTCCTTGGGCTTGTTCAGTTTTTTGGAGAAATAATGCTTTATCACGCTGCCCGTAATCATGTGCGGGGAAGCGATCGGGGAGATGTGCTGGCAGACCTTCTGGTGTGCGCGGGAGCAATATAACCTCCAGCCGATGCAGCAGGAATTGAAAATCGGGAAGTAATTGTCGTCCTTGCGCTCGAGCGCGTTGAGGATTTCGTAAGCCTCCTCGTAGATGTTTATGTCAGCGCCAAGAGGAGTATCCACTACGTGCTTGAAGCCGAGCGCATTCAGGAGCCCGATTGTTTTGAATGTGAGGTCTTCTCCGGAGGGATAGCCGAATTCCTCGCCAATAGCGACGCGCACTGCGGGGGCGATCTGCACAACCACGGTATTTTCTGGGTCTGCGAGCTCTTTTTCTAGCGCTGCGAAAAGCTCCTCGGGCTTATTGAGGTAAATCTCTGTGGACATTAAAATCAATTGGGTTATTCATAATAAAATACTTAAATAAGTGCTGCGGAGAGGGTGGAAAACGGTGATGGGGGGTTGCTGGGGGTGAAGCACTCTTTGTGGGCGCTCCCCCTGAGGGGCTCGCCGAGGATATATTTAAAAACATGTCTATAAATAACCTTTATGCTTACTTTTCGTGCGTCTGCACGGACAAGATTAAGTATGTAGAATATATAATGTGAATATATAGGTGAATGAATATGGCAGCAAAAGAGCACATGAACATTGTGTTTATCGGCCACGTCGATGCAGGAAAATCGACGAGTGTCGGTAGGCTTCTCTACGAGACCGGGGCGCTCTCCGAGCAGACCCTCAGAAAGTATAAGGACGAGGCAGAGAAGTTGGGAAAGGCGACTTTCGAGTTTGCCTTCGAAATGGACACCCTCAAAGAGGAAAGGGAAAGGGGAGTTACCATCGATGTTTCGCACAAGAAGTTCACAACCGCCAAGTATGAGTACACGATTATTGATGCCCCTGGCCACAGGGACTTCGTAAAAAACATGATTACCGGTGCAAGCCAGGCGGATGCGGCAGTGCTGGTCATTTCCGTAAAGGACGGAATCCAGCCACAGACGAAAGAGCACGCGTTCCTAGTTAAAGTGCTGGGAATCAACCAGCTCGTGGTCCTTCTGAACAAGATGGATGCGGTCGGATACGACCAGAAGAAGTGCAACGAAGTGCAGGAAGAGGCAAAGAAGCTTCTCCTCGGAATGGGGTACAAGATAGAGAAATTGCACTTCATCCCGGCATCAGGGTATGTGGGGGACAACCTTGCAAAAAGATCCCCGAACACGCCCTGGTATACCGGCCCGACACTCCTTGAAGTGCTCGACAAGATGGTCGTTCCTCCAAAACTCGTCGGAAAGCCGCTCAGGCTCCCGATTCAGGACGTCTTCACGATTACCGGGCACGGGACAGTGCCGGTCGGAAGGGTGGAGTGCGGAGTTCTTAAGACAAACATGAAGGTCGTGATTATGCCTTCAGGGGCACAGGGAGAAGTAAAGAAAATCGAGATGCACCACCAGGAAATGGCTGAGGCAGTGGCCGGTGACAACGTCGGATTCAACCTGAAGAATGTCGAAAAGAAGGACATCAAGAGGGGAGACGTGGTCGGCCCGGTGGAAAGCCCGCCAACAGTGGTGGATGAATTCACCGCGCAGATAGTGGTTCTTAACCACCCGACCGCAATTTCGGTTGGATACACTCCGGTTCTCCACGTTCACACCGCGCAGTTCGCTGCAAAGGTGATCGAGATAATCGAGAAGAAGGACCCGAAGACCGGCCAATCCGCAGGAAAGGTCGACTTCGTGAAGACCGGGGATGTTGCAGTCCTGAAGTTCAAGCCGCTCAAGCCGGTGGTTATGGAGAAGTTCTCCGAGTTCCCGCCGCTTGGAAGGTTTGCGATCAGGGACATGGGGCAGACGGTCGCAGCAGGAGTCGTGCTCGACATCGTCCCGAAGAAGATGCAATAATTTCTTCTTTCTTTTTTAACTTTTTTGAAGTGAAAGTGGTTTGATGACGAAGGCGAAAATAACACTCAAGGGAGAATCTCCATCTGACCTGGATAAGGTCATTGTGCAGATAAAGGAACTTTCAAGGACCCTCAACATGAAGGTTATCGGGCCGATTCCCATGCCAAGGAAGAAACTCGAGATAAGCCCGAGAAGGACCCCCTGCGGGGATGGCTCGGACACCTATGAGCACTGGGAAAAGAGGATTTCAAAGCGCCTCGTTGTCGTTGAAGGCGACGAGAAGATGATCAGGCAGATCCTCAGGGTTAAGGTTCCGGACAGTGTCTTCGTTAAGATTTCCCTCGTCTGAATCCTTGCACGTGCGATTGGTTTAAAAACAAGGCTTGCATTGTTTTTTCTTGTTGCCTCGGTAGCTCAGTGGCAGAGCGCGTGCTTGGTAAGCACGAGGCCGCGAGTTCGACTCTCGCCCGAGGCTTGAGTTTTGAGTTTGCTTTATTGATTTTTCTCTAGTAAAAGCCCGACCTAATCAATGCGGATTCCCGCTTGAGGTTCTCTTTGGATTCTGAATTCGCCACTCTTCTTATTTCTAATCAGAGTGATGCATGGGAAACTATATATTTGGAAATTGCAGCACGCATCTCCATCCTGAAAGTGAGCATGTCCGAGGAGTCCGCCCTGCATTCCGGGATTTCCTTTATGAATCCGCTGAGTTTTCCGCCTTTTTCTGAGAAAGAAACCGTAAAGCCTTCGAACTTGAATTCGTTTTCCATTTTTCACAACCTCTTTTTTGCCTCTTTGGGAACCTGGGCAGACCAGAGCTGATACAGAAAATTGTCGTTTAGGAGTATTACCGGCATCTCAAAGTAGTCGTATTGGGGCGGCAGGCGCACTTTCTTCTCTTCGGCTTTCTGCCGCAGGCGGTCAACCGTATCCATCCTGACCTTGAAGCCGTCTATGGAATCAAAGAACTTGTCCTCACTTTGGATTAGGAGTTCAGGTCTTCTGGAGAAAATCTGCTTTCCTATTGGCTCCCTGCCCCTGAACGTGTCCAATGCGCTCTCTGCGCGCGATTCAAGCTCTTCCCTTCCTATGCTTTTTTCAAGCCTGTGGATGGTGTTGCGGTCGGTGATTCCGAGCCTCTCGAGTTTGTCATGTAGCTGGCTGGAAGAGGCCATCGATGGAAAGCTCCTATGCGCGGACGGGCTTCTGCGGGAGATTTTTTTCCCTGTGGGCCTTCCAAGCTGCTGCTGAACTTCGAAATAGTGGAGGCGCTGGATGTCCGCCATCATGGCCGTTGCCTGCGCAAGGTGCTTCCCTTCGGATTTCCTCTGGGCGAGCCAGAGGGAATAAAGTGCGGAAAGCTTTGTGTTGGAAGAAATTGTTTTTTCAGGATAAGCTGAAGAAAGGAGAGAAATTGCCCGGTAAGAGAGCCCGGGTGGCAGGGAGAGGATTGTTTTCTTTGAGAGGAGCCCACGGAATCCGCGAGGGAGGGATATTGAAGGCTTTTTCATGAATATATTTGGGGGGAGAAGAATAAATACTTAACTTATTGTTGCAGGTGCAGGATGAGGTCGTGCCTGGCCTTCCAGCCGTCCTCTGAAGTAGTTGGCACGAATCCAAACTTCTTATAGCGCTCCCTGACCGCGCTGCATGGACAGGATGTAAGGATTTCGGTCGCCCCTTCCTTCCTTGCAAGGGATCTTGCAAAGGCGAGCGCAAGGCGCATGAGGCCGTATCCCTTGTTTTCTTCGGGGGGCTTGTCATATGAGATATAGTCCTCTGAGCCCTGCTTTATTGCGCTGATTATGATGGAATTTTCCTCAGGGAAAGCGATCAGGGTGATTTCCACCCTCATTTCCCCGGCCGCCCTTTCCCTGCTTGAAAGGGATATTTTGCAGATTTTTCCTTCTTCGAAAAGATCAATTTTGATGTCGAATTTCTCGCCAAGGCGGTTTGTGAGAAGCCGCGGGGAGTCGAAACCGAGCGTTTTTAGGTGTTTTTGGGTGAACCTGACGGTGGGTTGCCTGCGCGTATGGGCAGGGGCTTCAAATTCCCTTGTTTGAACCGCGTGGTCCATAGTAGTATTATGTGGTAAAGAGTATTTAAATGTGTTGTTTTGTGGAAAATGAGATTGTGGGCCAAATAAGGCGTAAGGAGATGTACGAAGAGTTGCAAAAGGATATTCAAAGTAATATTCGATAATCGGGGGGAATCAGGATTAACCTAAAACTGAAGGGTCACATTGAGTAGCAAACATTCCAGTATCACTTTCCCGCCGTTGGCGGGGTTTGCTACTCGATGTGAGGGGGGCGTCCCCCCTGCGGTTTGGAAAAGAAAGCCGGCAGGGTTCTCCCCTCAAAGAGGAGAACACCGCTGACTTTTATATGGGGAAACAGCGGGCGTTGCGTACCGGATTAGAAATCCAGGAAGCGCCGCACGCTGTTGCAGCATTCAGGGCATACTGCCCCATGATATTATATATGTGGTAAAAGATTTATAAAGGTGTAGGTTAGCCGAGAGTAACATTGATTGAATGGGCATAAATGACGCTTTAAAAGACTTAACGAATAATTAGGAATGCGATCAGGATGCAGGACAGCAAGGAAGAGAAGCCCCCAACTGCACCGGATGAGATTGTAAAGCTTTCAAAGTACAAAATCTCATCGGATGCCAACCCAAGGGAAATATTCTGGGCACTTGTGAAGGCATGCAATGAGGGGGAAAATCTGGAGGCTCTCGCGAAAAAGCACGCGGGGATACGCGAAGCGCTTGTAAACATAGGGTGCAGCGTGCTTGAGGAGGATCCGAAGGCGTACAGAGTAAAGGTAACGAAGCTGAAGCTTGCGCACTGCATGTTCTCAATGATTGCCCTTGGAGGGTGGGGGGACGTGCTCGAGAGGGCGCTCTCGCACCTATATGAGAGGAAGAAGGGCCCGGATTTGAACATGCTTATGGCTTTTGGGGAGGGTTTTTCCAAGAACCGGGAGAAAGTAGGCCCCTGGCTGAAAGAGATAATAACCATGGACAGACCTTCGGAAGCAGTCCTTGCGTACATTGCGAATGCAGGAGACAGGGAAATGGTCTCGGAATTAAGGGGTGAATTGCTCAATATTGCAAGAACTGAGATAAATGAGCCCCAGACGTATTCAATGGAGTCGCTTTCGGTGCTGCTTCCGCAAGACAAGGAAGTGGTGAAATTGTTCCTGGACATGATGGATGACTGGGATTTGGAAACGAAGAAAATGACGCTGGAAACGCTCTGCGCAAAGGAAATTCCTGAGGCGGGGAAGAAGGCGGTTTCCCTTTATCCCTATGAGCAGGATGAGAAATTCAGGATAACGCTCGAGAGAATAGTGGATAAGAACTGGGAGGAATGCAAGCCGGAGTTCACTAAGCTGATGGGCTCCCTTGAAGGAAAGGAACTTGTGGAAGTCGCAACGCTTGCGAAAAAGATATATGGGAAAGCGGCGAAGAAGCTTGTTCCCAAGGAAATGGGCGCAGAGAAAAAGAAGGCGGTGGATGCCGCGTTGGATTGATTTTAATGGAAATTATCAGGATTCCGAAGGAAAGGATGGGCGAGCTTCTTGGAAAAAACGGGAGCAACGCGAAGATGATTGAGAAGCACTACAATGTGAAAATAAGGATGGATGATGAAGGGGAGGTATTTATAGAGGGAAACGGGGGGGACACATTCTTTGCAAAGGACGTTGTGCAGGCGATAGGGAGGGGGTTCCCGATCGAGGATGCGGTGAAGCTTTTTAAAGATGATTATGCATTTTATGCGGTGGACCTCAGGGAACACTTCTCCAGCGAGAACTCCCAGAAGAGGGTGAAGGGAAGGGTTATCGGGGAGAAAGGAAAAATAAAGAAAGAGATTGAGGATGCGGCAGAGGCGAAAATTTCAGTGTACGGGCATACGATATCCATAATCGCGCCGCACGACAGCATAGAATACGCAAAGGAGGCAATCAGCAAGATAATGGAGGGGGCTCCGCACACTACGGTGCTAAATTACCTTCACCGGGCAAGGGACCATCTGCTTGCTGCAAGGCTGAAAGGCGATTAGAAAGGAGAAGGCAGGGGGACGGGGAAATGGATCATGATATATTCGGGGAATTCAGGGAGTATTCAGTGGCTGAATTCTTCAAGAAGAACAGGCAGATGCTCGGGTTTTCAGGGAAAGTCAGGTCGCTCACAACGATTGTGCACGAGTATGCGACAAACTCTCTGGATGCTTGTGATGAGGCAAGGATATTGCCGGAAATAGAAGTGTGGGTGGCTGAGGAAGGTGAGGAAAGGTATAGAGTAAAAGTGCGGGACAACGGGCCGGGGATTCCTGAGAAATTGCTTGCAAGCGCGCTTGCGACGATGCTTTCAGGCACGAAATTCAACAGGTATGTGCAGCAGAGGGGCCAGCAGGGAATCGGGGCCACCGGATGCACTATGTATGCGCTCATTACTACCGGGCAGCCGGTGAAGGTTGTTTCAAAACATAAAGGGACCGCGATAAAGTGCTCACTCGGGATAGATTTCAAGCAGAACCGGCCGATTGTTTCGGATTTAATCAAGGAGGATTGCTCCCCGGACGACCACGGGCTGGAAGTGGAGGGAACCTTCGCGGATGTGAAATATGAGAAGAGCGGGTATGGGGTTGGCGAGTACCTTAAACGTACTGCGATTGCAAACCCACACGCGACGATTATTTTCAACAGCCCGGAGGGCGAGAGGTTCACATATCCGCGCTCCATAGATGCGATTCCGAGGAAGGCAAGGGAGGTGCAGCCGCACCCGCTCGGAATAGGGCCAAATGATTTGCTGGACCTTACGAAAGGAAAATATGAATCCACAAAGCTTTCTTCATTCCTGCAGAATGAGTTTACCAGGGTGAGCCTGAATAAGGTGAAGGAATTGCAGGAGCTTGTCCCTGAAGTGGACTTCAACATGAAGCCTTCGGAACTTACCTGGGAGCAGGCGGAGAAGCTTGTGGCCGCCTTCAAGAAGGTGAAGTGGATTGCCCCGGAAACGGATTCGGTTGTGCCGATAAGCACATCGCAGATTGAGAAGTCCCTGCGGAACATACTGAATCCGGAAATAGTCTATGTTACGGAGAGGCCTCCGAAAATCTACAGGGGGGGGATTCCCTTTGTGGTGGAAGTGGGAATTGCTTACGGAGGCGACGTGAATAAGGACAAGGAGGGGAAGCCGGCAAGCGGAGGGGTGGTGATGAGGTTCGCAAACCGGGCGCCGCTTCTCTTTGATGCGGGAGGCTGCGCGATTACGCAGACCGTGAAGGATATTGATTGGAAGAGGTATGAACTGCGGAATTTTGATGATGAGCCGGTTGCGCTTCTTGTGCACGTGGTGAGCGTGCACGTTCCATATACTTCTGCAGGAAAGCAATCGATTTCTGCTGAGGACGACCTTGTGGATGAGATAAGGAATGCGGTGATGGAGGCGGGAAGGCAGGTGCAAAGGCACCTCTCTGGAAAGAGGAAGGAGAAGGAGAAGGTTTCCAAGAAGGCCGCGATATTGCGTTATGTTAACCAGATAAGCGGGGACCTTTCAGAACTTGCAGATGAAGTTAAGAAGAAGGAGAAGCTGCGGGCCAATCTTGAGAAAATGGTGCAGGAGAGGTTTGAGTGATTATTATGGCAGAGAAAGAAACGCTCGAGAAGCTTACCGGCCTTGGGAAAACGATGGTCGAGCAGGTTGACAAAGGCAAGTCTCCCACTTTTGAGGCATCGCTCCGAAGCAAGGGAAATATTGAATTCGATAAGTCCGTTGGATTTCTTAGGCTTGGGGATAAGAAGGAGGAAAGGACATTCCTGAACGTTTCGCAGGCGCGCACCTTCATGCAGACGGTCGCGGTTGCGAACAAGGCGAAGAAATTCCTCGCAGAGGATCTGCATACGAGCATCAGGGGCCTTTATTATCAATTGAAGTTCAGCCTGGGCGAAGACATTGATGAGAGCTTATTTGAAGAGCAGAGCGAATCCAATGCGCTCGTTGAGGATTTGGAGGTTGCGCTCTCGGTGAAGAGGGAGGACCTGCACCTGACTACGGATAGAAAAGGAGTGGTTGCGGGGAACATGATTGTGAAGGATAATTTTGCAGGAGAGCAGACCGAAATCGACTGTGCGCAGCAGGGAAGGAGCGGATGGATGATTCCTAGCGACGTGGACAATGGAATGGAATTTGTAGATATAAAGGCGAAATACGTACTCGTTGTGGAAAAGGATGCGCTCTGGCAGAGGCTGAACGAAGACCGGTTCTGGAAAAAGGACAATTGCATACTTATAACCCCCAAGGGGCAGGCTTCAAGGGGAACAAGGAGACTCATCCGGAGACTCGCGGACAAGGGGCTCCCGGTTTATGTATTCACGGACTGCGATGCGTGGGGATGGTACATTTACTGGACCATCAAAACCGGAAGCATGAACCTTGCATACCTGGGAAGGGATTTCTCCATTCCGGAAGCGAAATTCCTCGGCGTGACAATGAGCGATATTGAGAAATTCCCGTTCCTTAAAAAGCTCACAATCAAGGCTAAAGAGATAGATATAAAAAGAGCCGAGGAAATGATTAGCTACCCCTGGATTAACATGCATCCAGAGTGGGTGAGCGAGCTCAATAAGGTCCTGAAAACGGGCCAAAAGATTGAGCAGGATGCCCTTCAAGGGGAAAGATTGACATTTGTAGGAGAGTATATAAGGCAAAAGATAAAGAACAAAGAGTGGTTGCCATGAACCTTCCCTCGCTTGCGCTTGTGCAGCAGCTCGAAGATGTCTTGCGCGATTCGCGCCCATTCAAGAGCACGAATATCCAGAAGCTGGAAGAGCTCAGGGACTCGATGATGGATGCTGGGTTCAATGCGCCTTTCAGCGGAATTTTGCAACGGACGATGAGCGAGGCAGAAGGGCTGGAAGAGGCGGAATGGGCGGATTTGAAAAAGCAGGTTTCGTATTTCCGGGATGTGGCGAATTTGAAGAAATACAGCCTTGCGCGCGTATCGGTTGCGCTCTCTGCGCACAGGCTTGCAGACCATTTTGTGAAGATGGGGTATGCGGATATAGTGGAGCATACGCCTTTGGATGGAAATCATATTGGGCTGCTCATGAATGCGGGGGCTGAAGGGATTCTTGCTTACAGAACTATCATGGACCGCTTTGAAATGATGGCCGAGCCTTCAGGATGCTATGCGGTGAAAGTTAAGAGCAAGGGAGAAACCCACACGGTGAAGCTCGAGAGAAAGGAAAGAATTGATTACCAGGTTGCGCGCATGTTCGGGCTGGAAGCTGAAGTGCTCGAGATAAAGCCTGCGATAAAACGGAAGACGATAATTTCTTCAAAGGGGACAAGGGTTGCGCTGGTTGCCTCGGTCGTGGACTACGTTGTGAAGTCTGTTGAGGCGGAATTGGAAGATGAGGAGAAAACTCCGGGAAATGAGAAAGTCAGGAAATACAATGATTTCATGCGCGAGCATGGGCTGCGGCCGGATGTGCGCATCGACCAGGTTGATAATTTCCAGGAAATAAAGGATGCGCTAGTAAAGGAAGGCGTCCTTACAGTAAATGAAGACGGGAAGTATGTGATGGATAGGGGTCTTGCAGAGGGCATAAATGCGCGCAAGAAGGAGAGAAGGACGAAAGTGCTTGAGCGGAGCACGATGCTTGTGCTTGCGCCAATGCTGAGGTTCTACCTTACTACTCCGAGGGAAGCAAGGAAGAAGGAGAACCTTTACCCCGGGATGGCGGTGGTGCCAACACCCAGCCAGGCAAGGATTTTCACATTCATGAGCGAGGTTGACCCGGATCTTCCGGCAACCGCAATAATAAGGAAGAAGATGCAGCTTGAAGAGAGCGGGGTCAGGATGGACAACCGCAAGATGGCTGCGGCAATCCTGCTCCAGGAAACTAAGAAAGGGGAGAAATGGGTTGCGGATTTCCTGAGGATGGATGAGGCGGAAGTGAAGGCTTCCGGATTATTACTAGGTTCAATTGGAGAAGGTGGTAGAGGTGCAGAATTCCTTAAACGAGTCAAGGGCAGTGGAACTGAAGGGAAAAAGGTCTGAGATCTATTCGTGCATCCAGGAAAACAAGGATGCAAATGAATTCTTCCTCAAGACGAAGCCAAACGTGATGATGTTCGCGATACTGCTTAACGAGACGAAGATAAAGCGGCTATACATAAGCGAGGGCATTTCCAGGACCATTCCGAAAAAGGTAATGGAGGGGCTTGGGAAGAGCGTAGAGGTAGTGGTGAAAACCTGCACCCGCGGAAGGCCTAGGAAATACGAGGAGAGCAAGGTTAAGGAGATTATCCAATCCGGAAAGAACAACCTTGAGCAGATGAAGGCGCTCGGGATGCCGCGCAGGACATATTTCTACTGGAAGAGGAAATTGAAGGAGCATAACGGGAAAACCGGAGCCGGAGAGGAGCACGGGAATTCCTGAGCTTTCCTTCCTATCTAATTTTATCCTTTTTTATCTAAATTGCCTTATGTTTAGGGCGATTGCACCACTTGTATCTCCGGGTAGTTGGAAAGATAATCCCCCACGTTCTTGTCCCAGGATGCCTGGTTGTACTTGTCGCAGCCGTTCATGAGCGCCCTGTATTCTCCGAGAACGTTGTATGCATACGTGTTGGTGGGCTTCTTGCATTTGCTTACGTAATCTATGAAATTGGTGACTCCGCAGCAACCATTATTGATTATGTGCCCTTTGGAATCGCAGCATGCCGTCCCAGGATTCTCTGAGCAGTAGGTCGCATTGATTTTCCTCTGCAATCCGAATTCACTTATCCAGGATTGCTCATTATTAGTGTAAGTGGAGAATCCGTTGTAGCGGTAGGCTGCTGCAAAAATCGTCAATACTCCTTTCATGTCCTGGTATTGCTCGCTCTCTTCCCCATATTTGGCCTTCAGGTCGGAAAGGCCCAGATCTGGCTCTTTTGAGCTGATTACTGTTTTTGCAGCATCCAGATATTTGGCTAATATCGCGGTTCCGAGGCAGGCGTTGTGGTCCTCGCGGAACGGGTTGAAGGAGTCCCCTCCGCACCATTTTGCGTCGGCTTCGAAAGCGGGGACCTGGTAGTTTGGATTATCCCACATGGTGGCTGGGTACATATGGACCTGCATCAGTCCGATGGAGTGGAAAACCTTTCCAGGGGATGCGGTCTGGGGGCCGCAGACTCCCTCTGGGTCAGTAATTGTGTCTGGGAGATTCGGAAATTTGGATTTATCGACCTGGGAAATCTCGCAAGTATCCCCGCCCGGGCCCTGTACTTCGCTGTCCAGGCCAGTTTCTGACCAGGCGATTGCGCGCGTTAAAGCTGGGTCCATGTCCCGGATGTCTGCAAACATGTCCAGCATAGGGTGCATTTTGCATTGCAGTTTGCTTGGTGAACCGGGGGACGGAATTGTAGTGATTTCGTCCGGAATCTTGGTCAGGAGCTGGCCGCTGCAGCGGAAGAAGGTTTTTGCCGGCTCGATTTCCTGCCCCTGGAGGTCTTCAATGGTCGGGGAGGAGCCCATGCGGGAGCTTTCGAGCTGGTAGAGGTTGAAGTTATTCCCAAAAGAGCAATCCGTTCCAGGGTTTGAAGTGAAAACAATCGGCATTGCGCCCCGGTAGGTATAGTATTTCTGGCAGAGGGAAAACCAGTCGGTGTGCGAAGGATAGCGCACTCCGTCTACAGACATCATTCCGCAGTTTGTGCAGTTCAGGGGCCCATTGGTCAGCCCATAGAGGGAATAGGGCGCCATGCCGATAACGCCGGCCTGCACGAGGGCGGGCGAATACTTGAAAAGGTCGGAATACCCCTTTGTGACTTCGCCTTCAGACCATTTGCAGGTTCCTTGCGCCTCGCCTCCCGCATTCCAGTCCAGGTCAAAGAGGACATATGCCCAGAGGGTTGGCTTTGTGTGGTTAAGGAGTATGTACCTGGAATAATTGAGGGCGTCTTCGAGCGTCTCCGCGCTTGTGCAGCTTTTTGCGTAGTGGGAATTTACTCCGACCGCAACGAGGTCTATGCTCTGCGCAGCAGCGGGGTCGGAGAATATCTCGTCTATTGCCGCGTAAGATGGGCCATATCCGAGCGTCTCGTTGTAATAGAAACGCGGGGCGATTGCGATTAGGCATTTTGGGCAGTTCGCTTTCATCATTATTGCCTGCTCTTTTGCATCGGAAATCTGGGTCTCGTTCAGCGGGTCGAAATCCATCTCGGAAACAAGGATTACCGGGCCAGATTCCTTGAAAATGGCGGCAATCTGGCCTGCGCGGTTCGGGTTCATAGCCGCCCCTCCGCTATAGAGGACATATACCGGGATTGCGTTCTTGTCCAGGATGCAGCGCGCGCGGTCTTCCCTTGGGAGGGGGTAATCATAGCCTTCCTTTGAGGCAAGCCATTTTACTGCCATGCGAAGCGAGTTGTTGCAATATGTCGTCGCATCTGCGAACTCTGCAAAATTCGAGCCCTGCCCAATCATGAAGAAATACGGGTGCATGTCCGGGGATGCCGAAAACCCTTCACTGAACTCGGTTTCCGTGCAGGAGCTGAATTTGCATTCCCCGCCTTCAAGCGTATAATCGAAAAACCTGGAGAGCAACTTATTGAAGAATGCGCTATTAGTCGGGGTGTTGTTCTTGCATACGAGGCAGGTGCATTCCCCGGTCCCGGTCGGGCATTGATTTGCAGCCAGCGTGTCTGCGCTGATTATGTTTCCTGATTTTGTCTCACCGCCCTCATTGCCGTAATATTGATTAAGCTGGGTGAGCTGGGTGCATCCGTTTAGGAAAATGAGGGAAGCTGCCAAAAGCAAAAGTGCAAATCCCGCAAAGCCGGAATCCCCCCGTGGAAATAAAAACGAAAATGGATTTTGTTTCATGCTTCCCTACCCCATCTTCTTGAACTGTTCTTCCATGTGTCCATGCCGTTCAAAACACCGTTCTTCTGCAGCTCATCCATAAGAAGGTTTCTCCGCAGGCCGTGCTGGCAGATGTGAGTCTGGTGGGAGGAAACTATGCTGTTGCAGTACTCGCAGCGCATTTTCTGGCTGCATGCGGGGCATACGCCGTCTGCAGGCATTGCGCTTCCGCAGGAGCAGTAGCGCAGTTCCGTCTTGAACCTGATCTTTTCCTTTGAGACCCGGTTTTCAAGGAACTGGAGCCCTCTCGCAACCCCATATGCCCCGTATACCCCTGTGCCGCGGTTGCTCCCATCATAGGTTGAAATTCCCTCCATAAACTCATGGGCATCCCCTGCAAGGCGCTTTGCGCGGTTTGCGTAAGTTACCGCCTTGTAGCCGAAGTAGGTTGCCGGGTTCAGGTACTGGTAAAGCCTGTTTTCAGGGAACCGGTATTGGCGCAGCTCGGCGTTGCGCTCAAGCATCATGCGGGTCGGGTCGATTTCGCGTTTTGCGATTCCGAGGTTGGCCTGTTTTTCTATGTACTGGTCGTGGCTGAAGTATGGCCTGAAGCGGGATTCATAGCGGAGGAAATTGGCTGCGCGCGGGTCCATCTGGAGGGTGTTGCTGAAATCAACGTAGCTCACCCCCGGGTTCGCATTGCCCCAGATCACGTTCACTCCTGCCTGGAAGGCCCACATGTCCTCTGGGGCCCTGACTACTCCGGTCATGATTTCGGTGCCTCCGTACTGCCTCTTAATCATGGGTCCGGACATGTTCATGAGCGCGGCCCTCGCCCCCTGGGGGCTGACATAATATGGGTTGTGGAATGGCAGGCCTTCAAAATTCCACTCGTTTCCAATTATCTTTCCGTGGATTCTTGCGCTTGGGATGAATGCGGTGAGTGGAGAAACAAGGCGGGAAAGGTTTCTCTTCAGGCTTGTGCTTGACGGGTCAAAGGAAGCATAGAACCAGTTTGTAAGGGATCTCCATGCATCCCTGTCCCTGGGAGTGCTCAGCACATATGGGTCCATTAGATTGCGCTGGAGGTCCAGTGTCAATGGGGGCTTTTCCGGAATTATGGCCGCATACTGCCGCTCTGCCTTGGCATGGGCTTCCGGATAGGACACCCCTGAATGCACAAGGTCCATTGCAAACCTGTTCACTTGATCCCCATATTCCTTCATTTTGGCAGCATATTGGACGTTTGCCTGCTCGTTTTCCCTCGTGATGTAATTTCGGTCGTATTTGCTCGGATATCCGAATTTGGAGGTAAGGAATGTCCTGTATCCTCCTATGAACGGGGCGGCAAGCATCCAGTTGAACATCTGGGGCGTCATCTGGAGGTACTTGAATCCCTCGGTAAGGCGGTCCTTTGAATACCAGGGGGCGTTCATTCCCGGTGTGATCCACCTTTTGTAGAATGCCGGGCCAAAGGGCATTGCGGGCCCGTGGTGGAAGAAGGAGGAGAAGACGAAACTGTGGCCTATTGCAGAGCTGTTTCCCCTCGGGTCCCTTGTGATTGTTTCGTCCCAGACTGCATGGTATCTCCCGAAAGAGTCTGCAAGCGAATTGTATGTCTTCATCGAAGCGCTATTCCTGTCATTGAAGTCCCCGAATTCCCCTGCAAGGAGCTTGCCTGCGAACTTTGCCCCGGTTTCCCGGTAATATTCTGAAACCAGGCTTGCTTCATATTCTGCCTTTGTTTGCTTTGCAAATGCGGAAAGGGCGAATTGCTCGAATTCCATGTTAAGCGGCTTGAAAGCCTGCCTCAGCCAGTTGCGGACGCCGCCGGTCTGCTCGAGAACTTCCCTGTTGCCCATCTCGCTCGTGAATGACTTGGCGCCCATGGGGGCGATCCTTATTCCGCCCTCATATGAGTTGAAATCGTTCATGTCATTTATTCTGTTGCCATAATTGTAGAAGAGGAGCGCCAACCTCATCTGGCGGTTGTCCTGCGGGCTTCCCCCATTTGCCCATGCCTTCAGCTCGCCTACGGCCGCCTCGCGGTCCTGCGCGCTCTGTGCATTGAGGTACCTCTGTGCAAGCACCCCCCCTCTTATCGAATCCCCGAATCCGGTTCCGGCAAGGCGGCGGTCATTTTCGATTGAAATGCCCAGCTTGTCAAGGGCTTCCACCACTTTTGGATCTTCACGGGCGAGCCTGAGCAGCATTGAGGTATATGCCATCGCCTTCCTGGAATCCCTGGCTTCGGCCTTCGCAAGATCTGCAACGCTCCCGATAAATGAATCAACATCTGATCTTTTTGCATCTCCGCTTTTCAGGGAGAGTATTAAATTGTGGTAGCGCTTGAGCACTTCGTTGTTTGCAGGAGTGATGTCGTCAAACTCCCCGAGCATGTGCATCCTTTTCCTGAATAGCCCATCCGTAAGGTGCTTTTCAGGAACGAACTCCTTCCAAACTCCGTCCTGCTTTATGTATGCCATTGCATTTACGACGCGGTCGGCCTGCGCAAGCTTGAATGAGTTCTTTTGGGAAAATGGAACCCATGCGCCTTCCCGGAGGCGTATCCAGGAGTCCTCGCCCAGCTCCTTTAGGCCTATTGGCTTCTGTATGAGTTTCTCAACTTCCCTGTCGCTGACCTCGAATTCCTTCTTGCCCTGCTTGCGCGCAAGGTATTCCTTGTATGCGCCAAGAATGTTGTGGAAATAATCAAATTCCCGCTGTGCCGAGAAATAGGCATTTGGGGCTTCCAGCTCCAGTATGCCTTTCATGCGCTCAAAAAGGTTGCGGGCGGTTACCTGCTTCAGGTAAAGGTCCATTGCGCGTTCCTGGGAGATCGGGGTCCCCCTCTCCAGGTTTTTCCTCATCAGCTCGGAGACTCCTGCCGGCAGCGTGTGCGAATAATTGACTTCCTTGTAGGACTGGTTTTCAACGCTGGTTCTGGCGCCGCCCATTGCCCCTCCCAGAGTTCTCCAGTGGGCCTTCATGTCCATGCGCCACGTCCCTTCTACGGGGCCGTGCTCAAAACCGTGGCCTGCCCCTTCAAGTGCGTCTTTGGCATATCTTTTGTTCGTGGCATAGAGGTTTCCCAAAAGGTCGGCCATTGAAGGGGCAACCCCTTTGAAAATACCCGGGTTTGCAAGTGAAATCAGCCACTCCCTTGCCCTCTCCATTACGAGTTTCACCTGTGGGGCGAGCCCCGCGGTATTCGGGTCCATGAGGCCCCAGCGTTCATTCACGATGCGAAGGAAGCAGTAGTTTGCGACGTCCATGAATGAGACTGGATTCTTTTCAGCCGGCTTGGCCCTCTCGAGCTCCTGGCGGTATTTGGAAAGGAAGTATGTGCTGAAGGTCTGGTCGAAAACGCGCATCTTTCCGGTGTCATCATAGTATACGTACTTAAGCTCGGGCCTTCCGGTCGTGAAGTAGAATTTATTTCCGGAAAGCACGGATGGGTCTATGCCCTGGTTCACCTTGAACTGCTCTTCCAGGTATTTCTGGAGGCGGATAAGGCGGTAAGAGTTCATGACTGCGTCCTGGTTGAGGTATTTGTCAGAGCCGGGGGCGGCCTGGTATCTGGAAGGGGCTTCTGTTTCTATCGCTTTCAGCATCGCTATTGCGTTGAGCACCCCTACGCGGTCGAACCGGACCTGTTCGCGCATCATCAGCTGCATGAGGAGTTCCGCCTTCGCATATTCGGTTATTTTCTGGGAGAGGATTTCACGCATCTGCTTCTCGATCCTCGCCAATTCCCCTGCGCGCATAGAAACAAACATCAGCTCGTTTGCGTTCTTTAGCCCGATTTGCATTACCTGGTCCTCGTTAAGGTCAAGCTTTGCCCCGTATCCCTCCATGATTTTGCGCACGAGCCAGTTGAGGATGTCGTTCTTTGCTTCCTGCATCTTGCGCTTGAATAGCGCGTCTCCTTTCTCATAAATGTTGAATAGCGTAACGAGTTTCTTTTCCTCTTCCGAGAGGGCCACCCATCCCGCGAGCATTCCCGCTTTCCTGCCTTTTGCGCGCTCCGCGTCCACGGACATCTGGATGCGCTCCATCTCTTTTGCTCCTATTGCGGTGCGGGCAACCCCTCTCCCAAAGCTGGAATAAACTTTTCTCAATTGCTTTGTCGCGAAGAATGCTGATGCGTTAAATGCCCTGAAGTGGTCTCCGACTACCGGGAGCCTGCCCAGGCTGCCCTTGATCAGGTTCCCGAAACGTGCCGGCACCTGGCCGGTGGCTGAACCGAACGCCGCCTTATGCATTTCAAGGAGCATTCTCTGCTCGGAGTAATTGATTACCCTCTCGTCCAGCTTTTTCAGGCTGGCCAGGTCCGCGTTCTGGGATGCCTTAAAGGAAGAGATCAGGCCCCCCAACTCCCCCAGCATCTCTTCCTCCTCTTTTTTATCTCTATAGCCGCCTATTTTGAGTTTGAGTATTCTCCTCAATTCGTTCTCCCCTTGCCCGGAGATAAGCGCGCGCAGCGCAATCATCTTCATTGTATGCGAAGCGTTTGAATCAAGAATCATTGCAAGAAGGCGGGCGTTGAAGCCCGTGCTTGAGCGGTAGAATTTCGTCAGCTCGTGGAAGGTCGTTTCTGAGGATTTTTCGGCTTCACTGACCATTCTGTCTGCGGCGCGCTGCATCCTTGTGATTCCGGTTCCCATGTTGATTCCGCTGTAGGATATGGATTTTGCCTTGGGCAGGAGAGGAGTCGTTATGTCTAGAAGGGACAACGGGCTCCTTCCGGAAAAGAACATTGAGGCGAGCAAAAGCCCGCCGAGGATTATTGAAATAAAACAGGTGGGCGCAGGAAGCGTGGAGAGGTTGTCCCTGAGTATCTGCGACATCTTGGAAATCGAATCGGTTTTTTCCCCGCAGATGTAGGCCTGCGCCGTTGATGGTTTTGCCTGCTGGCAGATGTCTGAGCCCGGATTATCCGGATCGCAGAAGGAGGCATAGACCATGTTGCAGGAATTCTTGTAAACGTCTTCTGGAATTGTGCAGTTTGCAACCCCGTTTGCATCGGTGAATCTTGGGTAGCAATTGTCAATTTCCTCGAGCTTGGAGACCGTTTTTGCCTGCGCCGTGTCGTAGGTGGTGTTGTAGTAATAGAAGTAAATCTCTGCATTCTCAAGATGGATTATGTTTGTTTTTGCTTTTGCAAAAAGGCTGTCCAGGTCCAGGTTCTCGGCTTTAAGCACATCATAGGAATCTACTGTGTGCCCTTCCTCTGCGGAATTGTAAACTTCCTGGAGGGTGCCCAGGTCCTCATGCTGGACATCTATTGTGGTATTGAAGAGGGTGAGGTTTGCATAAAGGGTGTATCCTTGGATATTTAGCCGGAGGTCGGTTGCGCGGCATGTGTCGCAGGTGGAGATGAAGCCGGCTGCGAAAGCCGCGGAGATGCAGAGGAGCATGGCTAAAAATAGGAACCACGTATTCCTGCTTTTTGCAACTGCCGCCATAATATATTATTCTTACCCCTAACCTATTTAAATAGCATAGCCAAGATGCGCGCGTGCGCGCGTTCAGAAAATGGCATCGGGGATTGGGTTGGCTTCCCGGCCTAAATTAGAAATCCCGAATGGCGGTTTGGAGTTTATCCCCAAAGGGAATAAAAATGCGCATTTGCCTATTGGGAATTCAGCGGGTTATCTTCATTTCCCGGAGGCTTTCCAGGTATTGGGGGTGCTGCTGGAAATAGTCCCTTGAGGGCTTCAATGCTTCGCAAAGGCCGCGGGCAACCGCTGCCTTGAGGTCCATGGGGTGGAGCTTTCCTTCGGAAAAGATTTTTTTGAGCTCTGTTGCATCGGCGATCTCAAGGTCCCCTCCGAATTTTGCCGGGCGTTCTATCTTCATTTTAGAGTCGCGCAGAAGAAGGTATTCCGCATATTCCACCATTGGATTGCCCTCTATGCTTTTCTCGGGGCAGTAGGCCTTCTTTATTTTTGAGTTTATCTCCTCTTCGGAATCGTGGATGAAGATTGCGCTTCCCGGGATGCTTTTGCTCATCTTTGCTTCGAGCATCGCATCCTCTTTCTGCTCTGTGGAGGCATTGGGGTCCATGCGCTTAGCCCCCTGCAATCCGGCAAGAAGGTGGCTGTGCACCGCTACGAATTGTTTTTTGTATGTGTGGGAAAGCTCGCGGGCGAGCATGTGCACTTTCCTTTGATCCATCCCTGCGTGCGCAATCTGAACATCAAGAAGGAAGATGTCTGCGGCCTGCATTGCCGGGTAGAAAACTACTGCGGAAGAAGTTGCATCGCTCTCTTTCCTTCCCATGATTGTGATGCAGCGGAGCATGCGCTTAAGGGTGGTGTCCTTTGCAATCGTGAGAACCTCCTTCCAGTATTCGTTGTTGTAAAGGCTGCTCGCAAGCACAAAGTCCGCTTTTCCCTCTTCGAGCCCGAGCGAGATGAATGCGTGCTTGAAATAGCCTTCTGCGACGGAACGGATGTTTTCGATGTCTCCGCCCAGTTTTCCATTTATGTAGGAGTGGTAATCGGCAAGGAAAATGGTGGGCTTTATTCCGGCTTTTATGAAGTCTTGTATTTTTAGGACTGTTGAGAGGCCGGTGCCGAGGTGGACCATTCCGGAGATTTCAAAACCGATATAGTGCCTCGGGTGCGCATAGTTCTGGAAGATTGTGCGCAAATCCTCTTCAGTAACGAGTTCTTCTGTTGGAGTCCTTTTCACGAGCTCTATTTTGCTTTCAATGTCCATTCAATCAACCTAAGCGGTACATTATCCAGAGTATAGCCATTATGCCTGAAATGATTATAATGGGTGCTGCAACCTTGGAAATCGCAACAATTGAGTTTATGGTGGAGATTATTTCGATTGCCTGCTTTGCGCCAAGCACGCGCAGCGAGATTCTCCTTTTTTCTCCGTGGAAAGAGGCTTCCTTCATGTCTTCGTAGGCGTTCTTTACGAGGGCGCGCACCTGCTCGGCTGCGATTTCGTTTTCTTCGAGCGGGTTGGAGACTCCGCGCACTGCGTTTACTTTGTGGGTATCGGTTGTGTAGATTGCGGCGACCGCATCGCCCCATTTGTGTTCGCGGAAAACCGAAGTTGCCTTCTCCATCAATCTTTCGCGGAATTTGGGGGTGATTCCGTTGGAATCGACCAGGATGATTATGTAGTGGGGGTCGGTTCCGATGACCGCGACCTTTATGCCTGCGGGGCCGACCATCGGCATGTCGCTTCCTCCAAATGCAAAGCCAACCTTTAATTTTTTCTCCTTTCCTTTTTGGGAAAGCGCGGATTCGGCCGCATCTAGGTAATCGTAGCCCATCTTTGTGCCGGGCTCCACATATTCGATTTCGCCTATTTCGGAATTGTGCTGGTCAACAATTGTTGCGGAGGGGATTTTCTTTTCTGCGTAGTGCATGATGGCCATTCCCATTCCAAGCGAAATGTCTTCGGTGGTTTTGGGTGCGCGGGTAAAACCTATGAATGCGTTTTCTCCATTGAAGACTATCGCTTCTGCTTTTGCATCCTTTGTTTTGGATTCGAGCAATGCTGCCTTTGCATCTTTCGGTTTTGCAGAGGAAATTATTTGCGAGCAGGGGCCAACAATGTTCTCAAGCTCGCTGGAAGAGACCGGGTTCAGGTCGTGGGTTGCGGTGCCGTGGAAAACCAGCGAGTGGGTTTTGTTTCTTTTTTCCAGTTCCTGCGAAATAAGATAGGAGAAGTTGCTTCCGCCTAAATTCCCGAACGGGCCGTAGTGGACTGCGGGGATTACGAATGCGTAGTCTCCGTCCTTTCTGCGGAAAAGGAATACGGAGAGGTAGGTTTCAACGGTCTCGCCTACTTTGCGGAATGCCTCCTCCATGTCTTTTTTCCCGTAAAACCACTGGGAGAAGAACATGGAGACCGCATCCGTGGAGGCGACTCCGAAAGTGCGCTTCATGGGCGCATTTATCAGCATAAAGAAGATATAGAGGGCTCCAAGGAGAACGAAGGAAGCGATGTAGAATTTAAGGAGGATGTTCATGGGGTCCCCCTGGATTGGAAGGAGGCCGTTCGTGATTAGGAACATCGCATTAATGAGCAGCTGGAGGATTGCGAATACAAGGGAGCGCCATTTGTGAACGAATACTATTCTTGCTATTATGTACCAGAGTATGAATACTATGGCGGCCCCTATGAAAACCACTTCTCCATGGATGGGGATTGAGAAGATCGGGAGCGCGAGGGTGATTGCGTAGGTAATCGCGTAAATGAATGAGCCGATTAAGGCGGTTGCGGCAATGCGTTTTGAAGGGACTCTGGGCATCATCGCTTTTCCAAGTATTATTGTGAGGAAGCCGGGGATTGCGAGCACGAAAATGCCTGTGAAGAGGGTTTCCACTACCGAAATCCCGCTTAGAACGGCCATTGCAAAACCGAAGGCTATTGAGAGCAGGAATAGCACTACGAGAAGCACGGAAGTGCGCGGCAGGGCCACAAAGTATTTTGTGAGGGACACTGCCTTGTCTATGTTGCTCATGGGTAGACCTCTCCTTTTTGGATTTAAAAAGACTTTCCCTCAGAATATATTTAAATAAACCAGATGGTGAGATGCAAGTTATGAAACTACTATGCCCTTCCTGCGGTGTGAGCAATGAGGAAGTGAGGTTTTCGGGGCCGTTTTGCGTGAAGTGCAAGCCGGTGCACATAGACCTACCTAAGAAGGTCGAGTACCAGCGGTGCTCAAGATGCGGAAGGGTGCGCTTAAAGGGGAACTGGATAGAATGGAACGAGGCAAAGGTTGAGGGGGACGTCGCGGCGAAATTCAAGGGGGAATTCCTGCGCGCAACGTATTCGCTTCCGGACCAGGAGGCGACTTTCTTCGTGGGGGACAAGAGGGAGATGTATCCGTTGAAGATGCAGGTCCCTGTGGCTATCCTCAAGGTGATATGCCAGCAGTGTTCCAGGCAGAGTTCAGGGTATTTTGAGGCGATAATACAGCTGCGTGGAAAACCCTCTTCAATCAAGAGGTTTACGAGGCTTTTCAAGAAAATACTCGCAAAGAAGACCTTCCTTTCCAAGGAAGAGGAGAAAAAGGAGGGGGTTGACCTATATGTTGGCAACTCAAGGGAGGTTGTCGCCCTTCTTTCCGAACTGGGAATGCGCGCGCAGATAAGCAGGAAGCTTGCGGGCCAGAGGCAGGGGAAGAGGCTGTACCGGACCACCTTTCTCCTCAGGTTTCAATAAAAATTAAAGGAGGCTATTCGATTGCTTCTCCTTTTGTAGGCTTGTGCTTCCTTTTGAAAAATACGTAGGTAATCAGGACCAGCACCACTACGACTCCTCCGCCAATGGCATAAACTATTGCGTCTGAGGATGTGGAAACGGGCTTTTGCTGCCCAACCTCTTCTACAAGGGGGACGTTTGTTTGGACTACTTCGACTGGCTTTGGCGTTTCCGGGACTACGAGGGGCGGCTTTTTCTCTGGCTCTACCGGGACTTCTGAGATTGGCTTTTGTTCTGGCCAGGGCGGCTTTTCCACCGGCTTCTCTTTGCACTTGAAGGAATCGCAGATCAGCCCTTCCCGGCAATCGGAATCATTCCAGCATTCCGGAGGGACGCATACGTAATTTACACACGTGAAGCCCTTTGCGCAATCAGAATCCTCAAGGCACTCTGGATGCATGCATACGCAGGAATCGCAATAATAACCCTCGCCGTATTGGGTGCAATCGGAATCCTGTGCGCACATCCCAGGAAGTATCTCGCACTTGTTGCTCCTGCAGGTGTAGCATTCCTTGCAGTCGTAGCTGGTGATACACTCGAACTTTTCGTGCGGTTCGTGTTCTTCGTGGTAGGGCGACTGGACGTTTATGGTCACTGAGCCGGAATCGGTTGCATTCTCCCCATTGGGCGGAACTCCGGTTGCAACCGCATTGTTGGTCTTGTCCCCTCCGGAAGCTATGGAAATATTGTAGGTTATTTCAAAGTACTCCCCTGGCTGGAGAATCCCTATTGAATTCCAGTAGAGCTCCTGGCCAACTACGGAGTCCGGAGCAGGGATTGCTGCAAGGAAAGAGACTCCTGCTGGCAGAACGTCCCTTGCGAATGTGGTGAGATTTATTTCCCCGCTGTTTGTGATGTTGAGTATGAAGGTTATGTTGTCTCCTATTACTGCGGAATAGTTGGAAGCGGTCTTTACGATGTTTATTGCAGAGGAGTTTACCCCTACGGTTGCATTGCCCGAAGCGAACACATCTTTTCCGTTTGGCGGGGTTCCCTGCGCATTGACCGTGTTGGTGTAGGCGCCGCTGGAGGTTCCTTCATCCACGCTTGCATTTAGGAGTATTGTTATTGAGCTTCCGGAAGAGAGCGGGCCCACGTTGCCCCAGATTACGTCCTGGCCTGAGAGATAGTATCCTGAAGTATTGGTTGAGTTGAAGGTAAAGCCTGTGGGCAGAGTATCGGTTATTTCAAGCGGGTTGAGAGTTATGTTTCCGGTGTTGGTTGCAACTATGTAGTATTGGACTATTCCTCCCTGGGATGGCGGGAATGGGGTAATGTCGATTTTGAGGATGGATACGTTTGCATAATGGACGTCCACGTTCTCCGAATCCTCCGAGAAAACGCTGTTTCCGTTTGGCGGGGTTCCGGTTGCATTTACATAGTTTGTGAGGGTTACGATCGGGTTGAGTTCGCTCACTGCCCCTAGGTCAACGGTTGCGTTTATGTAGATGAATTCGGTTTGGCCCGGGCTGAGGGCGAAATTCCACTGGTAAGCCCTTGGCGGCATTGTTGAATTGTATGCGGGGTAAATGCCGGAAATTGTGAGGTTTTCCGGCATATTGTCCCAAACAGAGGTATCCAGGGTTACGTTCCCGCTGTTGGTTATGTTTATCCTAAACCTTACCTGCCCCCCTGGGCTTGGCTCTGCGATTGCCTGGTTTATTTTTATTACGGAGATGTTTGCGCACTTAACGACTACATTTTTGGAATCAGATGCCGTTGCGTTCTCTCCATTCGGAGGCTGGCCTTCTACGTTTATGTTGTTGGTGAGGGTTACCGTGCATTGTGTTGCGGTTGCGGAATCGTTAACCGTTGCATTCAGGAGGATTATTATTGTTTCTCCGGGGTTTATGGGCCCGATATCATTCCAAGTGAGTGTTCCTCCTGCAATTATGGGGGTCCAGTTTGCATTGAAATAATCGAGCCCCGGTGGAAGAGTATCAACAAGGGTTACCGGGCTGAGGGTTACGTTTCCTGTATTAGTGATATTAAGCTGGAAATTTACCATTCCCCCTGGGCTTGGCTGCGCTGCGGTCTGGTCCAGCTTTATGACCGCATTCGCAAGGCAGACTGGCACGATTAGGCTTGTTGTTGCGGTGACGTTGTCTCCGTTCGGAGGAATGCCCAGGACATTGAGGCTGTTAGTCGTGTTCTGGCATTGGCTTGGATAATTCCTTACGGTGGCATTTAAGTAGAGCTGCCTGGTTTGCCCTGGGGTTACTCCTGTAAGGGTCCAGACAACGTTCTGTAGTGTCGAGATGCCGCTATCGCTTGAAGAATTATATTTCAGTGCATTATCCAGTGTATCATTGACCGTGATGTTCAGTGAGACATTTCCTGTATTGGTAACGTTGATGAGGTACTGCACCATGCCTCCCTGGGATGCTATCTGAGCTGTAAGGTTGACTTTTACTGTGGAGGCGTTTGCATAATAGATTGTAACGTTTGCGGTGCTCTCTTCAAAAACCGGCGCGCTTACGGCTGAGGTGCCTGTCGCGTTTGCATAGTTGGGAAGGGTCACGATTGGGTTTGCGGAATCCACTGCCCCCGGATTAACGGTTGCGTTAAGGTAGATTGCCCGTGTTTCCCCTGGGCTGAGGGAAAGCGCCCAGCTGTATCTTCTTGGGGGAACTGTGGAATCGTAGGGGGGGTAGGAATTCGAGAAGGTGAGGTTCTCTGGAAGAACATCCCAAACTTCTGTATTAAGGGTTATGTTGCCTGTATTGGTTGCGGTTATGTTAAACTGAACTGTCCCTCCGGGGCTTGGCTGCTGCGCGGTCTGGTTGAGCTTGAGGACCGAAACATTTGTGGTGTATTCCAGGATTGCGAATGTGCTAAACGAATCCAGGTTGGAAACGTTAAGGGTGTTCTGCGCAGCATAGAGTTGCTGGCCAGGCACATAGGACCAGCCGCTTGCATTGTATTTAACAAGCTTGAACAGGTCCTCGTTGTAGCCTCCAAGTTCTGAATCAGCCCAGGTCCATGTGATGGAATCGATGCTGGCCGAACCGGAAACAATGGAGATATCGATGTATTTTCCCCGGAATGAGGTTGCCTGGCCCGGGAGGGCTGAGGGGTTGGCGGCCCATTTTATTATGTAGTCGTTGCCGGCCGCCAGGGTATCTGTTATGTTGAGAGAAGTGTAATTGGCCATGTTGCCATAGGGGTTGTCTATGGTGAGGTTGTTGGCGTAGAATATGCGGGGGGTGGAGTCGGTGGATGCGCGGAATTCGCCGAGGGTGTTGTTGTAGGCATGGCAGTCGGTCAGGTTGGCGGCGTCGGAGCTGTAAATGTAGAAACCATACTGGGAGTTGTTGTAGGCGGAGTTGTTGGTAAGGTTGACGTAGTCGGAAGTGCCTAGGTAGAAGCCGTCTTGCGAGTTGTTGTAGGCGGTGTTGTTGGTAAGGTTGTTGTAGGCGGAGTATATGAGATCGATGCCGTAGTAGTTGTTGTGGACCGTGTTATTGGAGAGGATATTGTTGGAACCATAGAGGAAGATCCCGTTGACGTCGTTATAGGCCGTGTTGCCGGTGATGTTGTTGTAATCGGAATAGTAAGCAATGAAGAAGCCGTCCCCGCTGTTGTTGTAGGCGCTGTTGTTGATGATGTTGTTGTAGTTGGAGCTCAGGCTGAAGCCGACGTTGGTGTTGTTGTAGGCGGTGTTGTTGATGAGGTTGTTGTAGTTGGAGCTGTACATTAGGGAGAATCCGTAGACGTTTTGCCAGGCGCTGTTGCTGGTGAGGTTATTGTTGGAACAGACCGACATATAGAAGCCGGTGCCTGAGTTGTTGAAGGCGCTGTTGTTTGTGAAGGTGTTGTAGTTCGAAGTGTAGAGATTGAAACCCTGGTTGTTGTTCCAGGCGCTGTTGTTGGTGAGGATATTGTAGTTGGAGGAGTATTCTAGATCGAAGCCATCTGTGTTGCTGTTGGAGGCGGTGTTATTTGCGAGTAAGTTGTTGGAGGAGGAGTATAGTTCGAAGCCCATGGCGGAGTTGGAGGCGCTGTTATTGAAGACCGTGTTGTTGTCTGAGCTCCATGAAAAGACGAAGCCGTCCCAGGCGTTGTTGTAGGCGGTGTTATTGAAGACCGTATTGTTGGAGGAAGATTGTATTTGGAAGCCAACGAGGTTGTTGGAGGCGTTGTTGTTGGTGAGGGTGTTGTTGTTGGAATAAATGTATAATACAAAACCCACGAAGTTATTGTAAGCGGTGTTGTTGGTGAGGGTGTTGTTGTTGGAAGAATACTCCAGGTAAAAACCGTAGTTGCTGGTGTTGCAGTATGCAGTGTTGTTCGTGAGGATGTTATCAGATGAGGAGTATAGATCAAAGCATTTGGTGCTGTTGGAGGCGGTGTTGTTGGTAAGGTTGTTGTGGTTGGAATTGAGAATGTAGAAAGCATCGTTGGTGTTGCCGCAGGCGGTTGAGTTGCTCACCATGCTTTCCCCTGAGTTGTCCATCTCCAGCCCGCGGCCTCCGTTGCCGCAGAAGGTGGAGGCGTCCACAATCGTTCTCGGAGAATTCCACAGCGTGAAGCCAGCTCCTATGTTGCCGGTGGCGTTGTTGCCCCCTGAAAATGCTGTTGGGCGCCTTGTTCAGGCGGAAGCCATCTTCTGTATTGCTGTAGGCGGTGTTGTTGATAAGGTTTTGATAGCTGGCTAGACGGATCCTGAATCCTAAGGCACCGTTGTCATGGGCAGTGTTGTTGATGAAATTGGAAGGGGAAGAATCCGAGAAGAAGCCGTCCCCTCCGTTGTCATGGGCGGTGTTGTCGGTGAGGTTGTTGTAGTTCGAATTGCTTTCCAGGTCGAAGCCATTGTTTGTATTGCTGTAGGCGGTGTTGTTGGCCAAGAGGTTGTAGGATGAAGTGAAGGTAATTATTACCCCGCTGTCTCCGTTGCCATCGAGAATGGAATCCGTTATGTTGTTGCTGTTGCTGTAGCCCATCGCTATCCCGGCTGCAGTGCCGCCGTACGCAGTCAGGTTAGCCAGGAGATTGTAGTGCGAAAAGGCAATCTCGAAGCCGTAGCGGCCATTTACCGCTGAGGCATTGGCCACCAGGCTGTTCTCTGCGCGGTTAAGGTAGACTCCTGCACTGGTGTATCCGTCGATTGAAGGGCAGTTGCGTACGGTAACATTCGTTAATGGGGAACCTGCGGACCCGTTTATGTAGATCCCCACTGCGAGATCCGTTCCGTTGTTGGTTATGTTGAAGCCGTTGCAGTCGAAGAGGACATCGGAAGCGGAGATTACCACGCAGGCATAGTTCGCATCTGCGGCATCCGGGAAGATTGCATTGGGCGCGCCGGTATAGTTGTTTCCCATCATGTAGTCCCCCTGCGTAGAGATTGCGAGGCAGTTCGTGATTGTGCTGTTCTGGAGAATGCCATACTCGCTTGCGGGGCTCATGTTGTAGAGCGTGAGGGTGTTTGCGGTTGTGTTGGGGGTGCTGTTGAGCGCGCCCGCGCCCCAGCCCGAGGCGTTGTATTTCCAGAGCTCGAATTTGGATGGGGTATAACCTCCTAATTCGGAGCTGCTCCATGACCAGGTTATTTTGTCTATTGAGCTCTGCACGGTCGCGGTTGCGAGCATGCTGATGTTCACGAACTTGTTCCTGAAACTTATCCTGTCCGTTGGCATTCCTGAGGAGTTCCTGGTCCAGTTGATTGAATATGCCTCTCCTGAAGCAAGAGAATCCACTGCGGAGACGTTGGTGTAGTTCTCGTAGGTTCCGGAGGGGTTCAGGAAATATGAGGTCGTCATGTTGTAATTAGAAGGCCCAACTGCAGCGAAATCGTATCCGTTGTTGTACATCAAGGAGGAGATTATGGAAATGTTGCTGCTGCCCCACAGGCCGAGCCCCATAAACGAATTATTGTAGAATCGGATGCCGTTTAAGAGGACTCCGTTGCTTTTCCAGAAAAACGCCCCAATGCCTACGGGAATGGGGAGGAGGGGAAGGCTAGTCACATTGTTGTTGTAGGCGTTGCAGCCGGTGAAGCTGGTTCCGTTGGAGTAGACCGCGGCGAACCCTATGGCGTTGCCGCTTGCATTGGAGCTTTCCACCAGCGTATTTTCACTGCTTACGGCCCAGAAGCCTCCAAGATTGTTATTGGAAGTGGAGTTGGCAACGCGGGTTCCGTTGGAAATGATGGCGACGAAGCCGTTGTTGTTGAGGGTGTTAGAGCCGAGTATAGTAACGTTTGTGAATGAGGCTCCATTGCCGTTGCAGACGCCGATTCCGGAATACACTCCGTTGCTTACCGCGCCGCTTCCGTTGATGTAGAGGATCAGCCTTCCCCCGGAACCGGTAAGATTGGTTACAATGTTGTTGCAGACATAGGGGGGCAGGTTAATCCCTGAAATGATGAAGCCGTAGTTCAGCCAGATGTCGCCGCCCACCACGAAGTCTAAAAAGGTGCTTTCTTCTGCGACATTGTCAATTATTGAGTTTCCAGCTCCGGTTACCGGGAGGACGTTTATGCCGAGGTAGTTCCCGTATGCGGTGTTGTTGGCAAGGAGGTTGCCGTCCCCTTCTATGTAGTAGCCGTTGTTGCTGCTGTTGGCGTGGTTGTGGGCAAGGGTATTGTTGTAATCGCCTATCTCAAATGCGCCTCCGGTGATTTCGACAAGGTCGCAGTCGTAGGCGGTGTTGTTCTCAAAGATGTTCCAGTTTCCGTTTGTGCGGATGCAGGAGTCGCCTGTGGAAAAGACGGTGTTGTTTGTGAAGTTGTTGTGGTTTCCGCTGAAATAGATTCCGTAATTGTTCTGAGAGTAAGATATAACATTATTTATGAGCTGGTTATAATCCCCGCCATTTTCCAAAATGGACGGATCGCCGCCCAGCAAGCCGTCATTAACAATATTGGTTATGTTATTTCCCATGAAAATGTTGTTGTTGGCCAGTGTGGCGTAGATGCCTTCGGCAGTGTCATGGATGGTGTTTCCGGTAATGTTGTTTCCTGAGCATGTGTCTATAGATATTCCTGTTCCCGAGCCGGAGTTGCTGTATAAAGTGTTATTGGAAATGGAGTTGTTGTCTGAGGTGGATTCCAGCTCGATGCCGAAGGGGCTGTTATAAGCGGTGCTGTTGGCAATCCTGTTGCCCGCGCTGTTCTCTAACGTAAAGCCGCCCTGGGCACTCCCACTTGCTGTGGAGTTCCTGATAGTTGCGTTTCTTGCGTAATACAAATAAATGCCTGAATCAGAGCTGTTAATCGAGGTCGTGTTGGAAATTATGATGTTGCCGGCTTCATTGGAAGGGAGGCCGGATACGCCAACCCCGTAGGTATAATTCAAAACCGAGGGGCAGTTCTTTATGGTTGCATTGTTTGCGCTGGAGTTGGCAAAAATCCCATACGCATCCGCCGTGCCGTTGTTGGTTATTGTGTGGCCATTGCAGTCAAAGGTGACGTTTTCCGCCGCAATCACTACACAGGCCTTTGAAGAGGTTGACGAAGCGTCGTTCGGCGCTCCTGCATAATTATATAGTTGGGTATAAGCCCCTGGAGAGGTTATCACCGGGCACTCCCCACTAACATTTACGAGGATTCCATAGATGCTGGCGGGGTTCGTGTTGTAGAGCGTGAGGGTGTTTGCGGTTGTGTTTGGCGTGCTGTTGAGCGCGGCCGCGCCCCAGCCTGAGGCGCCGTACTTCCAGAGCTCGAACTTGGATTCGGTGTAGGTTCCGCTGACCTCAGACTGGTCCCAGTGCCAGGTTATTGAATCTATGGAGGGAGTGCCGCTGAGGTTGGAAATGTTAACGAATTTCTGGGCGAATGATATGTATCCGGCTGGAAGCGAGAAAGAGATCCTGCTCCAGTTTATGCTGTAGGCGCTGTTTGCATTCATTATGTCGCTGATGTCAAGGCTCGTGTAGTTCGTGTAATTCCCTGCAGGGTTGTCTACTGAGAGGTTGGTGAAATAGACGGTCCTTGGGGTGGTATCGGTAGTGAGGTAGACCGCGCCTACGGCGTTATTGTAAACGTGGGTGTTGGTAAGATTCGTGCTGTTGGAGCTGGAGATGTAAATGCCGTATTGGGTGTTGTTGTATGCCGTGTTGTTGATGAGATTGTTGGTGTCGGAGCTGGAGTCCAGATAGAAGCCGTATTGGGTGTTGTTGGAGGCGACATTGTTGGTAAGGTTGTTGTTGGAACTGGAGTAGAGGCCGATGCCGTACTTTGAGTTGTTGTAAGCGGTGTTGTTGATGATATTGTTGTAATTGGAGCTGGAGAAGAGATAGAAGCCGGCGTATGAGTTGTTGTAGGCGGTGTTGCTGGTGAGGTTGTTGTTTGAGTTGGAGGTAAGGTAGAAGCCGACGTTGGTGTTGTTGTAGGCGGTATTGTTGGTGAGGGTGTTGTAATTGGAGCTGGAGTCGAGGCGGAAGCCGCCGTTGGAGTTGTTGTAGGCTGTGTTGCTGGTGAGGTTGTTGTTTGAGCTGGAGGAGAAGTAGAAGCCGTACTCTGAGTTGTTGTAGGCGGTGTTGGTGGTGAAGTTGTTGTTTGGGCCGGAGGAGATGTAGAAGCCGTACTGGTTTTTGTAGGCGGTGTTGCTGGTGAAGTTGTTGTTGGAGGTGGCGCTGACGTAGAGGTAGAAGCCGTACTGGGAGTTGTTGTAGGCACTGTTGTTGGTGAAGTTGTTGTTGGGGCTGGACCTGAGGTAGAAGCCATGGACGGAGTTGTTGGAGGCGTTGTTGTTGGTGAGGGTGTTGAAGGAAGAGAAGTAGAGGTAGAAGCCGTACTGGGAATTGGTGGCGGTGTTGTTGGTCAGGTTGTTATTGGAGCTGTGGAGGTAGAAGCCGTACCTTGTGTTGTTGTAGGCGCTGTTGTTGGTGAAGTTGTTATTGAAGCCGGATTCAATGTAGAAGCCGGTGTCGGAGTTGTTGTAGGCGGTATTGTTGATGAAGGTGTTGGAGGCGGGGTTTGTGTAGAGGTAGAAGCCGTACACCGAGTTGTTGTAGGCGGAGTTGCTGGTGAGGGTGTTGTTGTTGGAGTTGGTATCCAACTGAAAGCCGGAGTAGGAGTTGTTGTATGCTGTGTTGCGGGTGATGTTATTGTAGTTGGACCCCCAGTAGATATAGAAGCCTTGTACGTTATTGTAGGCGGTATTGTTGGTTAGGGTGTTGTTGGAGGCAATATTAAGGAAGAAGCCGTACTGGTTGTTGTAGGCGGAGTTGTTGGTAATGGTGTTGTTGTTGGAGTTGGGGGGTGAGAGAGAGGCGGGGGAAAAGAGAAAGCCGGCGTAGGAGTTGTTGTAGGCGGAGTTGTTGAAAAGGTTGTTGTTAGAGCTGTTCCAAAAGAGGAAGCCGTTGATGGAATTGTTGTAGGCGGTATTGTTGGTGAAGGTGTTGTTGTTAGAATTGGTGGCAAGGCAGAAGCCGGAGTCAGAGTTGTTGTAGGCGGTGTTGTTGGTGAAGGCGTTGTAGTTGGAGGTGGAGGTGAGGTAGAAGCCGTACTTTGAGTTGTTGTAGGCGATGTTGTTGGTAAGGACGCTATTGTTGGAGCTGGTGAAGTAGATGCCGGAGAAGGTGCCGGTTCCGCCGTTGTTGTATGCGGTGTTGTTGGTGAGGCGGTTATAGTTGGATGAGCCTATGTAAAAGCCATACTGAGTATTTTTGTATGCGGTGTTGTTGGTGAGGGTGTTGTTGTTGGAGCTAGAGCCGAGGTTGAAGCCGTTTGCGGAGTTGTTGGAGGCGTTGTTTGAGGTAAGGTTGTTGTTGGAGCTGGAGGAGAGGGCGAAGCCGAACGAGTTGTTGTAGGCGGTATTGTTGGTGAGGGCGCTATTGTTGGATGAGCCTATGTAAAAGCCATACTGGGTATTGTTGTACGCCGTGTTGCTGTCCAATGTGCTGTTGGTAGCCCTGTCATAGAGCGCGAACCCGTATCTTGCACTGAATGCCATTGTGTTGGCGAGGAACGTGTTGTTGTTGCTGAGTTCCACATGGAAACCGTCCCCGGTGCCCGTGGTATTGATGGCGGCATTGCTCACAAAAGCGGTGTCGTTTGTATTGTTGACGTTAAATCCGTAGATCGTGCTGTTGATGGCATTATTTCCGCTGATGTTGGCGAGCCTGGAAACGATTACGTAGAAACCATTTCCAGTAGTATTGTATGCGGTGTTGTTGGTGAAATTGCTAAGTGCGGTGTTATTTATGAAAAAGCCGTGTAATCTGCTCCCGGTGGAAGTGACATTCTGTATTACACTGAGATTGGCGTACTGGATAACAACGCCATTACTGTAATTGAATATCATTGGGCAGTTTTTGATTGTGATGTTTGTAAGCGGAGACGTTGCCGAGCCGTTCACTGCGATGCCCGCAGTTTGAGAGCCGTTGCCAGAGATATTGAAACCATTGCAATCAAATGCCACGTTGGACGAATTAATGCGTATGCATGCATAGCTTATGTTGGAAATCCCGGTAACTGCTGAACCTGTGCCGTTTATGCTCTGGTTAAGCACATAACTGCCCGGAGAAGAGATATTCGCACAGGTGGAAACATCCGTTGCGGCAAATGAGAATCCTGCCAGTATTGCAAAGATAAGGATTAAACTCAATAATGGCTTGGATTCCATCGTATTAATTTGAACGTAAGAATATAAAATATAAGCATCTAGTGCAAAAAATCAGTTTTTGCCACTTTTCAGGAGCCGGATCGCTTCTTCTACCCCAATAAGGTTTATGAGCATCGTCTTGAAGCGGGCAACAAGCATGAAGGCGGTTGCCTGGGCTGCGCCTATTCCGAAGAGGGAGAGGACCAGGACTCCGCCTGTTTCGCTAAATCCCATTCCGGCGAGGGTTGGGGTGGGCACGAATTCCAGAATGGTTACTAATGGCTGGAGGAAGAAATAGAAAAGGGGCTCGGGGTATGCCCATTGGATCGTCATTTCTACGGATTTTGCAACCGCAAACCAGGAGAGCGCCTTTAGCGTCCATGTGCACATCAGAAGCAGAAGGAGCTGGGGGGTTTTCTTTATTATTACGTGCGAGTGCTGCTGGGTGTTTTTGAAGATTTCGTATATGCTCCCAAAAAGAGGCCATTTTTCAGAGAAGGAAAAGAGCTTAAGAAAGCGCTTTGAGAAGAGGAGCGCAACCATAACTGCGAGAACTACCGCGAGCCCGAATACTCCCAGGAACATTATCCAGCCATCCTTGATCATTGCATAATTCAGGAGGTAGAGGAGGGCGATTCCTCCGACTATTATCTTGAACATGAAATCGTAGGCCTGGGGGCCGAGGATTGCGACCATTGCTTTTTCGTAGGGAACTCCGTAGTTCTTGTTCATCACCACTGCTGCGCCTAGGTAACCGCTGCGCGCAGGAGTTATGTCTGCAAGCAGCATTCCTGTGAAATGGGTTTTTGCAAGGCCTATCCAGGAGATTTTTGCCTTCATTTCGTCAAGGAGGATTTTCATCCGGACGACCATGCATGCGTACATTCCGAGAAGCAGAAGTATGGCGATGAGGAGCCAGCCCAAATTGATTGTTGAGAGTATTTTCAGGAAATCCTCGATTCCCGCATAGTAGAGGAGCGCTGCGATTATTACGATTGATATTATGAGATTGATGATGATTGAATATTTATTTGTGATTAGATTCTTCAAGAAAAACTACCCGTGTGTAGGTTCTATTGGACTGTTTTTAATGGTTAGTACCCGACCGAGAGCGGGACTCCGTATGCGTTCTCGATTGCCTCGCGCATTGACCTCTCATGGGAATCTTCTGCCCAGCTTACTTTGCCCTGGAGCCTGGCAATGAGAAGCATTTGGGATACTTTATTGTGTGCGCTTCCGATTTCAAAGGCGAAATTCCCAATCTCTCTCGCGATAATGGAATTCCAGAATTCAAGGTGCCCAATTTCCAGAATTTCCCCTCCGGAAATTGTAGGGACATAGGATGCATTCCAGAGCGGCGGGGCCAGGGTTATGTTGTTTTCCAAAAGAAGGCGGGCGTACGTAGGTATCCGGTCGCCGTCTTCTGCAAACGATGCGAAGCCCTCAACCGCGCTCTTCGGGTAGCCAAGGGCAAGCCCCTGGGCGCGGAAATCCTCTTCTGAAAGTTTTCCTTGCTTTGCTTTTACTGAAAGCAAATAATCCAGCTGCTCTAGGAGTCTGGGGTCCCGGGAAAGAATCAACTCGCTGGAGCCTTCGGTTGGCTCGGAAACTTTTGCATAGATGGGGGCATATTTTTTAATGTGCAATCTGGTTATGGTTAGGAATTGGGATTGCGGGCCCCTGTAGAGAATTGTGCTTGCGGGTTTTTCACTGGAAATGGTCAGGAAAAAGTCAAAGGCATCGGATACGCGGCAGAAGCGGAACGGGAAGCCGGAATTCTGCTGGCCCATTAGCATCAGGAATTCCTTCTGCAGAAGGGCTCTTTGCGTGCTCAAGGCGTGGCTTTGGAGCCCGAGCTCCCTGCCCACCCTAATGCTTTCGGCTTCCACATCGCGTGCGCTGAAGGGGCGGAGGACGGCTCCTTTGTTTTCGAAAACCTTGTTTGAAACTAATATTTGCAATGAAAAACCTCTTTGCAAAGGCAGGGCGCACAAAATCCCGCAATTGGTGCTATTTTTATGAATATAAGTGATATTTATAGGTTTAGGTCCCTTGGGAGGCAAGCCGACCTATCCGACTTCTTTTTCCACACTTGTGCATTAGGTTGTGCTGTTTCCGATTTTACCTACCAAACGAAAGGAATGAGCCGGTATCTGGTCTTTTTCGCGTATTCCTTATATCCCTTTAACTCTCTCTGCAGCATTTCGTCCTCAAAGTGGGTGCGGAATATGAAGGCGGCGGCAAGCAGCAGCGCGGGAACCAGGCCATAAAGGGAACCCAGGCCAAGAGGCGTTGCGGCATAAAGCACGATCATTCCGGCATAGCCAGGATGGCGGATAATGGCGTAAGGCCCTGTTGAAACAACAGTGTGCCCCCTTTCTTTCTGGATGCGGACAGAGCCTTCAAAGAACTTGTTTGAGACAAGCGCCCATGATGTAAAGCTCCAGCCCGCAACGAACAGGAGAATGCCTGCAAGATAATACCCGAACCCTAAAGCAGAAGCCTGAAAATGCACATCAATGCCGCATACGATAGGAATCGCCAACAGAAACAGCATGTAGAGCACAGCGTATATCTTGTCCCACCATTTCATTTCGCCCTTGATGATTTCGCTTCTCGCCTCTATGACCTCCGGATTATACTTCAGGAAGATCACCATGTTTAGGGCAAGCGACACAAAATAAAGCCCGAAGAAGAGCCATGCCAGTGGAAGATCGAGCCTTCCTGCGAAGAAAAAGAACAGCGCCATCATGAGAACGAGGCTGAAGAGGACCTGTGCCCCGCGTTTTGCAGCCGCCTTCCAGAATGATGAATCTTTCCAATCCATACTCATGTTTTAACCATGGATAAGAAGATTTAAAATCAGGCACCTAACGTCATAATAATGCCCAAACCGGATTAGAAAATTAGGGCCACGGCCGAGATTTGAACTCGGGCTTGGGGATCCACAGTCCCCTGTGCTCCCACTACACAACCGTGGCCATGGGCCTTTTGCTAGTAATAGCAAAAGGAGAGTATATTGAGGCAGGGTAGAATATAAAAAGATTAGGATTTGGCTTCGGGAGCCAGGATTTCCATCTCAGGAAGGGTTTGCGCGGGAAGAGCACCTGAAAGAGAGGTGCGGATTCCTTTTTTGGAAAGAACGCGCGCTAGGTGCGCGCCATCTCCGTGAACGAAGGTAACTTCCTTCGGGTTTACCTGCTCCACGTATTCGAGAATGTCTGCGAAATCAGCGTGGTCGCTGAGGGGGAAACCTTCGTGCGCGCTGTGCCTGTATCTGAGTACCCAGCCGGAGACGAATGCGGAATAAGCTTTGCGCGAGAATGCGCTCCCTAGCTTGGAAGCGAAGGTTTTCCTTGCGAGTTTTGGGGGGACTATTGAGACGAACGGGCCGCGCATTACTTCTTCTGCTTCTTCGGTTCCGACCACTACCCTGTCGAGTTTTATTCCGTTTTTCTCGTAAACGCGGTTGAAATGCTCGGAATGAGGAGTAACTACCGGAGTGATTTTGCAGTATTCGTTCAGGGTTTTGATGAGCTCCTGGGTTTTTCCAAGGTTATATGCGCCAAGGAGAAGGATTGAATCATTGTGGGAATTCACCCATTTTGCAATTTCCGAGTAGGTTTCTTCCGGGGATGGGAATGAAAAGGAAGGGTCTCCATAAGTGCATTCAATTATGAGTTTTTCCGCTTCCTTGGGTTCTGCTCCCTTGGAAAAGATGCCTTCCTTTAGGCGGAAATCCCCGGTGTAGAGCGCGCTCCCTCCGTCTGTTTCTGCCCAGAGCTGCCGGGATCCGAGAATGTGGCCTGCATCGAGCAATTGGATTCCTGGGCGGGTTGAAAGGGATGCGGAAAGGGAAGCGAGTTCAATTGTTTCCTTGCTTGCAATAATGTGCGTGGACTTCTTTACTCCGTTCAGGTGGTCTCCGTGCGCGTGCGAAAGGAACGGGAGGTCGCAGTTGCCGCAGTCTAAGCCGATGGCTTTGCCGCGGATTGGGAGGTTCATATGCCTAGCATAACATAAAAGAAATAAATACTTATCAGAATGATTGGCTAAGAACAAGTGATGGGGGGTTGCTGGGGGTGAAGCCACTTAGGGGGCGCTCCCCCTGAGGGGCTCCATATAAGTAATATAAGGGTTTCCCACTGCTGGAATTTTCAGACGTAAAAAACGGATTATTCCTCTCCGGATTCCCGTTCATTTTCTGATTCGGGATCCTCTTCCTTCGGCTCAAATGGAATGGTGAACGCGCGGCGGATTGCGGAGGCTTTTTTCTTTCCGAGCCCTTCAACTTCAAGCAGTTCTTTTTCGCTTGCTTTTGCGATATTTTCAACCGTTCCGAAATGCATCAGGAGGGAGATTGCCATTTTCGGGCCCACCATCGGGAGCATTTCAATTATTGCCTGCTGGTTCTGGGAAAGAGTTCTCCCTTTCGGCCTGCCGGAGATGCGGAGCGTTCTTTTCTCGGCGATCTGCTCGTGCCTTGCGATTGCGAAAACTAATTCTGCGGTGGATTCGGGAGAGCGCGTGAAGAAAATTGCCGCGCCATAATCGGTAATTACGGAAGCGTATGCGCCAAGAAGGGAGGCCTTCTGGAGAATTCCTGCGCTCTCGCTCCCTTCAACTACAAGTATTACGCGGGAGTAAGTTTCGAAAAGGCGCGAGAGCTGCTCAAAGAGCCTTCCATCGATTACTGAGGATTCGAAATCAGAGCGGGTTTTCCGCTCTACAACTGCGCGGTCTGAGCAGACGAAATCGCCAACTGGAAGGGTGCAAACTTGCGTTTGTGCGCCCATCGCTTTCAGCGCTTGCGAAAAGAAATTGTCTTCCCGGGAATCAACTGCGATCGCAGGAGCCCCTGCTTCGGGCATCAGAGTCTCCCCACATATTCTTCGATTTCCTTGAAGCTGATTGCGCACCCGGCGTATTTGAGCTTGTAAAGGCCGGCCTCAGTGGCCTGTTTCTTGAGGTCATCGAAGTGGTCGAAGAACCCTTTTTCGTAGCCAAGGAATGCGACTTCGGTGCTGCGGATTACTTCCATTCCGCGCACAAGGTCTGCAAGCTGCGCAAGGCTCTGGCGGTTCACCATTATTGAAGTGCGGAATTCGTCCTGGAGGTGCTGTGTCAATGAGGTTGGGTCGTCAATCAGGATGCGGGTGGTGCGCTCATCTATTAGAATTGAATTGACTTCGAGTTTTCTTGCAAGTGCAATCATTTCGGTTTCCCCGAGGTGCATCAGAGTTATTGGGGAGCCGTGCGCATAGAACACTTTGTTTGCAGTATCCATTATTTTTTTTGTTTCCGCGGAAACGTCCTGGTCAACCACTTCGACTACTTTGTCATTTATCATTTCCTTTATGCGGATTGCGGAGAAGCAGTATTCCTTTGTGGCAAGGGAAAGGGGCGTGTCCACCGTTTCCCTCTGCACCGAGCGCGGGATTAATGTGCGCACTCCGTATTTGTCCTTGAAGAAGTAAAGGAGGCCTTCGAGGCAGGAGCCCGTGAGGGAAATGAGCGTGCTTGAATCGCAGAGGAGATATTTGTCTTTCATTTTCATTCACCCAGGAGCATTCTTCTTGCTTTTTTTATCCGTGAATCGAGAGGAATCTTGTCGCTGAGGCGGTCGAACATCATCGTTTTCCCTGCGTAGTCCATGATTTCCTGCTTTTCAACGCCGGTCATTTCAGAAGCTGCGGAAAGGGAAATCCCCTGTGCATAGAGGATTGCCGCAGTTTTCAGTTTTCCCTTATCGATCATTCCCTTTATGAAGCGGGAATCCGCGCTATCTAAGGCCTGTATTGCGTCCCCGAGGGAATCCAGGTATTTTGCAAGCGCCTCCGGGTCTTTCTTTTCTGCGGTTGAAACGAGCCCGTCAAGCTTTGCCTCGATCATCTTTACTGCGTCTGCGTGCTCTTTCCCGAAAAAGCGGGGCTTGGAAAGCATTTTTGCAAGCACATACGAATAAACCGCAAGCATGAAATTCTGCTTTGAAAAATTCAGGGCGGTTTCCGCCTGTATTTTGTCGTTTGTCTTGCGCATCTTGCGCATGTTCCTTGCCTTGAACGCATCACGCATGTCGTGGGCGATTGCTACCGGGTCGAGCATGCGCCCCTTTTTGCGGGCAACTAATAAATACTTAACTTATACGGGGATTTGGAATGGGCCGGCGCGGCATCGATATGCATATATCACGTAATTATCGCGCAGGTGCCATGAGGGGATTTTGAGCGGTTCACGACGGAAGCGTGCTTTCCGCGTGAATCTGCTTTGCGGTTATCATGCCCCAATCATGACTAAAGGGAGTTAAAAAACGCAAAAATCTCTCTCGGAGCGAACATAGCTTTAAAAATGTATCATGATTATGTCATGACAGTTGCGCAACATTTGCGCAATGAAAGACACCCACAGAGGCAAGCGAACATGCTTGAGGAAGATACGAAGGCAAGATTTAAAAACGTACCAGCGCCGTACCTGACGCACGAGATAGAGACAGATTTGAAGGCGAACCTCGAGAAGTTCAGAGACCCGGTGGTCTTGGCGGAAATCGCCTACAGACTGCTGGAAGAGCGGGAAAACACGAATAGGATCCTGAAGAACGTTCTGGCGCGGATGGACAAGCTGGAGGCTGGCAGGGAAGCAGGCGAACCTCCCCAAGGTATGCTTCTCCCTGAAATCGACCAAAAAATCATGGATTTTGTTGGCAAGTCCGGCAAAGCCACTGCCCAGGATGTTCAGATGGAATTCGGGTACCGCGGAAGCAACGCGGCAAGTTCCCGCCTGAACAGGCTTGCGGAAATGGGTATCTTGGATAAAAGACAGGTTGGAAGAAAAGTTTTCTTCCTCTTGCGCTAATTCCCGCGAAAGCGGGGTTAAATAGCGTGAGGCGACCGGAGCAGGGCTGCTCACCTCCCACCCACACAAGTTTGTATGCCCTCTCCTCCCTCCGCTTTATACTCTTTTAGAAATAGTTATGCACCGATTGATATCGGCATTCTGTTTTTCTTTTGCGTCCTGCCAGACTTTTCTTTTTACAAAAAGAAAGGGGTGGCACTACGCGGTTTCCGCGCCTTTTTTCGCCCGGGCTCCGTAATCCGCCATTCCCGCGCTCCAGATGTTTCCGTATTTTTCCTCAAGCTGCTCTTCCGCGCTCTTGGATTGCTTTATTGCGAGCTGGATATGCGTGGGCTCTATTAAGGATGCCTCTTCAACCGAAGCGAAATCCCCTGCGAGGCGGATTATTCCGCTAAGTGTGCGCAGGCGGAGCGTGAGGCCGCTCTTGTTTTCGGTGGATTTGCATATTTTCCTGGATTCTTCGATTATCAGGTCTACTGCTTTTTTGGAAGCGTGCGGAATTCTCGCGTCGTTCTGGATTTCCTGGGCAACAAAGGAAGCCATTTTCTCCTGGTTTTCCGGTGTGTCCTCTATGTATGTGTTCAGGACAATTTCGTAGCCGCTGCCCCGTATTCTGGAACGGAGAGCAGGCGAAAGCGAGGGAAGGTCGTTTATGTTCATTGCGCCAACCAAAATGAAGTCGCAGGGGACGTTTTCAACGCGCACGATTGAGCCTGCGCTGTTTGGATTTCTTCCGGTGATTGGGAATTTTTTCTCCTGCATTGCGGTAAGGAGGAATTTCTGCGAATCCCCCAGAGTGGTCATTTCGTCTATGTAGAGGACGCCTTCGTGGGATTCGTGGAGAGCCCCTGCAACCACGCGTTGATAAGCGGGAGTGCCTATTTCCGGATGGCTTCCATACGGGTCATGGCGCACGTCTCCGAGCAATTCGGTCTCGTTGTTGCCGACAACCTGCACAAAAGTGGAGCGGGTGAGAGGCACGATTATCTTGCGGAGCTTTTTTGCCTCTGCGGCTTTTCTTTTCTTCAGGTCTTCAACGGTGAGCACGATTATTCCGTCGGTTTCCGTGCGTTCGTACAGGAGGGTTTCCTGCTTTCCGTCCTCGCCCAGGCGGGTTGCCTGCACTGCAATCCCTTCCTTTTTATTCTGCTGATTCGGGACGAGGTTTCCAAAGGGAGCGGTTCCCCGGTCCGCTTTGTCTGCGCCGCAGGAAGGGCAATAGAGAAGGCGGGGAGTAGAGAGCTCTCCGCACCTGCGGCAGCGGAAGCCCAGTTTTTCAGCAACGAATTCCGGGACTTCATAGGGGTGAAGGGGCGTTCCGAAGGATTTTTCCTCCTGGAATTCCCTTTTCAGCATTTCGAAATTTCGGATTGAAAGAACGGGGCGCTCAGGGCGCTCCGGGTTATGCAGAACGGAAACCTCAAGTGTGGGCGGCGGGAGGATGGAAGCTATTGCGCGGGCAATCATGCTCTTTCCTGTGCCGGGGGCTCCAACGAGGAGAAGGTGCCGCTTCTGCTTTGCGACAATCCGGGAAATCCTGACGGCCTCATCCTGCCCGATTACCCTCTCTAGGGGGTTTTTTGGGATGCGTATGTCGGCCGTCGTCTCAAAATCCATGCCCTATTATACTCTTGATAAAAATATATACTTATGGGGGGTTGCTTGGGCTGAAGCACTTTAGGGGGCGCTCCCCCTGAAGGGCTCCTTGATAAAAATATATACTTATGGGGGGTTGCTTGGGGAATGAAGTAAAGTAATTGCGAAGCGTTCTGAGGAGGTAAGAAAATCGCGGGGGGTAGGTTCCACCAGGAGGGGGACCTCCCCCGCCTGGTGAGGGGGGTTGCTTGGGGGAGAAGAACATTACTGCTTTAGGGAAAGGATTTCGCGGAGCAGGTCCTCGGAAGGCCTGGGGCCGGTGAATTCCAGCTTGTCATTGATTACCGTTTTAGGGACGCCACTCACGTTGAACCTTGCGGAAAGATCGCGAAAAACGTCGGTATCCACCATCTGCGCGCTTATCTTCGGGTTAAGAAGGGAAAAGTCGTGGGCGACCTTCAATGCCTGCGGGCAGTGCGGGCAGGTCTGGGAAACGAAAATGCGCAGCTTTAGCGGGAAATCGATTGCTTTTATCTTTTTCTCCATATCCCCTGAGATAGGGATCTTTCCTTTTGAGGCTTCTATTATGTCGTCAAGCAGGATTGGGAAGAGATGCCCGCCGGGAAAACCGTAAAAGGTCGCGGTCCCCCCTGTCTTTTCCGAGAAGATGACAAGCGAAGGCGCGACTTCAACCCAGTATTTGTCACGCTCTTTGGAGTAAATTGAGTATTTTTCAAAGGAGAGTTTTTTGTGGAAAGATGCGATCTCTTCGAATGTTTTCGCGTATTCCTCGCACATTCCGCACTCTTCTTTTTCACCAAAAACCCTGAAAACCACTGCGCCATCCCCCATCTCCTTTGCGAATCTTTTCTTTATTTCTGAGGCAAGCTGGGCGTCAATCATGGGTTTGATTTAGGGAGTTTGGGTTAAAAAGCATATCTGGAAAGATATCTGCGATGCTGCGGAGAATTGGGGCGCTGAATTTCATAGAGCAATTCAAATACGGGGCGCTTACGCTTGCGCTTCCATTATACCTCATCAGCAAGGGTGTCGCTGTCGGGGACATTGGGCTCGTGCTTTCGCTCATGCCGCTCGCATTCGTATTGATAAGGCTGGTTTCCTCGGTTTTTGCGGATGTGGTCGGGGTAAAGGTATTTTTCATTTTCAGCATGGCGCTCCAGTCATTGACGAGCCTGATTTATGCATATGCGGCGCTTCCGATACAGTTTGCAATCGGGAAAATATCCGAGGGCGCGAGCGAGGCGTCCTTCTGGGCCGTGGACAGGACCGCGATAATAGCCCGCGCGCCTGAAAAGAAATACCTCAGCATCATGGGCAGCGTGAGGGAATTCGGCGGCGCGGCAGGGATTCTCTGGGCAGGCCTGCTAATTTCATACTCCTCGTTTGGATTGCTATTCTGGGTCATATTGGCCCTCGGAATTGTGGGGATCCTGGTTGCATCAACCGTAATGAACCGCGGGGCTTCCATGAAGCACCCTGACTGGGGGACGCTCTTCCGCGTAAAACGGAAAGAGGCGAATTTCTGGGACGTTTCCATCGCGACGATCCTGGTTAATGTCTCATACCTTATTGTTTTCACTTTCCTGCTCCCGGTTGTCCTGGATGGGATGGGGATGAGCTACATCCATATTGCAATGCTGCTTGCAGGGTTCTACATGTGCGTAGGGGTGGGCCTTATTGTCGCGGTCAAAATGAACCTTGATGAGAACAGGCTGCTGTTTTTCCAGCTGATTTCAATACCCTTCATAGCGATGCTCCCGTATATGGGGGGATTCTTCATCTATGCGCTGCTCCTTGCTGGGTTCGGGTATGGGGTGTGCATAGCGCTGAATGAGGCAATGATCGGGTACATCGCAGAGGACGGGAGGGGCATTTCGAGCAGGATTTCTGTCTTGATTGCGCCGATGAATTTCTGCACTTTCCTGGCATTTGCGATTGGCGGGTTCGCCCTTGGAATGCTCGGGCCGGAGGCGCTTTTTGCCGTTGCCGGCGCGCTGGTTTTCGGGTATGTGCTGCTTAGCAAGAAGATAATGGATGAACTGGACAGGAACACCAGGATTATGGAGTATCACCCGCACAGGAGAAGAGAAGCCCTAGCAAAAGCATGAATATCGGGCCGAAGCAGGACATGTTGTGGACTAATCCGTCGTTTTGTATGCAGAAGTCGTTCATCTGCTGGCATACTGTGAGCTCCTGCGAGTATTTGGTCTCGTCAAATTTTTGCCCTTTTACGCAGTAATTGTTCTCGTTAAAATCCCCGCCTGACTGGGTGCATGATTCTTTTAGGCACTTTTCGTTTGAGGCAGGGCACTCCGCTCCGGTCGTTGGGAATGCGAGCGAGAATGCTATCAGCAAAAGGAATGCTTGCTTGAGCATGCGCCCTTTTGGAAGGGGAAAAATAAAAACTCTATCCCCGCCCTAAAGGGCGGGGTTTTTGGCTCGTTTAGAAAAACCCTGCTAAGTTGAGTTGCGCCGGCTCGTCCCTAACCTGCCGGATTGTTTCGTGGAGTTTTTCGAACTGCTGGTTCTCGATGTAGCC
>CAIKOA010000027.1 GCA_903828955.1 uncultured Microcaldota archaeon
AACTGTCCTTTGCGCACAGGGGAATTCGTATCCAGAACGAATGCAAATTCCATCGTTGTTGGGGAAAGTTCGGTGGAAATAACTGTGCCGAGGGACTGCATAAATTAGAAATATATAATGAAGTTTAAAAAGGAATTGAGAGTGGGTTTCCGGTGGACGCACTATTCCAGCTTCTTCCGGATTACCCAGTAGGGCTCCATTCCCGGAACATCGTCCCGCTTCTCTATGGGCTCGTAGCCTCCGAATCTCTGGTAAATTCTCATGAGCCTCTCGCTGCAGTAGGAGATTAATTCCGCAAGGCCCATCTTCCTTGCTTCCTCTTCTATTCTTGCGGCAATCGATCTGGAGATTCCGAGTGCGGGGTCCCTGAAGCGTTCATCCACCGAGAGCCTGAGTATTGCGTGCTTTCCGCTATCCGGAAGCTTTGCAAGCATTCCGGTTCCAACTACCCTGTCTGAAAGGCATGCGATGAACCTGCGGTGGTCCTGGAAGAAGCCATCGAGCATTTCAAACTTTTTGGCGTCCATCCCTTGTTCTTTCTTGAAAGCGTCAACGAGCACGCGGTCGTATTCCCTGCGCTCCTCCGGGGTTTTCACTTCCCGGATTTCAAGGAGCTTTTTTGGAAAAGGAGGTTTTGCCTCTGGGGGCTTGGAATCCCTGGTTGGAGGCTTTACCGTGGTAGACATGTTATGATATATGGAATAAAGTGTTTATAAATATATGGGTGGGTTTCCGGTGGGTAAGCCCGGGGAGCATATGCCTCCGGGTACTGCCGGGAAAAACGTTATTCTGCATTTGGGGCATAATAAGGGCTTACACACCGGATAGGTGAGTTAAACTTCCAAAAATCTCGTATGCCCGTGCCTGCGCATATACCTTTCATCTTCAGGATTTACAATGCCCGCCTCAAGAAGCGCCGAATATGGGCTGTCGTTGTAATAATCGAGAAGGCCGCTCAGGCGGTTTGTGTTGAAATCATCCTCGCTGATGTTTCTGGGGCCCTTTCCGAGTTTCGCAACCAGCCATTTTATTGCCGCAATTCTGTTCTCTTTTGATTCATAGAAACCGGTCGGTGTGCGGCTCATTTCCCAGGGGTAAAACTTCTCATTATGGAAGGCGCCCTCATTGGCATGCCGCAACGCTTCCGCCGCTGAATAAGCGTAGCCTGCTTCGGTTAGTGCCAGATGCGGGCTGCCCTTGTAATAGTTTACGAGGAGGCTTTCCAGGCGATTTGAATCGAAATCTTCGTAGGTGACATCCCTCGGGTCTTTCCTGAGGGCCTTTTCAACAAGGAACCGGACCGCCTTTTCCCGCACTTCGTCGTCTTCGCTCCAGTCTGCGTTGGTGAGCCGGATTCCGAACTGCCCCTCCTTGTACCATTCCCGCATAACCCAGAAATCGTCCATGGTCTGGTTTGCCGCGGGCGGGATTGGGATGCATTCTCCAAGCTGATCCGGGGAAGGCTTGTGGGGCGCGAATGCTTTTTCAGCGCTGAGTTCGGCCTTTAGCCGGGAAATCGAGGAGGATAGGTCTCCGCCAGGAATTCTCACCGAAACTGAAAGGCTTCCCTTCCCTTGGATTATAACATCGAAGGCCAATCTCCTCTGGACTTTCCTAGGTATGCTGGTTAGGCCTCCGTGCTGCTGCGCGAGCAACTGGGCTTTGCGGAGCATAAGGGAGCGGTATTCCTGGTCGGGTGCCGGCATATAGTATAGAAAGTGTTAGAAAATGTTTAAAAAGAGGAGAGTTTAAGCAACGAGCTTAATCCTCTGCGGCTGCTTCTCAATCCGCTCCTTATTCGAGATTTCCGGAATGTTCCTTATGAGTTCCTGCTTATTCTTTGGAGCCTCCGCCCTTAGTGAAGAGAGCGAAAAGATTACCTCCATTGTGGAAGCTAAGCGCTCTGCGCCACCCTTCTCCTTTTTCTGCGCCTCTTGAAGGAGCGGAAGCGCCTTAGACGGGAAATCCGAAGCGATCACCATTATCCCCGCATCCGCTGTGCTTTGGACTGATTCGCTCCGATCACGGAGGAGTGCGTGCACCATTGTTCCGACTGTGGATTCGTTTACGAGGTGCTTTCTGTCGAGAATTGTATCTATGAGCGAGTGGAGCGCAAGGTCGCGCACGCGGTCGGATTCGTCGTTCTTTGCCGCGTGGATGAGCGCGAAAACCGCTTCGGGAGTATCTGTAAGCGCTGCCGCAGCTTCTGCGCGCTGCTTATCGCTGCCGCCTTCAAGCAATGCAATGAGCTCCTCGGGAGCTTTGCACGGTACGCACTTGTCTAACTGAACTGTCATGAAACCCACCACTCTTTTGCATGTTTATTAGGAATCGAAGGAATTATAAAGTTATATTTCGGGACAACGGAAGGGCGCAGAAAAAATTCCGAAAAAACGCGATTTTTTGAAGGAAAAGTGCAAAATAAGGGGAAAATGTTTATATTTATAAAACGTTTTATATAAAATGGGTAAATATGGGGGGAGAGGACAGGTGGAGGAAGCACAAGCTCCTGCAGCAGATTGCAAACGGAGAGACCTCACTGGACAAATATTCTCCAGAGGACCTGAGGAATGTCGCGGAGCGCGCGATGCTCGCAAAGAACATTTTTGAAAAGCCGGGAAAAAGCAAACTTGAGAAGGAACTGCTTAAGGAGGACCTGCGCACGATAAGGAGGGCAATATACTACTGTTTCTCAACAAACAAGGAAGAGCACGCGGCCGCACTGGTGGATGGAATCGTGAAATCACCGGGAACGCGGGACAAGGAAAATGATGAGCGGATCGCAACCGCAATAGGCGCGCTTTCCGCATTCTCAACAGGAGGCGCAAGCGGAAACAAGAGGGCGGTGGGAATCGCAAAGGAGAAGCTGCTTGAGTTGCTTGGAGAGAAGGACCCCTCGATACAGATTGCGGTGATAAAGAACCTTACGAACGGAGACGATTTTGAGATATTCGAAAAAGTTGCGCTTTTATTGAAAGACGGGAATCCGCGGCTAAGGGCTGCGGCGCTCAGGCACGTCGAGACGATTATTTGCGAAGTGGCATTCCGCGGAGGGGAAGGTGAGAGGCTTGCCCCGGAGGTTGTGGAGTTCCTCAAAAAAACGCTGAAATTGATGGAGCACATCCAGACTGAAGTGATGGCGACTGGGGACGGGGAAACCGTAAAGCGGCTCACCTTAATCATAATACTCACCTACAACCACATACTCGCGGATATGTACAGGGAAGCGGAGATGACTGGAGGCAGGGAGATGCGGCCGTACATGGCGGTGCTTGAGCATTTCACGAGCATGGCGCCAGTATCGGTAAAGATTCTTGCAAGAAGGCTCTCCAAGACTCCGAGTGAACTTGGGATGGATGCCCCACTGGACACCAACATAAAAACATGCGTTATAGATGCAATGGAGAGGATGGGCGCAAACGATGCGGCAAGGCCCAGGATAATAACCACCCTCAAGGACCTCTACTGGGTGCCAAGCCTTCCGGAGAGCCTAAGGGGGAGGGCGAAGAAAGTTGTGGATAATCTTGAGAATAAGAATTTCAGGTACAGCGTGCTTCCAAAGCCGCCTGAGGCACGGCAGAGCATAGTTCCCGGGCCCCATGGAACTTTGAGAAAATAAAAGCGCTCGCTAAAAGCTGAAGTTTGTGCGCGGGCTATCTGCGGGCTAAAGCCCGCAGTATTTTCGCCCGCGCTAATTAAGAAATTCGGTAATCTGCTTCTGCCCGGCTTCGGGATTTATGAGTTTCTCGT
>CAIKOA010000028.1 GCA_903828955.1 uncultured Microcaldota archaeon
ATATTGGTAGTTATGCTGCTTTTTGCAGGATGCGCGCTTCCCGGAAGCGGGAACACGCAAACCCCGGGCCAAGGATGCCCATCAACCAATGCCCCTGTTTGCGGCTCAAACGGCCAGACATATACAAACTCCTGCCTTGCGCAGAGCGCAGGGGTGACGGTCGCCCACGACGGAGTATGCACCGCCCCGAACAGCGCTGCATGCTCTGATGGCGACGGAGGAAAAGACATCTTCACTGCAGGAAGCGTCCTTTCCGGAGGAAAGTATTATGACGACACCTGCAAGGATACGGCAATTGTGAAGGAATACTTCTGCGACAACGGAACGGTTTCCTCGGCTGAATTGCCCTGCCCGGGAGGATATGCGTGCACAAACGGCGCATGCATAGTGACTCCGTGCACAGATACTGATGGAGGCGCAATCGCGGAAACCAAAGGCACCGCAAGCGCCTCGGGAACAACCCAGACCGATTCCTGCGCAAATGCGACCACGGTGCTCGAATACTACTGCTCGGGAGGCGCGGTCCTCTCAAGGCAGATGGACTGCGGCACCAACAAGCAATGCACGGATGGCGCCTGCATTCCCTTTACCTGCACTGATTCGGACAACGGCCAGACAGTGGAAACCGTAGGCACAACGACCTACGGCACTACAAGCAACACTGACTCCTGCGCGGATTCAAGCACAGTGAAAGAATACTACTGCGAAGGCGGCCAGATGAAGAACAAGAACATCGCCTGCGCAAGCGGCAAGAGCTGCCAGAACGGAAAGTGTGCGGACATCGTCTGCACGGAGACCGATGGAGGCCAGAGCAAGAACGTTGCCGGCAACACCACGCTCGGAAATGTAACCCGCCAGGACGCATGCTACAGCGAGACAACAGTGCTTGAATACTACTGCCAGAACGGGCAGATCCAGAACGCGCAGCTTGCCTGCGACAGCGGAAAATCATGCGTGAACGGCGCATGCGTCACTCCGCAGTGCGTGGAGAAGGACACAACTCTTTCCGGGGATATCTGGTATCAAATCAAGTCTGCAACCTCAATCAAACTTTATGATGGGGAGAAGGCGGAAATTGATGCGAGCACCAAGAAATACTACGTAGGGATTGACGGGATTTCCGGAGACACCGCTACGGTCGTGCTCTACGACAACCAAAGCGACAAGATTTGCGACGAGGACATAGCCAGCGGCGACAGCAACGACGACCTCTGCAGCAAGGGGGTCTCGGTGCAGGTCACCGAAGTAAACGAGAACGACAGCTATGCCACAATAAAGGGCAAGGTCTATGTCCTTGAGGTAAGCGAGCAGGACGGCACAAGCGTCGCCTACACGGGCACGGGATGCCCTGCAACGGTGTTGGACTTGAATTCCGAGACAAACAAGTTCTACCCGCGCCTGGATTCCTCGCTTAATACCAAGAGCATAAAGCTCGCGGGCACCTCCTACAAGGTCGTGGATGTTGACGTGAGCGGGGAACTCCTCACCCTGAGCATTGGCGGATCCGACAAGGATATCTCGGATGGCGACAAGATCACCCTCAACAGCGTGAAATACACATTCTCGCTGACATTCGGGGACAACGGGATAACCGAAGTCGATATCGAGAAGTCGTAATTTCTTTTTTTCCTTTTTTAATTTTTCTTAAAAACAGTTGCTTCAGAGCTTAGACTGCTCCTTCTGCGTTTTCCTGCTGCGCGCATCATCCACGCACGCAAGCCAGGAATCCCCTATCTTCATGAAGTAGTTTCCGAAAGTTTTGCTCAAGGATACCCTCATAGGGCGGAATTTCCTCTTGCTCTCAAGGGCGACAACTGTCTCCCTCTCAACCTTAATCATTCCGACTCTCCTCAGCCTCGGCAAAACACGGTTGTAGAAAGTAGCCTTGGAAATATTCTTCTCGGATACGAATTTCCCCAGCTCATCCCCTTCCATCTGGGTCTGCGCGGAAAGCTCCTTCACAAACGCGACCGCGATCTCATAATAAGTGGGCTGGTATTTCCTTGAGAATACGAAATTCACGACCTCTTCCAGCGACCAGACATTCCTGCTCAGATTCTCCTCCTTGTCCTGGAAATTACGGAGCTCCGGGCTGTTGTGCGGGGGAAGGTAAACTGATTCAGAGGAGGGAACTCCTCTTGGTATCTTCTTTCCGGCCGAACCCTCAGCCGAATATGTCTCCGAAGCCTGAGACTGCATTGTCTTCCTCTTTATCCACTTCCTCAATGACCTTTTTCTCTGTTTCCTTTGGGATTACGGCCTCAATTGCCTTGATTTTTTCCTCTGCCGCCTTAATCGCCAACTCATCCGCAGAGATGTATAGGTAGAGCATCTTCGGGTCCGCGCCCACCTGCGCACCCTCCTTCAATTTATACCCCATGCGCGCAAAGCTCGTTTCAGCATACGGGTCGGCCTCCAAAATCGCAAGCAGGTCCGCCTTCTTCTCAACCGGGAATCCAAATACTCTCTTCATGAAGCTCACTCCTCTTTCTTTGCCTGCGCCAATGCATACCTGCTTTCAGTCTGAACCCCCGGAATCCTCAAATCGTATGCATTTGCCGCAAACTCAAGAATGCTGTTGAACGCCACATAGGTAAGCGAAATCCCCGCCGCAAATAGCCCCCTCTCAATGAGCACAATCGGAATGAGCGCCCACCACGCTGCCGCGGGCATATTTATCGTATATAAGAACGCAACCGAGCCCACGATGTGCGCCTGGAAAGTCGTACCCAGGCTCCTCAGATAAAGATTATCCGAAAGGAATGTGGCCGCAATCGGAATCAGCCAGAGCAGCGCATACCCCCATGCCTCCGCCCCGACCGGGTTCATCCAGAACAGCGCCATCCCAATCAACGGAAGCGCAATCCCGAACCTTTTATCGTTCTTCACGGTTCCAAAATAATACGCAGCCGCGAGCATCGGGAAAAATCTCGCCACATTAAACAGGCTGAACTGGAACGAGTTCAGGAACAATCCGTTCACGATTTCCACGAACACCACTGCAAATATTCCAATTACCGGCCCGAAAATTCCCGCTCCGATTGGCCCAATGAACTGGAACATGTTGAAGCTCTGCTCCTGCGCGCCCACCAGGTAGGTAAGGTTCACGCTGAAGAACAAAAGAGAGAGCGCGGAAAACAGCAAGAAGAATACTCCTAACTTGAATTTATCCTCCATAACCAAACACCGTTATTTATAGTGCCATTAACCCTTAAAAAGCTTAACTGCCCTGTTTCTCACATGGAAAAGGCGCACGGCGGCCATCAGGCGCACGTCCACGTAAGGAATGTGGAAAAGCCTACTGAGCATACGGTCATCCAGAAGGCAACCCACACACTTGCGCGCAACTCCCTTCACCCCAGAAAGGAGCGCAAAGACGACCTCTCCGACATCCTGATAACACTTAAATTCCAGCACGTTTCGCACCTAGTAAAAACCCGCCTTGAGGAATTCCAGCTCCTCCACACGCATTCGGACAGCGAATGGTTCTCGGAGCTCTGCTTCTGCCTTCTCACCGCAAACTCTTCAGCGCAAATGGGCATAAAGGTGCAGGACGCCCTAGGGGATAAATTCGCAACTCTCCAGCAAAAAGAGCTTTCCAGGGAGCTCCGCAAACTCGGCTACCGCTTCTACAACAAGCGCGCGGAGTATATCTTTGAGGCAAGACGGCACGCCCCTGGCTTTAGGCACAGGATAATCAAGCTCGTTGAGGAAGGCGGCACCCGCAATGCGCGCGAATGGCTGGTCCAGAATGTTAAGGGAATCGGCTACAAGGAGGCGAGCCACTTCCTGCGGAACGTGGGATATAAAGACGTTTCAATCCTTGACCGCCACATATTGCGCATTCTGCATGAAAACGGCCTCATCCACGAAATGCCCAAATCCGGCCTTGACCGGGTTACCTACCTGAAATACGAGAATCTAATGCGCATAATGGGCTTCAAGGTGAGGATGAACCTCGCCGCCCTAGACCTCTACTTATGGTATCTGCAGACGGGAAAAGTCCTTAAATGAGCCCTTCAGGGGGGCGCACACCATGCAGGGGGAGGTTTCCCCCCGCCTGGTGGAACCTACCCCCCTCATCCCCTGAGCGTATTAATGAATATTACAATCCGGTTCGTGCTTCACCCCCAGCAACCCCCCATAATTTATTATTCAGTTTACTAAAGATTCCAAAGCATTTGGATAAGTATTAAAAACAGTATTATCCACAAACACCAATAGGTGTGCAAATGAGCTGCAACAGGCAGGAACCCGGCAACGTTTTCCCGTCTTTCAGCGCAGCCCAGGCATTCTACTTCTGGTTTTATGGGGCCTAGCCCCGCCACATATAATACCCCAAATAAAAAATCTTTTTCCTTGATTTTTTCATATGAAAATGTGCAAAAGAGGAGATTGGAATGAACGGAACAAGAACATCGGATGTTAAACGGTTGGGAGATGGCAACCATGGCGCAATTCCGCGCCTTGGAGACGGGAAGACCGGCCCCACGAGGCTGATTACCGCTGGGGAGAGGGCGATGGTCGCCGCAGCAGCGGCGGATGCGGAAGTGCGCAGGAGCCGCCCTCCGCCCGCCCCGGAGAAAGCCGCGGAGAAGGCCGATGAAAAAGGCGAAGAAAATAGCCAGGTGAGCGGATGGCTGCTCATCAAAGGGCACGCCTTCTAGCGAGGTCGGGAACATGAGCCGCGGTTGTTATTTCGTCAAGGATGGAGGGGGCATGCCAAAGGCAGGCCCACAGGAAATCCAAAGGCTGGGGGACAGATACGCAGGAAAAGCCGAAGGCGCGGCAAGTCCGCGCAGGCCCTCAGGCCCTCCGGCCCCACTTAATGGTGTGGAGGAAGGCACTCCGGCAAGCGCATCCCTTCCAAAAGAGAAGTGTGAGCCGGCGATGGGCGGCTGGGCCCTCATAATCGGGCACGGAGTCTAGGCCGGAATTCCTTTCTCCCGTTCTTTTTTATTTCCTTTTTAAACTTTTGTTAACCTCCCTCAACTTCTGTGTTTTTGCACGAGCCCTTCAGGGGGAGCGCCCCACAAAAACGGCTTCAGCCCAAGCAACCCCCCATTTTTTTCTTTATTGACGTTCCAAATTTGTTTATTTTTAAACCTGCGTGTATCCCAATTAACTTCTGTGTTTTTGCACTATCCGTCGGAGAACAATCCCTTTAAAATACAATCTATTGTATTTCTTATGCCCCAAAACACAACCTATTGTGTTTCCGAAGGGGGCGGGAGAAAGGGAGGAAAACAGGATGAAGTGCCCATATTGCACGAATCCGGACACGAAGGTCGTTGATTCACGGCAGGTCGACTCCCAGATAAGAAGGAGGCGCGAATGCGAGAAATGCGAAAAACGCTTCACTACTTTTGAGCGTGTTGAAGCCGCAGAGCTCTACGTAATCAAGAAGAACGGCTCCAGGCAGCCCTTCAATCCGGAAAAGGTCCGCACAAGCATCCGAAAAGCCTGCGAAAAGCGCCCGATTTCCCTTGACCAGATAGAGGAAATGGTAAATGAAATAGAGGCAAAGCTGCGAAACGAGGACTCGATCGAAATCCCGAGTTCGCGCATTGGCGACCTGGTGATGTCCAGGCTGAAAAAAGCCGATAAGGTCGCCTACATCCGCTTTGCCTCAGTATACCGGGATTTCGGCGACCTGGAAGCATTCGAGGAAACAATCGAGAAACTAAAGGGAGGGGGACGTTAATGGAAGAAAACAGCATCTACCAGATCAAGAAGAGGGACGGCACAGTAGTTCTTTTCGACCGCAACCGCATCCGCGACGCAGTCTGGAAGGCATTCCGCGTAACCGGAGAAGGCGACAAGGACCGCGCAGAGCTCCTCACCGACCAGGTAATCAGCGTAATGAACCATAAGTTCCGCCAAACAACCCCCTCAGTCGAGCAAATCCAGGATATTGTGGAAGAAGTCCTCATCCTCAATAAATACGTAAAAACCTCCAAGGCCTACATTCTCTACAGAAGCCAGCATTCGCAAATGAGGGACATCGGCCACCTCATAAAGAACGTGGAAATGATTGACGCTTATTTGGAAAACCAGGACTGGAGAATAAGGGAGAATGCAAACATGGCTTATTCCCTCCAGGGCTTGAATACCCACATTTCCAGCATAATCGTTTCCCAATACTGGCTCAGCAAAATCTACCCGCAAGCGATAGGGGACGCGCACAGAAATGGCGATTTCCACCTCCACGATTTGAATACGCTCGGAGCATATTGCGTGGGCTGGGACCTCCAGGACCTTCTCGTAAGCGGCTTCACCGGAGTAAGCGGAAAAATCCAGAGCAAGCCTCCCAAGCACTTCCGCACCGCCCTCGGGCAGGTAGTTAATTACATCTACACCCTGCAAGGCGAAACCGCAGGCGCACAGGCCTTCTCCAATTTCGACACTTACCTTGCACCCTTCATCCGCTACGACAAGCTCTCTTACACTGAAGTAAAGCAGGCGATGCAGGAATTCCTCTTCAACATGAACGTGCCGACAAGGGTGGGCTTCCAAACTCCGTTTAGCAACATTACTTTGGACCTCAACCCGCCCGACTTCCTGAAAAACCAGGCGGCAATACTTGGCGGCCAGATGACCGGGGAAACCTACGGGGATTTCCAGGAAGAGATGGACCTCCTCAACCAGGTCTTCACGGAAATCATGACGCAAGGGGACGCTTCCGGAAGGGTATTCACCTTCCCAATCCCCACCTATAATATTACTAAAGATTTCGACTGGGAATCCAAAACCGCCCAGGGGATTTTCGAAATGACCGCAAAGTACGGAATCCCCTACTTCTCTAATTTCATAAACAGCGACATGAAGCCCGATGATGCGCGCTCAATGTGCTGCAGGCTCCGCTTAGATAACCGCGAGCTCAAGAAGAGGGGCGGCGGCCTTTTCGGCTCCAACCCGCTCACCGGCTCCATCGGAGTAGTCACCATAAACCTCCCGAGAATCGGCTACCTCGCAAAGGAGGAATCCAAATACTTCGAGCTACTTGGAGAAAAGATGGACCTTGCCTTTGCAAGCCTTGAGATGAAGAGGAAAATCCTGGAACGCTTCACCGAAAGGGGCCTCTACCCGTATACGAAATTCTACCTCCGCCACGTGAAGGAGGCGCAGGGCGAATACTGGAAGAACCATTTTGGAACAATCGGCTTGATTGGAATGAACGAATCCGTCCTGAACTTCTTAGGCAAGGACCTCCTTGATGAGGAAGGCCGGCAGTTCTCCGTAAAAGTCCTGGACTTCATGCGCGACCGCCTCTCCTTCTACCAGAAGGAGACCGGAAACGTCTACAATCTGGAAGCAACTCCCGGAGAAGGGACCACTTACCGCCTCGCAAGGCTGGACAAAGCCACCTACCCGGAGATTAAGGTCGCAAACAACGACACCTGGAAGAGCAGGGGAGCGCCTCCCTACTACACAAATTCCTCTCAGTTGCACGCAGGAACGGCCCTGGATATTTTCGACGCCCTTGAAATCCAGGATTCCCTCCAGACCAAATACACCGGAGGAACGGTATTCCATATATTCCTTGGGGAACGCCTCTACGACTGGAAGACCGCTGCGCAGCTTGTGAAAAGGGTTGCGGAGAATTTCAAGCTCCCCTACTTCACGCTCACCCCTACGTTCAGCGTCTGCCCGGTGCACGGATACCTCAGCGGGGAGCACAAGTACTGCCCGAAATGCGACGAGGACATCGGCTACGCAGGCGCAATGCGCATGAAGGCGAAGGAGGCAGGGGCAAGTAAAATTTAGATTGATGCATGAAAAAAAGGTGGCGACAATGGATGAAGAAAGAATAAAAGCATTGGAAGAAAAGAGGGTTCCCTGCGAGGTTTACTCCCGCGTGGTCGGATACATCCGCCCGGTGTCGCAGTGGAACGAAGGAAAGCAGGAGGAGTTCGCGGACAGGCACGTCTACTCCGCACCTGCAAAATGCGAGGAAAAGAAATGAGCCTTACTTTTGGGCAAATCCAGAAAACCAGCCTGATAGATTATCCGGGCGAGGTCGCATCCACCCTATTCACGGTAGGGTGCAACTTCCGATGCCCCTTCTGCTACAACCGCTCACTGGTGCTCCCGGAGGAATACCCTCCGCAAAGGATTACCCCAGAGCAGGCAATCCTCGAGCTTTCCAAAAGGAAGAAATATGTGCAAGCCGCAGTGATTACTGGAGGCGAGCCCACAATCCACGAAGAGCTCCCCTGGTTCATAGAATCCCTGAAGAAAGAAGGAATAAAGGTAAAATTAGATACAAACGGCTCAAACCCGAAAATGCTAACCGAGCTCTTCTCAAAAAAACTCCTTGATTACGTAGCAATGGACATCAAATCCTCCCTGGATTCCTATGATGAGGCGACCGGTGTGCAAATCGATATTGCGCAAATAAAGGAAAGCGCGCAGTTAATCCAATCCTCCGCGGTTCCCTATGAATTCCGCACAACAGTTGTGCCTGGCTTGCACAACCTTGACACAATGGAGCGAATCGGGAAATGGCTGAATGGCGCAAACAAATACATACTCCAGCCCTTTACTGCGGAAGGCGGAACCCTTGACCGCACTTATTCCGGGAAGGCTCCCTTCCGCCCCCAGGAGCTCACCGCCCTTCTCAATGTGGTAAAACCCTATTTCAAGGAAGCGACTATCCGCGAATACTATTAGTCTTGTTTTTATCTTTTTCCATAGAAGCAAATTCAATGGACTCCAAAGGCATACCCACACTGATTGCCGCAATCCTTCTCTGCGAAGCCGCGGGCCTGGTAGGCTCGATTTTCACCTTCCCCTCGATTCCCGGCTGGTACGCAACCCTCAACAAGCCCTCTTTCAGCCCGCCGAATTGGGTTTTCGGCCCTGTCTGGACGACCCTTTATGCTCTCATGGGAATTTCGCTCTATTTAGTTTGGAAGAAAGGACAGGAGAAAATCAATATCAAAATTCCCCTAATCTTCTTCGGCATTCAGCTCTTCCTGAATTTCCTCTGGTCAATCCTCTTTTTCGGGCTTCATTCTCCGGTTCTCGGGCTGATTTGCATAATTCTCCTATGGCTCTCGATTGCCGCAACAATACTTTCCTTCTATACAATTTCCAGGAATGCAGCATATCTGCTGATTCCGTATCTCCTTTGGGTTTCCTTCGCATCCATCCTGAATGCAGCCGTCTGGATGCTGAACTAACTCTCCCACTCCTTTTCATTTCCTTCCGCAACTGCGGAGAGGAATTGCGCGCGGCAGGATACACAAATAAACCTAACTGAAGAAACCGCTTTTGCATGCCATTTAGAGAAGCGCTCAAAAAAATACGCAAAGGCGCAAAGCTGGAAGTGAACCCCTCTTTCGAAAGGCTCAGGGAGATTTCCCTATCCGAGAAGCCGCAGGAGACGATATACGGCAGCCTCGTTTACCGAACAAGAATAATGGGAAGGAGCTCGAAAGTCACGGAAATCGTGGAAGGAAAACCCACGTCTTCTCAAATAGAGACAATCCAAAAAGTCGCAGAATACCTCCAGGGAAAAAATCTCCTGCAAATAGACCGGAAGATGGGCCTCACAAATCCCTTCCACTGCAGGGCCTACGTCTCGGAATCCTATGCCCACATCGCATACATGTGGAAGAGGATGCTATTCGAGCCTGAGCCGGGAGCGGAGCCGGATTTCAACAGCATCCAACTCCCGGAGTGGCCGGAAACAAAGATAATCGCAGACGCAAATACCTGCACCACCTTCATACTCGGCTCCGACTACACCGGTGAAATGAAGAAAGCCAACCTCAGGATGGCGATGTACCGCGCGAAGAAGAAGGGCGGCCTCGGCTTGCATGCTGGCGCAAAACTCCTCAAGGTGAGGGATTCCCAGGGCAATCTGAGTGAAAAGGGCGTCCTCCTTTTCGGCCTGAGCGCAACAGGGAAAACCACCCTCTCCTGCCACCACCACTGGCTGGACGAATCCAAAGGGGAAGGCGTAGTAATCCGGCAGGACGACGTGGTGCTTATGCGCCCGGATTCCTCCTGCACCGGAACCGAAGAAAATTTCTACATCAAAACCGACGGCTTGGAGCCCGAGCACCAGCCCCTTCTCTACAAGGCGGCAAAGAGCAAGAACTCCATATTTGAGAATGTAAAGGTCCTCGAAAACAAGGACTTTGATTTCTCCGACGACTCAATCACTTCCAACGGAAGGGGCGTAGTATTGCGCAAGGAAATCGGATACACGGATGCTGAAATCGACCTCCCCCGCGTAGACATGATACTTTTCATAACCAGGAGGAACACCATCGTCCCCCCGGTCGCAAAACTGAACGACGAACAGGCCGCAGCCTTCTTCATGCTCGGCGAATCGGTGGGAAGCTCGGCTTCCGATGTGGACCCGGGAAGGCCGAGGAGGGAAGTCGGCACGAACCCCTTCATAATCGGCTCTAAGGATCAGGAGGGGAACCGCTTCTACGAGTTGGTCAAGAACAACCCGCACACGGAATGCTACATCCTGAACACCGGAAGGGTGGGCCTCGGAGACGGCTCCGGGGAAAAGATAACTGTGCGGGATTCCGCAACCATAATCCGGGAAATCGCAAGGGGGACCGTGGAATGGAAAAGGGACCCGGACTGGGGCTACGAAATCCTTGACAGCATCCCTGGCGTGGACGTTTCCAAGTTCCACCCCGAGCGGCACTACACGAAGGAGCAGTACGCGGCCCTGGTGGAAGAGCTAAGGAAAGAACGGAAGGAATGGCTTTCGCAATTCAAGGAGCTCAGGCCGGAAATAAGGAGCGCAATCTGAATTTTCCAGAACGCCATCTTCCCAAATCAGTTGCTATTGGCTCTCAATCGGGTTTCCGCCCTTTTTTATTCCTTTCCAGCCAAAATAAGATTGCAGATGATGACTAAGGTGATCACCGAGCATGGCCCTAAGCCAGCTGCCGCATATGATGTCAATCATTGCTGCACGGGGTTAACCCCGGCCACGGCATTTTGCGATGAAGAGTGACGTGCGGTCTGATGCAAATTCAATTCATTGGCGTAATCCGCACGGGAAATCCGGGCAGCCGCCTAACTTTTCAAAATTTGCTCAGGCAATCTCCGAGGATTATTAATGTTTTGTTGAGGTCAAGAAATCTTGCGGC
>CAIKOA010000029.1 GCA_903828955.1 uncultured Microcaldota archaeon
CGTGCCAACTCCCTTCAATGCATGGGTTTCCCACTTTGACGAAGTTGCAAAAATGCCTGCAGGCTTTGTTTCCCTCGCGCATTCAGGCACCTGTCCAGTGGAAGCAATGGAATGCCCAGCGCGCAAAATATTCTCAACACAATTCCATCCGGAAGTGTGGCATACGGAGAATGGGGAGAAAATATTGGAGAACTTCTTGTCCTGCATCTAAAGCTGTTTCTGAATCTTCCAACTTGGCTCATCGGTTGGCGAAACATCACTCCTCTCAACCGGCATGTAGCCGAATTTCGCATAGTACTTTAGGAGGCTCTCGGCGCAATAAGATATTAGTACAGTAAGGCCCATTTCCTTCGCCTCTTCCTCTATCCTAGCCGCGATTGCCTTTGCTATTCCCCGACCCCTCAAATCTTCTTCCACCGCGAACCTGAGTATTGCATGCTCCCCGCTCCCCTTGTTCTGGGCTAGCATTCCGGTGCCGGCCGCACGGACGGGTTCTTCTTCCAATAAGTAAGCAACGAACCTGCGGTGGTTTTGGTACCAGCCATCATAAGTGGCAATTGCCTTCATGTCTATTCCACTCTCCATAAATGCCTTGCTAAGCACGCGGTCGAAATCCCTGCGCTCAGCCAGAGTTTTTACCTCGCGAATCTCAATCTTTAGTTGGCTGGGAACCATGTTATTAATTATGTAAATGAGTGTTTAAAAATGCAGCGTACAAGCAATGATCAGAGTACCTGCGCCTTCTTCCCATTGTAATAGATTACTTCCTCGTATCTTAGGCCAAATTCCCCGGAATAGTATACAGAAGGCTCCAAAGTAAAGGTCGCGCCCTCCAATTTGTCTTTTGAGGTTTTGGAAAGGGAGGGCAACTCGTGCACCTCCAACCCTATTCCGTGCCCTATGGAGTGGGGCGGGAAGGGAAGGTGCTCCCTCTTGTAGAGCTTTTCTGCGAGCAAGGCGATGTCCGAGCCCACGCTGAGGTTTGGAATCTCATCCACAATCTGCGCAACTATGTGCTTCAACTGGGAGTAGATTTTCTCCCTTTTTGCGTCCCTCTTTTCGAAGAATACGCGGGTGAGATCGGAATAGTAGTGGCGGGAGGCGACTCCATAGTCCACCAGGCATAAGCCGGAAATCTTTTCATCCGTTGGCTCGGAGTGCGGGAAGGAGGAGTTGCTTCCGGTTGCCACAATGGGGCGGAATGCGGGGCGGAAGCCGGCCTTGTAGGTTTCCGCATAGAGTCTGGAGGCGAGCTGCTGCTCGGTCTTTCCGAATGAATCTTTTCCCATATCTATTATTTCCTTCCCTGCGCGGGTGGCCTGCCTTATGAAGAGGAGCTCGCCTGCGGATTTCCTTATCCTGGCTTTTGCCAACTCTTCGGAAACATCAATTGGCTTGGCGAATCCACACACCCTGTTGAAAAGGTAAGCGGTGATGCCGCGAAAGTCCATCTCCATTTTCTTTCCCCTTGATAATTTCTCTATTTCCTTGAGCGGGTCTTTTTCAAATGAGATTACTTCCCCTATGAATTTCTCCTCCGCGTAATCCTTGTTCATCCTGGAGACTAGGAGCTTCCTTTCCTCCCCTTCCCTTATGAAAAAGGAATTGTCCATGTCCACCCCGGAATTGTAGAAGAAGTTC
>CAIKOA010000030.1 GCA_903828955.1 uncultured Microcaldota archaeon
GCCGGCGCAACTCAACTTAGCAGGGTTTTTCTAAACGAGCCAAAAACCCCGCCCTTTAGGGCGGGGATAGAGTTTTTATACTTCACCTTCTTTATCTATTCAAAGGTGTACACATGAACAAAGGAATGATCATGCTGGGATTGCTCCTAATCGTGGGGCTTTCCTTCGCAGTTCCAGTTCCGGGAGGAACTTGGCAATACCCGTGGCAGAATACGACCTTCCTGCACTATGCATGCAGTTATGCCTACGTGTCCTACTACCAGTATGCGCTGGCGTACAGCTACATGGCTCCATACGCAGGGCCGTACCAGATGGCGAACATGTACAGCGCGCTTTACTACATGTTGGGCCATGCGCGCAGTTTGTATTATGACTACCCCGCCACGGTTTTCAAAACCGACATGCTCGGCTACAACAGCGACAACTCGCTGTTCAGCGGGATTTTCAACAGCGTCCTGCGCGCATACATTGCGCATGCGGACTCTGGCGCAAGGGCAAACATCCTTAGCTTGCTTCAGAGCTACAACAGCAACTATCGCGACTGCATAAGCCCTAGTTGAGGTAGTTACTTAATTCTTTTTTCCTTTTTAATTTTCATTTTCCCTAGTTTCGAGCAATAGAATAGCATTTTTAAACTTCACCTTCTTTATCTATTCAAAGGTGTACACATGAATAAAGGAATGATTATGCTGGGGATAATCCTGCTTGCAGGGCTTTCCTTCGCAGCTGCAATACATTGGGAATACCCGTGGCAGGGGGCAGTCTCGCATAACTATGGCTGTAGCTTGTTTGATGAGTCTTACTACCACTACCAGATGGCGTATGCATACATGTACGCGTATGCCGGGCCCTCAGACCTGACGAACATGTACTACGCTTTCAACCAAATGAACTACTTCCGTTCAAGGATGGCGAGCCCGTATTATGACTATTACGCAACCATATTCAAGTCAGACATGCTCAGCTACAACGGCCAGAACTCACTGTTCAATGGGATTTTCAACAGCGTCCTGCGCGCATACATGGCGCATGCGGACTCCGGCGCAAGGGCGAATATACTTGCCTTGCTTCAGGGCTACAATGGCCTGTACCGCACCTGCATAAGCCCAATAGGATGAATTCCCAATTTTTCCTTTTTAATTTTCATTTTCCCCTTTTCCAACCGTAGAAGAGCATTTTTAAATTTCCCCTTCCTTGTATATTCAAAGGTGCACAAAATGAACAAAGGAATGATTATGCTTGGGATTCTCCTGCTTGCAGGGCTCTCCTTTGCGTTCATAGCCGGGCCGTGGCAGTATGATTGGCAGAATTATGTTTCCTGGAGATATAATTGCCAGTTTTACGATGTCGGCTTGCCGCAGTATTCCCTGGCGAATTACATGTATGCGTACGCACAGCCATATGTGCAGTACTCCCAGCTCGCTTCCATGAATAGCTTCCTGAATTACATGGGTATTGCGGATACCGGGATGATGGGGCATTACTATATCTCCCCATTTAGCGCCGACATGAATACGTACAACTCAAACAATGCCGCATTCAAGGCAGTCTTCAACGCAGTGCTCCGCACTTATTTGCAGCACGGGGGGAACAGCGAGTATATCCTTGGAATGCTGAATGCATTTAACGGCAACTACGGGGAATGCATTTCAGAAGGGCCCTGGAGCACAGGAATCATAACCACCTGATCTTTTCCTTTTTATTTTCTAATTTTCCATCAAATCCAGTATTCGGATTCTTCTACGATCAGATTTTTCGAAGAGCGCGTCAACGGCCAGCCCCGCATGATCGCGCCTGCCCGGGCGCACGGTATGCGATCGAGCATGCGCAAACATGCGAGACAAGCCACCGCAGTGGCTCTGTCATTCGAAAAATACTCTCTGAACCTCCACGGATGCGCGAAAGCCTTGGTTTTTAGGCCATGGATAAAGCGCACCCACATTCCAGTGGCTTTCGCCTAAAGCCAATCTTCTCGGAAGCCACGGGCTTTAGCCCGTGAAGGTTCACAAAGTCGTGCCGTCTATTCACCCGTGCGCGATGAGCACCGTACTCTCACCGACTTTGCGATAAGATTAAATACATTTGAATAGAGAATACTATTGTGGTGTAGACAATGGCAGCCCGCTCAGAGCAACCTCACGCTAAAAAAGACGCAGAAAGGCCCGCAGATGCCCATGGAAAAGGCATTTCAGGGGAAGAGGGGAAGATTGCAGGGATAAGGAAACCAAAGCACAGGCTGAGGGGGATAAAGCTCGCGGCAGCCGCAGCAGCCCTCGCAGTGGGCCTTGCAGCAGCGCCCGCTTCTGCAAGGGCGGTCAGTTCAATTGCCGGCCCTCCTGAAATTTCCTTCCGCCAGGGAGCAACCACGGTTTCCGAGCCGGAAAGCTACTCAATCAACCTGCCGGACGAGTTTGCCGCATTCCCTAAAGCGGATTCCGTTTCATCCCGCGCAAAAGCGCTCGAGGAGAAAAGCAAGAAATTCCTGGTGGGCAACAAGGATGACGGAACAAGCATTTTTCAAGTGATGGAAAACAACGCCTACCTCAGGATTTTCGTGGGAAAGTCCTCGGCCACATTCCGCCCGATGGGCTCCGAGGGCTTCATGCTGGAGTTCTCTTCTTATGAAATGCAGAACCCTGTTGCAAGAATGGAAAAAGGGAACAACGGAAAGGTAATACTGCACATTCTCGATGCAGGCACGAACACCGACCTTACGCTTTCTTTTCCCCCCGGCGTGTCCTCCGCAGAAGAGGTGAAGGCAAAGGCCTATCACCAGGGGACGCAAGCCGGCTCAGGAGACCTGGTCTCCAGGAACATATCCAACATAGTCAATGCAGGGGAGGAAATCCTCCAGAGCGAAAAACCGAAAACAATCGAAGAGGCGCGCGAAGTCTACAGCAGGATGGGCGCAGAGATGGTGAACCAATTGAGGGAGGACTATTCTGCCGCGCCCCCCGGGCAGGCAACAGAGCTCGCAAAGAGGGGACAGGCGGTGATCACCGCGGTACTCCTGCGCATCTACGTTTCCAAGGACGAGAACGCATTGATGAAGCTCGACACGCTCCGCACAGACCCGACCATTGACAAGAATAAGCTCGAAAGCTTTGCCAGGGAAAACGGAATAATTGATGAATTCCGGAAAATCTGGCCGCAGTGCAGCGCCTCTTCCGAAGACCAATAATTTATTATTTTTATGTTCTTTTATAATTTACATGAAGTGAAAAGATGGAAATCCTATTCATAACCGGGAACGCGGGCAAGTTTTCCGAAGCCAAAAAGATTTTAAAGCACTTCGGTCTGAATATTGTCCAACGTGATTCCTTAATAGAGGAAATCAGGAGCGATTCAATTGAAGAAATCGCCTCCGCATCTGCGCAAGCCGCATATGCGGAATTCGGAAAGCCGCTTTTCGTCGAGGATTCCGGCCTTTTCATCCCTTTCCTAAATGGATTTCCCGGAGCGTATTCCGCCTGGGTTTTTCGGAAGGTTGGGAACGTTGGGATTCTCGCCCTTGCAAAGGGGAAGGAAGCGGAGTTCCGCACCTGCGTTGCATACGCGGACGGAAAAGAAGTAAAGCTCTTCACGGGTTCCGTGAAGGGAAGGATTGCCGAAGAAGCCCGGGGAAAGGGCGGATTCGGCTACGACCCAATATTCATGCCGGAAAAAACCCCGGGAATTAACCATTCCGGGGAAAAGACCTTCGCCGAGGCTCCGGAAATGAAGGATGCGCTCTCGCACCGGAAGCGCGCCCTTGAGAAGTTAGGTGCATACCTCAAAAGGTGAATAAAAAATGGCAAAATTGCATTCAAGAAAAAAGGGAAAATCCGGCTCTAAACGCCCGAAATTGACAGGCGCTCCGGAATGGTCCTCCTACTCAAAGGAGGAGGTAGAGGAGATTGTGCGCAAGCTTGCGCGCGAAGGCGTTTCGCCTACGAAAATCGGCCTCGTGCTCAGGGACCAGTACGGAGTCCCCCTGGTGAGCCGCATCATGGGGATGAAGATGAAGGCGTTCCTCGAGAAGGAAGCATTAACCGCGAAATTCCCGGATGATTTGCTCAGCCTGATCAAGACCGCAGTCGGAATGAGGGACCACCTGAAAGAGTACCCGTCCGACACGCACAACCAGGTGAAGCTCCTGCACGTGGAATCCAAAATCCACAGGCTCGCAAAATACTACACTCGCATGAAGAGGGTCCCAACAGGGTGGAAATATAATCCTGAAACGGCAGCCCTATTGATTAAGTGAAGGTGCTCGTAAATGGCAACAACTAAAGTTAAATCCAAAAGAACAATGGAGAAGAAAAAGGCAAAGGAATGGTACAAGGTAATTGCGCCTCCTGCATTCGACTCCCGCGAAATCGGGGAAGTCGTCTGCGTGGAGGAGCCCACCCTCATGAACAGGGTGATTTCCGTAAGCCTCATGGACATCAGCGGAAAAATGTCGCAGGCGAACATCTACACTTCACTTAAATTCCGCATAAAGGAAATTAAGGGGACAAACGCCTACACCGAATTAATCGGGCACGAACTTGCCCCCGGCTACATCCGCACGCTCGTGCGCAGGAGAAAATCCGTCCTGCACACAGTAAGGGACATCCCAACCAAGGATGACAAGGTTGTCCGCGTGAAGCTCATTTCCGTCACCCGCGACCGTGTAAGCGAAACAATGCGCAAGAACCTGCGCGTCGCAATAGAGGCCGAGCTCGCGGAAGCGGCGGTGAACGCAAGCTACTACGAACTCATGCAGGACATCCTTTTCGGAAAGCTCTCCACGAAGGTATTCAACAAGCTCAAGCAGATTACTCCGATGAGCAGGGTTGAATTCCGCAAGACAGAATTGAAGGAGCAGTTCGAATAGTGATGCTGCATGCATGCGGGCACTCTCAGCCATGAGGAATTCCAAACGGCCAAGAGGGGGAAGCCCGCAGTCATTGTTTTTGGCGCAATCGAGCCGCACGGAAAGCACCTTCCATTGGACACTGATTCAATAATCCCAATGGAAATTGTGCGCAGGCTCGAGAAAAAGGTTGGCGCAAACGCAATCTTCTTCCCTCCGGTGAATTATGGATATGTTTACACCCTGCGCCGCTTTCCGGGGGCAATAAGCCTCACTTCTTCCACGCTCCAATTGGTTGCAAAGGACATTTTTTCCGAATTATGCAGGGAGGGCTTTACCCGCTTCCTCATAATTATCGGGCACGGAGGAAATACCGGCCTTGTGAAGAATGCATTGAAAGAGCTTTCGGATTCGCATAAATTCCGCGCCGCAGTTGTTGAATGGTGGAAGCTCACTGAAGTTGAAGCAGGGCACGCGGACGAGGTCGAGGCTTCGCTTGTGCTTGCGGCGGGCCATGCACTGCGCGCAAAACCAATCCAGGAAAAAAGCAAGAGGTATGTAGGAGAGATAGTTCCTGCCCCCGCCGACGCCTTTACTCCTTCAGGATATATTGGAAAAGTCGGAGACATAAGCAGGGAGAAAGGGGAGAAACTTTACGCGGAAATAGTAACAAAGATGGAAAAAATGCTAGAGAAGGATTTATTGCTGGAGGAATGATTCTATGGTTGGCGGAATGGGGGGAATGGACCCGAAGCAGATGCAGAAGATGATGAAGCAGATGGGGATAAATAGCCAGGAAATCGCTGCAGAGCGCGTCATAATCGAGGCGGGGGACGAGCGCATAACCATCGAGCCTGCGCAAGTGGTTAAAATTACGATGCAGGGGCAATCCTCTTTCCAGATTTCCGGGGTTGTTAAAACCGAATCAGCAACGCGCGAAGAAGACATCACGCTCGTAATGGAAAAAGCGAACGTTTCACGCGAGAAGGCAATTGCCGCGCTCAAGGCCAGCAACGGGGATATCGCAGAGGCAATCATCCAGCTCCAGAGCGAAGAGGGCCAATAATTAATTGGATTCTTTTAAGAGAGTTTCAGGAGGAATACGAATTTATGGGAGAAGGAAAAAGCCTTTCCAAGGCAATTCTTTTCGGGGAGCATTTTGTGGTCCATGGGACGCACGCAATAGGCGCAGCCCTCTCAAAGGAAATCCGCGTCCGCATTTCCAAATCCGATAAATTGAGCATAAACATCCAGACCGGGCAGATTGTTCTCGATGCTTCGCGCAAAATTCTGGATTCAATGGATCTGCGCGGAAACTATTCCATAGAGGTGGATGCGGAAATCCCGAGCAGCGCAGGACTGGGCTGGAGCGCGGCCTACTCGGTTGCGCTTGCGCGCGCAGCCGCAAACGAAAAAGGCATAACTCTTACTCCTGAGCAGGCTTCCCAGTATGCGTACGTTGGCGAAAAGGTATTCCACGGAAACCCCTCAGGCTTCGATAATGCGCTCTGCGCACTTGGGGGCGCGCTCATGTTCAAGCGGGGAGAAAAACCGATTTCCGTAAAAATAGGCGCGCCTCTCCACTTAGTTGTCGCATACGTACCTCGCACAAGCGTCACACGGGACCTCGTAGCAGGAGTTTCGCGCATAAAGGAAGAGAAGCCGGAATTCTTCTCTTTGCTCATGAAAAAGGAAGAAGCGCTTGTCATGAACGCAAAGGATGCGCTTGCAAAAGGCGACATTCCTCTTCTTGGAAAACTGATGGATGAAAACCAGGAATACCTCCGCCAGGTAGGGGTTTCCAACCCTGCCCTTGAAGAGATAATATCGCTTGCAAAGAAAGGGGGCGCAATGGGCGCAAAGCTCACGGGCGCAGGCGGAGGAGGGTGCGCAATTGCCCTTGCAAGGAGCAAAAACGATACCAAAACTATAATGCATGCTATAGGTACCAAGTACCTAGTTTTTGAGGCTCAGATAGGTTAGTTCAATCTAATTCAATTAGCCGCTGTTTTCTCTTCCAATTCACTTCATTTTCGGAAGCCCAACCCTCTTGCAGCATTTCCTTATCGGGCATTCCGCGCATTTCGGATTCCTGGGGATGCAAAGAGTTTGCCCAAACGAGACCATTGAAATGTTGCATCTCTTCCAGAGCTTTTTCGGAATAATCCTCATCAATTCAATTTCAGTCTCCTCAGGCTTCCGGGTTCTTACCCAGCCAAGCCTGTTCGAAATCCGGTGCACGTGCACATCCACCGCAATCGCGTCCTTCTCAAAAACCTGCCCGAGCATTACATTCGCAGTCTTCCTTCCCACTCCGGGAAGGGATGTAAGCCCCTCAAAGTGCGAAGGCACCTTTCCTTCATGCTCAGAAATCAATTTCCTGCATAGCGCCTGAAGGTTGCGCGCCTTTGCGTGGTAAAACCCAACCCCATAGAGAATCTTCTCGAGTTTCCCCAAATCCATTTCTGCAATCTCCAAAGGAGTTGAAGCTTTCCTAAATAGCCTTTTCGTAGCCCCAAGCGTGCTCTGGTCGCGGGTGCGCGCGGAGAGCATCGTGAAAACAAGCGCCTTGAACGGGTTGCAATTTATCTCTTCCCGCGCCCTCAGAACCGGGGCATCCCTCTCCGTGCCCTCTTTAAGCATTAAAGAAATCATTCTGGGCTTATCGCATCCTTCCATAAAAACCAAAAAGGGAAAAAAGAAAAATTTAGTCTTTTCCTGCTTCGTGGATTGCCTTAAGGGCAACAACCGCCGCAGCCGGTGCCGCAAATGCAGTCAGGTAGTAAAGAGTCCACCTCACCTGGTCTCCGATGTACGGAATCACGTAGGTGATGTTGCTGAGGCTTACCGCGCAGAAGAGGAACGTGAGCGCGCCAAGGAGGAATTCCTTTATTTCCTTGTCGTCAATGTTCAATACCCCTACGATTACTCCCGCCGCTGCCAGGAAAGTTATTGAAGACACTTCAGGGACCATTGCAAACCCTGCAAGGATAGCGACTACTATTCCCACGAAGTATGCGGTCGGCCCGATCGTTTCTAAGCTTGATTTCATTCCCTTTTCGGCTTTCTTCATCATCTTTTCCAAGGTTTCACCCTTTCATTCGCCCTTAAACCTCTAACCTTTATAAATTTTACATCAGCCGGCCTAGGGCGAGTGTGAAAATAACCTTCCCCACAGGATTCCAGCACTTATTACTTTTGAGGGGCGTTCTGTTGCGGGGGCTGGGCCGGAGGCTCCTGCTTCTGCGGAGGGCGCTGCTCCGTGCGTTCCCGCTGGGGTTCGCGCCGGTCGCGCTCCTGCCGCTCAGGATATCTTGCATTCCCCTGCTGCTCCTGGCCCTTCACCATAATGAGTATGTCCGCGGTGTTTTTCAGCGCAACGCTGAAGCCCGGCTCCACTCCGACAATCAGGCTCTTCTTGCCGTACTTCTTTACCGTATTCAGCACGGGTATAAAGTCGGTATCCCTGGACATGATTGCAATTATGTCAATATCCTTGTTCACAATCTGCTCGGTTGCCTCTACCGCAAGCGTTACGTCCACATCCCCGGTGGTTATCTTGGGTTCCAACCCCTGGTTCACCATCGCCTCAATCAATTTGTCCGAAGCGAACTGGTCCAGGTAGATGCGCGCGATGCGGATATCCCCATATTGAGAGACCTTCTGCTTCGCTTCGCGCAAATCTATCGATAACTGCTTCCTTATTACGTTAGGCCCGTCAACGAAAAATGCTACCTGGGGCCTGCGCTTGCCGAAAAGGCTGTCGAAAAGTGCCATATAAACCACTTCTAAAAAGCGATAATCATGATAAATCGTCGCCGTTCTGATTTCCCTATTTATTGCTTAATATTAAAAAACTTTATGGCGTTCTCCGCGGTCGCCTTTGCAACCGTTTCTTCCGGAATTTCCTTCACTTCCGCCACGTATTTTATCCCTTCATGGATTCCATCTATATTTCTGAATGCGTACGGCGCATCGGTTTCCACGACAATCTTCTCCAGCGGAACCCGCTGGATTGCCTCCTTCCTCCCCTTGGAGTGCATTCCAATAATTGAAATAATCCCGCCCATGCGCACGGCGCGTTCCGCATCCGCGCCATTTCCGGAAAAGAAATGCATCATAAAAGGAAGTTTCCATCCAAATTCTTCCAGCGCATCCAGCACCGCAGGGTCGGATTTGCGCGAATGAATCACCAGGGGAAGCCCCATCTCCTCCGCAAGCCCGATCATTTTCGCGAATACAATTCTCTCCTTTTCAATGTCCGCATCATTCTTGCTCCAGTGGAAATCCAATCCACACTCCCCGATTGCGTTCGGGGAATGCTTTTTTATGAAATCCACCCACTCGGGGAGCTTCTCCACTCCTTCGGAAAGCGCGGTCTGCGGCGCGATGCCCAGGCAGAAAGGAATCCGAAGCCTTTTTGCAATCTCCGCATTCTTTAAATTGGATTTGTGCGAGTATCCCGCAGTGACCGGAATTATCCCAGGCGGAAGCGAATCCAGCTTTTCCTGCGAAAAGCAGTCCAAATGGCAATGTGCGTCTACCAAAGGTTCAGGGTGCGCGGGAGCTGCGGTTCCACTAGGTGGAGCGCGACCCTGGGCTTGCAAAGGAAATTCAGTTCCCGCCTTGCAGCCCCGTGCACTTTGTTCAGAGCTGCTGCAAGCCCGGGGCTTTAGCCCTGAACCTTTGACCAGAACCTCGGAGGGCATGTTCAACCTTTTTAAACCGTAGGGTTATAAATCTATTGAGAATTTTAGGTGAATTTACATGAGTGAAAAGATGTTCACCTTAGCAGGTGATTTAAAAGAAGGCAGATACCTCCTGATAGAGGACTTCCCGTGCAGGATTGTCAGCATCGACAAATCCAAGACAGGGAAGCATGGTTCCGCAAAATTGAGAATCGTTGCAATTGACATATTCACAGGCCAGAAGAGAAATCTGCTCACGCAAAGCACCGCGGACGTCGAAGTCCCGATAATTGAGCGGAAGAACGCGCAGGTGCTCTCCGTTACCGGAACCAGCGCACAGGTCATGGACCCGCAGAACTACGAAGTTTACGAAGTCCAGATTCCCGAGGACCTCATCGGCCAGATAAGTGCAGGAGATGAAGTGGAAATGCTCCAGGCAATGGGCAGGAAGGCAATGCAGAGAAAGAGGTAAATTCATTTTCGAGAAATTACAGGTGAAATGATGAACGTTGATATCAAGGAAAAGAAAGACAATGCGCTCCTAGGAAGGGCGGAAGTTGATGCGGTAATATCATTCCCGGGGCCGACGCCCTCCACGCAGCAGATGAGGGACCTGATTGTGCAGAAGCTCGGCTGCATGCCGGAAATGCTCGTAATCAAGAACACCGTTTCGCGCTTCGGGACCAAGGAGCTCCACGTGCGCGCAAACATCTACAAGTCCGCAGAAGAGATGAAGAAGGCGGAGCCCAATTACGTGCTTGTTCGCAACAAGCTTGCGGAGAAAAAGGCAAAGAAGGCAAAGGAGAAGAAGGCTCCGGCTGCCAAGAAATGAGTGAAGGTGCTTGAAAATGGCTGAGAAAAAAGAGGCAAAGGCAGCGAAAAAAGAGAAAGCAGCGAAGCCTTACCAAAAAAAGAGGCACTGCCCGAAATGCGGGCCGGGCGTGAATCTCGCAGCGCACAAGAACAGGCTCTCCTGCGGAAAGTGCGGCTATTACGAGAAGAAATAGATGGACCGCAGAATTTTTCTTTCAATTTTTATTTCCTCGTTCCTCTTTCTTGCCGGCTCTTACCTGAGCGCTTATCTGTATAAAAGTGCGTTCCTTCTTTCCACTCCTTTATTTGCAGTATTTCTTCTTGTTTCTACGATTGCCGCATATTTCCTTAATGGGGGAAGAAATCCCGCAATCGCATTCTTCATATTCTCGCTTTTCTATTTTCTTATTTCACAGCTCGCCGCAATCCAGACGCTCTTCCTGCACATTTCCCTGCTCTCGCTTGCAATCTATTTCCTCTGGGATGAGCGCGCGCAACTGATCCAGGGCTGCGGCAGCATGAAGAAGAGGGTTGCCTATGGATTCCTCATTTTCTTCATTCTTCTTGCGGCCGCATTTGCCGCAAACATAATTATCTATTTTACCGGATTCGCAGACCAGCTGAAAGTCCAGCAGGTGGTTAGCGGACTCCCAATCTACATAGTCCTGCTCACATTCACCCTCGGCCCATTCAGCGAGGAATTGTTTTTCCGCGCCCTCCTTGTCCCAAGGGTAGGAGTTCCTCTTTCAACTATCCTATTCATGGCCACCCATTTTGCCTATGGTTCAATTTCCGAGCTTGCGGGAGCTTTCTTCCTGGGCTTCGTGCTCGCAAATGCCTACTATTACCTAAAGGACCCGCTCCCCTGCATAATTGCCCATGGCCTCTTTAACCTTCTTGCAATAATCATAATGCTCTGGGTGTTCTGATGATCACTTTGGGAATAGAAAGCACCGCCCATACCCTTGGAATCGGAGTTTGCAGGGATGGGAAAATCCTTTCGAATATCCACCGCACCTACAAGCCCATAAACGAAGGCATAATCCCCAGGAAGGCTGCGGACCACCACGCGGAGAATTTCGCTTCACTTATCAAGGAAAACCTTAAGGCTGCAAAAATCAAAATGGAAGATGTTGATTTGATTGCGTTTGCGCAGGGCCCGGGGATTGGAGCGCCGCTTGCGCTCGGCTGCCTAGCTGCAAAATACCTCGCCCTCAAATACGAAAAACCAATAATCGGGGTAAACCATCCGTATGCGCACGTGAAAATCGCGGAGCATTTTGCAAAGGTAAAGAATCCATTAATTCTCTACGTAAGCGGAGGGAATACCCAGATCCTTGCGGAAGAAAATGGAAAATTTCATATTTATGGGGAAACCCTGGACATTGGGGTTGGAAACCTCTTCGATGCATTCGGGCGCGCCGCAGGAATGGAATATGCGCACGGCTCTGCGCTCGAAAAGCTTGCGCACGGAGGAAAATACATTCCCCTTCCATATACGGTTAAGGGAATGAACCTTTCCTTTACCGGTTTGCAGACCGCGGCAATAGCTGCGCTCTCCAAGCATTCCATGCAGGATGTTTCCTATTCCCTAATTGAGACTTCCCTCTCCATGTGCTGCGAAGCGCTTGAACGCGCCCTTTTCCTGAGCAGGAAGAAGGGGATAATCGTCTGCGGAGGGGTTGCGCAGAATAGGCGCCTCCAGCAGATGCTCGCGGCAATGTGCAAAGAGGATAAGGTTAAGTTCGGGGTTGCCCCGGACGAATTCAACCGTGATAATGGCGCAATGATCGCATACGCAGGGGAAATCCTATTCAAAAAGCGGAAAAAGAAAACCCTTCCCCCTGCGAAATGGGAGCCAGACCCGAACCAGAGGATTGACGGCTTTTCAATTTAACCAATCTTTTTGTAGGCATATTTAAAACCTTCCATAAAGTAGATTTATCTATGAAAACATATCCTTTGATTGCATGCGCCCTCTTAGCGGCGCTTGCATTTATCCTGCAGAGCTCCAACGGAATTCTTGGCTTTCCAACCGGCTTCGGAATGACTATTGATCTAGCCGCAGTCCCGATCCTGCTCGCGCTTTTCATATTCGGGGCAGAATACGCAATTCTTACGCTTGCGGTCCTCACGCTCATAATCCTTACGACTTCACCAACCGGATATATAGGCGCGCTAATGAAGCTCGCAGCCACCCTTCCCATGATTATCGTCCCATACTTCATGACAAGGGAGAAAACCCCGTGGAAAGAAGCAGTGGACGCACTCTTAGTAGTAATAGGAGTCCTTGCCTTGTTCGCAATCTCGATTGAATTCGCAAAAATGCAGGGCCTTGAGATGCTTGCGGGAATAATTCCCCTGCTCGTGGTAATCGCAGGAGGCTACTGGATTGGAAAAGAAGGCGGAAAAGTAGATCTTTCCGACATAAAGCTCGCAGGGCTCGCACTCCTTGTTGCAGCAATTGCAAGAAGCACCCTGATGACCTTTGCAAACCTCTACTTTGCAGGGCCGGTCTTCTACCACCTCTCCCCGGCCGAGTTCATCTCGATGCTGAATGCGCTCTTCCTCCCGGTTCTTGGAGGCGGGATGGGCTGGTTCGTCATTTTCTTCTGGAACCTGGTTCAGTCTGTGCTTGAATTCGCGATTGCGTGGATTCCCGCATACTATTTCGGGCTTGCAAAGAGGCATTCCGAATGATTGAAGTGCAAAACCTTTCCCTTTCGCTTGGAAAACGGGAAGTCCTCAAAGGAATAAGTTTTTCGCTCGAGAAAGGCTCAGCCCTTGGAATATGCGGAAGCATGGGCTCGGGAAAAAGTTCGCTTCTTTATTCAATTAAAGGAATAATTCCTTCCCTAATGCCTGGGAAGATATCCGGGAAAATACTCGTAGGCGGGCAAAACGGAAGCGGAATGCGCAGGAATGTGGGAATTGTTTTCCAGAATCCCAACGACCAGATCTTCTCAAATACTCTTTATGATGAGGTTGAATTCGGGTTGAAGAATTTCGGATTTAGGGGGGAGGATTTGCGCGTTCGTACAGAATCCGCCCTTGCGCAAGTGGGCTTACTCGAAAGAAAGGACGAAAACCCATTCGAGCTTTCCCAGGGGCAGAGGCAGAAGCTCGCGATCGCATCCGTTCTCGCAATAGAGCCGGAAGTAATTCTTCTGGATGAACCCGCCTCTAATTTAGACCACAGAAGCTCTCTTGAAATTTACAGAATGCTTGCAGAACTCCGGGACAAGGGAAAAACAATAGTGGTTGTGGAGCATGACACCGACCTTCTGCACGGGTTTGCAGATAAATTCCTTGTTCTTGATGAAGGGAGGCAGGTCGCATTCGGAGGGGAAGAGGTATTCTCCCATCCGCATACCGCAAAGGCAGGGGTGAAAATTCCATGGAAACAAATGCAAAAGGCAAAACAGGCTTAATTATAGCCGCAGTCCTTACGCTTGCCGCAATCCTTGCGCCATTAGAATATGCCCCGGCCGCCTTTATTCTCCTGGTTGGATGGGCCTTCTTAAATAAGGCAAACCCGAAAACAATTCTTGGAGGAGTCCTCCTCTTTGCAATCTCGATGGGAGTTGCCGGCTTCCTTCTTGGAATGGGCTTGGAAAACAGCGCTCTCTCAGCAATACGCGCATTCACAATCGTAATGCCATTATTCATTTTCTTCTCCACTTCTTCGATGCACGAAACGATGGAGACGCTTTCGTCAGTCGGAGTCCCAAAGGACATCTCATTCATGTTTTCAATTTCAATTCCTTATTCGAATGTGCTTGCGAGGAAGGCAAACTCAATCCGGGTTGCGCAGGCGAGCAGGAATTCAAGGAGCCCCTGGGCGTTCTTCGTCCCTTTCCTGAATTTCATTTTTGAACGCGCAAAAGTTCTCGCGGTTTCCCTTGAAAGCAGGGGCTTTGAGAGCGAGTCTTCCTAGTCCTGAATTTTCCCTGCACAACGAACAGTGTTTGTTTCCCAAGCCCTGGTTCAAGCCAAGGATTTAAATGTTCCAATCAGATATGCTCCTCAGGTGTTTCAAATGGCCTTTAAGGGATATACAACAGCAATCGAGAAGGAAACCAGGAAGAATACTGATTTCCGGCGCGTCTTATACACCGGAAAGAACAGCCAGCTCGTCCTCATGAGCCTGGAGCCAGGCGAAGAAATCGGCATGGAGGTCCATCCGCACATCGACCAGTTCTTCAGGTTCGAGTCCGGGGAGGGAGCCGTAATAATAGACGGAAACAAATACCCGGTGAAGGATGGAGACTGCGCAATCGTTCCCGCGGGCGCCAACCACAACGTGGTGAACACGTCCAAGAAGGAGAAACTTAAGCTCTACACAATTTATTCGCCTCCGGAGCACATCGACAAGACGATAAGGCACACGAAGGCGGATGCGCTGGCAAAGCCGGAAGAATACGACGGAAAGCCCACGGAAAAATAATCCCTGGGATAATCCTTTTCATATTGGAATTCCAGATGCGAGTTGCCTGCCTGAGCACCAATATCGCCGCGCCATAAATCGTTTTATAAAGACTTCCATCGTATTTCTCTTCGAATAGGTGTATTTGAATGACGGAGAAAAGACCCTTTGATGTTTTGAACAACGCGCTGAACAACACCGTGGTAATCGGTTTGAAGGGCGGCGTCTCGTTCCGGGGAATATTGGTTGCATACGACGTGCACATGAACCTCGTGCTTGAAAAGGCCGAGTTGCTTGTGAACAACGAAGTTAAGCAGGGGATAGGGACCTGCCTCCTTAGGGGAGATAGCGTAATCTACATTTCTCCTTCTTAATTTTCTTAATTTAATTTTATCTTTCTTATCTCATTTGGACCGGGCTTGTAGCTCAGCAGCAGAGCGCTCCCTTGGCATGGGAGAGGCCGGGGGTGCGAATCCCCCCAAGTCCATGCCCCTTTTTTGACCAACTGCTCAAGTGCGGGCAAAAAATGGGTATCTAAAAAAGCCCTTCGGTCTTCTTACTGCTTCTTGCTATTTATCGAAATATTATTTCCGAGTAGAATTAAGAAGAAAAAGGAGAAAAAAAGAAATTAAGTTGCGCTTGTGAAGAGGAATTCGCGCATATGCTCGATTGCTGACTTCATCGCCTCTTTCGCGTTCCGGTCGTGCGCATACACTGTTGCAAATGCCGCAAGCATCGTGGTGCCAGCCCCGATTTTCTGCGGAACGTTGACATCCCCGAGTTCGTATTCGGTCTCCACTCCGTGGTCTATGAGCGTATATCTCCCCCCGCTCTTCCCCACGATGATGACCCCGTTCTTCCGTAAATGCGCAAGAAGGTTCTCCGGAAGGTAATGCATGTCCAATTGAGAGGTCTTGAGCACGGTTATCTTATCAACGTTCTTCAGCTCCCACTTCCTCTTGCCTCCGAAGTGCTCAGGGTCCCTGACGAACCCGCGCGCATCAACATAGAGCTCCTTGAAGCTTCCCTTCAATTTATCTATATTAATCTCATTTGCAATCGAAGAAACGAGCACGATGCTGGAAGTAATCGGCGCGCTAGCCAGCCTGCATGCCGCAGGGACCCTTCCCAGCTCCTGGCCCTTCTCGAAGTGGATTTCAACAATCCCCTTCTTGCCTTCCGCAATCTCGTAGTCTTCCCCCACCATGTCGAAAACCCGCTTCACATAGTGCGCGGGCCCGCCGGCCTTCTTTTCAATGCTATTCCGGTCCCGGTCGACAACGATGTCGTCCGTAAAACATCCTGCAACGTAGAACTTCGCCATATCACATCATCTCCTTTTTCCTCCCTTTCCCGTTTGTAGTGCCTTGCCTAAAGTTCTCCAATTACCAAACTATGCACATGCCACCTTTGCAAACTTACTTTCCTTCGTAAGTATTTATTCCTGTCCCTTGCTTTTTTCGTAAAAAATCCAAAAGAGCGCATCAATTTTGAGTTTTTGAGCAAGTATTCCCCCCATTTTTCATTCCGAGGGGGATTAAGTACATTATAATGCGGCGCAAATCGTATTTCACGAGAGAGGAGCCCTTCAGGGGGAGCGCCCCCTAAAGTGCTTCAGCCCCAGCAACCCCCCATAAATTTGGGGGGTTTATTCTTGAGAAACTGGAGGAAAAAACGCTATTTTTATAAATACAAAGCGAGAATATGCCCTCGTTGTTAAAGGGTAAGGCGGCATGCACATTTCAGGGATAAAAATCAAAGGCTTCAAGTCATTTAAAAAAGTAGACATAGAGCTTCCGCCGGATTTCATCTGCCTCGCAGGCCCTAATGGAAGCGGAAAAACCAATGTCCTTGACGCGATAAGATTCGTGCTCGGAGAGCAATCCCTCAAATCTTTGCGCGCAAAGAAAGTGCGCGACCTCATTTCCCACAGTTCAAAATACGCAGAAGTAATCCTCTCATTCAACGACCAGCAGAAATACGAGCTGCGGCGCGCAATCCGCGAAGACGGGAAAATCCGCTACATGCTGAATGGGAAGCGCGTCACCCGCAGCGCAATCGTGGAGCTGCTCAAAAAATACAACCTGGACGACAGCGGAAGGAACGTGATCGCCCAGGGGGAAGTGCAACACATCGTGGACATAGGCGGAAAGGAACGCAGGACGATAATCGATTCAGTTGCAGGAATTTCAGAATTCGAAGACAAGAAAGGGGAAGCGATGGGAGAACTAGGAATCGTGGATGGAAGGATGAGGGACGGAAACCTCGTCCTCGGCGAGCGCATAAACATCCTGAATGACCTTGCGCGCGAGCGCGAGCAGGCGCTCAAATATTCCTCTTCGCGCGACACGCTCAGGAAGGCGAAGGCAACCCTTCTGCGCCTCGAGCTTGAAAAGTCCAGCAAGCGCCTCTCGAAAATCCACGAATCCGTCGCGGAAGCGGAGCAGGCGGCCGGAGAGGCAAAATCCAAAATCGCGGAAATCGACTCCGAAGTTTCCAAAAAAGACAAGGAACGCGCAAAAATCTCAGAGGAAATCAGCGTGCGGGGGCAGCGCGACAAGCTCTTCCGCGAAATGGAGGGGGTGAAGTCCGAGCTCTCCTCAAGGCGCCAGGCGCTTCAGGACACCGTTGATAACCTGGCCAGGGTGCGCGGCTCGCTTGCGGCCCTCGCCAAGGAGGCCGAAGACGAACAGAAGGCGATAGAATCCCTCTCCAAGGACGCGGCGGGCCTGAAGAAGCAGCTCGCCCCGTTCGAAGGGCTAAGTTTTGAGCACAAGGAAAGCGAAAGCGTGGCGGCATTGCGCGCCTCGCTGAAATCCGCGGAAGACGAACGCACACTTGTACGCGAGCAGATGCTCCTCATCACCGCAGATATTGAAAAATCCGTCTCACTTGTTGCGGAAAAGGAAAAGGCCCTAGAGCAGGATGCTGGCGCAGACTCCGCGGCCCAGACCTTCGAATCACTTGAAAAGGAGCTTGGGAAGCTTCGCGCAAACGTGCAGGAAATAGTGGATTCACTGGACAGCCTCTTCTCCCAGGAAAAAGAGCTGAATATGCAGAATGCGGAACTGGACAAGGAAACCCTCCACATGAGGGAGAAGATTGCAACCCTCCGCGCGCAAACTTCCGCGGCGGCAATGAGCCCTTCTCTTCAATATGTCGCAGAGCTCAAGGCGGCCGGGGAAGTGGAGGGAATCCACGGAACGGTTGCGGAGCTGATTGAATTCAAGGCAGATTACTCAAAGGCAATCGATGCCGCAGGGGGCACAAGGCTCCTCTACGTAGTGGTTGATTCCGCAGATGTTGCGATAAAGGCGATTTCCCTTCTCAAGAAAGCGGGAAGGGGAAGGGCGACCTTCATCCCGCTCCGGGAAGTGGTTTCCCCAAGAATAGATGCAAAAGGGGGGAAGGGCGCGCTTGCAGAACTCGTGAAATGCGACCCGCGCTACCGCAAGGCAATCGATTTCGTATTCGGCAACACAATCCTCATAGATGACTCAAAGGAAGCAAAGAAGATGGGGATAGGCGCAGAGCGCATGGTCACCCTGGACGGAGACCTATTTGAAAAATCCGGCATAATCACCGGAGGCAATATGCGCTCGGGAATCGCTTCCGCGGCCCAGCTCTCCAAAATGGATGCGGAGCTCGATTCCGCGCGCAAGCGGAAAACCGCAATAATGGATGAGCTCACCCGCCTGCGCGAAGAGATGATTGCGCTCCGCAGGGAGAAGGTGGAGGCGGAAATCGCGCACAAGAAGAAGGAAGTGGATTCCCAGGCGCTCCGCGAAAAGCACTCCGAGCTCGAAAAGAAGGAAAAAAGAAAGCAGGACGTGCTTTCCGAGATTTCCGCGCTCAAAAAATCCATGGAGTCCGCGCGCAGCAAGCTCGAATCCTACACGCAGAAATCCGAATCCGCGGAAGCCGCGGTGGTTCGCGTTGCACAGGAGCTCGAAAATGTGTTGAAAGCCGAAAGCTCGCGCATGCAGCTTCTCGAAAAGGAGCAGAAAGAGAAGGTGGAACTGCTTTCCTCGCTCCGGTCCCGGCACGAAGCCGCGGTGCGCGAAACCGAACTGCGCAAGGAGAGCCTTACGCAGAAAACCGAAAAAATTTCCGAATTCAAGAAGGAAGAGCGCGCCTTCACAACCAAGGAAGCCTCGATTAAATCCAAAATCTCGGAACTCGAAGGCGAATTGCAGGGAATCGAGACCCGCATAGGGGAAGCGGACAGCGCGGTAAGCAAGCTCATGGACAAGATAAAGGAATTCGAGGCGCTTCTCCAGGAACTCGGGAAAAAGAAAGGCAAATTCAATGAAGATTTCAACAAACAGGACAAGAACCTGGCCACCTACAAGGTCGAGGCGGCTTCCCTTGAAACCCGCGTGGTCGACCTTACCGCAGAACTTGAGGAATTCAAGGAGGTCCCCTCTATTGAAGGGAAGAAGGAAGAACTCATGGAGCTCATGAAGTCCTCGGAATCCCTGCTTTCCGAGCTTGGGGCGGTAAACCTCTCCGCACCGGAACTCTATGAGCAGAAATCCAAGGAAGTCGCGGAAATGAAGGAGAAGATAGAGAGGTTGCGCATAGAAAAGGAAGCAATCATCAACATGATTAACAGCATAGACGACAAGAAGAAGGAGGCATATTTCGAGACCTTCCACGCGGTGGACAAGAATTTCCGCGAGCTCTTCACGCACGTAAACATAGGGGAAGGCCACCTCTTCATGGACAAGCCCTCAACCCCCTTCGAATCCGGCCTCTTCATAAAAGTGAGGAAGAATGGCCACGACCACGCCCTCGAATCCCTTTCAGGCGGAGAGAAGAGCCTCGTTGCCCTCATGTTCGTGTTCGCATTGCAGTTCTACAAGCCCTCTCCATTCTATATATTGGACGAAGTGGATTCCGCCCTTGATAAAATAAACAGCAAGAACCTCGCCAATTTGCTCATCCAGCTTGCGCCCCAATCCCAATTCCTGGTCGTAAGCCACAACGACATAATGATGAGCATGGCGAGCGCGGTCCTGGGCGTCTCCAAAGTGGATGGGGTTTCCAGGATAGTCGGGGTAAAGCTTGAGCGCAAGAGCCTCGCTGCGGTTGCGGCAAATCCCGCCCCTACCCCGCAGGCTCCCCCTCAATCCGGAAAACAGGCATAGGCAAACGGGGAAAAGGAAAAAAGAAAATTAGAATGGATCTATCCTTATTCTATTGTATCGCAATCCCCTTTATTCCGACTATGAAATCCCCGGTTGCAGTTATGTTCATCGCAACATCCACGGTCTGGTTGTCGGAAAGCTCCTTATCCGAGGGAATGGAAATAGTCTGGTTTGTGCTCAGGTAGTATCCGCCAACAACGTTCGGGAACCTCACATCATACACCGTATCCTTCGTATAGCTATAGTTGGAGCCCAGTTCAGGCTCCCCGCTCGCGGTTATCGTTAGCACCGAAGGCGGAAGCACAGCCTTGTCCCCGAAGTCCGCCTCAACCTGCGTCCTGTTCACGAAATCCGGAATAACCGTTGCGCTCGTTTCTGAAATGAAGGTCATGTACGCCTTCTTCATGGAAAGCGTTTCCGTTGCAGAAAGGGCCGGGCTGAACGTAAAGTAGTCCTTTCTAGAGTAGGTCACATTTCCCTTCCCAAACTGCGCCTCGAGCTCGGTTGTGTTGAGTGCCCGCTCTTCCCAGGGAACCGAATAAACGTATTTGGCTTTCCCTTCCCCTTCGACTACCCCCTGCCCGGTAATCTTTGCATCATAGTAATACATCTTTGTCTGCAATATCTTGTCGGTAGTGTTCCCAACTGTTTGCACTGCGATTACGAAGCTTGCAGAATGCCCTGGCTCCATTACCGGCTCCATGAACAATTGCTGGTAGCCCCCGCTCACCTTCATGGCGCTTCCGTTGTCAAGGGTAAGCACATATTCCTCAGGAAGCCCGACCTGCACAATCGAAACGGTATCTATCCCGAGGTTCTTGAACTGCGTATAGACCTCTTTTGATTTTGCGGAGTCCCGCAGCGTAATTCTCACATTTCCGCCATCAAGGTCATCCACCGAAAGGACTTCCGGGTTCGCCTTTATCTGCGTTTTCTGCATGTCCGTCAATCCGTTTGCAAAAAGGAACGCGCCGTAAGAATAGATTGTAATGTTCACGTTTGCGGTGCCCGTGTGCTGCGAAGTGTCGGCGGTAGTGCGCACCCCGGCCCAATTGCTTACCGTCATTGCAAACGGCTCCAGCAGGAACAGGAGCGCTAAACCTACGACTAACACTTTAATTAAGAGGCCGTTATCCATCAAAAGCACCACACTAGATTGGGGAGAAAACCATTTTAAACCAAACTGGGGCATATATACTTTCCTTATCGAGAGAAATAGGTGTATTAATGGTAGAGAAAGGAGACTTTATACTCGTAGAAGTTGAAGGAAAGGACGAAACAGGAAGGGTTTTCGATTCCACCAAGGGAGAGATCGCAAAGCAGCTCCACGGGCAGGAAAGGCCCCTCCTTGTAATTTACGGGATGGACAAGCTCATCCTCGGGCTCCACAAGGCCCTCTCGAACATGAAGAAGGGCGAGGAAAAGAGCATCAAGATCAGCCCGAAGGAGGCATTCGGCGACCGGAAGAAGGAGCTGGTGCGCATAATGTCGCTTTCAGAATTCGCAAAGCACAACGTAGAGCCCAAGCCCGGCCTCGTAATCCACGTGGATACGGATACTGGAAGGCTCTATGGAAACATAAAGAGCGTGAATGCGGGAAGGGTGATGGTGGATTTCAACCACCCGATTGCGGGGCAGAACGTTTCCTACGAGATAAAGCTCATTGATATTCTCGCAACTCCGGAAGCAAAAGTGAAAGCGCTCATGGACTACCTTGGCTTGGAAGGCACGTTTACGCTCAAAGACGGCATTCTTGAAGCAAAATGCAAGAAGAAGGAAGGGCAGGATTACGAAGTGGGAAAGACGATGTTCCTGATTACCGCGCGCACGAAGATTCCAGGGGTTAAGAAAGTTGATTTGAAGGAAGATTGACTAAATGTGCAGGATTTGCGACTCGGCCTCAGCAAGCGTATCGTACCTCTCCATGCTTGAGAAGATGGGGAAGGAGGACGAGGGGCGTTTCGAAGCCGCAAAGCTCTTCCTGGACAAGTTCCCTTCCCTCTCAAATAACCTCTATACCTCCTTGAAATGGCCCACAGCTTTCCTGAGGCCCCTTTTCGAGGCAAGGGTCGCATTCGCTGTGCCCACAAATTATTTCCAGCAGCTTCTCCTGGACGGGGAGAAATCCGGAAACCATTTTTCAAACGGCTCCACGCGCTCCCTTTCCTTTTCCAAGGACAAGCTCATTCTTTTTTCCAAAACGGTTGCGCAGGAAGCGGGAAAGCCTTTCCTTTCGAGCCTTCTTTTCACGCATTTTGAAAAAGGGGAGTATTCTGTTGCATACGACGGGCAGGATTTGCACATTTCCGTTGATTGCGAAAAACCCCTGAAGAACCTGATTTCCGGGAATGTTGAAAAGAAGAATATAAAATTCGACTTTTTCCACCAGAACATGGAAGGGAGAATCATCTCAAAGGAAGAGGCAATGCAATCCTCCTATGTGAAGAAGGCGCTTGGGACGCACGGGGACCCGCGCTCCCTTCTTGCTTCCTCGGACCTTGAAGGATACGTGGTTTCCGTGCACCACTTTTCGCCGCATCCGTTCATGCTCCAGAACTCCAAGGATTTCGGGTTCGAATCATTCAGGCAATTCCAGGAGAACACGCTTGACTATTTCCTCGAGCATTTAGGAATGAAGAAAGGCGAGCCCTACAAGTCCTGAGAACTAAAAATAGAAAAAGAGAATAAGCTCATTTCAATTTCTGAGGGAAAAGCGAATACCCCGCCACCTTGTACATCAGGTTTGCGGCGAAAAGCTCGCTCACAACGCTTCCCTTTATGGGCGCAAGCTCGACCAAATCAAACCCGACCACTTTCTTCTTTTTGCAAACTTCCTTGAGAAGTGAAATTCCCTGCCTGAAGCTTATCCCTCCCGGGCAAGGGGTCCCAACCCCAGGAACTTCCGAAGGGTCAAACCCATCTATATCTATTGTAATATATACAATATCTCCAAGAGCAGCAAGCACATCCTCATTCCTGAATTCGCTTCCCCAGACTGTTCCCTTCGCCCTTTTCCGGATGTAGTCTGCGCATTCTATGCTCATGCTCCGCACCCCGACCTGGGCGCACCTTGGCACCAAATCCCGGATTCTTCTCATTGCGCATGCATGCGAATATTTGCTTCCCTGGTATTCATTGCGGAGGTCCGCATGCGCATCAATCTGCAAAACCGAAACGCTAGGGTATTTTTTCACAATTGCCGCAACCGCGCCCGAAGAGATCGAATGCTCGCCCCCGAGGGTAATTGGGAATTTGCCCGCATCAAGTATTTTCTTAACTCCTGCTTCCACATCCGCAACTACATCCTCAGGCTTCCTTTTCCCTCCCTTCACCGGCTTCATGACGTGGAATCCTTGCGGAAACGCCTCTCCTATTGTTTCCATTCCCAAGTCAATATCATACTCTTCAACTTCAAGGCTTCCTTCCATTATCGCCCTGGGCCCGTTCTCAGCGCCTCCCCGAAAGCAAACCGTTCCTGCATACGGGACCGGAAGTATGCACACTCTGGCCTTCTCAAAAGGCGCATTCCGCTCTAAGAATTGCAATTCCATGCTCCCTTTTTTCTTCATACTCTTTTTATTGTTTTGCAGCCACGAGTTAACTATGGAGAATCTCCTGCTGGATGAAATGCTCAGGCGCACCGCAACATGGTGCAGGATTCTGGGAATCGATACGGAATTCTTCGGGGGCGGAGGAGACGATGCGCTGCTTGCCCAGGCAAAGAAAGAAGGAAGGATTCTAATCACCCGCGACATGGCCCTTTCGAAAAGGTGCCCGAAACTCGGCATAAAGTGCATCCTTCTCTCAAGCGAAAAAGCAGAAGAGCAGATTGCGCAGATTATTTCCGAAACAGGCGCGCAGCTATTTTTCCCGCAGGAGATGCGCTGCCCGGAATGCAACGGGGAGCTTGGGATTGCCCCGGCAGACTCCGTTAAGGAGGAAGTCCCCCCGCACATAGCAAGCGAGCACGAAGAGTTCTGGAAATGCAAAAAATGCGGCAAAATCTATTGGGAAGGGAGCCACTGGAAGAACATAAAAGAATTCTACGGCCGGGTTCTTGCACTTCTGGAAAAAGGAAAGACGGAGAAAACTTGAGGGAAAGAAAAGCTTTAAATCCCCGCTTCCGAAGCGAACCTATGGCAGAGAAGAAGGGACTTCCACCAATCGAGCCGACTCCCAGGGATTTTCTTTTCAAATTAAAGGAATATTACACTCTAGTCCGTTTTGAGCACGCAATAATGCTCGCAATTGCGGTATTGATCGGGATTACCGTTACTTTCGGAGGAATTCCTCCAATCGATGTAATTTTTCTTCTTGCCCTGATAGTCCCGGTATTCAGCGAGATGGGCTCCTTTGCGCTCAACGATTACCTTGATTTGGAAACCGACCGGATAAACGGGAAAACAGAGCGGCCGCTTGTTCGCGGCGCATTCCCCCCGATCCATGCGTTAATAATCGCAATATTCTCCTTTGCGGCTTCGCTCGCCGCAGCCTACTTCATAAACACAATCGCTTTTGCAATCGCAATCGCATACAATCTCTTTGCAATCCTCTATGACATCAAGTTGAAGGACCTTCCCCTTCTCGGCAACCTTTTCATCGCAACAACGATGGCGATTCCCTTCCTTTTCGGAAGCTATGCATATGGAATTGTGCCTTCCCAGACAATCTGGATAATTGCGGCACTTGGATTCGTTGCAGGCCTTGCGCGGGAAATAGTGAAATCCGTTGAAGATGTTGAAGGAGATTCCAAGGCAAGGAAATCCATGACGCTCCCGATTGCAATCGGAAAGGGCCCCTCAGTATTCTTTGCGGCAATCCTCTTCGTCCTTTTCATTCCGCTCTCAATAGTCCCGTATATGGTTGAGCTCAAGCTCTCCTTTGTTTCGGGAATATTCCTGGGGCTTGCAGATTCCGCAATACTAATCGTCGCGCTCTACCTCCTCTATATACGGAATGAGAAAAAGTTTTCAGTTGTGCGGAAATATTCGCTTGCCGCGCTTTTCTGCGGGCTGCTCTCCCTACTGATTGCATCGCTTGGCTTCTAAGCAGAGAGGAATCTTTCCATTTTTTTTGCAATCTCCTCAGGATAAGCCTCCGAGGTGGCAAGTACCCTGTCAAGGTGCTTTACCGATTCTGCGTCCAGCGCATTTTCCTGCTCCAGCCTTGAAACGGAATACCGCACTATGTTCTGCTCGCCCGGGTCCATGCCCTTCCCCCTCTGGTCCACCGGAACCGGGCCATAGAGCTCGTTTATTTTTCCGTCAGCAAGAATCTCCAGGGATTCCGCGCTTATTGAATCCCCGTCCAGCAGGAACACAAGCCCGCTTTTAAGCGATTCGTACATTCCCCGAAGCCTTTCCGAATTCTCCTCAATCTCCGCATCCCCGGAATTGATTATTGAATCAATCCTGTTTGCAATGTTCATGTTCGCCTGGAAGAGCCCCTCGATGCATATGCGCGCCATCTGCATCATCCTGTGCTGCCGCAGCGTTATCTCCGGAGGCAACAGGGGCCTCCCTCCGCACTCCCTTTTCCTCATCATCCCGGAGGAGGTGAAGGAATAGTTCTCAATGGTGGAAAATCTGGATAAGTTATGGGCAAGCTCTTCGTTTTTCGCATGCACCTGCCCGTCCCGTATGCTCATGCAGGAAACAAGGCGGCACAGGGCATCCATGAATTTTTTTCTGGCCGCTTCGTCTATCGAGGGCTCCCCGGCAATGCGCGCAATCGCACGCACCCCGTTCAACCCTCCGCAGCGCATGAGCCGCTCAAGGCCCTTCCCCTCAGGGCTCTTTAATGCAGCAATCCACGCAAGCAGGCCTGCAAAGGGTTCGCTGAGCCCGGTCGCCCTCTCGCTTCTTGAGACTGAAACGCACGCGTTCCGTACATCTATTTCCAGGTTTGCTTCCCCGAGAATCCCCCTCATCTCCTCGATGGAATACGTCTGGATGGGGAAACGGTCCCCGCAAAAGGAATAGTCTATGGTGCCCCCGTAATCGATCGGGACCGCGGCACCCTGCAGCATGACCATGAGCCTTGCGGCCATCCTGTTTCGTGTTTCAAAATTCTCCCCGCCTTCGCTTTGCGCAAGAAGGTTAATTTTTTCCACGCGCAAAGCCAAGCCGTTCGAAATCTCGTCTTTAGTCCTTGAATGAGTGCGCAACTGAATTATTTCCCCAAAGCATTTCTCTTCGCAGCACCTCTTGAATGCGCAGCCGCCCCTTTCCCTTTTAGGGGCGAGGGTAATCCTCTGCGAAATGGAATTCTTGAGTGTTCTTTCCTCAGCGCTCATTGGAAAATTGCCTCACTGCAGGATTGCGCCTTTGCCGCAATCCCATGTAGCTCAAGGATTTGCTTTTTGCGGGAAGCCCTCCCGTTTGCAAGAAGCCCGATGAGCCTTTCCGCGCATTCCCCATCCAGGACCCCTTCTTCAAGCATTTTTTCAACAACCGCTTTTGCAACCGCCTGGTCTTCCGTATCCATCCGCTCCAGCGCAATCCGCCCTCTCTCCTCAGGGTTGCTCGCCGTGCCATACAGGTCCCTTTCCTTTCTTTCGCACATCTCTATTGCAAGATCAAGATTCCTGTTGCCGCGCCCGGCAATCATCCATATCGTTCTCCGTAAATTAAAGTAAAAGCCCGCAAGCATGTTCTTTGCGCACTCGCCTCCCTGCCCGGAATGAATCAATGCGTCGATCCTTCCCGCGATATTCATCATCACCTGGAAAATTTCCCCGCTATATGCAAGGCACATCTGCCTCATTCTTCCCATATCTGGTTCCGATGGCATAGGGGGCGCGTTCTTGCCCGTATGCGCCGCAGGGACAACCCCGCATTCGGTTTCGCAGATCACAATCTCCATTGTTGAGAATCTTGAAATTGAAAATGCGATTTCCCTGTCAATGATTTGGGGGGCATCTGCGCCAAAATCAACGCACCCCGCAACGTTTGCAAGCGAATCCAGGAACGCATTGCGAATGTAGAACGGGGTCGTCGGCTCGGCCGCAATAAGGGAAATCGCCCTTGCGCCACCGAGCCCTCCCTCCACTTCAAGAATCCGCAAGGTATGCCGCCTCTCGTCAAGTTCATTTGCTGCAATCCTCGCAAGAAGCATTGCAAAGTGGCTGTTGAGCCCGGTCGGCTGAGGGCTTGCGGAAGCCGCATATGCCCCGACAAGGGGGATTGAGAAGTCCATTCCTTCAGAAGCATCCCTTATTTCCTCAATTGAAAAATTCTGCATAAGCCTTAATCCGAGAACCGGGACCGCATCCCCGCAGGCGCAATATTTGCCGTCCCCGATTCTTACCCCCGGTATTACGCTCCCTTGCAGGAGCAGCGTTAGTTCGTCAGCAGACCTGTTCCTCTCTTTCCAGAAGTCCCCTTTCCCGTCTTTTATTTTTTTCAGCCAATGGGAAATCTCATTCGAGAGCCTCTTCCTCATCAAATCGTCAAAATTTGCAAAATTCGGCGGGACGCACTCCCTTGTGCACCCCTTCCTGAAGCTGCACCTTCCCAATTCTTCGTTTTTGGGAAGCAGGAACACCGGCTGTGATATCCTTCTCCTGCTCATTGGTTCGCCTCAGCGGCTATCCTATTATGTTGCATAATGTTTTTAAATATGGTATTCTGCGTTTTTTAGTGCGGAATCCGCCGTCTGGGCGCTGTTTGGGGTGTGCGTTCCCCTGCACAGGGCGGGAGGGAGGTTTTCCGCCTTGCATGCGCAACGTTTTTATACTTCCTGCGCGCTAAGTTAATCATGGAAAAGGAAAGACTTGGCAATGAAGGGGGCTTAAAAGGCGGATTGGCCAAAGTGGTTGATCTTCGCCAGTTCCGCGCAAAAGCCCTCAAAAGGGACATGAAGCCGATTTCAGACTTCGTCTCTTCGCGCCTTGCATTCCTTGAGCCAAAGCTTCAGGGCGATGGCGCGGGATTCAAGGAGGAGCTCAGGCAGCACATCCTCAGCCTTTTCAAGGATGATAAGTCGAAGATAAGCGGAGTGGAATACGGGGACAAGGAAGAGTCCAGGTACCTGACTTCCATGATTTACATTTTTGTCGGCAAAGACGAGCCGAAAGAGGACCAGGAAAGGAAAATCAACCAGATTGTGACCTGGTGCACGCTGGTGGCCACCTCCGACATGGAGTTCCTGCAGAAAATGCGCGACAAATTAAAAATCGATGAGCCGCTTTCGAGTGGGGAAATCGAGAACATCCTGTCAATGAAGCAGGGAGACTGGGCTTCAAGGTACATAAAAGAAGTCGCATAATTTATTCTGGGAAAAATTATTCTTTCAAAATTCCACACAGTCTTTTTTATGCGCGCTCATCTTTCTTTCGCCCTTTTCTTCGCTTGCTCCGCCGCCATTTCCGCAAGCGTTTTTCCTCCTGTTGCTGCTTCAGCGGTAGGCGCGCTCTTTTGCGCTGCCATCTCCCCGAGCGTCATTCCGGTTTTCGGAGCCTCAGCAGCCGGGGCATTCCGTGCCGCCATCTCCCCGAGCGTGAGGCCAACACCAGCGGGTTTTTGCTCCACCGGCTCCTGCACAGGTGCAGCCTGCGGCTTTAGCGGTTTAGGGGCAGGCCTTTCCGGAACTCTTCCCGCTTCCGCCTGCCCGGCTGCTTTCCACGCATCAGTATAGCCGTTCTCCATCTTCACCGGGGAGCCAAACGGAAGCATTCTGGTCGGCTGCTCAATATTTCCGGGCGCGTCCCTTCTTCCCTGCACAACAAAATTTCCATCCCAGGCGTTCTTGTAGAGGATTCCTCCGCTCCAGTCTTTATAACCGCCCATGTATGCATCGCTGATGGCGCCATCTATGCAATTCACTTCCACTTTCCCTCCGCCAGCGGTTTCAAAATCGCCCATGTGCCTTACATTCGGCCCGGCACGGTGGCCAACGGTTATGCTGGTTATCCCCATATTCTCTGAAAAGGCCCGGATGTTGGGGAGCGCCTCTGAATTTGTTATGGACCATTTCATATTATGCATTATCGTATCTTTTGCCTTTGAGGAGACATACAACCCCGAATAGTCCCCATTCTTCATTCTTGGATATGTACCTAGCATGAATTTTTCCAGCTGAGCCTGGTCATTCGGGGGCATATTATACGCCCACCAGTTATCCACATCCCCAAGCATCCTCTCATAATGCCCCTCAAGCTGCCCGAGCGTTCTGACATCTCCATAAACAACCTTTCCATTCGCATCATGGGCAACATTTCCGTCCGCATCAAGCATTTCGGTCCTGGTCACAGGGCCCCCGTGCGTGAACAGTTGCCTGCCATTGTCCCCGCTTAGTATTACGGCTGCCTTGGTGCCCCTCATAAAGGCTACCATGCCTCCTTCAGCCTGCACTCCCTTCACGGCTTCTGACCAGCTCCCATACCGGTTTAGCATGCTTTCAAAAGTGGATGCAAGCCCTATGCTAGAGATGCCGAGCCCATGCGTTTCAAATTCCCTTTCCATTATCTTATGCAATTCCGCATGGCGGGCCATCATTTCAGGGTTATTCTCGAATGCTTCTTGGTTATTATACTTGAAAATTTCCAATTTTGTATATTCGCTCATGTCCTTGACCAGTTGCGCCATTTCCGCATCCGTTTTTCCCTTAACTATCTCGAATGCGCGCAGGAAGAGCGCCTCATGGTTTCCGCGCAGGGTGTGCACCTGCGAGCCATTTCCAAGTGCCTCCACCGCCTTGCCCAGCCACTGCACGAACTCGACCGCCTCAACGCTGTTTGCGCCGCGGTCAACGTAATCCCCGGTGAATATGATTTGCGTTCCCTTCGCAACCTCCGGATTCACCTTATACCTTTCCGCAAAAGCCAAGGACTTATCTGTAACCGGCAAATCCGGCCTCAAATCGATAATGACTCCGGCCCCTTTGAGCGTGCTTATCGGAACAACCGGGTCCCCGTGAACATCTCCAATTGCAAAGAACTGCGAAGCATCCTTCACTTCCGTTACATACTTTCCGTCGTATAAAACTTCGGTCTTTACGCCCATCCTTTCCGCGGCTTCGGCAACCCCTTTCGGAAGCCCGATTCCGCGCTGCAGGTAAACCCGGTAATCCGAAACGAATTGCGAAGGCCGCAGTATCTCCCCGGGCTTTGCGCCTTCTTCAATGCGCGCGCTGTTGGCATCAAGAATCGTTCCCATTAAATTTCTCATTCGCTCGTAAGCGGGGCCCTCGGCTTCCAGAACGCGCAGGGGTTTTTGCTCCGCCCCCGCCCTTTCCGCAACCGCATCCTGGAATGCGATTTCCGCAACCTCATTGAACCGGTTGTTCAATTGGCTCTTGACGATTTCGTAGGGCTTTATCTCCTGCTCAGGAAGCGGCGTTTCATCAACCCTGCCCCTGTAAACCTCATCCCAGCCCCTGCGGGCCAGCTCCCTCAGGCGGGGCTCTCCAACCGCGGCTTTTCCTTCCGGAGTGCGCATCTGGACTGCGGAAAGAAGCGTATCTTCCACGGCTTTCGGCACTCCGGTTTCCGGAGGTTTAGGAGCCGCTTCCTTCATGGCCTCCTTCTCTTTAAACGGCTCTTCAAATTCAAGAAGCTTTCCTTCAGGCTTGGCAGCCCTTTCCCTCTCAAGGGCCTCCCCGACCTTTCTCTTCAAGGTGGGAAGAATCTCGGAAACGTCCTGCCCCCTGCGCGCAGGCACGAATATATTGCCCTCTGCCTCAGCCGCGGGAGTGACGCTGATGTACATCCCTTTCCCGCCAATTGCCCTTACTTCATTGAGCCGCACCCTTACCTGCTCTCCGTTTATGTCCAGCGTGAAGACCGGCTTTTCATTGGGCTCAAAACGGACCACTCCCGCCTTGTCCCCGATTGCCTGCACCTTCGGGATTACCTCTCCCCAAACCTCGTTAAAGGGCCGTGCCGGCACAGCAAGTGGAATAGTGCCCGGCACTTCCGCCTCCATCCCACCAGGAAGTTTTGCCTCCTCGCCCGCCTTCTCAAATGCCCGTATGTTAAGAAGCGTTCTTGCCGCAAGCGCATTGTGCGCATCCATCGCGTCCGCGTTCCTGTCCAATGCGACCCTTCCTGTGCTTCCGGTGCGCTCAACCGTATACGTAATGATGTACTGCCCGCCCCCATATTCGGCAGGCCCTATGCTTTCAATCCTGACCCTCTCGCTCCTCAGGCCCCCCCCTTCCGCGGGAATGTCCACCCTGATGCTTTCCCCGGGCCCGAGCTCCCTCCATTCCCCGAAGCTGAACTCAATTGCCATTTTGCTTCCTTTATTCGCCTTAACCGCATCCTGCACTTCCCCAAGCGCATCCGCAATCTTGTTCCTGGATGCAACCTCTGCTTCATATTGGGCAGGGTTGTCCGCCCTTTCGAACTCCGCCCTTGCAAGCGAAATCTGGACCCGCCTGCTCTTCTCATAGAAATTGGAGAGCGTCCTTGGGTCGTATTCCGCACCTCCGCCCTTCCTTAATGCATCAATAACTTCGGTTGCGCGGACGAACTCCGGCTCAACCGAAACCCTCTCCGCCATCCGTATTATTTCCGGAGGCATCTGGACAATTTCCCCGCGCACTATTTTCTCGGCATAATAGATTGCCTGCTCAATTTCGCCAACCTGCCTCTCGCTGAAAGTTTTTTGTATCGCCCCGTCCTGAAGCAGATATTTTGATTGGATTTTTCCATCCGCCCCCTTGGACATCTCTATCCCGCTGAAAGAGTTCTCCACCGCATAATGGAGCGCCTGCGCCTCGGTGGGAACGGGCGAAATCCCCGCCCTTCCCGGGGCTGCTGCAACTGGCTCAGGCCCGGGCGCATTCAAATCCACCACCACGCTTGGCGTTTCTGGCCTGGCAAATGCGCCTGCAATCGCTTCCGGAGCAGGGCTCCTCAGGTAATCCAGGCCCCTTCCAAAAGCCCTTCCAACATCATAACGCAAAAACTCCGCGCCCGGGTGCGCACTTTGCGCAAGGAAAGGAAGCGTTTGGAACATCGTTTGGGCTCCGGCTGCGGCCTTCGCTATGTCCCCGTTTTCTATTCCATCGTAGAGCATCTTTCCCCCTGCATACGTCCCTTCAGCAGTAAGCACGGTAAACGTAGTATTGTGGAATAGCATGAGGCCCCTCTGCACCCCCGAGGCGGCTTCTAGCGCGTTCAATGCGCCCGCAAGCTTCCCCGCCCCAAGCGCCGCGCCCATTGCAATTGTTCCAAGAGGAACTTTCCCGGTGCGCAAATATTCGGTTGATGCCCCGTGAATCATGTCCGCGCCGATGAATGCCATTGCAAGCGGGCCGGTAAGCGTTGCGCCCATGAATCTTGCCAATCCCTCAAGCCCAACCCCCACGCTGTAGTTCATTTGCGCATAGGCAATCTGGCTCTGGGTTTCGGAAATGGAAGCCCTTACGTCCATTGAATTGCTTCCGGAAGAAATTCTTCTCATGCTTTCAATTGCATTGTGGAAATTGCTGGAAGTTGATTCCCCGGAAACCTGCACTTCCAACGGATGCGAAGAAATCGTATAGGATGCAAAGAGGAGCGAATCCGCGGCAGATGCCCGCTGGGCCGCGCTTCCGGCATTCTTCTCGCTTTCAATTCCAATGGTTGAGGCAAACTGGTCCTCTTTATGTTTGGAATACGCCTCGGTTGCGGCAAGCCTCTGCTCTTCCCCGGTTCCATATTGCAATGTGGGGCTCCATTGGACCGCGAGCGCATGCCCCACCTCCGCCTGCGCGTCCTTGTATTTTGAATATGCCTCTGCGGAATTTCTTTTCCAGTCCCTAGCATCCGCAAGCGCATACGGGCTTTGTGCATACCTGTCGAATCCGCCAATGCCGTAGGATGCGCTCTCAAGGCTTCCCATCGCCCTGCTAATGTTCATGAAAGACATGTGGCGGACCTGGGCCTGCTCTGCAAACAGGCTTTCTCCCCCGGTCAGCGTAATCTGCATCAGCGAAAGCGCATCCCGGCTTATCAGGTCCATTCCCCTTCCGACCGCAACCAGGTACTTTCCCTTCTCAATCCCTTCCAGCTGCGCCTCCAAAATTTTTCTTCCCTCGCGGCCGCTTTCCGGAGTGGATTTTTCAGCCGATTCCCCCAAATGCTTTCCCTTGTATTCCTCGGTTTTTACTTCGAGCTCCTCGAGTTTCCAGGAGTGGCCGCGCAGCGAATCCGCAACAACCTGCGCGTTGGATGCGATAACCTGCGCCTTCGGCTTCATGTCCTCCTCAAGAGTTTGCGCGCCCCGGAGCGCCTTCGCATTCGCCCCCAGGCTGTTTGCGAGGTTCCAGGTTTCCGTATTCATTGAGAGGACTTCCTTCTGCTTTATCGCAATCTGCTTTGCCAGCTCAGTAGTCCCAAGAGTATCGTATAAGCCGGACCGTTCGTCCGCAATCGCCAAGGAAGTTTTTTCAAGGCCGTGCTTCCAGACTCCCCACGCATCCCCTTTGAGGGCGAGCTTGCTCATTTCCCCGAGCTCCCTTTCAGCCCTGGAGGAATCCACTTCAACCCCGTTCTTTTTTGCCTCTGCCAAGACCCCCTCATGGGATTCCCGGGAAGTTTCCATCTGCATTCCGCCCGCCTTCACGGATGCGAGCGCGATTGCCGAGCCGCGAAGGTCGGCGCGGACATCATATCCCCCTCCCTTCTGGCTCTCCCCGTTCGAAATAATGTAATCGAGCGCCCTCCCAAGCTTAATCCTTCCCTGGAGAAGGTTGTCTCCCCCCGAATCGATCCCTGCCGCCCTCCTTGCCCCCTCAAGCGTTTCCTCTTCCGAGGCGATTCCCCCATACGAGCTTTTCTCGAAAGTTCCCTTGTATATGAGCCCGAGGGATACCGCCTGCCTCGCCTCGTCGAATAGGCCCTCCCTGATTTTTTCCGAAGCAAAATCAACCGTTCCCTGCAGCCTTTTTCCCGCGGTTCCCTTATATCCCTCAATGGAGCTTTCCAGGCGAAGGAAGTCTGCCTGCGCAGAAGCCATGCTTATTGAATATGAATTTTCCGCAAAAACTTTTTGGATTGCCCCGGCGCTTTCCGCGTTCAGCCCGGACGCATCCAATTCCCCAGCCTTTTCCAGCCCCGCCCGCAACTCCGCGATGCCTTTATCCGCCTGCCCCATAAGTGCAGAGTATTCCTCTTTCCCTGCGCGCGCAGGGGGGTGCATCTGCCTTCTTAGTTCAAGGGCGGACACATAGTCTGCAATTCCCCCCATTATTAACTGGGACTGGGCTAAGGCAATCGCCGCATCGCCAGCCTTCCCTTCCCGCGAAAGCTCAGCCGCTTTCCGGGAAAGCCCCTGGGCAAGTGCCGCCTCATTGAATATGAATGACGCCTCGCCCTTCCCAAAAACTTTCTGGATTCTTGGACCGGAATCCATGAGCGCAAGCAGGGATTTGTCAATCACCCCGGCCTCCATTTCAACATTGTAGGCGGAAATCAGCTGCTCCGCCTTTCCCGAAGAGAAAAGTTCCTCGAGCCCTTTAGCGCCCATTCCCTGCGCATCCGAAGCAGTTTGCCTTATTTTTGCGGTTGCAGACTCCTCTTCAAAAGTTCCGGGGGCAAGAAGAAGGGAATTTCCGAACGCAAGGCAGGCATACGCCTTTCCGTATGCGCCCGCTTCCAGGTATTCGCCTGCCCTCTCCGCAAGCCACGCGGCATCCGCATTTTTCGTGCTTCCCGCCGCATTCTCCAATATGGAGAGCCCCATCTGGAGCTGCTGGAGCCCGGACTGCGTTTTTGCTTCCTTTACCTTTGCATCCGCTTCGTTTGTTGCGGCCAAAGAAATCGTTGAATAGGAAAGGCGCAGGAGCGCATCTATGTTCTTGTTTGCATCTTGAATTGAGAGCTGGGGGAGGTTTGTTTTTGAGGGGATTTGCTCAATGGCGTGCAGCGCTTCTTCTCTTGCCCTATTCTGCACCCCTTCTATTTCAGCCTTAGGCCCGGCCAATTAAGTTCACCCGAGCCTCACGCAGATTTCCTGGAATGCGCCGAGCCCTTCGGCCTTCTGCAGGACGTCTTCCGCTTCCCCGTATCTCCGGTCCCAGAGCTCAAGCTCCGCCTTCCAGAGGGTGAGCCTCTTCAGTTCCGGGGGCACCTTCTTTGCCTTCAGTTTTGCAGAATTCAGCTTCAGGGCGATTTCAATGGACTTCAGCGTTTCCTTCACTTGCTTTTTTGTCTTCTTATCCAGGTCGATTATCTTCTCGTCCAACGCCATGCTTATTTACGCTGCAGAAGAAGTATATAAATATATCGCGCGCGTTCTGTTTCCCGTTTTTGGCTTACAGCACTCCTACGACAAAAACGGGCATCCAAAAATCCTTAGGGTTTCCAACTGCCAATCTTATGGGGCACCCAAATGAAACCGACCGAACCCTTTTTAATTACTTTAATCCCAAAATGAAATTTACTTTTCATGGGGTCATGAGCTAACCTGGCATGCTGCAAGCTTCGGGAGCTTGTTGTCTGTGTTCAAATCACAGTGGCCCCACTTGTTTTTTCCATCGGAAACCCGCCCTCGCATCGAGTAGCAAACCCCGCTGAAAGCGGTGAATGATACTGGAATATTTGCTACTCAATGCGACCTCAATACCTTTTTAACCTATATTAAGTAAAACCGGATTATGCTCACTGACATTATTCGTAAATATGCCTTGAAAAATCGAAAGGATTATGGGAAAACCAATGCTGGCGCCATAATTGGTAAAGTCATTGCGGAATATCCGGATTGCAAAAAGGACATGAAAACCGCAATGGCGGAAGCGAATAGGGTTTGCGCGGAAGTGAATTCCCTTCCCCCTGAAAAACTGGACGATGAGCTCTCTAAATATACATTTGCAGAGAAAAAAGAAGAGAGCAAGGAGATTGAAGTTGAAGGCGCGGAAGCTGGAAAAGTCGTCGTTAGATTCCCTCCCGAGCCCAATGGCTGGCCGCATATAGGGCACGCAAAAGCCTTCTGCCTTTCTGCGGAAATTGCGCGCAAGTATAAAGGAAAAACAATTCTCCGCTGGGACGACACGAATCCGGAGGCGGAAAAGGAGGAATTCGTGCATGCAATCCGCGACGGAATAAAATGGCTGGGTTTGCACTGGGATTCCGAAACTTATTGCAGCGACCACATGGGCGAAATGTACAAGCTCTGCGAGAAACTGCTTTCCCAAGGGGATGCTTACGGATGCACCTGCACCCAGGACGAGATTGCAAAAACAAGGGAAGAGAAAAAAAGGTGCGCCTGCGGCTCAAAAACCCCAAAAGAGAATTTGGAATTCTGGAAGAAAATGCTCTCGGATATGCGTGAAGGAGGGGGAACAATCCGCCTCAAAGGCGACATGGCCTCCGAAAATACGGTTATGCGCGACCCGACGCTTTTCCGCATAATCACCGCCCCGCACATAAAGCAGGGGACAAAATACAGGGTTTGGCCCACTTACGATTTCCAGGGCGCAGTGATGGATTCAATTCTTGGAATTACCCACCCGATCCGCTCAAAGGAATACGAGCTCCGCGATGAGCTTTACATATTCCTTCTTAAAAAATTGAATTTAAGAATTCCGAAAATGCTCACAATTTCGCGCCTCACACTCAAGAATGCGCCGGTTTCGAAAAGGCTTCTGCGCCCGCTTGTGGAAAGCGGGGATTTGCTCGGCTGGGACGACCCGCGCCTCCCAACTTTAATGGGATTGAAGAGGAGGGGAATTCTTCCGGAAGCAATCCGCACCTTTGTGCTTTCTTTTGGCCTTTCCAAAGTGGAGAGCGAGCCGGGATGGGAAATTCTCCTTTCGGAAAACCGTAAATTATTGGATCCGGTTGCAGACCATTATTTCTTCGTTCCGAATCCGGTGAAATTAGTGGTGAAGGGAGCGCCTGAAAAAGAAGCGCACCTGAAAATGCACCCTAAAAAAGAGGGAGTCAGGACATACAAGACCCACGGCACCTTCTACATTCCGCATGACGATTTGAAGGAATTGAAGGCAGGGGAGGTTTTCCGCCTCAAGGATTTATACAATGTGAAAATTGTGAAAAAATCTTCCAAGGAAATTCAGGGGGAATTTGCGGGGGAAGAGATGGTCCCCGGAAAAAAGCTCCAGTGGGTAACTGACGAGCACCTTGAATGCGAGGTCTGGAAGATAGGCGATTTGCTGAAAGATGAGAAGTTCAACCCGGAAAGCCTGGTTAAGCAAAAGGGATACTGCGAAAAAGCGGTTGAAAAATTGAAGGAAGGGGAAACAATCCAGTTCGAAAGATATGGATTCTGCAGATTGGATTCCAAAGCGCCCCTTCTTTTCATCCATTCGTGCTGATAGATATGCCCACCTCCGCGCAGAAGAAACTGATTTATGCATTCGCAAAAAAGCGCGCGAGAAAGAATGATTTTTGCCACTCAATTTCGCACCTGGAGGAGACTGCGGGCCTTGCCATCATGCTCGCTAAAGCGGAGGGCGCGGATCCGGATTTGTGCTGGGCCGCCGCGATGCTCCACGATATTTGCAAGGCTGATGGCGGAAACCACGGAACAGAAGGCGCAATAGAGGCAAGAAAATTTCTTCTGAAAATCGGGGTTGGGAAGAAAGAAGCGGATGCAATTTTTGATGCGGTCCACTTCCACAACAAGGAGTTCCGCGGAGGCCCTCTTTTGCGCCAAATCCTCTGGGATGCGGACAAATTGCAGATAATCGGCCCATACTATTTCCTGAAGAGGCACATTGCCTACTGGATTTGGAAAAAGGGGTTTTTGGATGGCGCCAATATTGCAATAAAAGAATACTATTTCTACGAAAAAAGGTTCAAGACAAAAACCGCAAAGAGAATTGTGAAATTGCACTCCAAACTGATGCACGCCTTCCTCTCCTCATTCAAAAACGAGCTCAAAAGGCGGGGTGAACTCCGTGCTTGAGGAATATTCCCCAACAGAAGTAATAGAAAAAGCGAGGGAAGCCCAGTATGCAAACTATCCCCTTTCACCTACCGTAAAGAATGTTTTTGCAGACCGCGGAATAGTTTCCCTATATCGGCACCAGGCAGACGGAATAAAATACGTTGAAGAAGGCAAGAACATAGTGATTGTTGCGCCCACCGCCGGAGGAAAGAGCGAAGTTTTCATTGTTCCAGCAGTTGAAGCCGCATTTAAGGGAGAAAACACTCTCCTTCTTTACCCAACCAAGGCTCTTGCGCGCGACCAGCATTCCCGTTTTTCCGAGTTTGCGCTTTACGGAGTGCGCTGCGAAATCTACGATGGGGACACCCCTCAGGGAAAAAGGGAGAAAATCCGCGAGCGCCCGCCCCAAATAATTATCTCCAATATGGACATGCTCCACTTCATTCTTCTGCACAACCGGCTTTTCTCCAAATTTTTCGAAAAGCTCAAGTACGTGGTTTTGGACGAAGTCCATATCTGCTCGGGGATTTTCGGCGCCCACTCCGCAAACGTTCTCTGGAGGCTTAAGCGCCTAATGAAGAAAAAATACGGGCGCACCCTCCAATTCATCGCAACCTCCGCCACAATTGGAAACGCAAAGGATTTCTGCGAATCCCTCTGCGCTGAGAAATTCGAATTGGTTGAGGGGAATTCCTCTCCCCGCTCCGAATTCCACCACTTAATTGTTTCTCCTAACGAAAGTTATACAGTTGCCGCGCTCAGGATTGCGGAAGAAATCGGAAAGAAGGCGCTAATATTCGGAAATTCGCATTCGGTAGTTGAAAGAATGGGAGTGATGGGTTCGCGCATGGACCTTCCGCTTGCAGTCTATAGGGCGGGATTAAGGCAGGAAGACCGCAGAAGAATTGAAGAGGAATTCAAGAAGGGAAAGACAAAATTCCTCGCAACCACTTCCGCACTTGAATTAGGAATAGATATTGGGGATACGGACGTAGTAATCCTTGCAGGATTCCCCGGCACAATCACGCGCGTAAAGCAGAGAATAGGGAGATGCGGAAGGAAAGGAAAAGGATACGGGGTATTTGTCGCAAAGGAAAGCCCGCTCGACCAATACTATGTGGAAAATCCTAATGAATACTTATACGGAGAACCGGAAAGCTGCTACGTAAACCCTGAAAATGAAAACGTCCGCAGATTGCACATACTTTCCGCGGCAAAAGACGCAATGATTTCCCCGGACGAATTGGACGAAAAAACCCTTCATATGGTGCAGGGTCTTGAAGAAGAAGGCCTCATGAAGAAGTGGGGAAACCTCTATTGCATTACCAAAGAAGGGTCTAAGCGCGCCCGCCTGATTAATTTGAGAAGGGGCGGCGGCTCAATCCGCATCTTCAATACGGAAACCGAAAAGCAAATCGGAACCCGCGAGGTTTCCATGGGAATAAAGGAGCTCTTTGAAGGCGCAATCTACCTTCACGGAGGTCGCGCCTATTTCTCCCAGAAACTGGATTTAGAAAAGATGGAAGCCTGGGTTGAGCCGGTTGGCCATCTTTCCGAGGAATACACTACCGCCTTAACCGAAAAGAGCGCAGAGGTGGTTGAGGAAAGGGCAACCCGCGAATGCCTGGGGCACAAGCTCTCTTTTGGAAAAGTGCACATTTCCGAAGAGGTTTACGGATTTACAATAAAGGATGTTTTCGGAGGAAATAGGTTGGGCGAGCACACTTTCGAAAAGCCCTACCTATTCGAATACGATACTTATGCGCTCTGGATAGATTTGGAAGAGCTGGTTTACTCAATTCCAGAGTTTGGAGACGGATTGCATGCATTCGAGCACGTTTCCATAGGAATGATGCCGGCAATCACGGGTGCGGACCCGAAAGAACTAGGCGGCCTCTCTTACCCGAGCGGAAGAATGTACGTATACGATTCAGTTGAAGATGGAAGCGGAGTTACGCAGGTAGTCTATAAGAAATTCGAATCCGTTACCCGCATGGCATTGAACAGGCTGGAAAAATGCGAATGCGAAAAGGGCTGCCCCAAATGCATCCTTGACCCGATGTGCGGAAACGACAATAGGTTCCTGAATAAAGAGAGCGCGAAACTGATTGCTGAAAAATTGCTTAAAGAGTAGTTTCCTCTCCGCCTTCTTTCGGTTTATTTTCCTTTTTCTTCTGCTCTTCCACGTCCGGCCTTCTTCCGCCAATGCTTCCAAGCCTGCTCATCCGGTCATACATCTCAGGAGGCTTCTCTTCCCCCCTTGGCCTGTTCTCAGGTTTTTCCCGGTGATACTCTCCGGTGGGGGCCTCCCCCTCCATAACGGCCCTCAATATCTCCGATTGTTCATGGATCCTTTGCGCACGGCTTATTTTCGCTTCTCCGGGCTTGTCTTTCAGTTGCGCAACCTTCAGCGGCTCAGCCGGTTTTTCCTCCGCGGGCTTTACTTTTGGGAGTTCGAGCTTTGGCACGTCCTGCAGCCTGCTCTGCTCGGCGCTTTCATACGGGTTTGCGGGCAATTGCGCAGGCTTAGGCAAAAAAGGATTGGGAAGGGGCTCCAGGGGCTTTTGGGCAGGCTGAACCTGCCCGGATTTATTCTTTGCCGCCTCTGAAGTGCTCTGCATAGTAATATTTTTCAGCGCAAATATAAAAATAGGATGTGTGGGCCCGGAGAGGCTATTCGAATTTTGTGTAGATATCCCTCTGTTTGGGCTTCAAAGGAGCTACCTTCCCGTCAAAATCTACGACGTCTATGTCCCGTCTAACTGGCCTGGTTATCATTATGCTTGCCTCGTTGCTTTCCAGGTTTATTGCGACCTCTTCGAAACGGTATGCAGGGTATTTCTTCTCCAAAGCTTCAACATCCATGCCCTTTGGCATTGGAAGGGTGATCTTGGTAAGCGTTCCCTCCCCAAGCGCTTTTTCGGTCTGTTTCCAGAGCATTCCTACAGTATTGGCCCGGGTTTGCTCCAGGTTCGCCACATATTTGGAGAACTCCTTTGCCTCGCCGCTAAAAGAGAGCCTGAAATTTCCCTCGAGCTTTTTCAACTCGGCTATCCCAGAATCCAGGTTTTTTATTACTTCAAGAAGGACATCCCTGTATTTTTCAGCGGCTTCCGCCCGATCTTTAGGGCCCTTGAACTCGTTATCCATAATATTTCCATATTTTTTCGCATCGTTCGCGAGCTGGTCGTATTTTGAAGAAAAGTCCCCTGTAACATTGTAATTGATCCATTCCTTTGCCTGGGGGCTGAGCCCATGAGTTATTTCCGCCTTCCCTTTCTCCGCCATCCCTTTCACCACTTATATTTCTCAAAACGAATTTTTAATCATATTAGTTCAATCAAATCCTTCCCGTACAGTTCGGCTTTCTCCCAGGAAATTGAATAGCTCTTCTCGTTCCTGTTGAAAAATGCAAGCGGGACGAATTTCCACCGGTATTCCATCCCCACTCCGCTTCTGCGCACGGATTCCGCAGACTCCTTGTCCGCCCCTTCCTCCAGTTTCTGCTTCTTCCTTCTCCATGCGACAAAGGTCTCTATTCCGGTGACCGAATGCCATTGCAATAGATTCTCGAACTGGTCCCTGTCCAGGGAAAGGTTTTCGGTCTCGTGGGCTTTCGCCTCAATCACATACTGCCGGATTCCCTTGAATGCGAGCAGATCCGGGCTAAGCCCGGAAACTCCGCTTCCTGCCCCGCGCATGCACATGAAGCCGTGCTCGGTAAAATATTTGATTAGTTCCCGCTCCGCACGCGCGCCCTTCTGGTAGGTCCTCACTATTTCACCCGGAGAATCCCTTTATTCGCGTCCACTTCGACTAAATCTCCATCCTTAAGAATTGAGAAAACATCCACATCCAGTTTATCCAGCATGGGAATTTCCGAAATGATTGCGCCCACCGCAATAATTGTTTCCGCTTCCTGATTGATTATCGCAACCGGGGCAACCCCGTTCTGCTTCATTTCCAGAATTACATAAGAGCCTACGGTGGAGCCCTTTCCGCGGGGAAAAACGAGCACCTTGCCCGCAAGGGATTTCCCTTCCAGAGGGTGCCCCTTCTCAACAACAATTCCGGTTTTTGGGTTCACATTCCCTAAGAAGGAGAGAGGCTCCCTGCTAAGGAGAACTTCGCCTCTTGCATGGCCCTTGGAGATTACGCGCCCGATTATTTCCATAAAATTTCCTCTATTTTTCCAAACAATAATTTCTGCTGGCACATCGTAGGTAAGTACACAGCCGCCTTCCCGGAATCCACCGCGGTCCGCTTATACCCCATCCTTTCCAATGGAGCAACAACCATGCAGGTGTCCGCAACCAGCTTCCCGCCATTTTTCTCAATTTTTTGCGCAAGCCCCATCTCCTGCGCCTTGATTTTTATTTCGCGCGCAACGCAAATCCAGAGAGTTTTCTTAACCGGTTTCTTCTCCAGAAGCTGCGAAATCTCCACAAGTTCCGAAATCGATGCGTGCGGGCAGCCCAAAGTAATTATGTCCGCAGTATCCACCTCATTCAAAGCCTTCTTCGCCTTATCCATTTCCTTCTGGGTAATCGTAATCTGCTCCGCATCCTTAGAGACCCTCCACTCAGGAGTGAACTTTTCCACAAAGTAGAGCGGAACCGAACCCGAAGCCGCCATCGCAGCGCCCAAATATTTCAAATCATTTTCATTCGGGCGGGCTCCGGGGAAAGTTTTGAATGCGGGAATCCCTCCATTTGATTTCTTCCCAACAATCAATCCAAGAAGCCCGAAATCCGACCTATTCGTAAGTTTCGCATCCACCTTTACAATCAGGTTTGCAACCCTGTTCTCATCCAAATGTAATCCATAATAGGGAGTAACCCCGCAAATCGCTGCGCAGAGCGCGGAAGGCCCGCCTTCCCTGTTCGTTTTCGCCCCAAGGACCGAATTCGCAAAAGAGATTGCCGAGCTTTCGCTCCACGCAATGTGCTCCCCGACTTTCGGCTTAATTCCAATTAAATACGGAGTGCAGGTGCAGCTCATCTTTATTCCCATTGTTGCGTACGCATCCAGGATTTCCATCTGCTTAATTGCAAAATCCTGCGGAATTCCCAGGGCTTCCCATTGCTCGATGTCCATTCCCGCAGGATTCAGGAAAGAGGGGATTTCCACCTTCGCCCCGAGTGCGGCCATGTGCTTCAGGTAGCCAAGGCCCGCATCCCCGATTGTCTTATAGGAAACTCCCGCAATCTGCGCAGAAGTAACCGGAATCATCTTATTAGCCCCATAGATTTTGCCGAGGGCCACAAGGATTTCCATCGCCTTCTGCTTGCCCTGGCCCATCTCTCCATTGAGCATCAGTTGTTCATTAGTAGTGAGTTCCAATCTCTGCACCTTAAGCCGTATTCTCTGCACCCTAATTTAATGTTTTCTTTTCCCGAAATTTAAAGGGGAAGAACATCGCTTTTTATATATTTCGTGGTCAAATGAGTACATATAGTTATATTCTGAATCTGCCCAGCCCCATTGAAGGCAGAGGCCGAAAACAAATTGCCCAGTTGATATGAATGGAAGCCATCAGCAGAGCCTTGGCTGAGATGCCCGTGCAAAAGGCAAAGCGGCGCATAGGCGCGCTAGCAATGCCGCTGCATGAACCCGCATTTCCATCCATAAACGACATACGGAGGGCGCAGCTGATCGAGCTTGCAAAAAACCCCCCGAAAAGGATGAAGTGGCTCCAATTAACGAACGAAGAGGCCCTTCTTCTCGCATTCCAGTTCAACAAGGAAAACGGAATCTCCGCAAGGTCGCAGCTGGAAAAGAGCTACAACAGCCTCTACGAAACCCTCGCAAAGAGGGGCCTCATGGGCGAGTGCTTTGGAAAGCCCCTTGGCGAAATGTCCAGGAGGGGGCTGGTCGAGCTCGGAAAGCGGCTCATGGAGGAAAACGGGATAAAAAACAAAACCGAATTCGACAGGAAATTCGACCACCTCTCCCGCGTTCTCAAGGAGAAGGGCGCATTCAAGGAGCTCGGCTTCGAAGAGTTAAGGCGGAACTTCCACTCTATGGATGACTCCTCCCTGCTTGCGTATGCAAGGAAAAGAATATGGGAAATCGGAGCCAAAAGCAGGGCAAGCCTCTCCGAAAAAGACCCCAAGCTCTACGAGGTGCTCCATTCCCGCAAGCTGATGGATTCGATTCATTTCAGCAAAGAACTCACCAGATGGGGAACGCTGGACGACGACCATTTTGCCGCGGAGATAAACAAGGCTGCGGAGCGCAAGCAGATTTTCACTTTTCGCGAACTCGAATTGCGCTCAAGGAAGGAATACAGTGCGGTTTTCAAGAGGATAGGGACATCCCCCGGGATAACGCAAAAGCTAAACCTCCTCTACAAAAGGACCATTCCCTCAATTTCCGATTCACAACTCAGGGAATGGATAGGAAAATTCGTAAGGAGGGACAGGGTGGAAACCCTGGAGGGCCTCCGCGCCTCCGCCCCGCTGGTTTTGAGTGAGATAAGGAGAAGGGGCTGGGAACCCATGGAGGAAATCTTCAATCACGCCCACTACCCTGTAAAGGAGACGAAGAGAACCAGCAGGGAAGCGGAAGCGATGCTGATGAGGAACCAGGACCTTGTCCGGCACATAATATTCAAAAGAAGCCTCCTCAAGCTTTGCGACTACGACACCTCCGCGCAGATTGCGAGGTTTTCCATTTTCAAGAGCGCATTGCGCTGGGACGGGGATAACCTGGACCCGAATTTCAGGCCGTTTGCAATCATGAACAGCAAGGACACCTGGCGCGAAATCATCTTTGAGCTGGAAAACGTCCACATTCCCGTGCACATCCGTAGCCACGTCGCCAGGTTCCATCGCCTCAGTTCCGGTAAGCCGGACTTTTCTTTTGATGAATATGCAAAAAGGGAGGGGCTGCAGGGGGAAGCTGCGGAAAACATCAGGCATGCCATTCCTATGCACACTGGTTCCCTCAGAAACGCGCTTCCGCAGAAGAAAGGGGGCGAGGAGGCGACTCCGGAATACCAGGATGCTTTCTTCACCAGGCATGGCAGGCCTGCAGGCGCGCCCTTTGAGGCCGAAGAGCGCATATTCGGGGCAGAGCTTAAGCAGAAAGTCGGCAAGGCACTTGGCCGCCTTTCGGAGAGGCACAAGAGAATAATCACGATGCAATTCGGGCTGGGCAGGTACAGGCGGCCGCATACCCTTGACGAAATCGGAAGCCAGATCGGGGTCAGCCGGGAAAGGGTAAGGCAGATTTCCGATAAAGTGTTGGGAAGGCTGAAGAGGGACCCCCTCGTTTCAACGCTTTTCAGGGAGATGGTGATAGAATGAATCCGGCGCAGGGTTCCGCATGCAGGAAGGAGGAAATTTCCAGAGCCCCGCGCAAAATTTCCGAGCTCCCGAAAAAAAGCAGGCGGGAGGTCTGGGCCCTTGCCCTTGCAAATGAGGAAATAATAAAAAAGGCATTCCATTGCTACGGCTTCACACTTCTTCCCGGGGTTTTGGAGCACGGCAGGCTCTCCGATGATGCAAGGCAGATAGGGATGCTGAGGCTCATGGCCGCGGCCGAGCACTGGGACCCGGATGCGGGAATCCCCTTCAAATCCTACGCATACACATACCTTCAATCCGCAGGGAGCGACCTCTCAAGCGCATTTCCCCTCACCGGATTCAGGGTTCCTCCAAAGGAAAGGGAGGCCGCGATGGGCCTTCAGAAATGGATGCGGGAAAACCCCGGAAAGGAACTTTCGGATTTCGCATTAGAAAAAGGGATTGCGCCCGCGGAGGCGCTTAAGATCGAAGGCTGGCTGGAGAGCTACCGCGCATCAATGCGCGCAATAAGCGGCGACCAGCTGTTTTTCGGAGGGAAAGCGGAAGCCCCGGAGAACTCCGGCTTCATTCGGAAATGGGCGGAATTTTCCATGCTTCCCCCGGATGCGGAATTCCAAAAATGCTCGGAGGCGGGCGCAATAGATTCGGATTCCGCATCCAAGCTCCGTTCCGCAATTTCATCCCTTTCAAAAACACAGAGAAAAGTGGTCTCGCTCCTTTACGGGCTGGATGGAAACCCTGAGCACACCCCGCTTGAGGTTTCAAGGATTGCGGGAATAGGGCCGCACCTTGTAGGAAAAATGGAAAAGGAAGCAATCGTAACTTTGAGAACGCTGCTTGATGCTCCTGTGCAGGAACGCGAAGAAAACAGCGAGGGCTATGTTTTCAGGAAGCAGGATCTCCTTTGCCTCCTTCCGGTTGAAAACGAAATCGCATTGAGGCTAAAATTCGGAATCGGCTTCGAAGGGAAGTGGAGCGCAGAAGAAATCTCAATATTGCTCGGCACAAATGCCGCTTCCGCAAGGTGGACTGCGGATTCGGCGTTGAAGAAGGCGCAGAGCCTCCCGCCCACAGGTGCCTGGGGTGCGCGCCTCCTCGGGATGCGCGAATTCCTGATAACCAACCACGACCTCCTGGACTCGCTTGAACCTAGAAGAAGCGCAATATTGAAGGCGCGCTTCGGGCTGGAAAACGGGAACCCGAAAACCCTGGAGGAATGCAGGAATCTCCCGGAGTTCGGAGGGAAGGCGATCACAAGGCAGAGGGTGAACCAGCTCCACTACTCCGCAATCGGGCAGATAATATTGCTCTCTTTCCGCAGGGAAGGCCCTTCCGCATTCCATGAATTCCTTTCCAGGAACTACTCACTTGCGCAGGAGAGAATTTTTCCGCAGGATTTGAAAAGGATTCTTGAAGTTGCGGATTGCGAGAGGCCGGGAAAAACCCGGAAATCCATTGGAAAAAACAAAAGCGCCGCCCTTCCTCCGCTGGATGTGCTCAGGCTCATAGGGAAGGAGGTCGCGCCGCTGATAGATTCCGAATATTTCCTTCCATATGCAGGGAGAAGCGCGAATGATGCGCCCCTCTTCAAATTCGTTTCTGAAAATTTCCACCTTCTTGGCTCGATTGATGAAAAGGAGCGGAAGGCGATTTCCCTTCGTTTCGGCCTTTATGGAATGGGGAGGCACTCATTTGATGAATTGGGCTCTGCGATGGGCGTATCCAGGGGCTACGACCTTCCCAGGAGAATTTTCTCCGCGGGAATACGCTCGCTCCTTGAGAAATCCCTTGAGCGGAAATACGGGAAGGGCTTTGATGCGGATTCGGCCATGAAGGAATTCATATCCTCGCATGGCAGGGAGTTTTCGCTTCTTAGCCCCAAACAGAAGGAAGCGCTCAACGCAAAATTCGGGAAGGAGGGGGAAGCCCCGCGCTCTTACTCAGAAGCCGGCAAGCTTCTCGGAATCCCGAACCAGATGGTAAAGGAGCACGAGCTGGAGGCGGTTTTCAAGCTCCTTAAAAAAAGCCCCGGAGGGGTAAAGGCCTTCCTTCTTTCAAATCCGAAAATCCTCTCCGGCCTCGATAAGGAAAAACAGGATATTCTCTCGATGCATTTTGGCCTCTCGGGTAAGCCGCCAGTTCCCATAAACGAAATCCTCAACTCCACAAAAGAGCCCAGCATGAGGAGCCTGAGGAGAAAGATGCTCAGGTGGATTCATGGCATTCTGCTTGATTCCCTTCGTGTGCAGGCAGGTTCGGGAGGAAAGGGCACTTCCCCGGTCTCGCGCTTCCTTGCCGAAAACCCGAACCTTCTCCAGGGCCTCCCTGAGAAAGAGATGAGTGCGCTCCTGTTCCGGAATTTCAGGCAGGGCGAAGCCGGCGCCAAAGGCGGCAAGATAAGTTACGGCCTGATTAATGCGAGAGAATCCGCGGCGATTGCAAAAATAGTTTCGGCCTGGCAGCTTTCCGGCCCGGCGCAGGCCCATGCAGAAAGCAACGAGAAATTCCTTTCCGCGCACGTTTCTGCGCTTGCTGCCCTTTCCCCAAGGGAAGAGATTGCAGCGCTTCTTTACTTCGGAGTTGAAAAATGGAGGCGGCACGCAGAATCTGAAATTGCGGATGCGCTCGGTTTGCGCAGTTCTGCCGAAGCAGGCAACCTCGTAGAAGAAGGAATAGCCCTCCTTAGGCGCGCAGGCTGGAACAGGGCAAAGGGGATTTACCCGGAGCCGAAAATGAAGAGCTTCTTCCTGAAGAATCCGGAAATCTCCAAAATCCTCTCCCCGAAAACCGAAGCCTGCGCAAGGTTGTTCAGCGGGTCGGGGGGCGGAAAGGAATGCACAGTGCGGGAAATTTCAGAAGCGCTCGGGATGCCTGAGAAAAGCGTCCGGAATGCAATTTTCCGCGCATATTCCCTTGCAATCCTTTACTCCAAAAAAGCCGAATCCGCAGGCAACGTATACGTCCTGAATGTGGGAAAAGGCAGAAAGGGCTCCAAGGAGCCGCTTTGCGAAGGGATAATTCACTCGTAATCCTGCGGATATCCAAATAATCGGGAAGTCTAACATTTAATAACACTAACTAACAAATATAATGCTGGGATTGGGAAATATGGGAAAAGCAATGCGATACCTGGCAGGGGGCGCAATCGTGGCCACTTTGGCTACCGCGAGCCTCCGCTGCAATAACGAGGATCAGGCTTCCCGGGGCTTCGGAGCGCAATGGATGCCCATGATTGGTGCGCAATGCTCTGCCTCTTTGGAAACCAGGGCCAAGGAAATCCCGAAATCCGAATTAGGGCAAATCGAGACGACCGCGCGCTCCTTCCTGGAAGAACTCAGAACAAACCGCTCAAAATATCCGGACGATTGGTTTGCAGACCAGCTAAAAATCTGTGTCCTAAATGATAGCTGCTCCATCACCCGTTATCTGTATGCAGCCGCACTCTACACCCACGACACAGGCCTCGGAATCAAGTCAGTGGCGGCATTGGCGCGTTATCCGACAGAAAGCATGAGCGTTGGGGAACATTTTAAAGAGATCATATTGAGGACCGTTTCGCTGGAAGCCAGGGACCCGAAGGTTGCAGCGGCCGCCAAGGAAGCCTCGCTGAAGCTCTCCAGATTCATCCTGAAAAAATGCATATCCGGAGAAGACTGGCCGCGCGTTTATGACATGGCCGAGCATTCTGTGCACCCTGAGATAAAGAATAAGGCAATCAATTTGACGCTCAACCACGGCGGGCTTTATGCCTTGAAATATGTCGCCATCCATTCGTCAGATGCATCCAAAGCAGAAGGCGCATTGGACAAGATAGCAAGCAAAACACTGTGGGGCGAGGTGCGCGATGTCGCAGAAAACGCCCAGAACCAGCCAATACGCGCCAAGGCGCTTAAGGCGCTTGAAAATTCCGGAAGCTATTCCGAAATTGCGGGCGTTGCAGAAGATTCTAACGATGAAGAACTAGTCAACTCTGCAATAGCAGTACTAATCGATAAAGGCCAGGATGAAAGCATTCTGGAGGTTCTCAGAGATGCCGCTTGGTCTGGCCGCTTGATGGCCGGGAAAAATGCGATAACTGCCCTTGTGGCCAACAAAAAATGGGAAGTTATCGCAGGCATCCTGGAGGAACGTTTTTGCATATCATACGATCAATATAGCCCCTCCCACATTGCTTATGCCTATGAAATGATAGGAAAGCAAATACCGGATTTAGCTTTGGCAGGAGAATACAGCATTCTGAAAACAATTGCCTTGGGAGCAAATGATTACGAAACTAGGCAAGCTGCTTTGGATTCTTTAATTAAAGCGGGCAGGTGGCAGGAGGTTAGGTCTGTCGCAGAGTATCTGGAGTATGGGGAAAATTCCCAGAGCAGTGAATTAAGGGACCGCGCCCTGGGGTCCCTTCCATTGTATGAAAGGATATGCACCCATCTGGATTTGTAGGGGATTTTATGGTTCTCCGTATCCGTAAGGCTGCGGTCTATTCATAATCCTGCAAATTAACCTCCAAATACCTTGCTTTCTCGAATTCCTTTCCTAATTTTCCAATCGGTTTTGTCGCATCAATCCCTACTTTGGTAGTTTCGCGCGTAAATGGATTCGCAGAAGGGTCCAAAGAGGAGCCTTTCTCGCCCTTTTTAACAACCAGCCCCTTGTCCCCCTGGAAGCGGGTCGCAATCGCCCATTCCACTTCCTGCATATTATGGATATCTACATCCTCATCCACAATCACTACGTGCTTGAGCGACTTATGCCCGATAAATGCGGCCTCTATTGCCTTCTTCCCATCATCCGCATTCTTCTTCTTTATTCCAACCACCGCGTGAAGCCAGGAGCACCCTCCCGGAGTAATGTTCACTCCAGTGCAGGGAACAACCTTATCCACTTCATCAAAAATCGTGGGCTCGCGGGGCATTCCCATCAAAACCTTGTGCTCCAATCCACCTGGAAGGAGTGCGTGGAAAATCGGATTCTTCCTGTGATAGATTTTCTTGACCGTAAGCGTGGGCTGCTTCCGCACAACATCATATGTTTCCGTTAAATCCAGGAATGGCCCTTCCTTTTCCAGCTTATTCGAGCTCAAATGCCCAACGAATGCAAACTCCACTTCAGACGGAATCTCAATCCCATTCATGAGTTCCACGGTTTCAAAGGGCATGAGCGTATTCGCAATCTCCAGTTCGCTCTGGCCTATTTTTGTTGAAATTGCGGATGCGAGCAGCACATTTATCGGCGCTCCAATTATTACCGCAACTTCCAATTCTCCCCCGGCCCTTTTCAGAAACTCGTCCAGGTGCCGCGGAAGAATCCTCAAAACCAGCTTATTGTCCCCGGCCACCATCATCCTGTGGAATGAGCAGTTCTGCCCAAGCTCCGGGTCCTTTGCAATCACTATTCCAGAACAAATGTACGGCCCTCCATCCTTCTTTGTATGTATTGGAATTGGAATTTCCTTTAAGGAAGAAGAAGTCTCCTCTAAAACCGGAGCAGTATTCGTTTTCCTGGGTTTGGATGGATTGTTTATTGCATGCACCATTTTCTCCTGGATTTCGGATGCCTCGCAGCCCAAATACTCCGCCACCTGCTCCCTCGTTGCAAAAATGTTTGATGCGCACCTCATCGGGGAGTCCGTCACATATCCGATGCAGGGAGTCGGCTCCAGCGCATGGAAAACCCCTGCAATTTCCAATTTCCTTTTCAAAGGTTTTTCAATTACGCGCAGTTTCCCATCCGCTTTCAGCTGCTCAACAAAATCACGGAAAGATTTCATAATATTCACTTATGTTGGAAGATTTTAAAATCCGGCTATTCATGGGTATAGCTTGCTTACTTCCCTCAATAGGCCCAATACGCTCACAAAAAACATCCTCTTCTCAATGCTGCGCGCATGGAGGCTCTCATAATACGCTTCCAGCAGCTCAATCGCTTTCTTGGAGTCGAGTGTAAAGCACTTGTAGAAGACCCTCCTCCCCACTTCTATCTCCCCGTTGCCCACCGCTACCTTGAATGCAAAAAAGAGCTTGTTTACGTCCTTTTCTTCCCTTTCAACCTCCGCAAGCTCCTTTTCCGCATCCTCGCGAAGCCCTTCCCTGAAATCAGGGATTGATTCGCATATGAGGAAAAGCCGGTCTTTGGTAAGCCGGAAAAGCTTCTCAAATGCGTTCTTGGCAGCCTTGTTTTCGCCAAGCGCCTCGAGCGCGCTCGCATAAAAGAAAAGCAGGTCTACGTCCTCCGGCCTGAGGTCGAGCTCCGCTTTGCAGAACTCCTTGAGCTCTCTGCATTTGTTTTCTGAAAGCATCTGCTGCATCTTTTGCAGGAAGGCCATTTCCCCATTTTCACAACCAGGTTTTTAATAAGTAGCGGACCCAATACAGGCATGAAGCAGTTTTCGGCACGGGCCAAGGGTGCTGCGGCGCTGGTTGCGATCGGCGCTTTCACCACAACCCTCCTGGTTGAACCGATAAGCTGCTCAAGAAGGGATGATATGCAGTCTTTCGGAAGCGTTGCTGTTAAGGAAAAGGCACCCACACAGAAGGAAGTTCTCGACAAAATCCAGAACGCAAGGAATATTGCGCAGGTTTCTTCAGTGGTTTTTGGATTTTTGAAGGAGGATGCCCCAAAGGAGCAGAAGTATTCGGTTGTGGATTCTTTCTCTGCAAAATTCAAGGAGGACGCGCTGAGGGAATTCTTCCGCAACGCCCATGTCGATTTCGGTTTTGAGTTCAATGGCGGCATAGAGAAATTCAAGGTTGAGGAGCCCGGCAAGATTTCGTATATGCAGGCGCTCACGCACGGTTTCTTCGACTTCGGCGATGCCGGCCTCAGGTATGTGGTTACTCTAATTTCAGTTCAGCCGGACCCCTCTCCGTTTGCGATATTCAAGGACAGGGATTCCCCACTTACCGCCCAGATCGGATTGATGGTATGCGCGAAACTCAAAAAATATGAAAAAATGGACGCGAAGGCCGCGGTGGAATACATAACGCCCTACCTTTCAAAAAAAGACATCACGGATACGGCCAAGAAAAGCCTCCTCGGGCTGCTGGGCATGATTGACCCTGCCTCGCTTGATGCAATCGCCAAGAACCCCTCCATAGACCCCTACCTGAAGGAAATCGCTGCTGAATTAAGAAACAAGACGGGCAGGTGAGAAAATGGGCGCAGTTTTCAAGACCCCGGAGCAATCGGTAGCCTCACTCCAGGTCGTAAGGGAAGTCGCAAAAGACCGGATGACCTCCCCCATCGTGGCCCCTGAGCGAGCCCACGAAACCTACGAGAAATACGGGGGCGCCATAGACAAGATGATAAATATTGGGGAGAATTTTGCCGCAGCCCAGAAATCAATGCGCGACTTTGCCAACAAGGTTGAAGACAGCAAGCCCAGCCAGGCGAGCCAGGCAGGCGTAATGCTAGGAGGCGCCGTAATGGGCACTCTTGCAGCCCCATTCGTTCCGTTGACCGGAGGCACATTGGTGAGCTCCGAGGACATACGTGCTTCCTTTAAGCTGCCCGCCGAACATATCGTCGAGACATACGAAAGGCTCGATAAGGTAAAAAGTTCGCTTGCAACCTACGACAACTCCGTTAACAATTTCAAAACCGCGCTAAGTTCTTTTTCAGATGCCGTAGTAAGCGGAAACGACCAACAGATTAAAGCCGCATATACGGAACTCTCAGGCGCCGTGGCTTCCCTGGATAAATCCGTCAAGTCGCTTACCTCTGACCTTCAAATGGCTGAAGCATATAGTGGCGCTACCAAAGGGGCACTGGCCGTTGTCGGAAAGTTTAGTGCGGAAGCCGTAGTAACAGTAGCCACCATGGGCGCTATGGGCCTGGCCGAGAAGGCGATCGTACATGTGGCTAAGACTGCCGTAGAAGCCGGGGAGGCTGCGCAGACCGCCGCGCTTCTTGCAGGGGACACTACTGCGGAGCTGTCGCTTGCCGTACGCGCTACAAGAACAGGTCTTGCTATAGCGAATAGCGAAGCGGTTCCGGGAGTCGTAGGTGTGGCGCGGGCCGGGGCAAAGGTGGGGGAAAAGGTTTATCATGCAAAGGAAAGCGCCAAAGAGCTCAGTGAGGATATCTCTGAGGCAGGACAAAATTTCGAATGATTATTCTTTCCATCTTTTATACATTTTATGCTCGATTCCAAACTGGTCCAGGGTTTTCCCGCAAACAAAATCAATCAGATCCTGCACAGTCTCGGGCTTTGAATAGAATCCCGGGCACGCGGGCAGGATAACTCCTCCCGCAAGCGTAACCGTTTCCATGTTCTTTATTGCAATATAAGAAAGCGGAGTTTCCCTCACAACCAGAACCAATTTCCTCCTTTCCTTAAGCATCACTTCCGCGCTTCTGGAAACCAGATTCGAGCCAATTCCATTCGCAATTTCGCCTAAAGTTTTCAACGAGCAGGGCGCAACAATCATTCCATCCATCTTATACGAACCCGAAGCTACCGGAGCGCCCAAATCCATCTCTTCAAAATCAGCCTTGGGAAGTTTCACTCCTTCCGCCTTCGCGACTATTTCCGCGCCATCGCTGTTCACAACCCAGACTGTGTGCCCTAAGTTTTTCAGAATTTCGTGAAGCCGCAGCCCATACTGGAGCCCGGAGGCGCCGGTTATCGCAAGAAGAATGCGCATAATCCGCTTTTCGTAAAATATGCTTTAAATAGCCTATGCTCTTGCGGTTTTCAATACGGCATGCGCCGGAACCTGTTCAGGAGCCTTCAAAACAAACTCGTGCCTTCTCCTTTCCCTTGCCGCGCGTATGTCATAAATCAGAATTCCGGAATGGGTTTCCGGCTCAAGCAGATCGTGCATGAACGTTCTGCAGGAGGGCCTTTCGGAAAATTCCCCGGTGCATCCCTTTGCCTTGCAGGAAGGCGGAAGTTCCCCTTTCCCCGGGGCATCAACAGTATTGCAATTTCTGAAAACGCAAGAATATTTTTTCATGCCTTATTCACCTTTCCTGAGCGCACAAAAGTATTTTCTGAAGAAGGCGGAGAAGAAGTTCTCCTCCTGCTCGCAGGGAAATCATTCACTATTTCGACCGGGTTCTCCCCGAACCTTCTGCACAGCCTGTGCTCGGCCATGAGAAGCTTCCTTTTCACTTCAGGAAACTCGCCCCAGCTCCTGTTCCGCAGCGAGTCCTGGATTTGCGAAAGCGATTCCTTGTTTCCGAGCAATTCAAGGGCGGAAGCCGCCTCAAAAAGGATTTTTGCGTTGTTTTCGTCCCGCAGAGTCCTGAAAAGCAGAATTGAGAAATGTTCTTCATCATCGTATTGGAAACGGCCCCTTACAAAATGGTCCGCGAGGCACTTTATCGCCTTTGCAACCTTTTCCGGGCCCCCATGAAGGTTTCCGGTCGTTAGAGTTGTCATAAGGCCTGAAATCGATTGCAGTTCCATCTCGTCCAGGAGCGCAAGCGCCTCCTTTGCGCTTTCTCCGACATCCTGCGCATGCATTTCCTGGAGCTCGCGGAGCGCCTCCGCCGCCTCCCACATGCTCGTATTCAGCTGCCTGGAAACAAACCTGTCCATCAATTCGTTTATTGCGCGCCGGTGAAAAACGGTAATTTCCCCGGTTTCTTTTCCTGCGGCGTCGAAGGCAACCCTGATTAAGCCAACGTCCGATACTTCTTCCGGGTAAAGGCAGCGCATAAGCTCACGCTCGTCAACCTTGCTGGCTCTAATCGAACTGAAAGTCGCGGATTCCATTCATATCACATCAATTGACCTGGGAGGATCGATGCAGTTATCTTCAGTAAAAGGGTTTTTAAATCCAGTTATCTTGCTCTCTTTTTGCCCTTTTGAGTAAAACGGCCCCCATTTTAACGCTTTTCTCCAAAACCAGGCTAATTCGAGGGTGCGCAGCCCCTTCTCCCAAATTTAAATATCTTGCCTTCCAATTCATTCCATGCAGGTCCTCAAATTGGGCGGAAGCGCCCTCACGGATAAGACCGCCTACATGAAGGCGGATGAGAGAAATATTCTCTCCCTTGCAGGCATGCTCGGAAGGGTTTGGAAGGGCGGAGTTCACGATTTAATTTTAATCCACGGGGCGGGCTCCTTCGGCCACCCCCTTGTAGTCAAGTATAAGCTCCAAAACGGGGTTAAAACGCCCGAGCAGATGCTTGGCGCGGCGATTACGCACTCCGCCTGCTCGAGGCTCTCAGAGATGGTTGTGAGCGGCCTGAACTCATATGGGATTCCTGCGGTTTCCCTTCCTCCTTCGCTTCTTGGGCACATGGAGAATAAGCGGCTAACCAGGTTCAACCGAAAGCCCGTGGATGACCTTCTTTCCCTCGGCTACCTTCCCGTTCTTTACGGGGACATGGTTCCGGATACGAAGCTTGGATGCGCAGCCTGCTCAGGAGACCAGCTCGTTTCCTGGTTTGGAAAGGACGCGGAGAGAGTAGTTCTGGGCACGAACGTGGACGGCGTTCTTGCGGAAGGAAAGCTAGTTCCTGAAATAAACAAGAAAAATTTCCCCTCAATTTCCAAGCACTTCAGCGACAAGGAAACAAAGCATGCGGATGTAACTGGTGGAATGGAGGGAAAAATCCGGGAATTGCTCGGAATCGGAAAGCCCTGCTATATCGCAAACGCATTGCGCCCCGAGAGAATCGAGGCATTATTGATGGGAAAAAGCGCCCCCTCAACCCTGGTAAAGTAGCATTTTTTCATTTTTCCCCAACTCAACCATATTTATACTTTTCCCCACATAATACTATATATGAAAGATGGCGCAAAGCCACCACCGTCCGGCCCCGGGCAAGTGCAAATGCCAGGGGGAGAGGCCCAGATTCCAAGGGCTCCTCCGCCTTCACGCAGATCTGACCCTTTTCTAAAATCTCCAACGAGCGGCAGCCCGCCTCCGGCTCCCTTTGCAAACAAGCCCCCAATTTCAAATGATCCACAAAACCTGCTGACCGATGGAAAAGCCCCTGCAGGCGGAATTCCTGCAAGCGCTCCGGAATCTTCCGGTGCGGGGCGCCTTCCAACCCCGGCCGAGGGCTCAGCGGCAATTTCAGAATCTTCCGGAGATCGGCGCCTTCCAACACCGCCCGGAGGAATACGGCCAAAGCGGCCGGATCCTTCAACACTTAGGCACACAGGAGCCAACCCTTTTGCAGCTCCAATCGAATCAAAACCGCCTTTCAATGGAGAGGCCCCGCTTACTGAGCCGCCCGCGGCAAAACCACAGCCTCCGGCTGCAAATGCTTCTCCGGTTCAAGAGGTTCCCGCTCCAAAGAAAGATTCCGTAATCCCGGTTGACGTTGCCTTTGAAGAGGACGAAACAATTGCAGGCGCAATTCCTGCAGTTGAACCTTCGATTGAAGTCACTTTTGAAGAGGATGAGCCACCGCAGGAAGAAAAACCGGCGCTGGCGATATTGGCAATGCCTTCCTTTGGGGCAATTGATGCGAACGCAAAACTCGCCTTAGAAATCCTATTCAGCATTCTTCCCGAGAATAAGGGAAAGCAGGTTGAATTGAAGGAAGGAAAAGTATTCATAGGGGGAAAGGAATGCGGCGACATTTACTCCACGAAGGGTTCCGGGACAAACCTCAGGCTCTCCTTCAAGAAGCTCGGAATTACAAATGCGCAGCTCATCAAAAATGACGAGCACGGAAAGAACGGGCTTCGTTCAAAAATCAGCTCAAGCTTCAATACCATCAATGACGCGTTCCTTGTGCGCGCATGCGAAAGCGAAACCAATGAGTATGCCGCAATCGTCGCAAGCGCCTCAGGAGTGCGGCTCTGCTTCTACAAGGCGGCCTCGGACGCACCGAGCAATTCATTCCCTTTAAAACAGAATAAGGAAGAAGATAAATAACAGGTGTGCAGATGCAGAAAAACCGCCTTAATAGCGATTCAGGAAAACATGCGTTGGTTCCGCCTCCGCACTCAAGCACTCCGGCCAGTCCGGCAAGAATTCCTGCCCCTCCCTTCAGCAACCTAGGCATGCACAAAATTTTAAGGAACAGAAACCAGGGCGAGGATCCTCTAGGTTCCTCTCCGGATTCCAAAGCGCTTCCTATTCCCCGCGAGCCTTCCAAGGTTTCCAAATCTCCCTGTGATATGATAATTGACATTACTCCTTGCGATTCAGAACCGGAAACGCGCTCCGAACGCGCTTCCTGGGGCGTTTTCCGGACTTCTGCAATTGAGCAGGTTGTCCATAATATTTATCCGGAATTCTCCGAAACGCCATTAAGGGTAGAAAAAGGAAAGGTGCTCCTTGGCTCAAGAAAGGTGGGCTCGCTCATAAAAAAGAGGGAAGGCCCGGACTGCATCCGCATCTGGGTCGACCAGGTGCTCACGAACGAACTTAAGGAGGCATACTGCACCAGGGAGGAGCCTTCAAAGGCAGAGAAACGCCTCTCAAGGATGCTCCCGCTTTCCGCAATATGCGGAATGGTATTCGTGAACGCTTACACCCTTGCGCAGATTCTCGAATCCAGCAGCTATGCGGCGATAATTTCCGATGGATGCGCGGTAAGGCTCGAATTCCACGAAAAGAAACGCGCGGAGCCGACCAAATCCTTCATTCTGAAGACGCACATGTAAGTGATAAATTCCGCTCAATATACACAGCAGGATTTCTGCAAAAAGCCCGCTTTAATTTTTAATTCTTGCCCTCCAATGGTCTGCGGGTGGCAGGATGATTTCCAAAGTACGGAAGAGGGATGGAACTTTAGCTGATTTTAATCCGGAAAAAATAGCGAACGCAATCTGGAAGGCCGCGGAATATGTTGGCGGCCACGACAAGAAGCGCGCAGAGGAGCTTGCGCAGAAAGTCGTGAAATTGCTCGAAGAAAAATACGATGGGGCCACCCCCAGTGTTGAAGATGTGCAGGATGCGGTTGAAAAAACATTAATTGAGGAGGGCCACGCCACCACCGCCAAGGCTTATATTCTCTACCGCCACCGCAAAAGCGTCGAGCGCGAAATGAAAAGGGTGCTTGGAGTTGAAGACGACCTCAAGCTCTCCGTAAACTCGGTGCAGGTCCTCCAACGCAGATATCTTCTGCGCAATGAGTTGGGCGAAATAGTTGAAACTCCGAGCGGCCTTCTCCAGAGGGTTGCGCATGCGATCGCTTCCGCGGAAAAATCCTATGAAGGCACCGATGAAGACGTGAAGCATTATGAGAGCGCATTTTACGAAATAATGAGCTCTTTTGAATTCATTCCCAATTCCCCCACCCTTATGAATGCGGGAACGGACATAGGGCAGCTTTCCGCCTGTTTTGTTCTTGGGATTCCGGATTCGCTTTCCGGTATTTTTGATGGGGTAAAAAATGCTGCAATGATCCACAAAAGCGGAGGGGGAACCGGATTTTCATTTTCCCGCCTCCGCCCAAAAGGGGATTTGGTTTCGAGCACCGCAGGAGTCGCTTCCGGCCCGGTTTCCTTCATGACTGTTTTCGACCACGCAACCCACGTAATCAAGCAGGGGGGGAAAAGGCGCGGCGCAAACATGGGCGTTCTCGCGGTTTCACACCCTGACATAGAGGACTTCATTACCGCAAAACAAACCAAGGGAATTCTTGAAAATTTCAACATAAGCGTAAGCGTCGACGATAAGTTCATGAAGGCGGTTGAAAAGGACGGGGAATTTGAGCTCCTGAACCCCCGCGGAGGGGAAGTTGTGCGCAAAGTGAGGGCGCGCAGCATCTTCAACCTGATCGCATATTCAGCGTGGAAATCCGGAGAGCCCGGAGTTCTCTTTATGGATACGATAAACAAAACAAATACCACTCCGGATTATCCGATTGAGGCGACCAATCCTTGCGTTTCAGGCAATACGCTCGTTTCAACCGATAATGGATTAGTCCCAATTCGAGACGTCCACAACCCCTACTGGGTTCTTGGAGGCGAGGGGACGTATAACCCGGTGACCTGGGCAGGGGAGACCGGAGAAAAGGAACTATTTCTGGTCAAAACCAGGGCAGGTTATGAAGTTGAAGCAACCGCAGACCACAGGCTGCTCACGAAGAGAGGATGGAAACGCGTAAGCGAGCTTTCCGGAGAAGACGAGCTTGTTCTCCAGAAAGAAGCAAACTTCGGGAAGAAGCACGTTGACCGCGAGATTGCCCTCATGCTTGGCTGGATAACCGGGGATGGCCTAATCACAAAAAATATGCAGGACGTGATTTTCTATTTTGGCGGAAATGAAAAGAAGGAATTGCTTCCAATATTCAAAACCTACCTGGACCGCATTAACGGGGTTTCCGTAAAGCCAATTGAAGACAAGACCGAAACACGCCTTAAGTATTCATCAAAAATAGCAAAGATGTTTTGCGGTTTTGGCACGATGCCTGCCCCAGCCCACGAAAAGGAAGTTCCTGCCGCGGTATTCCAAATGGACCGGGATTCCGTCAAGCACTTCCTTTCGTCCCTTTTTGCCGCGGACGGCTCGGTCCAGGGAAACAGGGTTAAAGGCGTTAGCATCAGGCTTTCCTCAAACTCTGCAAAATTGCTTAAGCAGGTGCAAGTGCTCCTCCTTCAATTTGGGATTCTCTCAAACCTGCATCTGGAAAGGAGGAAGGCCCATTCCAAGATGATGCCTGATTCGAAGAGGAATCCAAAACTCTACCAATGTCGCGCCCAGCACGAACTTATCATCAGCAGGAGGAGCATGTTTAGGTTTATGGATGAGATCGGTTTTGCGGTTTCAGGCAAAAATGAAAAATTTGCCAGGCTCAAGCCGGAAAAAGCATATTCCGATAACATAAACGCCTCCATAGGTTCTGTCGCACCAATCGGAACTGCGAGAGTCTACGACCTTACTGAACCGGCAACTCATTCTTTTTCCGCAAACGGGATAATTGTGCATAATTGCGGCGAGGTCCCTATGCCTAATTTCGAATCCTGCAACCTCGGCAGCATCGACCTTGCGCGCTTTGTGGAGTTGGACTGGAGCAATAAGCCCTGGAAGAAAAAGGTGAATTGGGATAGGCTCCGCTTCGTAACCCGCCTCGCTGTCCAATTCCTGGACAATGTAATCGAATTGAACAAATACCCTCTTCCGGAGATTAAGGAAGCAACGCTGCGGCACAGAAGGATTGGGCTCGGAGTGATGGGCTTTGCAAAAATGCTCTACAAAACAGGCGTCCGTTATGACAGCAAGGAGGGCCTGGAAGCAGGAGAAGAAATAATGAAATTCATCACCAGTGAAGCGCGCAAAATGAGCCATGAACTCGGGCGCGCCCGCGGCTCCTTCCCGGAATTCAAGAAGAGCACCTGGGCGAAAAAATACGATGCAATGAGGAATGCGACAGTGACTTCCATTGCGCCCACCGGCACCCTCTCCATGATTGCGGAAACCTCTTCAGGAATAGAGCCCCAGTTCGCGCTCGCTTACATAAAGAATGTGATGGATGGCACAAAGCTCTACTATTCCGAGCCGGTTTTCGAGCAGGTTCTCCAGCAGAAAGGATTGGATACTCCGGAACTCATGAAGAAAATAATCGAGAGGGGAAGCATAAAAGAAATGGAGGAAATTCCAAAAGACGTTCGCAACGTATTCGTAGTCTCCTACGACATTCCTGTGGAATTCCACATAAAAATGCAGGCGGATTTCCAGAAGAATACCGACCTTGCGGTGAGCAAAACGGTAAATATGCCTTCCACCGCAACCGTGGATGATGTGGAAAAGGCCTACATGCTCGCTTGGAAGAGCGGATGCAAGGGAATTACCGTTTACCGGGATAAATCCCGCGAAGAGCAGGTGCTCAGCGCAGGGGGCGAGGAAAAGCTAAATAAAGAGGCAGGATGATATAATATTGTGTGTGGAAAGAGGCGAAGAATATTACGATTAGGTGAGCAGATATGAAAACTACGATAAGCATAATCAAGGCGGACGTGGGAAGTTATTGCGGGCACCAGCTGCCGCACCCGAATCTCTTAAGGATTGCGAAATCCGAATTGGAAGAGGCAAAGAAAGCGGGCATTCTAATTGATTATTATGTTGCAAACTGCGGAGATGACATCGACCTCATCATGACGCACGATAAGGGAGATGCGAATGCAAAGGTGCACAAGGTTGCATGGGATGCGTTCGTTGCCGCAACTGCGGAAGCAAAAAAACTGAAGCTCTACGGAGCAGGGCAGGACCTTCTTTCCGATGCGTTTTCCGGGAATGTGAAAGGCCTTGGCCCGGGGAGCGCGGAAATGACTTTTGAAGAGAGGAAAAGCGAGCCGGTCGTTTGCTTCCTGATGGATAAAACCGACCCGGGCGCATTCAATCTTCCCGTATACAAAATGTTTGCAGACCCCTTCACAAACGCCGGGCTGGTAATCGACCCGAACATGCACGGGGGATTCGTTTTCGAGGTGTATGATATTGAAGAGCACAAGCGCGTTCTTCTGCACACGCCAACCGAACTCTACGATTTGCTCGCGCTAATTGGCTCAACAAGCAGATACGTAATTAAACGTGTATTTCCCGGAAAGGGAAACAAGGTTCCGGAAACCGAGCCTGCCGCCTGCGTAAGCACGGACAAGCTCTTCCAGATTGCAGGAGAATATGTTGGAAAGGACGACCCGGTTGCGATGGCGCGCGGCCAGAGCGGCCTTCCCTCAGTAGGGGAATTGGTTGAGCCCTATGCATTCCCGCACCTAGTTTCAGGGTGGATGCGTGGCTCCCATGTAGGTCCGATACTCCCCTGCTCCATGAAGGATGCCATTCCAACCCGCTTCGACGGGCCCCCACGCATAGTTGCACTGGGTTTCCAGCTCTGCGAAGGCAAGCTGATTGGCCCCAATGATATTTTTGCAGATATCGCATACGACCATGCGCGCAGTAAGGCGCTGAAGATTGCAGATTATATGCGCAGGCATGGCCCGTTCCAGCCGCACAGGCTGCCCCCAGGGGACATGGAATACACTTCCATGCCCAAAGTAATGGAAAAATTGAAAGGAAGATTTGAGGCACTGAAGTAAATGGCATCCCCGGCACGCGAGTTGCACGGGTCGCAGGGCCTAAAGCAACTCGTACGCAAGCTAGAGGTTCCCGAAAACCTCAGGTTGCCCTATTCCCTTCTCGAGAAGGACGATTCGGTAAAGGTTTTCCGAAGAATCAATTTGTGCGAAAAGAAGCTCGTAATTTTTGATTTGAACCGCACTCTTAGCGCAGATGCCCTATTCCACGAGGAATATCTCATCCGCTTTATCGAAAGCCTTGCGCGAAGAATTGAAGACCCCGTGCAGATGGAGAAATTCCTCAGGGGGGTAAACCGGCTCGGAGAGGAAGGCTGCCTCTACCAACGTGGAAACATCCTTCTCAACGACGGCCGCGTGATTACGGCCAGTGGAAAAATCGTTGCGCCAAATGGCGAACCTGCGCCTGCGCCTCCTTCTCCCCACATTAAAATACATACGATGATGGACCTTCCGGTCCAGATAAGGGGCCTTGCAATGCGAAGGGGCCTCACAATGGAAGAGATATTCCAGATTGCCGCTCTTTCCCTCAGAGATACAGGGGTTGCCCCGATCCTCGCAGGCTTCAATGATAAATTGGGGAATTTCCTTGAAAGCAACAGGTTCGGGAAAAAATATGCAATCATAACTGACAATGGCGAAATGGTTGCAAGAGCGATACTTCGCCTCATGAGAATGGAGAAATTCTTCAGAAGCGAAATAATCGCAGAGGCTGAAAAAAGCGTTAATCTCCACATGATAATTGTCGAATTAATGGACAGGCACAAAGTTTCCGAGACCGAGGTCCTCATGATAGGCGATAGCTGGGGAAGCGACATCGAGCCGCTCTCAATTTTGCAAGTGGATGGAATCCACATCGCCCCTCCATATACCTACTATCCCCCTGGAGGAAAGCCTTCGGTGCGCGCCTCTTCCCTGAATTCCGCAATAGATTACCTCGAAACCACTTCCCGCAAATAATTGAAAGCCTTAAAACCGTTTTGAAGGATATCCACGCATGCAAAAGGGATTTTTACTGCTGCTTATGCTCTTCTCATCTGCATTTGCAGCTTCCGCCCTTGAATATTCAACGCTCAATCTGACCGCCACCGACCAGAACGGGAATCCCCTTCCCAGGGCGGAATTCTTCCTTACCTGCAAAATGAGCTTTGCAACGCCGGAAAGATTCCTGTGCGCAAGCGATTCCAGTGGGAGCTGCCTGAGCGCATGCATGGATTGCGCTCCCGGGGTTTCCGCGCTAGTCCGCGGAAGATACCTCAACCACACCATTGAGCAGAACATCTCTTCCTGGAAAGGGATTGAGGGCAATTGTTCGCCTTCCTCTTCTCCCTCAAATAAGCTGGATACGTTTGCCTTCACCGTAAGCGAAGAGGAGAAGAATCTCCCCAAGAACGAAACCCAAAACGAGACTGATGGCGCTTCCGGGAACATCCCCCTAAACACAAGCATAGAAACAAAAGATTTCCAAATTAGCGCAAACAACGGGACCGATGCCGATTATTCCACGACCGAAGCCCAAAATGTGAAAACCAACGAATCCTGCCTTCCCGCATTTGGGCTCCTGCTTTCATCCCTTGCACTGGTTGGATTCGGCAGGCCGAAATGAGCAAATAGGCATACCCTCTCCTTTATGCCGGATTTCCCCTACTCCTCCTCTATCATTTTCAATACCCTTTCCACGGATTCCCTCGGGGTTTCAATCGTATTCAGGAGGTAGACCGGCACCTTGTCGAACAATTCGGCGAAGAACTCCTTCCTCATCCAGTTCTTCTTCGGGTTCCTGCTCAACTGGTGCGGATTGCAGAAATCCTCCCTCACCATGAAGTCCACCGCCTCTTTTGCATCGAGCTCCCTGAATGCGGGGAGCCCCTTCTGCCGCGTTAACAGTATTGCCGCACCCATCACCGAATTTTCCCTTATCCTGTCCTCCCCAAAAAGCATTTTCACATCCACAATCGAGCGGCCCATGTTGTCCTTCTTTATTTTCCCAAGCTTCTTGAATTTCTGCGCATAGGGTTTCCAGTCCTTTTCTATGTTGCCGCGTATATACGAATTCCTTTCCGAGGAATAAACGAGCACGTCGTTTGCAAGCCGTACAAACATCCAGTCATCCGTAAGGAAGTTGGTATAGCCCTCAAGCAACAATCCATAAGTGAGCGTGGTTTTCCCGCTCCCGCTCGGGCCGATTATTGCCACTCCGTTTCCCCCGAAATCCACATACGAGCCGTGGATTGAGAACCTCCTGTGCTCGGATTTCACGTCTTCCATGAATTCCGCAACAAGCCCGAGCGCGATTGATTTTATCCACCCGTAATAATCGCAGTTCTCGATAATTACCGTCTTAGAGGTGGGCTCGTATTTCACGTGCATCCCCCTCCCGTTTTCTATTGCGATCACCCTTGCGTGCGGCCTGATGAAATCCGACATCGAATTGAAATTGTCCCTCCACGCGTCCTTGTATTCCTGGGAGTCGGTAAAAAGTTTTACGCAGGTTCCGTATATGTTCGCCTTGCATTCGAAAAGCGGCTTGTCGTGGATTTTGTCCAGTATCCTGTCCCTCTCTTCCACAGTTATCTTCTCAACGTGATACATGGAGGTCTTTTCCCCTCGCAAAATATAAAAACGAACGCGTTAGCCCCGCCCGGGGTTTTTCCTCCCTTAGAAAGAATATTAAACCTGTTTCACTCCAAATTAACTTCATGGCAACGCAAGTCAGTGTTGAAAAGAAGGGTTTGCGCGAAGGCGCAATAGTTTGGCTGGATAAAAACCTTGAAGGAAAAACCTACAGCCAGCGCTACGCTGACACATCCGACCTCATAAGGATTGCAAGCGAGGCAAGAAGCACTCTTGAACGCATGCTCCCTAAAATAAGCCCGGGGCGTTCTGACGTCAAGGCAACCTACAATCAACACTATTCGGCCCTTTCCCAACTGATCTCTAGCCTTGAGGATTCAATCTCGCAGATGGAAAGGCTCAGGCCTGCGTTTTCAAAATCCGAGCACAGGGGCCAGCTTTCGTCCTACGACGAGCAGATCCGCAAAATGAAGGAAACGCTCGCCGGATGGAAGGAGGAGTTGAAATGGCGCCCGTACGAACTACGCGGATACAAGCCGCAGATGGTAAGCCTGCAGGACGAAGAAGGCAAATTCAACGTCCAGGTCGCTTCTCTGGATTTGCGCTTAAAGCCGGTAAGAACCTCCGCGGTTCCGGAAAGGGCGATCGCAAAAGCCGAGGCCGGCAAGGGAAGTGCCGGGATTTCAAAATCCGACATGGTATTTACGGAAGAAGAAATCGACTTGCGCAACAAGGCACTGGCGCTTGAAGCGAAGATAAAGGAGGCAAAGGAATCCGGCAAGCCGCTCCAGGCGCTGCGCGAAGAAAGGCTAGCTGCCTACGAAAAACTCAGCGAACTTACCGGGGAACCGGTTCCGGAACGCGTAAAGATTAAGCGCGCCTGAATTTTTTCATTTTTCCCTTTCAATATCATTATAAATTTTCGGAGCGCAAATTATCCCATGGCGATCGCGGAGAAAAAGAAGGAAGTGCAGGAAGTTTCTTATTTTAGCCCCGGCGCCCTGCGCTGGATGGCGTTGAACGGAGTCGATTACCGCGCGGTGTTCTCCGCCGCGCAAAAGCACGAGCAGGAGGCGGAGAAATATGAAAAGGCCCTCCGAAGGAAAAGCCTGAAGGTCTGCGAGAACGAACTTAACGGATACCTTCGCGAATTCCGCGCGGCAGAAACCGAATTGCGCAAGCTCGCCTCCTTCCTTTCAGACCCGGAATTCAAGAGAAGCTTCCTTTCCGAGAACAAGGACTATAGCGAGGCAAAATATGATTCCGCGGTTGCGAATGTGCGCAAAAAAGCATCCTACTGCCAAAATGCCGCCTGGGAATACGAGAAAGCATATGCAAAAAAATATGGCGCAAGGCAGGAATACCAAACCCATCTTCTTGTGCGCGACATAGCGCGCCAAATCCGCGAGGAAATGGAAAAGAATGCGGGAAAAATGCCCGAGCCCCCAGCATACAGAAGGGGTTCTGGAAAGGCCGCATTTGCCCAGAATGCCCATGCCGAACCCGTCACCAGGGAAACACATGCGCTCGTCTCTTCTTTCATGCAGGACCTCCAGAAGAGGCATGGGAAGGAGCAGCCTTCAGAAGGCGAAGCAAAGGTTGCGCGCGCAGAAGGCACCGGCTACCACCGGGGATATGACCGGGCCGGGGGCCAGAAATACATCGATATCGCAGCCTTGAGCAGGGACGAAATTGAAAGCAGGTATCACCGCGGAGAACGCAGGATACGAAGCCAGGAGGAACCCGCGCCCGTCATGATTGCGCGCAGGTCCGTCCCTGTAAGGAGCGAGGAGGAGCTTGCCTCAGGAGTTGCCCGCATTTCCAGGGAGAAGGAAGCGCCTTCCTCGGTTGCGCAGGTCATCACGGAGATTAACAGGGTGAAAAAGAACAGGGCCAAGATACGGGAGGGAATCTCTTCGCTGAGCGGCGCGGAAAGGAAAAAGGCTGAGGAGAAGATTTCCCGGCTCACCCTTGAACTCAACAAACTAAGGAAGCACAGGGACGAGCTCTCTGGAACCGCTTGAAAAACTTTCTTTCTTTTTCTAATATTTATTTAACTTATTAATAATTTATAATACTGCGCTGATTATGCATACCTCATGAAAGAAATCAAAGAAATCACATTTTGCCCCAATTGCGGCGGGAATCTCTCCGACCCGAAATATATGAAGAAGTTCGGCCAGGCTTCCACTCTCGATTGGACAGGAAAGATTCTCTGCCCGATTTGCAATTACTTCGGCTTTCTCCTCAAGGCCCCGAATAAGGAATACTCAAAAATGGTTTTTGTTCCGAAAACGTTTCCTTCTCGGCCTATTCCTGCTTCCAGCTTTGGCCCTGGGCCCGAGTTCTGGCTTGTTGGACTGATCGCCCTCTGCCTGCTTCTTGCATTCATCGCCGTGATTTTGGGCTATATTAAATAAGTCTTATATTTTCTAATACTTATTTATATTATACTCATTTAAGTGTTGTAAATAGGGTTTAAATAAGGATATCCACATAATATATGCTATGCTAGAACGCATTCCTGCCGCAAAGGCCGCCCTCTGCAATCCATCGAGGCCCGAGACCAAGGCAGCAATCGTTGCGGCGATAAAAGCACAGCTCCCCCTTCTTAGCGAAATGAAGAAATACCCAAACATGGTCCTTAGCGAATTAATCAATGTGGATCCTGATCTTCTTGAGGATGCAAAAAGCAATCCTGAGAAAGGATTTCATCTTGCGCTCCTCCAGATTCTCTCCGGAAGAGTTGATGAAGAGAAACTCCTGGAAAGAAGGCTTTCCTTTCCGCTTCCCATTTCTGACGATGTTCTTGCGCTTGCAAAAGAGGTTGGCGCAATCTGGGACATTGAAACCCAGAAAAAGAAGGGCCAGATCCTATCCGGCGCATTTGCCGACCCTTCGAGCGAGATGTCCGCATTATTTAGCCTTCGCGAGGATACCCGCGTGAGCATGGGCGTATTGCTTGCGAATGCGGTAAGCGGAAATGGCCGCATTGCAGACCTCAAGGCTCTTGCCGCTTTCAGAAGCGGGCAGATCAAGTTTGATGGGCTTAAGGCATACTATGAGAAAAAAGGCATACTCCTGCTGAGCGCGGAATCAATGGAGGACAGGGTGATCCTAAAGAGTGGAGACAACCCCATCCACATGATTGGGATTGAAAGGCAGCTGGGCAATCTGCAGGAAACCGCCAGGGAGTTTCGCGAACTGGTTGCAAAAAGGATAAGCGTAGGGTTTACGCCCCTGTTGTAAATATAGTATTAGAATTTCTAATAGATATTTCTTTAATGGCGTTTCTGTTTTTTTGTTACGTCGATAAATTTCCTGCATTCTTATCTTTCGGCTAGTTTTGTTCCCAGAGGATACATTCCACGGGTCTAAAAATGGGTGATTTTTCTGTTTTTGAAATCCAGGAAACCGCTGGAAATTGAATTAGTTACTGATACAGTGTGCTGAAAACGATTTCATTTACTTGGTAAGTAAACCGTTGTTGGAGGTGCCAGCATCTTTTCTATGCAGTGGTTTACCGCTAGGGTATTTAGTGGGAAAGGCGGATAGTGGCATACCGGTTGAACGGTAGAAAGGGTTTGAAAGATGAGAATCCGGGGGGTTAGGTTGGGGTTGAGTGTACTGTAGCGAGATGAAAATAAATTGGGTTTACTTAGATGGTATAAAAAAGGAATAGCTACAATATGAAATTATGGATAAATGTCCAAGATGCAATTCTGAATACAAAAACGGCCATAGGTTCTTATGGCATCTCTGGTACAAACATTTTTCTAGCAAGTGGGAAAAGTTCGTGTTCTTACTCGGAGTACTTGGACTCTTGTTGGGTATCGCCTCAGTAGTTTGGACTTCCATGGACAATGCGTTACTTAGAGCCGAACTCCAGAATCAAAGTCAATTAATTAATAGTATGGACTTACGGTTAGAACAAGCAAATTCTAAGGCAACTTCTCAAAGTAATATGATACTCGATCTAACAGTGCAGCTCAACCAAACGCGGCAGGAACTGGATAGCGCGAAAAATGAATTAGAAGTTCTAAGCACAAAAAACAAAGATGAAATAATAATGACGATATACGAAGTAAACGCAATCGGACTATCTGACCAAGCAAAAAATGAATACTTTATGACAAAATTTGGTTTTTCCTACGAGCAAGCAACTGAGATACTTAATTATCTGAGCAAAACAGATGACTTCGATATTGCCAGTCAGGCCCTGTTCTTTAGCGACTACGAGACCAGCATCTATCATTTTGATCTAGCTTTGATAAAAGATCCTGGCAATATGAACTCAAAAATAGGTAAGATCGTGGCTCTAAATGGTCTTGGAAGAACAAATGAGTCTAGGAGCATTGCGAGGGAAATAGAAAGCACTTACTCCGATAAAAAATTCTTATATAAATTATTAGGAGATTCTTACTGTGCGGAGAGCAATTTTTCGGAATGCTCGGACTATTATATACGAGCTACGGGGATGTATCTGAATGAAACTCCTACGGACATTAGTAGCCTTAGTCTGGTGATGGATATCTGCGAAATTAGGTACCTGGGGCTGTACAATAGTAGTTATGTTACGGTGCTGGGTCCTGATACTGATGGTTGGAAAGTTTGTGACATTGACTTGATTGATCTAGGTCAAACGGTAATGATCAGGTACAAAACCGACAATTAAAGTATACGTTATCTAATATATCTTGTAAGATGCGGACCCAATAGTTTTTTAACAATAGGAGAGGCATATAAGACAATATTATAAAATATAATACTATTTTATATTAACACTCCTACTTGAATGTGCCCCATATAGGTATATAAATATTATACATCATAGTATTATTCGCTTAGACACACTAGATCCTTTTTCTATTTTTTTAAGGGCCTTATTTTTTATCATTAGCGAGTTTATCTCTTCAACTAACTTTTTCATCGAACTAATCTCTTTTTTGTATTTATCTTTCCATTTAGATGAATCAATGGATGCCATCCGTTCAAAGAAGATATTTTGAGAGATAATCACTTTGTTTGTCCTTGTTTCGGTCTGAAATCCTTCTTTAGCAGCCATTTGCGAAATCTCTGAAAAAAGCGGATTTGGCCCTCCAACCTTTCCTTCAGTAACACTTTCGATAGATGCCCGAATCTTCACACTGCTTTCAGATTCTGTGAAAAGTTCTAGCTTCAGGGAGTCCAAAAAACAGCAGAAATCTGCATCTGTGGATTTATATGCTCCATAGGGAAGTTTATAGATAACGGCGCATCGCGATACCTCGGGTTCCCTCAGCGCAAATGGATCCTTTTCATCTTCGGCGTCCCCCGCATAAACCATATGGATAATTTGCTCTACTTTAATCTCCGGGAAGACCTCTTTATTTACTTCGAAAAGCACTCTGTGAATGCTTTCAAAAACCATCCTTGTAAATGTTTGGTCAATAGCTTCTTTTATGATTGTGGGTTTTTGTTGTTTTCTAATCTGCTCCAATGTAGCTATTCTCCTACACAGTTCCTTATCCGCTCTAAAAGAAATAGGTTTTGTAGCCTCCCCTTCGATTTCTATGCCAGAATAAACCTCTTCGATTGAAACGTTTTTCTCTTGTTTTTTGGTTTTTGCCACGATATCACCTAACTAACGCGGGGAGAGGGATTTGAACCCTCGCGTGCGCTTAGACACACTAGATCTTAAGTCTAGCGCAATACCAGATTATGCGATCCCCGCACTTCTTTTCATAGGAAGTGTTTACTGCATACTTCTTTTTAATGTTTACGTTTTGTAAACAGAAAGATTTATAAATAAGGGAAGGTTTGAGCAGAATATTAAGAGCTACGGGGCGGGTTCTTTCTCCAAAATTTGCAATTACTTCGGCGGGTTTAACTGGCACAGTATTTCCCACCATCTTATGCCCTTCAGCAATAGAAGAATAATAGAAAATAAATTAGTTCGGGAGTGTCTGAATCCGTATATATGTGTGCACGGGCATTTTTGAATTAAGGCGTTATTTTATCATATTCTTGCAAAACCAGATTCTTGGTTTTTTCATCTACGAGCGGGAAAACCGAAAGTATCTGCACCATATCGTCGCGAGTAATGTTGTATAATTTTGCCACGAGTGCGTCTATCTGTGCGCGCACTACTGCTCGGTCATTTTCTTCGGAAATTGCAAAGTCTATCCCTGCAGCTTCCTTGAGTTTTTTGAACTCGGAAGTTGTGCAAGAAAGCTGGGCAACCTTACGGACAATCGCATCAAAAACTGGCCCGCTGCGAAGGCGCGGAGTAGGCAATTCCTTGAAATAGAACATATTCACGTTGGTGCTGACCTTCTGCCGGATAAGATAATCCAAAACGAAACTATTGAGAACTCCGCAAAGGAAGCATAGTTCCTTCGGGTTCTGCATCCGAATTATTGCAAGTGAGTTACCGCAGACATATCCAGGCGGGATTATTGCGCTTATTAGAGTCCGATGGTTCGTAGAGCTTGCTATTAAACGATAAGCGAGCCAGTAATCCTTATGGTAACTTTTGTCTTCCTTTAAGTTGGAAGCGATATCCGCTTCAGTGATTGAATGGCGCGGAGTTGGCGCGTCTTTCCATTTGTGCGTGAACTGCTCGATATTCTTTCCTTCTAACATTGGCACTCCGTCCCCATATGGTTTGAAAAGATGGCTGTCGTTGGTCATATCAAAGCCACGGGAGAGATCGATGTTCCACGAATCCGAGATTTCATCACCCAGGTGCGGATGGGCGAGCATTTTCTTTACGATCAAATATGCGGCGGGATTCTTAATCTCAATGACATTCCAGGAAGTCGGGCTGGATTTTTTGATGAATTCAATGTCCAGAATTGTTGGCGCTTTCTGCGCATCCGCAAGCTCCTCCTTGGAATAAAGGAAGAATGCTGCAGGGAACTCCTTAGTTTTTCCGTCTTTTTTGAATGTAAGCAGCACGAACTTATATCGCTGGTCAATATCGGGGAATATGAATTTGCGATTCTCAAAACCATAAATCCCTTCCAACTTGCAGTTTTCGAATAGCATCCTGCGTAATCCCTTAGCCCCTAGGTCCGTATAAATTCCGCTCGGCACAACAAGCCCGGCAACCCCGTCCGGCTTCAGCAGCTGGTATGCTTTTTCCGTAAACAGCTTGTACAGATCTAGATCCCCAGAAACCTGCCTTCCGTCCGCTTCATCGGATTGGGACTGGAAGTTTTTCTGGTCCCTGAAGTGTTCGCTCAGAATTTCATAGTGAGTAGTATATTCAAGCCATTTCTTCCTAAGATAGGGGCGCTTGGAAAGCAATTCTTTCATCCTTGCCTTGGCCTTTGGCGCCGGAAGGGACTTGAAGCCTGGGTCGTGTGGCTCAAAGAACTCTTGGGAATCCGGTTTCCATTTTTCCCAGGGAGGATTGGTAATGACAACGTCAAAGCCGCCTTCTTCATAAACTATTGGAAAGTCACGACTAAATATGAAAGATAGCTCTTCATATTCGTGGTCGGAAACAAGCGTATTTGCATTCGCAATGTGCAAATTCGGCAATTTCTTGGGATTGCCGATTGCACGTATAAAAAGATTGAGGCGGGTCAGTTCAACCGCACGCGGGTCCAGATCTATCCCATAGAGGCAATTCTCCATTACGCGGTCAAGAAAATGGTGCAGTCCGACCTCATCACTGTTAAGGGTAGTCTGGGTCGCCTCAGGATGCTCCAGATACCATTTTTTGAACTCTTCATACGCGCGAATGAGGAAAGTGCCAGAGCCGCAGGCAGGATCAAGGACTTTAATGCGCAGCGCCTCTTCTGGCTTTTTGCACTTGGCAAGTTTCTTGCCCACGGTGTTTTTCACGAGATATTCGACTAAAAACGAAGGCGTATAATAGATACCTGAACTCTTTCGTTTGTACATTTCCTCTTCTATGCCAGTGCGAGACGGCGTTTTCTTTGCTTTATATGAAAGATAGTTCTCGTAAACGTGCCCCAGAACATCCACTGGTATTGCATCAAAGCGATAGCGCAGCCCGTCTTTAGTGAAATAGAAGGAATTGAATACCTCAACGAAAGTCTCATTCTTTATACGAAGGTTGTCGATCTTGTGCGTCTCAAAAATGGTGCTGTCGTAGATACCCTTCATTTTATTGAAGAAAGGAAGTATGCAGTCGCTATAAAACTGCACTCTCTTGTCTTTTTCCCATTTTTCATATTCATGATAGAGTTTCCGATCTTCGTCCGCCCCGTTATCTTCCAGAATCCTGCAGAAAATAAGTCTATCTAAGAGAAGCTGGACACATTCGTCGAGCTTCTGCTCCCTATTCTTTTCTCCTTCGAACAGGGGGACGTTCTGTTCCCACATGGCCTTGGAAAGCTCTACTCTTGTATGGACCAAGTTCTTTGTGAGAAGTTCTTCGATATCTGCGGATTCCTTCCATTTCTTGTGAAGCTTCGCATAATGGTCAAGGCGCTCTTCCGTACATGCTTGTCTAGAAAGAAGAAGTATCTGATCTAAAACTAGTGGGTCATCAAGGCTTTTCAGCAGGTCGATAGGTGCAAAAAGCTCTGCATTCTGTGGATCATCATAGTAATTTGAATTAAATATCCTAATAGTATGGAAGTTAGTTAGGACTGCCCACCTCGCTCCTCCATTCTTTCCGTAGTCGATAGCTTGTTTTACAATTGCGGCGTCTTCAAGTTTATTGGAAAAACGTTTCACTTCCACGTAGAGACTGGGCTTAAGCGCGCCGGCTAGCTTGAAACTATAATCAACCCGCTCTGAAACTCCTACCCGCCGTATCTTCTTCTGAGGGATAACTTCCTCACTTCTCCTCTTCCAGCCCAGTACTTCAAAAAAATCCAAGACAAACTCTTCGGCTTTTTTCTCTGCGGATTCCTTCTTATAAGCAGGGCTGAGTCTCTGGTAGTCTGCAACCAGAACCTTGAGCTTATTGAGAATTTCTTGCCTGTCCTCCACAAGCATATGATTGTTCTCAACCCTTTTAAAAGTTCCTTATCCTACTTCAAAAATAAGCTCTTGCTTTGAAACGGAATGAGTGATTGGGTTCTGACCATGCTTTGGATTTATGGACAAAAATTATAACCATGCGCCCTAAGAGAATTTGCTTGTCTAAAAATCAAGATTAAGAATGGCGTTTTCCTGCGCAGAAGGGGCACCACGTTCCAGATCTTACATTTGCAGGTTTTGTTTCCCAAACGTGTCCTTTGTCACACTGCCATCGGAGCTTAATGCGGTTGTTTACATACTTGGTAGATAGACATCTTCCCCCTCTTTCTTCCGCTGTTTTTTGCATATCTACCAGCGTTAATCTTATTCTATAAGGGCTCCGATTAGAACAATATGGACACCAATGATGAGAATTTTTTACATTTATTGGCGTCGCAAACCACCTATGTCCTTTACTACATATCCATTCTAGTTTTGTGAGGTTGTTTACATAAACGCTAGACAAGCACTTGCCCCCCCTCGCTTCTGCCACTTTTTGCATCTCCTCAATATTAGAACGTCTCGTATCGGCACTTTTTTTACTCCCGCATTTAGGGCACCATTGCCCCATCTTGACACCGCCCGCCCGAGCCCACCAGGTATGTCCCTTTCCACATTCCCATTGCATTTTCGTTTCTTTATGGATATATCTGGGGGACAAGCATCTGCCCCCGCGACTCCGTGCTATCTCTTGCATTTCCTTCAATTTCTGAGGCGAATAAACGTCAAATGTTCTGTAATCTACTCCTTCTTTTTCTGGAACACTTACGCCTTGTTTGGCGCATTCGTTCGCAATCCAATCAGACATCTCATGATAATCAATAGTATATGGAACTTCTATCAGGATTACGCTATGCTCCTTACAAAGTCGTCTCTTTTGTTTGTCGTCTTCTTGTCGTTGTTTCAAAAGCTCAACATTTACGAAACGTGTAGATGGAAAATAATGTTGTTTACCTTGATACTCCAAAGCAATCCCCAATTTCGCGCAATAACCATCAAGTTCCATTCCATTTCCTCTGGAATTGACTAACCACTTGGGTTTTTTTTTCGGGAATTTCTCACCAAATAATTCCTCAAACGTTCTTCGGCAGATTCTTTCACTTACTCCTTGGGAACATACTGGGCACCACCGCCCCTGTGTTATGTCGTTAGTTTTTGCCTCCCAAACATGTCCTTCTTTACATTGCCATTTTAGTTTTGTTTTGTTATCGAGGTAAGTAGTCGAGAGGCATTTTCCACCCTTATCCTCTGCGAGTTTCTGTATTTCTTCCATTGGCTTTCTTAACGACAATCCGCGTCTTTCTGCCCAGCATTTTGGACACCACTTACCCCCGTTAACATCACAAGGTTTTGCCTCCCACACGTGCCCCTTTTCACATTGCCATTTCAATTTTGTGGTAGAGTTGATATATTCCTCGGAGAGACAGTTGCCTCCTTTTTTCCTTGCTCTTCGTTGCATCTCTTCAATGGTCAGTTTTGCGAGCCCTACGCAATGTGGGCACCAATGCCCCCTTTTCACATCTTTTGGTAAGGTCTTCCAAATATGCCCCTTTCCGCATTTCCAATCTAATTTAGTTTTGCTGTTTACATATTTTTCAGAAAGGCATTTCCCACCCTTGGCTTCTGCAAGTTTTTGCATATCTTCAATCGTAATTTTTCTGGGCATCCTTAATAATTTCTGCACCTATGTTATAAAAAGTGCACCCAGAAAACCGTTTTAAACTAATTTGAGATATCCGCGCATGGTAAGCTTAACATTCTACGGTGGCGCAGGCGAAATCGGCGGAAACAAAATCCTTCTTGAAGACAAGGACGCCAAAATCTACCTGGATTTCGGGCAGAGCTTCTCCTTCGGAGAGGGATTCTTCTACGACTGGCTGCAGCCGAGGAACGCGAACGGGCTGGAAGTCTATTTTGAGTTTGAAATGCTGCCGAAACTGCCGAAGCTCTATTCGGAAGAACTGCTGGAAAGAACCGGCCTCAAATACCAGGAGCCGGACATTGATGCGGTAATAATAAGCCACAACCATTCCGACCACACCGGCCACCTTCCCTTCCTGGACAGGAAAATACCCGTATATATGGGCCACGGCACGCATAAACTGCTGGAAACATACGATTTCCTTTATTCGCAGTTCAGCCCGCTCGAAGAGGGAATGGACATAAGGCACTTTGAATCAGGGAAGAAATTCAAGGTGAAGCACCTGGAAATAACCCCCATCCATGTGGACCACTCGGTCCCCGGGGCATACGGCTTCATAGTGAAAACGAGCAGGGGAAATATCGTTTATACGGGCGATTTCAGGACGCACGGCCCCAGGGCGGACATGACTGAGGAATTCATAAAAAAGGCGAAGGAATCCAGGCCCTGCGCGCTCCTATGCGAAGGGACGAGGTTCGGGTACGAGACCGAGCATAATTATACGGAAAAGGAGGTGGAAGAGAAGGTTTCGGGCATCCTCTCAAAGTCCAGGGGAATGGCCTTCTGCTACTTCTCAATGAGCAATTTTGACCGCTTCATGAGCTTTTACCGGGCCGCGCTGAAGAACGGCAGGAAACTGGTCATCAATACCAGGATGGCGTACATACTGAGGGGCATGAGGGAGAAGATTCCCGCGCTTCCGGACGTGATGAAGGACAAGAACGTGCTGGTGTATTACCGGTTTGCGAAATCCTGCACATATTGCGAAAAGGACTACTATAAATGGGAGCGGGATTTCATGGGCAAAATGGTTACTTACAGGGATTTGCAGAAAAACC
>CAIKOA010000031.1 GCA_903828955.1 uncultured Microcaldota archaeon
CTCGATTGCGTGGGTGGAAAAGCTTCCCTTCCCGGGATTCCAGGTTTCCGCGCTCTGAATAAGCGAAATCAGGCACTCCTGAGCGGCATCTTCCTTGGAAACCCCGGGGATTGAATTCAGCTTCCATTTCCTTATTCCGGAAGTGATGAGCCCGAGGTTCTCATAGGCGAAATCCGGGGGGCTCTTCCTTGCGCGCAGAAAGCGCTGGAAATCCTCCTGGGTGATGAATCTCTTTGGAAGCATCCGGAGTTCCCTGGAAACAGCTTTCATTGGATAGAATTATTTGCACAATAGTTTTTAAACTATAACAGAAATGCGGATTTGAACAATTTGAAAATCCCGGAAAAAGGGAAAATGATGGAACTTTAGAAAGCCGGATTCCCGCCCACTGGAAGCACCGGAATCCTACTCTCTCCGCGCGTTTAAAAGGCTGGAAGCGGCACTAGTTTTGGTGAAACGGATGCAAATGGGTGTTCATGCGGTGTGGACAAAATGTTTATATAGTGTGAACAACATATGCACACCATATGAACATGAACGAATTGCACTCGACCCCGGAAAGGGAAAGGATACTGAAGGCGCTCCTGACCAGGCAGGGGAGGAGAACGATGAGGGAAATCGCAAAGGAAGCGGATGTGAGCCCGGCGCAGGTGCACAAGTATCTCCGCATCCTGGAAAAAGGAGGCGTCGTGAAAGGGAACGAACTCCTGGAGGTTCCGCTCGTGCATTCTTTACGGCTCTCCCAGAACCTCCTGAGATTGGAGGAGGCGAAGGCGGTGGAGATCCTGAGGAAGAGGATGCCGGGCATAAAGGGAATAGGGATATTCGGGAGCTGGTCAAGGGGAACCAACCTCCAGAAATCCGACCTGGACATCTGGGTGAAGGTGGATAGGATGCCTGCGCTTGAAAAGACCGCGGAAGCAAGGAGGGAGCTCGGGGAAAAACTCGGGGCGGAAATAGACCTCACCTTGCTGGATAAGGAAAAAATCAAGGCGAACATGGAGAAGAACCCGCCGTTCTATTTCTCGCTTTTCTATTCAATTTTGCTGTGGGGAGAGGGAGTATGATTTCGGTTGAGGAATGCATGGAGCAGGGCCTGATAGCGAAAATTCCGGCATCAGGCGCGCAGGCAAGGAGCCAGATGGAAAAGGCGCAGGTGATGCTGGAGGAGGCAAAGAAGGCGGTGGAGAACGAAAGCCCGAACTCCGCGGTCCTCTGCGGGTATGCGGCGATGTTCGATGCGGGAAGGGCTATTCTCTTCAAGGACGGGTACAGGGAAAGGAGCCACGCGTGCGTTGCAAGATATTTGGAAGCGAAGCATTCTGCAAAAATAGGAATGCATTTCATAAGAATGCTGGACGAGTACCGGGAGAAAAGGCACAAGGTTTCCTATTCTTCGGAGTATTATCCGACCATGGACGAGGCAAAAAATTTGGTTAGGTTTGCAGGGGAATTCTTGGAAAAAATAGAGGGTATTCTGGCGGTCAAATGAGCGGGAAAAAGAAACTTACTCTGAAGGATATGCCTACGGGTGATGAAGAAGGAAAATATAGCGAGGAATTCAGGAAATCCCTGCTTAGGTCTGCAAGGGATATTAAAGAGGGAAAAACGCAAAGGTTGGAGCGCTGATGGTTCAAACTTCATAGCTCGCCGCAACAGTGCCATCGTACCTGACGAATTCTACGGTAGTAACGGAAGGGGTAACGCTCACCCGCATATATCCGGAGCCCCCTATTGTTTCTGCGCCGCTATAGCCATAGGCATCAACGTTATTCAGGCTCGTTCCCGGATGGCTCGGCTGGGGCGCTTCCTGGTAAATTACTCCGTCCAGCTCCTCCTTTGCATACATGTGGTCGTGCCCGTGGAAGAAGATATCCACTCCATTATCCACTAGGAGTTGGTGGATCGGGGTTCCCCAGCCCGGGCGTTCAGTATCGAAGCCGTAGGTTCCGTCCAAATTATCTCCGCCCCATTCAAAGAAGCCGGCATATTTGGCTCCTCCGCGCGCATCCTTGCCGTTTCCGCCAACTAAATGATGGCAGAAGACGAATTTGTGCGTTGCATTCGAGTTCTCAAGGGTTTCTTTCAGCCAATCGTATTGGTCTTTTCCTAGAGTCCAGCCCCACCCATTGCTATTGGGCTTAACTTCCGTGTACCAATAGGGGTCAAGGACAACAAAGAGGGAATCCCCCCATTCAAAGGCGTAATAGTCTTCCCGCAAGCCCACGTATTGTTCCTCAATTGAATTTCCGGAATAGAATTCGTTGGGAGCGGGGTTTGGATAGTATTCCTTCCTTAATTGAGTTGTCCAGATTGCGATATTGTTGCTTGTTCCATCAAGCTCCCAGCCGGCTTCTCCTTCATGGTTTCCAATGGTTAAAAAGAGCGGGACTGAGCCGTTCAGTTCGTCAAAAAAGCCCCTGTACATTATGTATCTTGCTTCCATATTTGAGTAGGTTTTATTGGGAAGTTTCTCGGCCATGAAGGTGTCGCCAAGGTCAAGGAGGAAGTCGGGTTTGTCCGCAATGATATGCTTGAGGGTCTGGTTGTAGAGCTGGGGGTCGGAATTTTCATCTAAATGAGGATCGGCTTCAACTGCGAAAGTGAAGCTGCTTCCAGCGGGCCTTGCGGTATGGAACGAGTGCGTGGAAGTATATTTGTAAGCGCTTCCGGCTTTGTATTCTATGCGATAATAGTATTCCTTGTTGGAGGATAGGCCATAAAGAGAAATATCTACGGGTTTGCTTGCATTCAGGGAAAGGGTTTTTGTTTTTGAAGAGAGGGAATTTGGCTGGGTTCCGTATTCAATGTATGCGGAAGAAGAGTAAGTTGGGAGCACATTGATTATTATGGAATTTTCAGTGGGCGCTCCAAGAAGGATTGAGCCGAAATCATCACTGAGCGTTGCTTGGGTTCCCGCCGTAGTTTCCTGTTTTGGCTCGGTTGGTTCGGTTTGGGGGGCTTCCGGAGTTTCCTCTTGAGTCATATTCTCTTCAGGAACTGAGGCGGGTTGAGCCTGCGAGGGCGTTTCCTCTTGGCCAGAGTTATTTCCAATTCCCGCACTGGATTGGGGAATTTGCGGGGATTCCTCCTGGGAAGTATTCTGTAGAATCACTTGATTGGTGGATGCGTTGGAGCCCCCTTCTTTCAAGTAGGAATTCCAAACTAAATAACCGGCAACTGCCAGAACGAGAATAGAAAAAGAAATTAAAAAAAGGATTTTCCTCTCCATCCGAAGACCTCAATCCGAATTGAAGAGGAAGTCCGTGTTCTCCACATCCGGCATCGCAATCTTCGCGGAGTATAAGTATGCGCCGCTGCACGGGAAATCCGCAAGGTCCCGGAGTGTGACCGCCTGGGCTTTCTGCTCAGAAGTCATGGTACTGGAGACCTCGGAGAAATGGGTCGCGTAGTAGTAGGATACCTCCCCATCCAGCTCCCCATATCTCTCTCCGAGGGAAAGGACCATGCTGTCATTGATTGAGTCCTGCACCATCAGCTTCCGCATCTCCTGGACCATTGCGCGCCTTGTGGAAACGATGTCGTTCAAGTCGCTCTTCTGGACATCGACAAGGCCCGTAAGTTCCGAGCGCTGCGTATCATCCAGGAGCTCAAGGAAGGCTTCTCCCCGATCCCCGGTAATCGTAGTGCTGATTGAATAGTTGCGGTTGCCCATTGCAGGCGCATCCTTCATGTAGAAGGAGCCGAAATAGGTTGCCTGCCGTTCTGGGCAGAAGTAAGTGTCCGCATCCTCCGAGCCCTTATACCAGCCGAAGAACTCGCTTGCATATGTGCGGAGGTTCACTGAAGAGATTCCGCTTGTCTGCAAAATTGCGGGTTCGGAAACTTTCGGCCAGGAAAGGCTTCCTTCAGAACTCATCTTATCCAGGTAAGCGCGCTGCTCGGTTGTTAGGGAGCGGTAAACCCTCCCGAAAGCCTTTGCCCTCTCCAGGCTTATTTTTGCATCCACCAAGTAGAGTTCCGCGGAGTATTCCATCACTGCGGAGCGGTTCAAGCCGCTGCTTCCCTCTGGAATATCCCCGGAAAGCTGGCGCCTGAAGGCGTTCATGAGCGGGAAGCGCATGTATGCGTATTGGTCGCTCATGCTGTTCTGGCTGGAATCGATTGCGATGAATTCCTGTATTTGCTCATCGCTAAGTACTGTGAGCACATTGTCCGCGGCCATTGTAACGAATTCGGTATTGTGGCCCATTTGGTCCGGGTCGTTGTCCCGGAGGTATTGGAAGCCTGAGAAATCCGCAACTTTTCCGGGCGGAAGGAACGAATCGCTGCAGGAGTCCCCGGTTACGAATGCGAGCGCGCTGAAAGAATAGGTGCTCATCTGCGCCCTATCCGAGATTGCCTGCTCAATGTTGTATTGGTCTCCGGAAGAGCTCTGGTTCTGGGAAGGCGGATTTGTTCCCGTATCTGGAGGTGCCTCCCCTGTATTTGGAGCCGGAGGCGCTTCCGGATTGGTCGAAGTGCTCGCGTTCCCGAACTTCAGGTTGCACTGGTCACGGCAGAAGCGGTAGTCTCCGCACACAAAGCCTCCGGTCACTTCGCAGCATTGCTTGCAATCCGCAGCAGTTCCCTCTGCAACGCATTTGGAGTAATCTCCGTTCTTTCCAAGAACTGAAGGAACGGTAAATTGAATGAAGTTTGAGTTCGATGCGAAGTTATGCACTGCGCAGTTGTCCCTGCATTGCCTTCTTGCATCCGCGCTCAGGTTGAGGCAGTCGCAGCAATCCTTGCATTGCGGGTTGTCCTTAGTATTCTCTATACAGATATTTGCAGTATACTGGGTTAGTGTTCCTGCAGAGGTTCCTGAAGAGGTGGATCCGGTAGATGAACTTCCTGAACCTGAACCGGTTTGGGTCCCAGAGCCGGAACTTGTGTGGGTTCCCTGCGCGGTTTGGGTGCCCGCACTCAGATTGGAGGCATCTCCTTGCGAGACGGCCTGGTTTTCCAGGGAAACGTTCTGCCCTTCTCCTAAGGAATATTCCTGATTGGAGACGCAACCAAATGCGAATAATGCAATCAATGCGAAAACAACTATCCAGCTTTTCATGTTTACCATCCTCTTTGCTAGCTTGAAGTCTAACCCGCCCTATATATACTTTTTCCCAAATCTCTTCCAAATTAGACGGTGATTTTTGCCAAAAAGCATAGCGGATTTAAAAGATTCCGCATGTTCTATTTGCAAGCGGTGCATTTAGGGATGGATGATTTTGAGAGAATCGGGTACTGGCTCCTCGCAGGCTCAAAAGGGGGCAGGAACAGGGCGAAGATACTTTCCGTATTGAGAAGGAAGCCCATGAACTCAAACCAGCTCTCGGAAAAACTCAAGGTTGACTACAAGACCATCGCGCACCATATTGAACTGCTTGAGGAAAACGGGCTTCTCTATAGCACGGAAAACAAGTACGGGAAGATGTTCTTCCCCTCGGATTCCCTGGAATCCAGCAAGAAAATGATTGAATTGATAAAAAAGGTGATGGAAAATGAATGAAAATATCAAGGCAGGGGCGATAAGCCTGGGGATAATTCTTTTTGTTTCGGCGCTTACTTTCATACTAGGGAGCATGCTGCCGCAGGTTTCGCAGGGAGAAAGCATATTCACGAGAATCATTCCGTTCCTCACCGTGGTCAATGTGCTGCTGATAATGATATTGCTGTATACCTATGCGAAGGCGTACATGAAAATGAATTCGGGATTCACGCTGGGGATACTGCTGTTCATCTCATGCCTATTGATGTTCGTGGTCGTTTCCAACCACACGCTGCTCCGGATGCTGAACTTCGACAAGGGCTCGGTGTTCATGGACATGGTGGCGATGCTTTTTGCGACAATAAGCCTGGCGATATTGCTGTACATAAGCAACAAGTGAGGGGGAAAAACCGGAATCCCGGATGCGCACGGCTTCATTTATGAAGGGGAAGAATAATCGCGGCACTTGAAAATCCCTGGTGAAACGGGAAAAGGAAGAGGATCCGGGCAGAGGATTGGCCGTGAGTATATACCTTTTTAAACATGTATCAACACAAATAGTAATGCGGGTGGCGACCCTGGATGAAAATACTAAAAGGCTAATAGATCGTTTTTCTTCGGAAGGAAACCTGGCGGAGCTGCTGCATTACTCCACCAGGACTGATGCCGAAATAAGGGCGTATGCCCTGGACAAACTTGTTGATTACTACACAAACACAAAGGCTTATGGCCAGCTGGTGCATTTATGCGGAAGCGAAAGATGCCCGGAAGAGATAAGGGAAAAGGCGGGAAATGCGCTCATAGGGATGGCCAAAGCCGTGGGCCCGCGCTCCAATCAAACCTGGGAATACCTGAGCGGAAGGGAAAAGCTCCCCGTTAGCGAGGGCATTCTCCAGGAGCTTGCCTTGCGCGGCAATTTCCCGGAAAAAATAAGAGAGGCCGCCGGAATAAAAATGGTGGAACTGCTTAGGGAATCTGCGGGTTGGGAGTTCACGCGCTCCAAAGTGAGGCTTGAATTCGTGGCAAAAACAAAAAGATATCCCCCGAAAGTGCAGGAAGCCGCGCTGAATGCGCTCGATGCCCTGGATCTTAAGGAAAAGCACGCGAGGGACCAGGCTACGCTAGGGAGAAGCGAAACGAACGAAAGAGCCGGCGGAAACGTAATTCCGATTAATAGGAACAGGACGAAGAAGTAGCCCCTAGCCAAAATCCTGATAAACCGGGGAAAAAAGAATTATGGAAAGGAGCCTCAACCCCTTTCAACACTTATTTCTTCTGGAGCTTCTTGTAGAGAAGGGTGTGCATAATGGAGTATGCGCTCAGCATGACCGCGTATATCGCAGTGAGCACCACCACGAAAACCGCGTACAAAATTAAAAGCAGGACTAAGCCGACCTCCTTGGATGCCAAGGAAAGTGCGACTGCCAGAACCATCAGCACTATGAAAATGGCGTATACAATGAAGAATGAGACCACGTAAACCACCCCGACCAGCGCAAGAAGCACCACCCCGAATACGATGGTCTCCCAGAATTTTTTTCTTACCAGCGCAACGGAGCCCTTTATGGAGCCGATTACCCCTTTTTTGCCTATCGCCATCTCCTGCAGAAGGTAATAGAAAAGGATGAAAAGCGGGATGGTTGCGGCCATTGCAATCAATAGAATTAACAGCAAAACGAGCGAAGCGGCCGTGGTGCCGGCCCATAGGTAAAATGCTGCGGCCGGGATGCAGAGGACCAGGAAAACCAGCACGAAGAAGAGCGTCAGCTTTAATGAATTCAGAATATTTTCCATTGAGAAGAAAGGCAGGTTCTTTTTGTAGTAAACGTTTTGCATGAGCCCCATGAGCGCGGAGAGGAACAGCAGGTTCCCTAAGAGCATGGCGACGAGGTATAATGCGAGGATGAGCATATTCGCACCGACTTTTGGATCGTTCGGGAAGACTGTGGGCCCAAAGGCCGAGCCGATGAGAGCGGCGATTATGAATAGTATCGTGTACGCCAGATAGGCCGCGCCAACCCTGATCGCTATCCTAAAAAAAGCGCCCTTCACCTTGCAGTAGTCAATTCCTTCCTTGAATACCGGGCCTATTAGACCGATTCCATTTTCGATTCCTTCGAAGAAGCCCATGGAGAAAATATTGGATGCGATGGTTTAAATACGTTCAGGCGGGCTTTCTGGGATAAAATAGTATCAATTTCATCTTTCGTTATAAAGTGTAACCTTAAATTCCCTTCTACTATAATATATGCTGGGTGAAGGAGATGAAGTTCGAGCAAAGGGAAACCCAGAAGCAGGATAAATTGGATATTTCAAGAATTAAGAAAATTAAGGTTGTCAAGCCCGGCTTTAAGCCGGAATCCGAAACAAGGCCGCACTCTCACTTCTGGATGAAGGTTGGGGCGCTCGCATTCAGCGCATTTCTCGCCGCGGCGCCTTTAGCCGCAAAGCACAAGAGGGCGCATGAAAGCGCGCCTGTGGAAAAGCCTGCGGCGGTGCAGGTGGATGCGGATGCCGGCCCTCCGCAAGAGGCATCTCCGCAGCCTCCGGCAGAAACGAATGAGGCGGACGCCGGAGTCGGGCAGCCAATTTCTGCGGCAAACGGGCAAACCGAGGATGATTTCTTCTCGAAAATGTATTCCAACGGAGAAATTTTTGGATTTGATGCAGGGGCGGCTCCCGAAGAGCAGCCCAAAACGGATGAAGGGCACATCTTCAGCCACAACCTGATTTTCCCGGCTCTTCCAAAAAGAGTGAGCCAATACACGGACCCTTCGCTCTCGCAGTTTTCCGATACTGTGAAGATAAACGGGCAGCCAAGGGAAATAAACCTGGAGAATAACTTCGATATCGGCGCAAACCTGGTCGGAAACGAGGCGGGAAACGCAGTATTCGGAAGCGCAAGGTATAGGGACCTTGCCCGCCTTGACACAGGAATGATAGCCTGGTTCGGGAACCAGATGGTGCCTTTTGGAAGGGTCGGGGTGAGCCCGTACATGAACATCTGGAGATTCAAGCTGGGCTATTATGGAAGCGCGGCTTTCCTTGGAAACATGCCTTCCTACGTATATAGTTCGCATTCGGTGGGAGTCGGGTATTCCCAGCCTATCGGGGAGAATTTCAAGCTCAGGATGGGGGGAGTGATAGGAGGGGCGCTCTCCTACCCGGTCTGGGATGACACGTATTTCAACCTGAGCGTGGGGCTTTCCATGGAGATTTACAAGATGTTCCTCCTTTACGGGGTTCCGAGCTTCTATTTTGCGGCGGACGACCCGATCAAGACGGCATACGCAGGGTATTACAGGCCGAAATTCCAGGACGTGGAAGTCGGGGCGCAGGTCGCATTGAAGGAATACACGATACGCGCATTTGCGGACATCGGATTGATCGGAGACGATTATGGAATTTACAACAAGTACGGAGTGAGGGGAACGAGGACGTTCAGCGTAAAGGACAATGTGGAAGTGGACCTGTGGGTCTCTTTGGGTGCGACGCAGTGGTCAGAGCAGCTTAGCGGCAGGTTTGATCCGTTGATAATGGCAGGGGCGACCCTTGTGATTGGAGGGCAATACGTGAACTCCACAAATACCGTGAACTACTCCCATGCGCAGGACATGACGTGGGAGCAGGCAAAAACCGACAAGCCGGATTCGGCGCACCCGGGGCCATATGCGTTCGGGCATTCCGGAGACCCGTATTATGATGTGCCGATAAACGAGACAAAGGCGAGGATATTGAATTCCGGGAGCTTTGACCAATTCAAGAATTCGTATGGAAACAGCCTCTCCCAGGACGAAGTGATAGTGAGGGCAAGGTTCCTTGGGGCGTTCCTGGAAAGGGTTGCATATGCGAACGGCGCATATGATGCGATGACGAACGGGAACATATTCGACAGCGAAGTGAAGCGCATTGCGGGAGCGGATGATGAACTAATCTTCCAATACATGAAGAGCTACGTGAACTGGTATAGCACGCACAGCTCTAAGGACCCGCTTCCGGACAACCTTAAGAACGGGATTGCGGTTTGCGCGGGAATCCACTGGCTGATGGCGGAGTTCATGAGGGCAAACGGAGTGGATGCGGTTGTAAGGCAGGTAAGCACTCCAGAAGGGATGCACGTCATTGCCATTGCGAAGCTAAAGGACAGGGCGGTTCTCGTGGATTACGGAGATACCCTCGAGGCATCCGATGTCGACCATGCAATGCAGCTCTATGGGCAGATGAACGGGGCGCCGACCTTCGAATCGCAGACATTCGGAAAGAAAGGATACATGGGTACCGAGGTCACGCCCGCAGGAAGGCTCCTGCACGGAGTTGTGGGATGGGATAACGCGGATATCGTGAAGGAGGATTACCTCGGAGTAAAGTAAATTTTTTCTATTTTTTATTATTTTTCTTCTTGTAAACGCTCAGCTCATGGAGGAGCGGAAGGCTGAGCAATCCGAAGGGAAGGGAGAAAATTATAGCAGCGGCAAGAAGCGGGCGCATTATTTTCCTTCCCTTATCATATTTGAAGGAGAGGGTGCTTCCGCAAATCACGAAAAGGAGGGCAAGGGTAAGGAACAAGGGAGGTTCGTAAGCCCAACGCCTCCCGACTATGAATAGCGGGAATACTATTATCGCCCCCAGCCCGGCGGTGCAGAGGGCATTAAGGAATGCAGCGTGCTCCGCGCCCCCGAGGCGCAATGCGAGGGCATCAAGGAATCTGCCGATTGAAGAACCATGGGCCTGGTTTACCTTTTTTGTGAAGAATGCGTCAAAATCCAATCAAATCATGCTCCGGATGTGAAAACTGCCCTGCCGTTTAAGGAAAGAATGGGGAGAAAATATAAATGCTTAACTAAATCCGATTGGAGCTAAGAGAATAAATAGAAATAGAAGAAAAATAAGAAAATGAAAAAGAACTCAGATTTTCTCTACGTTTTCTGCCTTTGGCCCGCGGTCTCCGGCAACAACTTCGAATTTAACCTTGTCCCCTTCGCGGATTCTGGTTCCCGCCGCAAGGCCGCTTTCGTGCACAAAGTATTCTTTCCCGTCATCTCCGGAAATGAATCCGAAGCGCTTGCTCACATTGAAAAATTTTACAGTTCCTTCTGCCATTGTCTACACCATTTGTGTTGTTTTATCTTTCATAGCTCTTATAACCTTTCCTTTTTTGGTTTTTAGCCAAAAGGGCTATAATTCTAACCTTCCATTTCCCCCCATGGCTGAAAAATCTGGCCTGGACAAGGCAATCTCCTATGTTGGAATTCTTGTAAGCGTTGTTGGAATACTTCTGACGGTTTTCTTCTTCTTCATTTTGAACGGGTTGATTGATGGAATCCACAGCTCTGCAATTGCGGAGGTGGATTCCGCGATCGGGATAATGCAGGATGTTGGCGTAATCGTGGACGGGACCGCGAACTCCGTTGATTCTTTCAGCTCGTTTGCGCAGAACGCATCCGGGGCAATGAATGAGACCGCGAGCGCGGTTGAGGGGATGAGCACCGCGATGAATGCGCTTGCAACCGGGGTTTCTTCAATCCCGCTCATGCCCGGGGACGTGTCGGGCGCATTGCATGACTCCGCAAGCCAGATACGGGATACCGCAGATTATATGAAGGAGACCTCTTTTTCGATGCAGAACGTATCCGGGAATGCGATTTCCACTGCGACAGGGGTCCAGCAATTGAAAGAGGACGTGCACACGAATATTGCGGCATTGGAGCAGGCGAAGAGGCAGATAGATGATATGCATACTACCGCGCAAATTGCGCTTATCCTGGGTACGGTGCTCATTGTGCTCGTATTCATACTGAACGGGATGAATTTCTACAAGCAATTGAAAGAATAAGGGATGCGCGGCTGAACGCTGTGAAAAAAAGTGTTTAAATACGTATCCCACATAGTATGTTATCGTGAAATGGAAATTCTGGAAGGGGAAGGAAGAGGCGCCCAAAAAGCCGGGAAACGGGCCAGGCAGGTTTGGGAAGGCCGAGGACAAGCCCGCACCTGAAGAGCTGCTTAGGAGGAATCTGCGGGAAGAGATGGCGAAGGTGAATATGCGGCTGTTCTACCTGGGCAGCGGCGAACCCGAAAAGGAAAATGCGCTCCGGGAAAGGGCAGACCAACTGAGCGGGCAGGTAGAGGAAATTGAAGGAAAGAGGGGCGGATTAAGCAGGGGGGAAGAGCGCGCGGACACAATCAGATGGATTGAAGCCGCGGAAGAGGCCATGAAACAGATAAAGGCGGAGCGCCCGCAAAAAGAACCCCGGCAGATCGAGTCGGACCTGCGTTTTGAACGCATTCAAAGGAGGCACGAAAAAATCGATCTTGACGAAGATGCGCTTGTGCGCTTTTTTGCATCGGGAGATGCCTATTGCAACCGCGGCCCGTTCCTGCAGCTTGCAAAGTTCCATGAACTTTTGGAAAACGGCCCGGATGCAAAAAGAATAGAAAAACGGATAAAGAAAAAGGCGCGCAAGCTCGCAAAGAAAGAGCGCGGAAAAGAGGCGGCGAAGAATTTTGAAAAGGATTATGGAATAACCAACGTAATGTTTGCATGCCAGCATATGCCGGCGAGGGAGGTGGAAACCCTCCTGCACCAAGATGAGGAATACGAATCCAAATATATGCAGGATGCGCTCTGGAGGCAGGTGATGTGCAGGGGCAGGGACGAGGGGCTATACGCCCAGGGGGTCGAGGGTGAAAAATCCGGGCTTTTGCGCCTCGTAAACATAATTCTTGAGGGAAGGATCCGCTTTGGGATGTACGGCACGCTGACCGAGACCCTGGGCAGGACCGACCCGGTCGTATCGGAAGCGGGCTCATATGGGCCGTACTATGTGGTGATAGGGGGTGTATGCGGCGATATGGTCAAGCCTAGCCCCGAAAGAGGCTATATCATACCTGAAGAATTGCACTCCGCTTACCTTGTTCCGAGAGACTCTGAAAAAAAGATGGTAACCGAGGCGGTTTTCAGAGGGGTGGAACTTGGGATTGTAACCGAGGGCGAAGCGGTTGGGGCACTTGCCAGGCTCATAACTTATCAGGAATTCGTTGATGCGCCATATGGGGTTTTTGATTTTGTGTTCAGGGAAAAGGCAACCCTTTCTGAAAACCCTTCTGAAGAAGAGCGGGCGGCCCGGGAGTTCTTCTCTAAAAATGCAAAGGAAATGGAAGGCCGGCTTTCCCGCCCTGCGGGAAATTGAAAAATGAGCCCTATTTCCTTAGTTTTAGCAGAATGAGAAGCATGGCCGAAAGGATTAGCGCGGAGAATGCGCAGGGCGGAATCTGGTTCTGGGGCGCAGCCTGAGAAGTTGGCTGCGTGGGCTGGGAGGGCGCCTCTGGCTGGAAAGCGGAAACGTTCGCAACGCAGGTGCGGGAAACTATCCTTCCTTCTTGGCAGGAGATGGGCGCGCAGGAGCTGTTTATGCACTGCTCGTTTTGCGCGCATTCGGAATCCGCAATGCAGTTTACGCATGCGTGCTCGGAGGGATATGAGCCGGAAGGGCAGGAAAGGGGAACGCAAAGGAAGGAGCTGCATTTTTCATTTAGGGGGCAATCGGAATTCTGATGGCACTGGTAAGGGATGCAGGTGTGGTTTTGCGCATACGCATTTGTGCAGGAATAGGAAATGCAGGAATTTCCGCTGCATTTTTTATCAGTGGGGCAGGCGGAATCATTCAGGCATTCCACCTGCACGCAGGAATGGGCCTTTGGAATTGAGGTTTCGTTGCAGCTCAATTTCTGGCATAGGTATCCCTTGCAATAACGGTCAGGGGCGCAATCCTTGGAAGCCTTGCATTCAACATTAAGGCAGGCGTATTCCTTGCAGATTTGAAGGCTGCCGCAATCCGCATCCCCCTTGCATTCCACCTGGGCGCATAAGTTGCCTATGCAGGCAACTTGCGAACCGCAATCAGAGTCTTTTTCGCATGGGTCCCCTATTTCAAGGGAAAAGGAAACGCTGAAGGATAGGAAGAATAGAAGGAAAAACTGCGCCTTTCCCATGAAATATGCTCTTACTGCAATAATTATTAACCTTCCATGCGTTTAAGGAAGCAGGTGAAAAAATGGGAATGATACAGGAATTCAAGGACTTCTTGCAGGAATACAAGGTTATGGGGCTTGCGGTCGCGTTCATTATGGCAGTTGCGGCAACAACGCTCGTGCAATCGCTCGTAAACAATATCATTATGCCAATCGTGGGGGCGGTAATACCCGGAGGGGACTGGCAGACTGCGACATTTATGATCGGGGCGATAAAGATAGGGTGGGGCGCGTTCCTCGGAGCCTTAATCAACTTCATAATACTGGCATTCGTGGTGTTCTTAATCGCGAAGATGCTGTTTAAGGAGGAAAAAGTGGCCAAAAAATAATTTTATTTTTATTTTTCAGTCTTGTTTTCCCAAAAACAAATTCTTATAAAACCAAAAGAAGTAGAAAGCGCATGGCAAAGGAGAAGCCAACTCCGTATCTGGGCCTCAACAAAGGCCGCGCAGAAGCATTAACCGACGGCATTTTCGCATTCGCAATGACGCTGCTGGTTTTGGGGATTGACGTCCCGGCGCGTGCCGCGGCAACCCAGACTTCGGATATGGTTTCGAAAATCCTTCAGGACATTTACCCGGACATCAGCCACTATTTGATTGCATTCGTAATGCTCGCTTCCTTCTGGATGCTCCACCACAGGTGCTATGACAGATTGAAGGCGATAAACAGGAAATTGCTCTGGATGAATGTTGCTACTCTCATGTTCATCGCATTAATTCCCTTTTCAACCGACCTTGCGGATGATTATGTGACAATCCCGCTTGCGGGGATCGTTTTCTCGGTGAATATGCTGATTGTGGGAACCCTCCTGTATTCGCAATGGAGCTATGCGGCAGGGAATAAGCAACTGATATCCGAAGAGGTAACCCAGGAAGAAGTGCGCACGGTGAAAAGAAGGATGATGATAATGCCGGGAATCGCAATCATAGCAATCGCCCTGGCAGCACTTGGATTCCCCTGGACGGTATTGATCTACATGATTGCTCCGGTTGCCTTTGCAATTTTTTAGAATTCAATCCATTGCCCTGTAGCAATTTGAGCCGCAGGGGTAAATTTTTCTTTCAAGTTCCAGCATTTTCAGTTCCGCATCTATGTGGAGAAGCCCCGCCTTGAGCTCTCCTTCAAGCTGGTGCGCATTTACCGCTTTTCCGGATTTGATTAGATTGTAAATTTGGGTGCGCAGATGCGCTTCCTTGCCCATGTGCAAAAAATAGCAGGAAAGGAATAAAACCATAGCGGCAGAATTAGGCAATTATCCATGCATTGGCGCTTTAATGCGGTTCAGTGGGCAAGGGTCAAAAAGAGTGGCTTATAATGTTTTTAAAAGTGGGAATACGTGCAAGCACTTCAGACGTCAGTTTTACCAGAAAAGCACTCCTTTATATATTAGTCCATGCATAGTATATATTGCGAACTGCAATCGGTTTTTGATTTAGCGGGAAAATAGTGAAGTCTGCTTTCGCAAACAAAGGATCTGAGAAAAATGGCATCACTGGATATATTGCTGAAAGAAGGGGAAGACTTCCCATACGAGCTCACCCAGCGTGACAAGGACAAGTTGAAGAGGGACTTGCTGCGCAAGATAAGGGTCAGCCTCAGCCTTAAATCCAGGGATAAGATAGAAATAAACCTTTCCCAAAGGGGCATGGATTAATTCTAATTTTTTATATTTGAAAAGTTCCCGTATTTTGCACCCATTTAGAAGGGGGCCTGCGCGGCAAAAGCAATTAAAATGTTAGAGCAGAATGCAAAAAGCATGGGAATGAAAAGATTGGCGATTGCCATTGTAATTGGCATGCTTGCCGGCATTTTTTGCGCTTATGGAACAACTGTGGCAAATGTGCCCGGGCTCGTAATGACCATGCCACTTCTTGCAATGATTTTCTACAATAGGCTCATTATCGGGCTTACGGTGGGGCTTGCAGGGGGAGTCATCCTTGTAAAAGGAAAGATGCTGAATGCGGCTCTGAGGGGGGTAGTCCTGGGGGCGATAGTAAGCATAGGAATCTCCTTCAATGGGGGCGGAGAACTCCTAATCCTGTTTGGGATGGTTTATGGGCTGGTTGCGGACCTGCTTGCAACCAAGTTTGGGGATTAAAACCCAAACCCCATTTCCTTATTTTTTCATGTATGCGCCGGTAATTATTACGTCTTCAGTAGGCCAGTCGTCACTGCCGCCATTTGTCGAGGTTTCCACGGATTTTATCGCATTCACCGTGTCCATTCCGGAAACCACCTTTCCAAAGACCGCATAGCCGTCGTTTCCAGGGGCATAGTCCAGGAAAGAGTTGTCTGCGACGTTAATGAAGAACTGGGAGGTTGCGGAATTCGGGGCGTTTGTGCGCGCCATTGCGACCGTTCCTATTCCGTTGTGCAATCCGTTATTGGATTCGAGCTTAATCGGCGCGTGGGTATCCTTCTCAGTCCCGTCCGGGGTAAATCCTCCTCCCTGGATCATGAAATTGCTTATTACGCGGTGGAAAATCGTCCCGTTGTAGAAGCCTTCGTTCACATAGGTTACGAAATTCGCGACCGTGATGGGCGCTTTTGCGCGGTTTAGCTCAATTTCTATGTTTCCCTTTGTCGTTTCAAGCACTGCGATTTCTTTCATTTCGTTTTCACCCGTATTCATATTTTCAGATGCCGCGGGGCTTTCCGTGTTTGCGGAATTTGCCGGGCCTGCGCCGGAATTCTGTGGAATGATCTTGATTACTTCCCCAGTTTGTTCCGAAATTGCCTCCTTAGGGGCAAGAACCCCTGAGAAAACAACCGCAAGAAGGAGAACTATAACTCCCCCGAACACAAGCAACGCTAAATCTGATTGTTTCATGGGCAGGTATTTCCTAAAGAAGGATTTTAAAGGCTTCAAGAAAAGCCGGAAAGCTCTTCCCTTAGGCTTTTTTCCATGATTTGCGTGGAATTGTAGTAGAGGTGGTAGCTCTTCCACTGGCCGCCCGTAAACTCGTAGAGGTCGTCGTTTGCGATTATAAAGTGGATGCTGCCGACATTGGTTTCGCACTCGGCATCGCCTTTTTCGCAAACCTCGAATGCCCTGTTCTTGCCCACGTTCCCCATGAATTCCCCGCTCTGGGGCTCGAAGGCCTTTGCGCCATTCAGGTTGTCCACGTTTGCGGCGGAGGTTATTTCCTCATTGGAAAGCGCAACGATGCAGTGGCCGGTCAGCCCGTTTTCGTCCATTCCGGTCGTATAGCAGATCACGTAGGGCGTGGTTTCGGAAATGTCCCCTATTTCAAGCCCGTATGCCTCAAGGTACCAGTATTTATCGCCCTTCTCGTAGATTATGTATTCCTCATCCTGCATTGGCGACCAGGCTTCAACATCCAGGGAACTGTTCTCTTCCTTTATCTGGGAAAGGATTGCTTTCAGGAGGAGGGCGTAATCCTCGCAATCCCCTCCTTTTTTCTTATTGAGCATCTCATCAAGGGAATAGAGGCGGTCCGGGCTTTCGGAGATGTATTCAAACCCCAAATCATTTTCCATAAGGTAGTTTATGCAGGCAAGATTCACCTTTCCGTCCTTTACGCAATAGTTGTCCACCTTTATCATGAAGAGATGCGTGGAATAGGGAAGAACTGAGTTGTCCTTGAACCACTGGATTGAGGAATTGATGGAATCTTCGAGGGTATAGACCTCGCCGAGAAGGTCTTCCAATTGGGAATAGGTGTCGGCAAGCTCCGAGCGGGATTCATTGAGCTCGTTTTCTGTTTCATAGAGGCGCATTTGCGTTGAGGTTAATTCAGCCTGCGTCTGGTTCAGGGCGCCCAGGGTTTCGTAATAGGATTTGTTTGTGCGCGCAAGTTCGTATTTTACGCCTTCGAGCTGGTAATTCAGCCTTGAATTTTCCGCATGCGAGGAGTTCAGGAGGGAATTTGCACTAGTTAGCTCTGCATTCCTCTGCGCAAGCTGGCCTTTCAATGAGGAATTTTCATTCAGGAGGGAAATGGATGCGAATGAGAGGGCGAGAATTACGATTATCAGAACGGCTGCGGGCAAACGCAAATCCATGGGGGCTTATTCAAGAAGAAGGATTATATGCCTAATTGAAAGGAAAATCCGGATGCGCAACTGAATGGGATTAACTTGGCAATCGGCGCAATTCGCTGTCCAGCCTGCGCTCGATTGAGTAGGGGTCTGCGCCGGCTTTTACGAGGCGAATCATCTCATTATTGTCCTTGGCCATGAAAGCGGCCCAGAGGAGATCGTTGAGCTCGGCCAACCTATGAGGGGGGATGCTCATTCCTACAGGATTTCTTGCTTCAATCAGCCTGTCCTTCATTAACATCAGGCTTGTTTGCCGCAAACTGAGAACGGTCCCCCAGCTTAAAGCCCGCTCTGCCTTGCTCTCACGAATTTCTACTGCAGTGCCCATTTAACTCCCACTCTTTCTTGAAGTGCAAATTATTTTAATCTTTCTGTATCTGCCTTGAAAAGGCTTTTCTGGTTATTTCCAGGATTAAGATATCGATTTCGCGATTAGTGAATCCGGCATTTTTCTCGATAAGCATGCCCACCATTTCCAGATCCCCGTTGCATGAAGCCCGCACGATGAGAGGGATTCCTTCTTCGTCTTTTAAGAAGCCGGAGGATTTGTGCCTGAGAATTATTTCTGCGCGCATCAGCTGGCCCATGGAAACCGCCTCAATCAGCCTCTGCCGGTCCTTTTCATTGAGATGGAGGGCGGATTCGGGCTCTGGTGCTGGCTTTGCGCGCGCAAGCGTGACCTCGAAACCCCTTTCGGTTTTGCGGGAAACGAGCTGGAACTCCTTGACTTTCATATTTTCACCGGGAAGCGAATGTACATCTGCATAGGAGTTTAAAAAAGTGAATTCTGAGTGGGCATAAACGTATTAAAGAGTTTCCACACAAATATCTACTTATGATGCCAAATGGGGAATTCAGGATTTTCAGCAGGAACCCTGTGAAGGACAGGGTGGAGATATTCGCGGAGAGGGCGGGGAAAAAACTGCGGGATGCAAAAAAAGCATTCGGAAGATATGCCAATAATGGGGCAGACAAGCTCTGCATCGGCATCTGGAAATTCCTGGATGCTGAGGAAAGGGCCGAGAAAGCCCTGGAAGGCGCCGCAAAGCGGCAGGTTGCAAAGGCAAGGGCGCTTGCGTTCATATTTGCGGTATGGAGGGAGAACAAGGATGCGCTGGAATATAGGGCCGCTTCGGGAAGGGAAGGGGAAAACGGGCTTCCGAAGCCTCCCCGCGAGGGAGGGGTTGTTTTCCAGGATGCGAGCATCTGGTATAACGAGTGCGGGCGCTCCAGATATTCCGTAATAAACTCAACAAATGGAACAGGGGCGGTGCATGCGTTTTATTCCGAGCAGGGAAAGCCGCAATAAAAACCGGAAAGAAACAGCTGGAATTCACACACATTTATAATTTCTTTTGCACCAAATAAGGCGCATGATGAAGCTCGATAGCTCCTCTGATGGGTACAGGCTATACAAATCCGATTCTCCGCGCTATCCCTCCTCCACTTATGTTGTTTGCGCAGAAGAATCGCGCGCAATCCTCTACAGCCCGCACATTGCGGGAAAGGAATTGCAGGAGCGGATGGAGAGATTGAGCAAAATATACATAAAAATTGCAAATGAAAAGGTACTCAAGGGAACGCAGCGGGCGAACCTTGCGGAATTCATACTTCTTTCCGGAGGGCTTTATTATTCTCTTGCGCGGGGGTTCCGGGAAGTGAACGGATTCACGCTTCCGCAGTGCTTCCTCGGGATAAAACGGCAGAGGGTCGAAGGGAGCGAGGGGCATTTCACCGCCGTGTCCACTTACGAGAATTTCGAATCTCTTCCGCAGAATGCGACAATATTGGTCGGGGATACGATTGCAACAGGCGCAACGCTTACGCGCGCAATAGCGGACCTGGAGCGTGCGGCGGAGGAGAAGGACGGGAAAATAGAGAAGATGGCGATCTTTTCCCTTGCGTGCTCGAGCGATGCGGCGCATAAGCTGCGGAAAATGGAGGAGAAGATGCGGGAGAAGAACAAGAATTTCAAATTAACCCTGATTGTTTCCGAGCAGCTCTTCCAACTGATGCCGGACGGGACGGATTTGCGCTTCCTTGCGGACGGGGCTGAGATGCCCGAAGAGACGAAAAATTACACCCTTGAAAAATACGGGGATTTCCTTGGGAAGGAAATGAAATGCGCGGTATTCGACTGGGGGACAAGGTGCAAGAACCCGCTCAGGCACTATGAGGAATTCATAGAATTTGGGGAGGAAATCCTCAAGAACCCGAAAATAGACGAGAAAGGGAAGGGCGAAATAAAGAGAATGGTGCAGGAAACCGAATTGGAAATGGAAAACTGCCTAAAAGAACTCTGAATTTTTACTGGTTATTGGTTCAGCCCTCTTGCAATCTCCCCCAGTGCGCTGCACGCAAGAACCATTGTGTTTTCCTCGGCTTTCTTTGCGGCCTTCCTCTCTTCTTCGGTCTCTGGGAAGGATTTGCCAGGGATTGCGCCGATAACTGCGGAAACGAGCGCGCTGTAGGCGGGAACTCCCGCGATCGTGAATTCCGCCGCAAGGGCAGATATTGCCATCTGCTCCATTTCGGAACTTATTATGCCGTAAGTGTCGCGGAGCTCCGCAAACCGGTTCTCGTCCATTTCCGCATAAAGGGAGTCTTTTGTGAAATTCGCGCCCTGGATGGCGAGTATCCCAAGCTCATTGGAAAGCCCGAGAAGCTGGAGAATGATGCGGGAGGAGCACTTGTTCTTGAGGTATGCCGAATCGTAGCTCACCGCGAGCCTCGGCTCAAGGAGGACGTCTTTGCCCGCCTCTTCAATCTTCTTCCTAGCATCGAAGCCTTCCAGGCTGAGGGTGCCGAGAATTGATTCTATGAGGGCGCCCACAGAGCCGTAGTTCTTGTCCGCAATCGCGATGTCCCCGATTTTCATCCTGTATTCGGATTTCCTGTGGCTGTTCACCCCTGCGCAGGTGCCTGCGCGGATAACGTAAATGCCGTCGCTGTGGACCCCGAGTTCCCCTACCTGGTAGCGGTCGTTATCGGTATAATAGAGCGCCTCGCGCATGTTTATTTGCGCTGCCGGGCAGCCCATCTGGGACTCAATAACCGCAAGAGGGAAATTGAAGCCGCGCGCGTTCACGTTCCCTACGAGCATTGCGACCCTTCCAAAGGCGGCCGGGCTGATTTTCGCCGCCTCCTGGTCTATAAAGGCATAATTCTTGAAATTTAGCACCGTGGGGGCGCTGAGCACCCTTCTCCGGTCCCCTACGCAGATTATAAACGGCGGGAGCATCCCTTCGTTTTCGCGCAGAAAGGAGATGTCCTTCCACCTTTTCATTTCGTGGAGGCAGCCAAGGGAAGTGTGCGCCCCGAGGGGCTTTACCTTTTCACGCGCAGCAAGAATTCTCGATTCCATTCAAACCCACCTCCATTAACTTGTGGAGAATGTTTTAAAAATGGTTAAGTGGTGGACAGTGTAAAATGGAATAAAAAAGGGAATGAAAATAAGGTGAAAAGAGAATAAGAAAGGAGAGTTATTTCTTCTTTTTCTTCGCGGGTTTCGCCTTCTTCGCGGCAGCCTTCCTTGCGGGCGCTTTCTTCGCCTTCGGGGCGGACTTTGGCGCGGCAGGCTCCTTCTCAAGCAATGCGCGGGCGGCCATCGGTGCGGAATAGGGCACAAAGGGTTCCGGCTTCTTTTCCGCCTCCTCCGGAATATCTACGGAAAGCTCCTCCTTTGCTGCAGACGCCGGCTTTGCAGGAACTTCCTCATTGCAAACCTTGCATTCCGGTGCGCATTCGCAGGGCTCGCCTTCTTTCTCCTTGCATTTGCAGCCTTCGCCGGGCTCAAGGGTGTTGAAGTTCAGCAATGAGTAAAGCGCGCAGGTTCCAAGGGCTCCTGTTGCAATCAATATGAGCCCTATGAAGTAAGCTGCATAGGCAAGAGGGGAACCGAGGTAAAACGCCCCTGCGGCAAACAGTATCAATCCAAGCACGAACCTGACTATCCGGTCTGTTTTTCCGACGTTCTTTTGGAATAGTTTCATCCCGACACCAGTCTGAATGTTCGAACGTTAGGTTGAAATATCTATCCCCGTCCCGCAGGAATCGCTATGGCACTCTTCCCCGTCTTCGCTAAGTGAAGCTATCGCATCCTTGATGGCCTGCTTTGCAGGTGGAAGGAGCTTTTCCCCGGACTCAAGTGCAGCTGCAAGAGGCGGAACGGATGCGCGGTCTCCTATCGCCCTGAGCGCGTTTGCGGATTCCATCTTTTCAAAATCAGTTCCGTTTGCAAGCATGTCCTTTATCTTGGGAAGGAATTCATTGCAATCGATTCCGCTTTTGGCCATTGCGCGTATCACGCGGAGGAGGTGGGCGCGCACGAATGGGATTCTTTCGGATTCAATTCTTTCCGAAATGGCTTCCTTTGCGCGCGGGCTGTCCGCAAGGTGCGCCATCTCTGCGACCTCCTTTGCGGTTTTCCTCCTGTTTTCAGGGGTTCCTTTGCCGAGCCTGTTTAGCAATTCGAAAAGTTTCGCCTCTCTTTTTTGGAGAGTGTATTGGGCCCATGAGGAGTCCCTAACCCTTTGCGGAACGCCCGGATTGGCTTCCGTGCGTTTTTCGCTTGTTGGAGGCCGGTTTCCAAGCATTTTCCCCATAATAGGGATATGGAAAGAAGAAGATAAAACGCTATCATTTCGCTATCTTTTGCGCTTTTTCATTGCTTTCCGAATTAGTCCGATCGTGTCGGGGCGTTCCCCTTCCTTTGCGTAATCAAGGGCGTTCTCGCCGTTCTTGTCTATTGCGCGGGGATCTGCGCCGCTCTCCAGAAGAATTTGGCAGGTCTTTGTGTGCGTCCAGAAGGCCGCTTCCATCAGCGCGGTTTCACCCCTGGAATTGCGCACATCCACGGGAATTTTCATGCTCAGGAGCTTTTCAAGGTTGTAAATTTCCCCTTTTCTTGTGGCTTCGAAAAATTCCCCGATCATTTTTTCCCGCTCGTCTTTTGATGCGGATTGCCAGTACCTGAATTTGGGTTCGGGAAGCGGGGGCAGCATCCTTATCGGGCAGAAAGGGGAGCGGGCGGGTGGAAGCGATGCGAGAGGCGAGTACGGGTCAATGGCTGAAGCTTCGCCTTCACGAATGCCTAATTTTTCTGCGAGCAAGGGGTTGCGGCGGTGAATCCTCTTCGCGCCCCTTTCCGGTTTTGGGGCCTCCGGAACATGCCTCTTTGGAGCCTCGGCGGGGCGCTTTTTCGGCCCGTTGAGGCGCGGGTTGCCAATCCTCCTGTCCAGAAGGCCTATCTCGTCCCACAGGAGGTTATTCCTGATATAATTTGAAATGAAGCAGGGCGCTTTTTTGGAGAACTCGGTCCGGCTTTTGATTCCTTCTTTCTTTATGAGCCATTTGCAGTAATCAATTCTCTCCGTACGTGCCTTGCCTTCCCAGAATTCGTAGTTCCCCCTGCCTCTTCCTTTCCTATCCATCATTTCAAATGGGGCATCGGGAGAATCGTTCTTCTGCCTGCAATTGGCTTTGTTGCCATCCCTCTTGTCCAAAATGCCAAGTTCATCCCAGAGTGCGCGGTTCATGAAGTAATTTGCAATGAAGCCCGGGGCTTTTCTTGCGAAGTCGGTCCGGCTCCCGACCTTTTTTTTCTCTATGAGCCATCTGCAATAACCCATTTTCTCTTCGTACGTCTTTGTGTACCAGAATTGGTAGCTTCCCTTGCCCCTCCCTTCTTTATCCATTATTTCGAAGAGGGCATCCGGAGAATCCTTTTTGGAAGTGAAAGGATTGGGCGCTTTCCTCTCGTCTTTTCCGGTTGCGGATTTTTTTTGGGAGGGTGCACACATCCTGGATACCATGAAAATCACTAGTGAATAGAGGTATTATATGGAAAGAAATGTTTAAAAGAAGGTGCGGGTTCGGGGTTTCAGATGGATGTCGCAAGATAGTCCTTCTGCCCGTAGCGGAAGAATTCAGATATCACGCGCGAATGGGACAGGTCCGTCTTTAGGCGATGCAGGTCGCCTCCAAGTTCAAGCGAATATGCGCGCAAAACCCATATCTTCATTCCCAGTTCGTAGGGGATTTTGGAGGCGTCCCCATATTTTGCGACTTCCGCAAAGACATTGGGGACCTCCTTTGCGCGGAATTGGGGCGTTCCGCACCAAAGCCTGGCAGCAAATGCGATCGCATCCGCGTGTTCGGTCTTGCAGAAATAGCTCCCGTTGTATTCGTAAACAGGAACGCGGAAGCGGGAGAGGTTGAGCCTCTCGAAGACGAGGAAGGGCATGTTGGGGTCTTTTCCAAACCTGATTCTCAGGGGAATGAATTCCCTCAGCGCATCCATGTATTTCTTATTCTTCTCGGAGAACCCATCCGATACCGGGATGAGCTCCCCTTTCCTTATTCTCTTGCGGAGTGCGAAATATGCCTTGACCGTTCCCAGGCTCGTTTCTGGAATAAACGAATGGAAACCTATCTTTTCCTCTACGAAGAAGGGGCGGATTGCGAAATTGAACGAGAGGTCAACGCGGATCCTTTTCTTTCCATCGGGCCCCTTTTCCTCCTGCGGATTCCTGTTGTCTATCCATTTTGTGAAGTTTCTTGGTTCCATTCCGATTTCCTTTGCGGCTGCGGAGAGGAAGACCTTCCTTGAGGAATCCCTCCCCAGCTCGTCCACTATTGGCCTTCTTGGGAATAAGGGGGGCGGAACGATGCTGGGCTTGCCGGGAACGGGCTTTTTGGGGGTTTTGGCTGAGGGAGGCGGAACGATGCCTTGCTGGCAAAGATTGGGTGCTCTGGGGGTTTTCTTTGGTTCCATCAGGGTAAACTGTGTCAGGAAAATGATAAAAAGGCTCGTAAAATGCATCGGAATGGCGCCAGGCATAGTATTAAATATAAGGAGCTTCCCAATAAACCCACTCTATTAGGTTAAGAAATAACCTTGTGGAGCAAAAAAAATAAAAAAGAGTTGAAAAAATGGACGACAGAGGAGATAGAAAAATGTATAGTGCAACTTGCTCCGATTGCGGTGCAGCTTGCCAGGTTCCGTTCGAACCGAAGGAAGGCAGACCTGTTTATTGCAGGGACTGCTACAGAAAACACAAGAAGTTCTAATCCTAGTTCACTAGAGAACTTAGAATTTCCTTCTTTTATTTTATTTTTTCAAAATTAAACTGATTTTATTAGATTAACCTCTTTAGGTTAATTGCTGGATTTTATCGACATTTACTAATGGAAATGCATGGGCAATTGCTGCAGAAATAACTGTGATGGGGGGTTGCTGGGGATGAAACCACTTAGGGGGCGCTCCCCCTGAGGGGTTCACCACGTAGGAGTGAATACGCCTACAACCCTCAATTTCGGGTTGCTTGGGTCGCAAACGAGCACCAAATCGCCCTTTCTGAATGCGATCGGCTTCTCCATCTTCAATTCGCCTTCGTTTACATTCGTGCTCACAAATTGGAGATTCAGGTAGGCGTGCATCTTCCCCCGGACTTCATCGCGGTAGAAGGGGCTCTTCATGAAGGTTCCGTTCATATCATCCTTTAACTCAAAACCGTGCGCAAGGGGGACGAGTATTCCCCTTTCCGGAAGCTCCCCCTTGAATGCAATCCCGAAGCGGGTTCCCGGGCCTGCTTCTTCGGTATCTTTGTCCTGGACCTGGATGCTCCGGATTTCCACGTCCTTCTTCTCAGGAAGGACAGTGAGCTTGTCGTGCTTCCTTATTGTGCCGCTTTTAAGGGCGCCCAAAGCGACATTCCCGACGCTTTTTACCGCGAATGCGCTATCTATGAGCCCGAAAGTGGAAGTATCGGCAGGAACCTCTGCAGGAAGCGCCAGGATCTTTTCTTTGGCGGCTTCCGGGGTTTCCACCTTTTCGTATTTTTCGAGAACGGTTCCCTTAAGAGGGAGCGGAACGGAGGAAATTATCATCCCCTTATCCTTATGCAGGAGGTCAAGGGAGACGATTAATTCTCCCACGTACTGGTTGAGCTGGTCCACTTCCAGAACCACGTAATCCGCCATTGAGAGCGTATAGAGAAGGGGCTGGATTTTCTGGGGGTAAAGGGAAGGCTCAATCAGGGTAATTATGCGCCCCTGGAAGCTGGTCGTATAGAAGGAAATGTCCCCTTTTCCGGTCTCCTTTCCAACCAATTTGCAGAATTTTTCCCTTGATTCCGGATTATCCGAAAGAACTGCGATAAACATGATTCCACCCGAAAAGGAATTGAAAAAGAAGATTTTTTAATTGGGGCGCTCGCCCTATTCCGTTTTTTCAGGAGGATCCGGGAATATTTTTCGCGTTTTCTGGGAATTCTCCAGGAAGCCGCCCTTGCCCACGCGTATTTTCGGGTCGATAAATTTGTTGTAGCTGTCCGCAAAGTACCTGAGAACCACCGGGTCCTTGAATATTTCCTCCATAAGGGCGAAATTACGGGGGGAAAATGCGCCTTCGAAATCCGGGTCCGCGAAAATTTCGCGCATTATCCAGAGGCGCATTCCGAGGGAAACTGAGATTTCATTCACTATTTCCGCCTTTGCGGCCTCTTTCCGGACCAGGTCTATCTCCGCAAACTGGGTCGAATGGAACGGGTAGAGGATCCTGGAGGCGAAAACTATCGGCTCGAGGTAATCCGGGTAAGAATAGAGAATGTCCCTGTATTCCCTTACCGGAACCCTTAATCCGTGGCCGACCGGGGAAAGCCTCAGGAGCGGGGTCGCCCCGTCTTCCAATTCAAGGTGGGAAAGCGCGAAATTGTCCAGGACCTCTATCTGCCACCTGGACCTTGCGGTGATGGATGGGTTGTGGGCAATTGCACGGGAAACCGGAAGAAGGGCCTTTTCCCATATCAACGCGCGCAGTTCAAGATATCCGCGGATTGCGTCGAAGCCCTCCTGGCACATGATGCCCCGGAATACCTTTCCCTTCTCGAGCCAGATGGGTGCGGCTTTGAAATCGTAGCAGAGTTCTACTTTCCCCTTTTCTTTCGTGCTGTTCCTGGCCCGGTAGAGGATGCTTTTGAGCGTTTCTTCGTGCATGCCGAACCGTGCCGCGGCTTCCGCCATCGAAATTTTGCGTGAAGTGGGCCTGGAGGCGGGTTTGGCATTCCTGAAATGATTGCGCAAACGCTCCATCCTTGCGTGCCTTCCTTCCCCGGGGATGACTGCCTGCATAGGAGTTGATATGTGTCAATAAGAGTATTAAAAGGCTGTTGCAGAAGCAGGAAGGGGGGAGAAAATGGGGCTTTTCCCAAAATCGGGCCTTAACAAACCATTAATAAATTTCACCCTTCATAAATAAGCATAGAATGAACGAATTTTTCGTTTAAGTGATGAGAATGGTGGAGTTTAGCCAGATGTCGTTGAGCCAGAAAACGCTCAACTCTTTGAATAGGTTAGGGTACATAAATGCAACGGAAGTGCAGGAGAAGGCAATCCCCCTTATTTTACTTGGGGAGAACCTCATTGTCAGAAGCAAGACCGGAACCGGAAAAACCGCTGCGTTTGGAATCGGGCTCATTGAGAGACTCGTTGCGGAGCCGGGAAAGAGGGCGCTCGTGCTTGCGCCTACGCGCGAACTTGCAATCCAGATCCACAAGGAATTGAGCGAGATTGCGCATGAGCAGCACCTTAAGCTTGCGGTTGTGTACGGGGGGGCGGGAATGGAGCCCCAGATACAGGCGCTCAGGAAAAAACCCGAAATCATAATCGCAACCCCTGGAAGATTGCTCGACCACGCGGAAAGGGGCAATGTGCACCTCGGGCATTATGAAATCGTGGTGCTCGACGAAGCGGACGAAATGCTGGACATGGGCTTCAAGGACGAGATGGACAGGATAATGTCGCAGATTCCGGAAAACCGGAACGTATTGCTATTCTCCGCAACGGTTGATGAACTCATATTGGAACTGGTTTCGAACTATATGCGCGGGCCTGCGGAAACAATTGAGCTTGGAGAAAAGGAGAAAGTGGAAACGATTTCCGAGGATTTCGTTCAGGTTTCAAGAAAGGACAAATTCGTTAAATTAAAGGAGATTCTGCGCGCGCAGGATTACGGCCGCGTGCTCATTTTCATGGCAACAAAGAGAGGGGTGGATTTCCTGCAGGACAAATTGGTGAACAATGGGTTCCATGCTGAAGCAATCCATGGGGATTTGAGCCAGTCGCGCAGGGAGCGCGTAATGAACTCTTTCAAGGAAGGGAAAATAAAAATACTCGTTGCCTCGGATGTTGCCGCGCGCGGAATTCATGTAGAGGACATTGGATTAATTGTAAATTACGATGAGGCGCAGGATGCGGATACGCACCTGCACCGGGTTGGCCGCATCGGAAGGATGGGGAAGGAGGGCCGGGCAATCACTTTTGTTGAAAACATTGGGGCGGAGCACAGCGAAAGCAGGAATGACCTTAACCATCCGGATTTTGCCTGGATGAGCGGCGGGGGAACCGAAGGCGGAAGCGGGTTCCGGCCACATGAGCATTTTCACAGGGATGGGCACTCTCGCAAGCCGCCCTGGAAGGGAAGGGCCGGGGACCAGCGGAGCAGGCCGCACTCGGGCGGGGGGCCGCGTGAAGTTCGCGGGCACTCGAAGAGAAGCTGGCACAAGTAAACAAATTAATTTTAATTTTCTATTTTTTATGGTGCCGCACCACGACTGCGGTTCCGCTTTTCAGAGTGGGGTTCTTGAGCATTAAGAGGATTTCCTGTGCGACTTCGCTTGGGGAGAATTCTGCGCGCTTTCCCGGGGCTATCTGGTCCCACATTCTGGTTTGGGTCGCTCCCGGGCAGACTGCAAAAACCTTTATCCCTTTTTCAGAGAGCTCCCCTGCAAGGGCCTGCGTAAAGCCGATTATTGCAAACTTGGTTGCGGAATAAACTGCCAGCTGCGGATATCCATGAAGGCCAGCAATCGAAGCGGTGTTGATTATTATTCCGCCTTCTTCCATATACCTGAGGGCTTCGCTCGTTGAGTAGACCATTCCCCTGAAATTAACCTCAATCATCGCGTCAATCTGCTCTTTCGTGTTTTCTTCGAAATTGCTCTGGGTAAGCACTCCTGCATTGTTTACGAGTATGTCGACTGCGCCGTATTTCTTTGTGAACTGGGCGTAGATGCGCACGATCTCCTTGTAATTGCGGATGTTGGCTTCGAGCTGCATGCATTCCTGGCCGATGTTTTCGATGTCTCTTGCGGTCTGCTTGAGTTCGCCCCGGTCTAAGCCGCAGATTGCGATGTCCGCGCCGTTCCTTGCGAGCATTAATGCGATTGCCTTTCCTATTCCCCTTCCGCCTCCGGTAACTAGGGCGGCCTTTCCTTCTAAAAGTCTCATAAGTGGATTTCTCTAATCAATATTAAAATCCTTTCAGCAAGAAAATAACTCCTGTTATGCCCTTTTAGTCTAGCCTGGACAGGACACGGGCCTCCGGAGCCTGAGACCGGGGTTCAAATCCCCGAAGGGGCGTAGAAAGTTCAGCAAATGATATTTGGAAAATGTTTTTCTTTTCCGCGCTGCTGACCTTTTCTTTTTACAAAAAGAAAAGGGCGGCATCAAATCCCCGAGAGGGCGTACACCATGCAGGGGAGGTCCCCCTCAAATCGAGTAGCAAACCCGACCGAAGGTCGGAAATTGATACTCGTCTATTTGCTACTCAATTTGACCGCCTGGTGGAACCTACCCCCGCGATGTTCTCACGTCCTTAGATGACTTTGTCGCTCTTAGTCCATCTCCTTACGCACGAGTTAAAGATTCAGAATTCTAAGGGATTGAAAAAAAGAGAACTAGACCATATGTGCACTTTCTGGACTCGGTCGGAAACGCACGGAGCAGGCCGATACGAACTTAACCCCTCAGACAACCCCTAATGCATAACCGCACAGAAGGCTTACATGCCAAGCATGGGTTTCATGCAGAGAGACGAGGTCCAGTCACCGCATTTATGGCCGAAACTTGACAGAGGTACCAACTATGCACCTTTTTCCAAGGCACCCGAAATGTCCAAGTGCATCCCTAAAGAGGAAGTGCAAATATTTAAACCTGCGTACTAAAAAATTTGTTTTTGACGGAAAAGAGGGCGCAAAAATCTCTCTTTTTCGCAAGGCTATTACACGTAGATTAAGGCATTCACACCCTCTACTCACGTGCGGAATAGACATAAAGAAGGCGTTGGAAAACGGTAAGGATTGAGAGAAATGTTGCAAGAATGATTGCATAAACGAAATAGTCCATTGAGAGGAGAATTCCCGCTCCAAGCCCCACTGCAATGAGAAGGACGCGCTCGCTTCGCTCGAACAATCCACCCATTGCCTTTGCCTTTTCCGGAGAAATTACGCAGTTGTAGGCCGCGTACGCGCGAATGAAGGCGGGCATGCATGTTCCGAAGAAGGTTAGTGCCGCAATCCAGATTTTTGGATCTATGAATATTGCTGGAAGCGGGTAGAAAAGAAATGCGAATAGGAAGAAGAACTCCATGAAGCGGTCTGAAATTCCATCCAGGAAGGCGCCGAACTTAGTGGTTTCGTTGCGGGCGCGGGCAACTGCGCCATCCACCGCATCAAGAAGCCCGGCCAGAATGAAGAGGGCAAGCCCGAGAAGGAGGTTTTGGGTGAATGCGATTACTCCTGCTGCTGCAAGCGCAACCAGGAGGGCAAGAATTGTCCACTGGTTTGGGGAAAGCGGGATTACTGCAAGTGCGGAACCGATTTTCCCCTGCAATCCCCTGGACGCCTTTGACTCTTTGAGCATTTCAACCTCTCTTAGGAATAGCTGCAGTTGCTTTTTTAAATAATGAGGGGAAAGTGTGCGCTATGGCAAAGAAATCTGTTTCTAAAAAATCAACGGGCGTGAAGAAAAATGCCGTGAAAAAGGCGGCGGCAAAGAAAGCGGCAGCCCCGGAAATTAAACCGCCTGAAGTTCCCCCCGTGGATAAAAAGCTGGTGGAATGGAGAAAGAACCTGATGGCGCCCGCGGAGCGTGCAATGGTCGATTTCTTCCTTTATCCGGTTGCGAAAAACAGGATGGAAAAGGAAGCCGCAAAGAAAGTTATGCATGAGTGCTACAAGAAGGGGGACGACGTAGTGAAGCAATTCATCCTCTTCATTGCGCATGAGCAGCTTTCCCGGGTTGCGGGATTGCGCATGATGCACAACTTTGCGCATTTCCGGAAGGAACTGCCAAAGGAGGCGGACGTAAGCGAAGTAAGGAAGGCGGTTTACAGGAGCATGTTCAACTATACCACTTCAACTGAGGGAATTTCCGAACTAATCGCTTTCCTTGGGGAAATAGGGGACGATGGGGCTGCAAAACTAATCAGTTACCACCTTTCATATTACGGAACATACGACGGGCCTGCGATGCAGATTTTGAGGAACGCATCAATGGATGCGCTAAAGAATTGCCATACCACGTATGCGCTGGAGGTTCTGCTCAATTACGCAAAATACTCGGACCGGAATGAGCGCGCGCTTTATGCGCTTGGGGAATGGAAAGGAAAAATCGACAGCCTGAAGATGCCTCCGGAAGAGAAGAAGCTCTACAAAAAGCAGATAGATGAGCTCCTAGTAACAAGCGGAAAGGAAAAGCACGAATATTACCGCTGAATCGGCGGAAATTAAAATTATTTTTTTCTTATTCCTTTTTATTCAGCCCGCAAGAGGGTAAATAAGGTTGGAGTCGCACTCCGCGGTCTCTGCAAAGAAGCCCGAGATGAATAGTTTTGGATACCCGAGCACCGGGAGCTTGAAGAGGATTTTTCCCTTGTAATTATTGGAAGAGGGCGCTGTGTTCCCAAGGTGAACCGAGTAATCGTAAACCTGGATGTCGAAGACCGGGTTGTTGTCCCCCTTGGTCAGATAATAGGTTTCCCCGCCTGAGTGGATTTTGAAGAAGAGGCGGTGAATTATGTCACCGGTATAGGAGTAAAGGTCCCCTTTGGGCGGAGAATAGACAATGGTATCGTGGGAAATGTTCGTGAGGTAGCGCGTAGTGCCGAAATCAACGGAAGTTACGCAGGGCGTAATGAGCCCGAGCTTGCCTTTCTCTCGTGTGCATGAGCCGTAGTGGAACGTGAACGGGCCGCGCTGCTCGGAAAAATCCTCTGGGGAATTAACGAATGCGCTGCAAACCTCGTTTCTCTGTTGGGCGCAATAGGAGTAAATGGAGCCATTGACCTTGAACGAGCTCCCGTCCTTTAAATAAATTGTGACTTCGGATGCCTGCAGGGCGGAAAGTTCGGCAGGTGAAAGCTCGACGTCGTAGCCGGTGGGTTCTGCGCCCTGCACGATTATCAAATCCCCCCTCTCCACATTCGGGAGCATTGAGCAGGAAACGACCGCATTTATCGGAACCGGGGAATGGAGTATTATTGTAAGGGCAAACCAGAGGATTACGATTGCGACCAATGAGATTACGGTGTCTTTCAGCTCCTCCTTCCAGCCCCTCTTGTTGCTGCCAATCCAGATTTCAACCGCAACCGTTCCTATGAGGGCGATTGCAAACAGGATTCCGAAAAATGAATTCTTCGTAAGGACATAGAAAAGAAGGAGGGCGACAAGAAGCCCGATTTGCGCATATGCGTTCTCAGAATACTGCTTGAGCAGGCTCTTGAAATCCGTTGCCATAACTAGGCCTTGAACTTGGAGATGCTCTCGCGGAACTCCGCGATCTCGGTTGTGAGCGCTTCAACCGCCTTGTTGATTGCGGTTGTGGGCGAGCCTTTCTTTGTGCGCAGGAAGATTTTCGGGCTGCCTACCAGCGGGTGCTCGATTTTGTAGGCCGCAAAATCAACTTCCGGCATCTGGTTCAGCTTGTGCACGAGTATTTCCGGAAGAGTGCTGTCTTCCCCAATTAATTCGAATTCCAGTTCGTTTTTTTCTTCTTTCACAACCTTAATCTCCACTTCAACACCTCTAGATAGGAATATTGCCGTATTTGCGGTAGTCTGTTGCGGTCTTCCTGGTTTCCCTGTGCCCATCCGGGCAGGAAAGCATGCCGCGGCCGCCCTTATTTTCTAGCGGCTTCCTGCATACTGAGCAGAATGCCTTTATAACTCCGAGTTCAGGGTCGCGGGTGGTTAGTTCCGCTTTCTCCCCTTCGATTGTGACCACGCGTGCGCGGATGATGTCCCCTATGCGGAATGCGTCCCTAACCATGCGGGTAAAGCCTTGCGACATGTTGCGCACCGGGATTTTCCCTTCGGGCGGAGCAGCCGGAAGAACCCCTTCCTTGCGCTCGGGGTAAATCACCACGATTGCAAAAGAATCCATTACCATGATTACTGTGCCGTAGACGATATCCCCCTCTTTGAGGGAGGGCTTGCTAATCCGTGTTTTCACCGTACCGGATGATTCGTCTGCGTGCCCCACTGCCGCGGCGAAGATTTCGTCTCCAGCGGCATACGTGGTTGCGCCTTCTGCATAAACTTCCCCGGGCCCTACATATTCGCCGGGAAGAAGAATCTTTTCACTCATAAATATCACTTAGAAGATTAAGAGTTATTCATTCAAAAACATTTAAAAAGGGAATTAAGGGGCTCCCGGGGCTTAATCAAGGCGCTTCAGCATGCCGTCCGCAATCGCGGCCAGGTCCCTCTTGCCCATCTTTACCGCAAGTTCCAGTGCTTCTGCATATCCCCCGTAGGAAAGGAAGGCGTAGAATGCCTTTTCACCGAGCTTCTCTGCAGTATTGACAATCGAGAATTCGAGGGCGGCATCGACTCCCTCAACATAAATGAAGAGGTTTTTTTCCTTTTCACCGCGCTCTTCGCAAACCGCGAGGAACTTGAAAACGCATTCGTCCATCTTTTCGTGTTCCTCTGCAATCGCTGCGATGCGGGCTGCGCGGAGGTATTCCTTGTAGAACTTCCAGGGATCTGCGTCCGCTTGCCCGACCAGGATATTGACCGCCAGCATCGAGAGCTCTTTTGCCTTCTCTTGCATTCCAAATATCCGCAAGAGGCTGGATTTCTTCTCAAGGGCATCCACGTTGTCAAAAGGATATTCGGAGGTTCTTGCGGCAATTGCGCCTTCGCAAACGCCCAGCAGGGCGGGGCTCTCAATTGCGATTCCTGCGATTTCGCGCAAATAGGAGTCGGAGACCCTGCCGATGAGGCGTTTTACTTCTTCAGAGAGCTTTTGAGTTTCGGAAGTTGACAACTCCTTGCCTCCATCCAGGAGATAACGCCCGACTATTTCCGTTGCTTTTTTGAATTCGTTCATGCGCAGATGGATGGTTGCGAGCCCAACTGCCGCCTCTCTTGTCGAGAAGCACACTCCCATCTTTTCTTCCTCTTCAAGAACCTGTGTGAAGCGAGTCAATGAGTAAGCGTCAGAATAATCTGTTTTTCCCAGGGATTCTTGCGCATCCTCAACAAGCCCCTGCATCCTTCTCGCAAACCTCTCGCGGGCCTCCCCGCCCATGTTGAAACGGATTTCGAACTCGTCTGCGAGATCGTATTTGCTCCGCGCCCTTAATTGGGCGATGCCTTGTGAGAGCAACTCTGCGCAGTGCTCCTGCGGGTCAAGGGAATGCTTTTCCATTATTTTTTTTGCGCGGGTTATGTCTCCGGCATCAACTGCGCACCCGAATGCGAAAACTGCGGAGGTGATTTCGGATTTCCTTTTTGCAGGGGCCTCCTGCATCAGGGAAGCGAAAATGTGCGCGCGGCCTGCGCGTGGAAGGGTATGGAGGAGTTTTGAGCCGCCCATCGATTTAAGAGAGAGTTGCCTCTGGTTTTCTTTTGTCATTCAATAACACCTTATTACTATTATTTAACACAATATATTTAAAAGGCGATACGGGATAAGAGTTTTAAAGAATAAAGGAGGAGAAAAACACATGGTTAAGCCTCTTCTGGTGTTGTGCATAGACAGGGACAACGACCTTTTCGAGAAGGCAAAGGTGCATGGCCCAATCATAGGAAGGGAGGAAAACCTGAATGCGGCAACCAAGCTCGCGCTCATCGACCCGGAAGACCCGGATTCGAACAGCATCTTCTCCGCAATAAACATCTACGACAATCTTTCCAAGGAAAGGAAGGATGTTGAAATAGTTACGCTCACCGGGGACAAGAGGCTCGGCTACTATTCTGACCAGGAAATAAGCAGGCAATTGAACAGGATTTTAAGCGAAATCCCTGCGGAATCCTGCATATTCATCTCAGATGGGGCGTCCGATGAGGAAATAATGCCGGTAATCCGCTCCAGACTGAAGATAGATGCGACCAAAGTGGTCGTGATGAAGCAGGCAAAGGAATTGGAAAAGACCTACTTCGTAATATTGGAAAAACTCAAGGACCCGCATTACTCCAGAATAATATTCGGGATTCCCGCAATACTTCTCCTGCTCTTTTCGATTTCCGCAATACTTGGATGGGAATTGAAATTTGTTGGAGTGCTCATCGGCCTTTACCTCATCATAAAGGGATTCGGAATTGAGGATGCGGTAATCAGCTGGCTCCGGGACTTCAGGTTCTCGGTGCAGAAGAGCACCTGGATTCCGTACATTCCGGCAATTGTAATGTTCCTCGTATCCTTCTGGATGGGGCAGGAAGCGTATGGAAAAGCAATCGAGATGGGCCTTGACCCGATTAAAAACGGGGCGTATGTGTTCAAATCCCTCATCTTCCCGCTTTCGCTAGGAGCACTTTTCCTTCTTGCCGGAAACAGCGCGGAAGCATATGTGGAGCAGAGGAAGTTCGCGATAACCAGGTATGCGCACATGCTTTTGGCAATCCTTCTTACCGCGCTCATATTGAGCGTGGGAGCGCAATGGGTCCTGAACATTGATCCGCCTTACGTGGGCTTCGGGGACTTCCTATTTGTGCTCATTTACACGATGGTTCTTGGGTATGTTGCAACCACCGTTCTTGAGATGATAAAGAGAGAAAGCCTTCTTGGAATGAAATTGGAGGGAAAGGAAGTGCTTACGGATGCGGGAAGCTTCCTTGGAAAGGTATTGGGTGTGGATGGAAAGAAGGAATTGCTCGTTGTGCAGAGCCACCTTGGAAGAAAATTCAGCCTTCCGTTCCGGCACATCACTTCGGTCGGAGAGAACATAATTGTAAGGACCGGCTGAATTATTTGGTTAAATAATCTCAGATTATGGGGGGGTTGCTTGGGATGAAACACTTTAGGGGGCGCTCCCCCTGAAGGGTTCCTCAATTCTTGAATTGCTTCCTTATTGCCGCAAGGAGCGCCTTCTTCTTGGGGCCATCTTTAAGCACGTATTCAAGCACGTCCGCGATGTTCTCGACCGGGTAAATCTTCATCTTGCCCTTGAGCTCTTCTTTTAGGTAAACGTCCTTCTCGTTGGATTTGGGTACGATTACCTTCATTATCCCGGCTTCGTGCGCCGCCTCTATTTTAGGAGTAACTCCGCCAACGGGCAGGACCTCTCCGCGCACTGAAAGCGAACCCGTCATCGCATAACTGGAATCGACCGCAACGCCTTCCAAATCCGAAATTACCGCAACGGCAATTGAAATGGATGCGGAATCCCCCTCCACCCCCTCATAGGTTTGGAGGAACTGGATGTGGATATCCTTCTTGGAAAGGTCTTCGGAAGTGTATTTCTTTATGATTGCAGAGACGTTCTCAACCGCCTCCTTCGCAATCTGCCCGAGTTTCCCGGTTGCGATTATGTGCCCTCCGCTCTTCGAGGGGGAGGGGGTCACTTCCGCAACTAGGGGAAGGACTATCCCTGCAAAGGAATCCCCGACTACTGCAAGCCCGTTGACTTTTCCAACCGCGTATCCGCTGCTTGAGAAAATCTGGTATTCCTTCTTTCTTTCTATGAGCTTCTCAACGAGCTGGGTCTCGATCGGCCGTGCGATCTTTTTCGCCTTCTTAATGTGCACGGGCAAAACGTATTTTGCCTTCTCATCGATTGCAATGTCTCCGGAAGCGCGGATCAAGCCTCCGATTTCGCGCAAATTCATCGTGAATGCCTTCCTTCTCCCGGAAAGCCTGCGCGCCTCCTCAATGATTTCCTTTACCGCGTCATAAGTGAAATGCGGGATGCGCCCATCCTTCTTTATTTCCTGGGCAATGAACTGCACGAGATGGTCCTCGTTCTTCTCATTGTCCTCCATGGAATCCTCAACGTAAATTTCATACCCCTCTCCGCGGATTCTAGAGCGGATTGCAGGGTGGATTTGCGCCATGTCCGGCAGATTGCCTGCTGCAACAAGCACGAAATCGCAGGGGGCGGGGTCGGTTTTAACAAGAGCGCCTGAAGAGAGGTCGCTTTGGCCAGTAATCGGGTATTTTTTCTCCTGTATTGCGGTAAGGAGCTCCTGCTGCCAGTTAATTTTAAGGGAAGCGATTTCATCAATGAAGAGAACTCCGTGGTTTGCCTTGTGGATTGCGCCCGCTTCAACGCGCAGGTGCGCAGGGGTTCCCAGGCCTCCGCTTTGCAATGGGTCGTGCTTCACGTCTCCGAGAAGCGCTCCTGCGCGGGTGCCGGTCGCATCTATGAACGGGGCAGTAAATCTTCCGGAATTATCCACAATTACCTTGTAGTTTGCCTGCTTCTGCGGCATCATTCTCTTGGAAAATCCTGAGAACGCGGAGGAAAAGAAATAGAGCACCGCAAGGCCGAACATTGCTGCAAGGACGAACCATTTCTGCTGCTCCGGAATATCCAAATAGAAAGTAACCGCGATTGCAATTATTCCCAAAACCATCAAGATGAATATGGGGGAAATCCCCTCTTCCTGCTTATTCTCCGCATTCTGGGAAGTATTGGACATCCTGCGCGCAAGCCCGGTCTTCAGGATGCGCGGAAGCTCTGCTGCGCGCTGAGTCGAGGCCCTTTCTGCTATTTTTCTCGCCTCTTCGGGAGCATAGTATTTCGCATAATCCGGGTGCTTGGTGAGGTATTCAAAATCCGGGTAAGTGGGGACTACTTTTATGAGCGGGTTATTGTCGTTGTTCGGGTTATCTACTGCAAGAACGTCTTCAAGGGTGCGCGAGGGGAGCAATTCAGCCATTGCCTGGGCAAGCATGCTCTTTCCGGTTCCGGGCGGGCCTATAAGGAGAACATGGCGCTTCTGGTTTGCCGCTTTCCGCATTATGTCAACTGCCTTCTCCTGGCCTATTACCTGGTCGATGAGCCGGTGCGGCACTTCGATTTCTTCAGTTGTCTTGAATTGCTTCATGAATCCACTTTCCTGCTCTTATCTACTTTCCTATAATCTGAACATCGGAGAAAAGGATTTCCGGAGAGATTAGGTTTCCCCAGGAATTCTGCCTCTTCCCGATTAATTTTATGCTATTGAAAAGGTTAAATACGTTTCCGCTAAGGAGGATGTTGTTCACGGGCGCCTTTTTTCCCCTGGAATGGAGGAATGCGGTGTCCACTTCAACCCCGAAATCCCCGGAAACCGGGTCTGATGTGTGCAAGCCGTGGAAAGAGATTATTTCCAGGTGTTCTCCGCTGCGCAATTCTTCTTCGCTTGCATCCCCTTTTGGAATTACCAGGTTGGAAACTCCCGGAGATGGAGGGGAAGCGTAATCCGCCCTCTGGCAGTGCCCGCCCTCTTCCCCGAGCCCTTCGAGTGAAGAGGTGTATTTATCGTAGATGAAGCTTTCCACTTTTCCCTTATTTATGAGGAATTTCTTTGAAGAGGGGACGCCTTCTCCATCAAATGAGCAGGCGCCCGCGGCTTTTGCGAGCGGGTCGCTAAGAAGGGTGAATTCTTCTGAGAATTTCCGGCTGCCTTTTCCAAGCCGGCTTATTCCCCTGCGCTTATTGTCCCCATCAAAATGGAAAAGCATGAAATCAAGAAATGCCGCAAGCATGTACTGGGAAAACCTGGCGTCTATCTTCCTGCTGGAGATTGGCTTTGCGCAGTCCATTGCAGAGGCGATTTCCGCGGCCTTCTTTCCAAAGGAACGGAAATCATCAGGGAGAAAGATGGATGAATGGATGGAAAATCCCAGCCCTTTTCCTTTTTTTGCCTCTACGAAAAAATCAAACGCGGTATAGGTGGCCTCCGCGCATAGTGAAGAGGAGTTTGCAATCTCTTCATTGGAATTTGAAACAGAAAGGGAAATTCTTGCGGGATCCGCAAGCTTTCCCATTCCTTCCCGCGCCTCCTTTATCGCGGAGAAGGCGTCTTTTTCATCGAATTCCTTGATTCGCTTGTCGATTGTATTAACTGAGGGGTATTTCCTGTGGCCGGATTCGAATTCGAAATCCGTTTTTGGGGAAAGTTTTGAGAGCGATAGCGCGGCCTTTGCGGTTTTCTCAAAGTCCGCCTCCTGGTTTGAATAGGCGAAGCCCGTCTTTTTTGCGGAAACCACGCGAAGCCCGTATCCATTATCCGAGGAGAAATCCTTGGTCTTGTAGCCGCCGCCTGCGAACTCCATGGAAGTTGTGCGGGCGCGGGTGCAGTAGGCCTCGCATTCATCAATTTTCCTGGAGCTCAATTTCTTTACAAGCTGCTCGGCACTGAGAGGGGGCTGCATACGCTTTTATGTTTTCTCAGTGTTTAAAAAGGCATGCGGCTTTTCATCGCGGTTGAGGTTCCGGAAGGAATCAGGGGGAAAATGGGCGCACTTGCGCGCGAACTTCCAGAGGACGGGCTTTCAAAAGTGAAAACCGAGAACATGCATTTTACGCTTAAATTCCTGGGGGAAGTTGAAAAGGCTAAAATAGTGGAGATTAAGAAAATCCTGCACTTGGTTGAGTTTTCGCCTTTTTCCGTGCGCATGCGGGGAGTGGGGGGTTTTCCGAATGCGAGCTATGCCCGGGTCATATGGGCTGGCGCGGAAAGCGAGGGGATGGAGGAGCTTGCGCGGAAAGTGCATACTGCCCTGGTTGAACTGTTTGAAGGGGATAAGTTTTCCCCGCACCTGACGCTTGCGCGCGTAAAGAAGAAGGTGGAATTGAAGCAGTTTTTGAATAAGCATAAGGATGAGGAATTCGGGGAGTTCACGGTGGATAAGTTCGTGCTTTTTGAGAGCAAACTGCAGCCAAGCGGGCCGGAATACAGGAAGTTGGTGGAATTCCCGGCGAAGGAATGAGGTAGCTATTAAAAGTGTTGCGATGTACATTATTTCCATTATTCTGAATGATTGGTGAATTCAATGGGAAAGTTTGCAGAAGCAGATGCTGAAATCAGCAATACAATGATATGCAGGAGATGCAAGACGAGGAACAAGAAGGGAATCTTAAAATGCAGGAAGTGCGGGTCCCCTTACCTCCGGCCAAAGAACAAGGAAATTAAGGCGAAGAAGGCGTAATCCTTCCTTAATTTAATTTTTCGTTTTATTTTCTTTTTTAAGGGTTTCTTCTTCTCAGCTCTGTTTTCCGGTGCCTATTACCGCAAGGCCTTCCAGCCTTTTCAGCCGTTTGAGCGTATCGATAAGCTCGCGGATGCTCATCGTCTTAAGCTTCTTCTTAACTACGGTAAGGAATTCCAAATCTGTAATCAGCATATCCACTACGAGGGTTTCCGCGACTTTCTTCCTTCGCTTCAGCAGAAGGGAGTACCTCTGCCTGGAAAGTTCGGGAAGCTCCTTAATCGCCTTATTCATGGGCTTTTCGGTTTCCTCAAGCTCGGTGATTACCTTTTCAAAGGAAGCGGACACGACTTCTATCTCCTTAATCACGTCCTGCCTTGAATGCTCAACGTTCTTTATCACTTCCAATGCTACAATTTCCTGCTTCAGCCCCTCGTCTTTGAGTTCGTGCTCAAGCCTGTCGAAGACTTCCGGCTTTATGAGCACTGCGGCGCCGCCTCCAAAGGGCTTCGGGGTTTCAATCTCGATTTTGCTGAGCGCAATTTCCAGTTTTATCGGGTCGACCTGCTGCGTTACGAGCAAGGTTGCGATGTTCGTATAGATTGGGTAGGTGGACTTCTCCCCTGCCGCAAGGTCCACCGCCATTGCGGCGCGGGCATCCTCAAGCTGCTCTTCGGTCGATTTCCCCTTTGTTTTTTTAGCATAATCCGAGACGGAGGCGGAGACTTCTTCGGGAATTACCTGGGTTTCATTAAGGATCGGGTTGTAATAAACGAGGTTGAAGGAAACCTTCTCCACGTCCTGCACCTGGGTGGATTCCTCTGTAGAAGTCGTTTTCTTGTCTTCACTGTGCTTTTGCTGGATTGCTTTTTTTGAGCCTTCGTGCATAGACTCGGAGAGCCGGTTGACTTCCCTGTTGCTCTGTTCCATGAGTTGAAGGAGAAGAATTGGCGCAATCGCTTGCGATGGATTCTGCATCAGCGATGCGGCCATCGGGTTTGCTGCCGCAAAATCGAAAATCTCAACGAGGCCGCCTGGAAGCATCCTGCTCTTTGCCATCAGTAGAAAACCGCGGAAAAGTATTTATTTGGTTGCCTGGAGCGACTTTGCAAGCGAGCAGATATCCGCGTCCGTTTTTACCCCTATTGGGGAAAAATGCGTGCGCACCGCGCGGAATCCCTCCCCCCGTAATTTTTCCAGAAGCACTTCTGTTTTGGGCGGAGGCTGGATATCCAGGTGGCCGCAGGTTGAATGGATGTTGAAGAAATAGGGGGGCATTCCGATTTCCCCCTGCATCAGTTTTATTTCTTTATCCAGTTTTTCCTTATGGGAATAGTTGCGTTCTGCATTCAGGGCAAGCATTTTTTCCAGAGTTTTGGGCTCGTGGAGTTCCCCGAGCCAGAGCGGCCCTGCCCATTTCGCTTTCTTGCCGCATTTCGGGCAAATTTCCGAGGCAACCTCGCCTCCGTGCCTGTACCTGCAATGCGGGCAAAGGATGAGGTAGCCGGTTTTCCTGAAGCATTTTACCCCCTTTTCTGCGCCCTTTTCCAATTTCAGGAAGAGCTTGAAGAAATGCCTGTGCGAGAATGTTGCAAGGGGGACGATTCCGAAATCGAATTCTCCTGCGATATGTGCAATGCACTTCCAGAGGATGCGAACTCCTGCCTCGTGGTAGATTTCTTCATGGAGCGGAACGGAATGGTAAATGCGCATGCACGCATTTGCGTGCGCCCCGCACAGGACCGCGGTATCTGTTGCGGTAATTGAGAGAAAACCCTCCTTCTTGAAACGGAAGGAGCGGATTGCGTTGTACGAGTAAGGGGCGGGGGAGCCAAAGGGGTCGATTTCCAATAAATCGTAATCGCCTTCCTTTCCGATTATGAATTTGTTGAATTCCGCTTCGTGCGCTTTTGCCTTTATCCCGTTTCTTTCTGCGTTCTGCCTGCAAAGGGCAACCGCATCAGCGGAAACGTCCACCATTTCCAGCGAGCTTACGTTTGGGTTTTCCTTTGCATAGCGGAGGCCGCGGATTCCGGAAGCGGAGAAAGCATCCAGCACCTTCACTTCCGGGAGAGTTCCAACAACCAGTGAAGAGAACGAGCGGCAGAGGTGCATGTGGGGGTTGTAGAATTCCTTTCCAGCATCAAAGGAGATCCCTTCTTCCTGCAATTCTGCCATTTTTATTTTCACCTGCAATCTATTCCTATTTCTTAATGAATTCGCGCAGTGCGCTCGTTGCGTATGCGCCTGAAGGAAGCGAGAACGAGAAAACATTCCCGTTGAATTCAAAATCCCTGAACGGGCAGAGAAGCGCCCGGAAGCCGCCTTTTGAGGAAAGCTCCGGCATCTCCCTTATTTCGAAATCCGAAAGCGAAATCTCATGGTGCGCAAGTATCTCCTTTTCGCGCTCATTGGGCTCGGAATCGTATCCGAGGAGCTTTCCGCATAGGAAATCCACCCCGGCCTTCTCCTGGTCCGGGAATTCGTATGCGTTTATGCCGCAGTAGATTTCGCCGTCTTCCTTCCTGACCATACCGTCTTTTATGCGCGCGGAAAGAGACTCGTTGAAGAGCCAGGACTGGAATGCGTGTATGAACATGAGCGAAGTCTGCCGCGGAAGGCGGCGGAATGCGCCTATATAATCCGTGGGATGTTCAACAAGGTGCGCTAGCATTGAGCGCTCCAGTTTCAGATGCTTTGGGAATTCGCGCAGTGCGAGGGAGAAATCGTTTGTTTCCAATAGGTGCGAGCGGGCAACCCGGGCTTCCTCGTTTTCCTCGTTTCCCATTTCCGCAAGGAAATGCATCGCGGCTTCCTGGAACCTTCTGCGCAATATGAGTTCCCCAACGCGGTGGGTATTCTTGCGGATGGAGCCGAAGCGCTGCGGCCCGAAGTAATTTGGGAATTTTCCCCCTAATTCCTCTGAAATTTTGGAAACTTTTTCCTGCGCATCCGGAACCTCTCCATGCCAGGTTATCCTGAAGCAGTTTCCGAGCAAATCCCCCATCTTTACCTTTTCGTTTGAAGTCCATGCGCCGTTTATCTGCATGTCTTTGAGCTGGACGGAGAGCACCTGCTCTTTTCCAACCGCGAATACGGAGACCATCTGGGTTGTGTGCGCAACCTTGTCCTTTGTGCCAGCGTAATCGAACCGTTTCTGCCCGACGCGGAGCGCCTTGGAAAGCCTCTTTATTGCTGAAGAGGTGCTCCAGTCCTTTTTCTGCAGAACAAAATGGGTGAATTTTCCTTTTCCCTCTGCTGGATCTACATCCGCATCCGGCTTTTCGATTTTCTTATTCAATTCGAGAATTGTTCCGTCTAGCGCAATTTCCTCGACTATGAATTCGTCCGGGGAAATTTTTATCTCTCCATCAATCCCAACGGATTTGGAAAGGTATGCCCAATCATCATTCATTTGTTTTCTCCCTTGTATTGCCCGGAATAAAGTTCGCGGGCTGTCTCGGAGAGCCTTATGAAAACCAGCTGGCCTATTTTAGCATTCTTCTTGAGCCGGGCGCCGTGCGGGTTGGAAACAATAAGGAGGGCTTCGCTCCTTCCTTCATAGCCGGGGTCCCAGACCGCGCACTCCAAACTCATTCCTGAGCGGAGAAGGGATGAACGCGGAAAACAGAGAGCTGCCGCATCTGAGGGGATTTTTACATACTCATTAAACATTACCTTATAGCAGCCCTGCGGGAGTTTTACCCATTCCCCGGTCCCTTCGAAGGGAATCTCTTCCGTATCGCTTATCTTGCGTTCAGTATTGTCAAAATCAATCTGCCCGTAAGTTGAGAACTTAAGCACCTTCTTGAGGGTTATGTCAACCCCTGCGGGCTGGAATTGCGAATCTGCAATATGCCCGGAAATAAAAGAAAAAAGAAATTGTTTTGGAAGGATCATGCCTTCTCGTCCTCTGCGTATATGTAATCCCAGAGTTCGAGCTTGTATTCAAAGAGCTCCTCTTTCTTGAAGAAGCGCGCAATTTCCTTCTTTGCGGTGTCAAGAGAGTCGGATGCGTGGATTGTGTTCCTTCCCGTGCTCATTGAAAAGTCTCCGCGTATTGTTCCTGCGGTTGCTTTCCTAGAGTTGGTTACTCCTACCACGTTCCTCACCACTTCGACCGCCTCCTGGCCTTCGAGAACGAATGCGAGAAGGGGGCCGGAAGTGATGAACTTTTCCAATCCCGGATAAAAGGGCTTGGAGGTAAGGTGGCCATAGTGCTCCTTGGAAACCGCGGGGGCCATGTGGAGCATTTTCATGCCCACAATTTTGAGCCCCTTGCGTTCAAAGCGGGAGATTATCTCTCCGATGAGAGCGCGCTGGAATGCATCCGGCTTCAGCAGGATTAAAGTGCGTTCCATTGCCATGAAAATCACTTCTTTTGTGCTGCTGCCTTTGCCTTCCCGGCCTTGGTTTCGAAGTCAAATTTCTTCCGTTTTACCCAGGCGGTTTTCTTTCCCACCCGGCTAAGGCCGATAAGGTTGCGCCTGCATTTGCTTCCGCAGAAGAAGAACGTTGTCCCGTCCTTCTTGGCGTAAAGCATGCCGGTCCCTTTTGGCATTTCTGCGTTGCAGAAAGAACATCTCATTCAATTCACCTTGCCCGGATTTCCTTCGCTTCCCTCTCTGACTCTAGCAGGAGGATGACCATGCCCTTCTTAACCGGGCCTTTCACGTTTCGGAGTATTACCCTGCCTTTGTCCGGGCCGGCAAGAATCTTGCAGAGGACCTGGTAAATTTCCCCATAGATTCCGGTCTTGGCCTTTATTTCGACAATCTCGGCAGGCACTGCCTCGGATTCAGCCATTCAAGAACACCTATTCCGTTTTCTCCTCTTTCTTCTCCTCTTTTTTCTTAGGAGCCCTCTTGGGTTTTTCCTTGGGCGCTTCTGCCGCTGGCTTCTCCTCTTTTGGGGCTGGAGCCGGAGCCGCATGTGCCACTGGCGCTGCTGCCTGTGCAGGAACTGGCTTCGGGAGCCTCTTCAGGATGCCCTGCAAGAGCTCATTTGCGCCGCCTGCCTCTTCAATTGCAATAGAGGATGTTCCCACCGGGATTCCCACCGCCGCGCCCAAATCCTTCTTGGATGGGACGTATGCGTAAGGAATTCCCCTCTCTTCGCAGAGCGAAGGGATGTGGATTATGATTTCCTCGGGCTGCACGTCTTCAGCCATAATCACGAGCTTTGCGGTCTTCTTCTCGACCGACTTGGTGGTCTCGTTGATTCCCTTGCGGAGCCTGCCGGTGTCTTTCGCTACAGAAAGAGCTTCGATAATGCTGGCCACAACTTCCTCTGGAGTCTTGTATTTGACATAACTCGCCATATTTTCACCTCATATCATTGGCTTGGAATAAGGTAATTGGTAGTATATAAAAACTTAACCTTCTGCAAAATAGGGCAAATTTAGAATATAAACGGATGGAGGGTTGCTGGGGGTGTCGCGCCGCCAAGACCACCTAGTGTGCGCAGACGGAGAGGAACGTAACGAATAATATCCGTTATGTTCCAGTGTCTTGGTGGCACGATGAAGCATCTGCAACGCCAGTTGCAGAATTTTGGGCGAAGCCCAAATGTCTTTAGGGGGCGCTCCCCCTGAAGGGCTCTTATAAAGGTAAAGGAAGTGGATGAAAAAATTAAAAATAAGATAAAAAGAAGGGAAATTAATCCGTGTCCTCGGCCTTTACCTTCTTCTTTTTCTTCTTTGCCCAGAGGAAGTAGATTAAGGCGCCAAGTATCGCAAATGCGACTATTGCCGCCCCTGCTGTTGCCACCGTCTGCAGCATTCCGCCTTCAGGGGGCTTCGTTTCTTGCGGAGGAACGAGCGGGGGCACCTCCTGCCCGATTTCCACCGGGGTTATGAGAGGCGGCGTTACTTCTGGCGGCTTAACCGGGGTAATGTTGCCCGTTTGGCCGGTTTCCCCTCCCTTGCTTTCGCATTTGTAATTCCTGCACACCTCGTTTGCTCCGCAATCCGAATCCTTTGTGCACTCAGGAGGCACGCAGGAGAACTGCTTGCAGGTGTAGCCCGCGGGGCAGTCCGCATCCTTTATGCATTCGGGAGGCACGCACTTGTTGTTCTCGCAGGTGTATCCCTTGTCGCATTGCGAATCGTCCGTGCATTCAATCGGAACGCACTTGCATTCCTTGCAGAGGAACAGGCTGCCCGGCCTTGGGACAAGAACGTCATTAACCCATGTGGAGCCCCCTTTGCAATCGCTAACTGTGTTGCAGCTTCCCTCTGGAAGGACGCATACGTGGTCATTGCAGAATTCGCATCCCGAGCAGTCCGCATTGGTTATGCATTCAAATTGCCCTCCCCCCTCATTGGGATGGGTTGGCTGCCCCTCTGCAATCGCATATGTGCTCGCGGGGGTAAGATTAATGGCCGCAAGAAGATGCAAGCCGGTATCCAGGGTCGCGGCCACTTCGGACCATGAGGAGTCGTATTTCCAGAGGTTAAGGCCGGATTCGGTAAAGCTCCCGATCTCGGAAGCGCTCCAGGACCAGTTTGCCTCATCAATGACCTGGGAGGGGGCAAGTGGCTCGATTCCCACGAATTTATTGTTGAAAGAGGAAACGCCCGAAGGGAATTGTGCTGGGCTGGCTGTCCAATAAATGGCGAAGTGCGTGCTTCCAGTATCCTCAGTGTCGTACATTGAGAGATTCGTATAATCCGTGTAATCCCCCAGTGGATTGTCGAAAACAACTCCGCTGAGTGCAATTGACACGATGTGGTGCGGACCAGTAAGCTCTACTTCCAGGTCATATGGATTTCCATAAAAGTGATCTTGGGTAAGCGTTGTGCCGGACGAGTTCAACACGTATGCCCCTCTAATAATGTTGTCATGGATTTCGTTCGAGCGAAGTTCGTTTCCATCATCCAGGGCTACCTGGATTCCTATATTGTTCCCATATACGTCGTTTTGGATAACGTCGTTGTCCGTGCCGACGAAGCCGATGCCTTGTATGTGGATGCCGATATCGTTCGAATGCGCGGTGTTCCCCTGCAGTGTGTTCCTGTCATGGTTGTCTACATAGAATCCTGCATTCGGCTCATTGTAGGCGGTGTTGTCGCTCAGGTTGTTGTCATCCCCCTCCAGCACGAATCCCGTATCGGCGTCATCGTGCGCGGTATTGTTTATGAGCCAGTCGTGGTTGCTCGCGATATCGAAGCCGTATATTCCATTCCCATAAGCCGTATTGTTTATGAGGAAGCTGTTGGCCGAGCTTTCAAGGAGGAATCCCATGTTGCTGTTTCCGCTTGCATTGCAGAGGCCTATTGCAATCCTGTTACCGCGCCCGGCAAACCCATTATAATTGTTATTTGACTGGGAATAGATTATGGTCGTGTACGTGGTGCCCGTCGCCCCGATTGCCAGGAGGCCGTTGTTGCCGAGCGTATTCGAACCGTCAATGGCCACTCCGCTCACGTTTGTTCCGGGTGCGCAGAGTATAAGTTCGGAGTAAGTCCCTCCAACTACGTTTGCAGGGGCGGTTATGTAGCCGAACGGCCTTCCTGCGGAAACCGTCATGTTTGCGATCTGGTTTGTGCAGCCTTCAACATAAACATCATAAATTCCATTTTCCTGGGAAGTCGCATTTGAAAGGAGGTTGCTGCCCGTGCCATACAATTCGAAACCGTTTCCCCCGTTCCCGGTGGCGTTGTTCCTGGGATAAATCGTGTTTCCGGAACCGCTTACGTAGAAACCGCCCTTGTCGTTCCCATAGGCGCGGTTGCCTACGAGGGTGTTCGAAGAGCCGGTAATTGCAAACCCGCTCCCCTCATATCCGTAGAAGCTGGATGAGAAGATGGTGCCGCAGCCGGTGTTGTTCTCGAGCCTGTTGTTGTTCCCGCTAATCACGAAGGCGGATTCCGCGTTCCCGCATGCGGAGTTGTTTGTGAGGTTGTTGTATGCGGATTGAACCGAAAACTGCCCGGTATTGTTGATCAGGGAATTCCTGTCCGAAATGATGCTGATTGCGCCGTTATTCCCTATAAGCGTGTTGTTTTCGGAACCGAGGGTGGGTGAAAATATGATGGCTTCCACATAGACGCTGCCGTTGCCGTATTTAAGCAGGTTTCCCGAGCTCCCATACAGCTTGAAGGCGCCATCCGAAAGATACGAATTGTATGTGGCAGTCACGTTTGTGGAATTGATTAGGAGAAATGCCCCGTAGTAAAGCTGGGGCGCGGAAGAGAGGTTTTCAACCCAGTTCCCGTCTACGTACATGTCCCTTGAGCTCCCCACCTCGAATCCCAAGAAGCCGGAGTTATAGACTCCATTTCTGGCCACTGAGCAATTCCTGCTGTCTCCAAGGCGGAAGCCGAAGGCGGTAATGCCCGACATGTTGTTGTTTGCGAAAGTGAAATTGGTGCAGTTGGTGCAGTAGATTCCAGACTGCATGGCCATTATCCTGCAGTTCTTAACGGCGCCGTTTGCGCTGTTATACATGTAGAATGCTGAAGTGCCGGGCGTCCCGTCCCCCTGTATGTAATGCCCCTGGCAGTTGAAGGTTTTGTTGCTGAAATCAGTAATGCAGGTATTTTCTGGCCGGTCTGCGGTAAGGCGGACTTCAGAAGTGCAATTCGTTGTGTTTGCGAGCGCGCTCCTGCAGTCTGCGCAACTGTTGCATTCGCAGATCCCGGGCGTACCGGTTATAAGATAGGTCCACGCAAAAGAGGTGCTAAAAAGTAAAACCAGCCCAAACAGGAATAATATTGCCTTGCCTGACATAAATAGAAAACGGGGAGAAAATATAAAAAGGTTCTATTAATCTGCTTCCTCACCTTTAACCTTCTTCTTTTTTTTCTTGGTTGCAATGAAGTAGATTAATGCGCCAAGTATCGCAAATGCGACTATTGCCGCCCCTGCGGTTGCCGCAGTCTGGAGCATTCCGCCTTCAGGGGGCTTCGCCTGCTCTTCCGGCTGGACGAGCGGGAGCACCTCCTGCCCTATCTCAACAGGGGTTATGAAAGGCGGCGTTTCCTCGGGAGGCTTCACGGGAGTTATGTTGCCAACTTCTCCGGTTTGTTGTTCGCCTCCTTTCCCAGTGCACTTGTAATTCCTGCACGCCTCGTTTGCTCCGCAGTCGGAATCCTTTGTGCATTCAGGGGGCACGCAGGAGAACTGCTTGCAGGTGTATCCGGATGGGCAGTCCGCATCCTTTATGCATTCGGGAGGCACGCACTTGTTGTTCTCGCAGGTGTAACCTTCGTCGCATTGCGTATTGTCCGTGCATTCAATCGGAACGCACTTGCATTCCTTGCAGAGGAACAGGCTGGCCGGGATTACCGCGGAGCTCGAGGTAGGCATTTTGCAGTCGCTTGCGGTGTTGCAGCTTCCTTCAGAAAGGGTGCAGTTGTGGTCATTGCAGGCCTTGCATCCCGAGCAGTCCGCGTTCGTCATGCATTCATATTGTTGCCCTCCTTCTTCCACGTGCGCGGACGGGGTGCCGTTTGCCGCATAGCCTGTGAAATGCGGGGTTGCGAACATTACCCAGCCTCCTGAGCATTCGGAATAGGCAGGAGTGAACTGGGTTCCGTCCTGCAAAATTGAATCATAGGTTGTTGGCAGGTGGTCCAGATAATAGTACGTGATGCCATTGCAGCCAGCCACTTGCGTGTGCGCTTCTGCAGGGCCGTCCAGAAGCGTGGTGTAATCCCGCGGGAGGAGTGAAACAAAATTTGTGCCGAGCACGGTGTCGCTCTCTGCGAGCCTCAAAGAAACCAGCTCCACGGACGGGAAAACTATGTAGCCATACTGCGTTGTATTGGAACCGACCCCAAGGGCCGCTTCGGAATTGGGGAGCCCTATGCCGAGATTGGTTGCCTGGATTGGCTCGAATGACCCCGGTGCAAGATTTATGGCGAAGTAATTCCCCCTGGGTATCGCCTCGATATATGTGTTCGTTATTTGCCCGGAGCTGCCGTTCAGTATTTCCAGTTCTCCTACGATTGTAGAGTTTGAAAGTATGAATGGGGGCTCTTCATCGCAAGGCGCATAATTCCGCATTTCGATCTGGAATGCCGCGTTCCCGAACACCCTGAGGTTGTCCATGGTCAGATCCGGGCAGTTGCCTTCGGCATCCATGTAAATTCCATCCGGTGCAGCGAGCCCGGTGTTGTTGTAGATATCCGTGGAGAGCAGCTGGGGCATGTAGGCATCGCTGGTTATCCACACCCCCTCCCTTGTGTTGCCGTAAATATCTGATGTGTTTATTGTGTCGTTTTCTGAGTCATTAAAGAAAGCGCCTATCTGGTTGCCGTATATCCTTGAGCCGGATACTTTATTTCCAGATGAGCTCTGGAAAGCGACCCCCACTCCGGTCCCTCCATGGGGCGCGGAATTGGTATTGCTATAGATGTCGCAATTATCCACAAGTGCGCCATCCCCGGAAAAGAGGATGCCCACCTGGTTCTCGTAAACGTTGCAATCGGAGAAAACGCCTCCGCTTGAGCCATTGAACCAGACGCCGACGCTATTATTTCTTGCAGTGTTATTCTCCATCAGGGGCAATTTGTGGTTAGTCCATATATCAAAGCCGGCAATGCTGTTGTTCCATGCGGTGTTGCCCTGCATGGGATACGTCTGGTCCGGGCTCCCTCCATTCACAAGCTCGAATCCGAATTGCGAATTAGAGTGCGCCGTGTTGCCATGCACGCTTATCCAGCCGCTTGAACCCGGGAATGCGATTCCGAATCCGATAGGGGATTGGGATGCGGTGTTGTTGTACAGCTCCACGTTCGTTCCGGTTATTGCGAACCCGGCCTTGCTAGCATTTCTTACGCTGTTGTTGTAGATTTTCGCTCCATCACAGCTCGAGGTGAATCCTACACCTGCCAGATTCCAGACGCTGTTGTTGTAAGCGGTGTGCCCGCTGCTGTAGGTGCAATAGAACCCGCCCCCCTTGGGCAAACCCATGTTGTAGGCTATATTTGAGTGGAAAGTGTTGTTTGTTGCAAGGGTATAATGGTCTATGTACGCGATTCCGTTGCTGTCCCGGACAGTATTGTTCCAGACCACCGAGTTGTGGGCGTTATTAAAGAGAAAAACGCCTCCGGCCGCATAACTGAGCTCCTTGTCCTGCCCGCACTCATAGATTGAATTGTTGTTGACGTGGAATACGTTGTCGTCCCCTCCGGGATATCCGAGGCGCATGCAGCTTGCTTCAACGGAATGGACAACGTTGTTCCTGATGGTCCCATTGTAGCTGGCCATGTCTATGCCTTCGTATCCGGTCCCGTTCCCATCAAATTCGCATCCGTCTATGAGCGCGCTTATGGTCCCGCCATATGAATGCACGCCTACCTGATTGAAGCTTATGTCGCTGCCATAAAGTGAGAAACTGGAGGCGTAATCGGCACCATAATAGCCGTCGCCTATGTAAATTCCGTAGTCGCAGTTGGACGTGGTGAGGTTCCTTATGATGGCATTTTCTGATGCGAGCAAGTATATCCCGGCCGCATCCCCTGCCAGGTCCTTGATTTGGCAATTCAATATGGAAGCGCCATCAGAAGCATTGATGAAAATCCCTTCATCGTATTTTCCATTGCCGTTTATCCTGCAATTCCTTACCGTTACCCCGGAAGCGCCATTAATTATGGCGCCATAGCTGGGCCCTCCGGCGGATAGGGCAAAATTTATCCAGCTTCCGTTGCAGTCTAGGACAATGTTGTTTGCGGTTATGTTGAAGCAGGTATCTACGGAATTGAGCGTAGAAACGTTCACTACATATGTTTCCCCTGCGGTATTGAGGGTTCTGCAGGCATTTACATAAGTGAGCGCAAACGGCGCTCCGAAAAGGCAAACCAATAGCAACAGGGTCGCAAGCATTCGGCATGACATAGGAGATAGAATGAGAAGAGGATATATAAATAATTAACCTTTTGCAACCCTTCCCCTTGGCTTCGGGATTTTCACGTCCGGGTGCGCCTTCATGAGCATTTCCCGCTGCGAATAGTGGGAAACATTCAGCTCGCGGAGAACCGCGAAAAGGAGGTATGCGTTCTCTGTGGGTTTTCTTCCTTTTTCAGGAAGGGTTGAAATTGCCTCTCCCACATTCTGGAAGGATTTCCTCTTTCCCGCGGCTAATTTTTTTGCATGCGTGTCCAGCGCGGTCAAATCAAGCTGGGAAAAATCAAACGCCTTCTTCACGAGGGTTTCATTTATTGCGCAGAGGGTTGCGGAAACCTCGTAATCCTGCACTCCGGGAACTATTCCCATCTTCTTTATTGCAATCCAGCTCTTGAATTTCGCAAGAAGAGCAACCTTTGCAACCGGGTGGGTTTTTTCAGAATGAAGATTCCCCTGGAACATCTCCTGCATGGGAAATGGGGGAAGTGAATATTTTCTCAGCAGAAGAAAGTAGAAATAGGATTGTGCTGCGGGAAAAAGCAGCGGGTTCTCCTTTACCGCCTCATCAAGTGCAGCGCGTATTGAAGAGGAGGGCGTATTCTTGAGCGCATCAGATGCGGTCGGGGCGGAAATGGAATGCACGAATTCCTCGACCGGCTTCTTGTTTATTCCGGAAAAATGGAAGGCCTGCTCGTTCACAAACGGAAGAATATGCGAAATGGCGTGCGCAACATCCTGCTCGGAAGCGGATTCCAGGTTGAATTTAACTCCGTGCTTCTCTCCTTTGTAATCCATTTCAAATATCAATTCTTCAGGCATAAACTCTTCCTCTTCTTCTCGTTTTTTACGTTTTCGTTTTCCCGTTCACTTCTTCTTTTCCCTTCTTAAAATTTCCTCTGCGGCAATCAGCCCGGTGACTGCGGCAGGGACTATTCCTCCGGAAACGCCTGCGCCATCCCCGACCGTAAAGAGGCCGGAAACCTGCTTTGTTTCCATGTTCCTTTCAATATCCAGGCGGACGGACTTGAATTTTACTTCAGGGGCGTAAATTAGCGTGCCAGGGTCGTTTATTCCCGGAATTACTTTTGAAAGCGCATCCAGCCCTTCGCGGATATCATCTACGATTCTTCCTGGAAGCGCCATGCTTATGTCTCCGGGAGTAACGTCCCGGTGAGTGGGAACGACATGGCTCCGGTCAATCCGGTCCCAGGTGGAGCGCTTCCCTTTCTGCAAATCCCCGAGGCGCTGCAGCACTGCCTTTCCGCCTCCAATAGTATAAGATAATTTGCAGATTGATTCCCCATAGAGGGTTGTATCCTCGAGGGGCTCGGTAAGCTCTATGCGCACGAGGAATGCGAAATTCGTATTGTTGGATTGCTTTTCCTTCATCGAGTGGCCGTTTACGGAAACAAATTTTCCGTAATGCTCCGTAATTACGTAGCCTGAGGGGTTTGTGCAGAAAGTGCGCACAAAATCTTCGTGCGTTTTAGTGCGGATGTGGAATTTCGGGTCCCAGCTTACCGAAGTGAATTCCTGCATCACTTCGTTGGGCACTTCTATGCGCACCCCTATATCCAGGGGCCCATGCCTGAAGCTTATGCCCATTCTTTTTGCAAGGTCCATGAGCCAGTGCGAGCCGACGCGCCCGGGCGCAAGAATAACATAATCCGCAGGAATTTCCTTTTCTTTTCCGTTTGCTGTGCGGATTTTCAATCCTTTCACTTTTCCATCCCGCACAGTTATGTCGAGCGCCTCTGTGCGCGTAAGTATTTCCACTCCTCTCTTTTCCAATTCTTTTACGATTGAGCGGACCAGATCCGGGAGCTTGTCGCTTCCCACGTGCTTCTGCCGGATTGGAATATACTTAATGCCTGCTTTTGCGCATTTGGCCGCAAGCGCTTTGGCTTCCGGGCTTATTTTTGCTTCTCCCTTTGCCCCGTGTTTTGTTAAAAGCGAATCAACGCATTCAATCAGCCTGTTTGCATCTTCAAGAGAGACGAACTCCAGCATGTTTCCCCCGATTTCCGGGTGCAGGTTTATTTTCCCGTCCGAGAAGGTTCCGGAGCCGCCCATGCCGCATACGTATGCCTCCCCCTTTTCCTTTCCGCCCTTATTGAGCGCGGATTTCCTGCCTTCAACATCAAGGCCCTTTTCGATAAGAATTACTTTGTTTCCGTTTCCTGAAAGCTCGTGCGCGGCAAACAGCCCTGCCGGGCCGCCCCCCACAACAATCACTCTGGCCATTCTGTGCACCGCTAAAATCTTGGTCAGAAGGGATTTAATCCTTTCCTGAGAGAGGCTTTCCATGATTCAGATACTCTCCCCCAAGAGTGTTACAAGGGGGCAGGACTTCAAGGGGCTGCTTGAGGTGAAGCCTGGGGAGATGGATGGGGCAAGGGCGCTTGAGATAATATTCTATAATTCCATTACTTTTGCAAAGGGCAAGAAAAATTTCTCCTCCTGGGAATTTAAGAAGAGGGTTTCCGCAAGCGAGGCAAAGGAGAAAAAAGAGGTTCCTTTTGAATTCCCGGTGCAGGAGTTTGCGCCAATTACCTACTCTGGAAAATCAATAAGCAGCAAGTGGAAGATAAAGGTGAAGGTGGACATCCCAAATGCATTCGATACGGAGTTCGAGCAGGAAGTAGTCGTGTTCAGGTGAAAGAATGGTCTTCTCGTTCCTTAGCTCCAAAATTTCAATAGAGCTCGAAGGCAACAGGGCCGAGTATAAGCCCGGGGAGGCTCTTAAGGGAAAGGTAAAACTGCACACTTTCGGGAAGGTGGATGCGCGCAAATTCCACGTAGTTCTCTGCTGCGCTGAATGGATGAGCGGCCACAAGAGCGACAATGAGGAAGAAGCGAAAGAGGTTCCGCTCTGGAAAAAAGATTTCGTCCTTGGCGAGAAGGGAACGTACAGGGCGGGCGAGTGGGATTTTGAATTCAAGGTTCCCCCGGAATCAATTCCAACAATCGCATGCGAGCCCTGCAACAAGTTCTGCCAGAAAGGCGCGGGGGTTAAATGGTTCCTGCATGCGCAGATGGATGTGCCTTCCTCTCTGGATTTGCACGCATACAAGCAGGTTTTTGTTTACTGAAGATAATTGGGCAATTACTGCGAATTCTCCTTATTTTTTGCAAGCTGTTCCACTTTTCCGGAGACTGCGCACTGGATGTCGCTGCAAACAAGGACCTCGTATCCGGAAACCCTTGGTTGCCCGCGTTCCCTTGGCTTTCTTGCGGCTTCTATTGCGTTTCTTTCGTATAAGCCGAGAACCATGATGAAATCCCTGTATTCCCGCTCTTGGAAGAGGGAGTGGAGGCCTGAGAGCATGCACATCGCGGAATAGCGCTCAAGCGCATACCTGATGTTCTGCTCCTCTTCGGAGACTGCCCTCCATTTCCAGTCGTCGTTTTTCATGTTCTTGCGGAAGCCGCCCGGGAAGTATTCAAGGCCGTGGAGAAGCGACTGCGCCTCCCTCATCCGGGATTGCGGAGGGAATTTATCCAGAATTGCCTTTTCCCCTTCAATCCTTGCGCAGAAAATCCTGCAGAGTTCGGTGCGGAAATACTTTCCCCCTTCGGGCCTTGCCTTCTCCAGAAGAACAAGTAAGGAGTTAAAAGCGGAATTCAGTTTCAAGAGAAGGAATTCCCCGGTTTCCATTTTCAAGAGGGCCGGATTGGATTTTTGGCTCTGGGAAGGCATTTGCGCCTGAGTTTGCGCCGGCATTTTCTCCGCTGCATTTCCGCTGGAGAACTCCAAAGAGAGCTGGCGCGCCGTCGGGTTATTAATCACCATATATTACTAATTTATATAACATCTAGTATATAAATATTTCGGTATGAAATAATACCTGAATCGACATGGAAGAGCTTAGGCCCGCGGGTGCGCAAAGAATTGAGAAGGGGATGCGAGAGCGGAGGCTAATTCACCGGCGGGGGCTTGTTGAGAGGCGCGAGAACTTCCTGGATGCTCTTCCTGGGAAAATAAGGATTGGAAGAGACTGCGAGGGAAAAGCCGTAACAACAAAAGAGCTCCGCGCATTCAAGGCGCAAATGCTCGGGGACGGAATTGTGATCATGAGCACCGGCCTCAAGAGGAGCAACGCGGGAAGCAAAACCCTTGAAGGGACGGGCACAAGAACTTCGACTACTGACATCTTCCATGCGACGCGAATGGCAGTCCACATAAAAGAGGGAGAAGCCGCAGAGATTGAAGCAAGGGAGTCTAGGCTCAAGGAAATTGAGAAGGTGAATGCCGACCTTGCGGCTGCGGGGGGCGCTCTTTCGAATCAATTAATCCTTTCTTCAATTCGGGTGTTGCGCTCCCAGATTCTTGAGATGCTCAATAAGAATGATGCGGAAAAGCTCCTTTATCTTTCTGAAAATGAGCCCTTGCTTGGAAACATTAGCGAAGAAATGTTCAGGTTCGAATCAAGATTGAAAATAGATGCGGGAATGCAGCTTGCAAAGGCAGAGGAGACCCTCCAGAAGGCATTCTGGGCAAAGGATGGTTTTGCAAAGTGCAGGTTTGCATCCAACGCGTGCGCACAATTGCAGGCGTTCCTTAACCGCTTCGGGAAGTGGAGGGACGAGGAGGTGGAGGGTATATTGCAGTTCAACCTCCACAGGGAATGCTCTTTGCGCGCGGAGAGGGATTTGCGCTTAGATGAGCTTCTTGAAAAATGGGCGTCCGATTTGCGCGGGCAGAACCCCTGGGCAACGATGAACATGTGGAAAAAGGATTTGGAGAATGCTGAGAGGATTGAGAAGTGCGCCTCCGGACTCTCCAAAAAAGGGTGGAAGGAAAGCCTGGAAGCCCTCGGGAAGGAATTGAAGAAGAAAGGCTATGACGGGAAGTGGGGCAGATATTCCGTTGTGGGGAAAATGCGCGAAGCATATTCGATTCTCAAGAAAGCCGAAGAGAAGGAGGGCGGCTGGGAAGAGGGAAAAGAGGAGGCCCGCGATTTGCTCGAGGATGCGGCAAGGATATTGAAATCCGATAAGCCGGCGTATGTGCTTGCTCAGCTGAAAGAGTCCGGGCCAGAGGAGTATCTTGTTGGAGACGGGAAGAAGAGCGTTTATTCTTATCTTTCAAAGGGGGTGGAACTCCTTGGGAAAAAGGTTCCGGACGGCGCGGCCCGCTGCTTTGCAGGCGCGCATGAGAAGATGATGGAGCTCAACCGCGAACTCTAAAGGCGCACATCATTTTAAAATCCTAATAATCTAAATCTGAAAATATGCCTCTGTAGCTCAGTGGTAGAGCGCTCGCCTTGTAAGCGAGAGGTCGAGGGTTCAATTCCCTCTAGAGGCTTTGAACTTTTTTGTCCTTATGTATTCTGCTGGCAAAAAAGTTCATTAAAAACCGTTGGCGCACTTTTCTTTGAAGCTCTCAGGCCATCGCTGGTTGGGGCGCATCCCCTTTGCAACTCCTTGCGTATCTCCTCACGTAAATCCCCGCGGTCAAGAATGGAATTTGGTTCGGGCTCGCGCCTGAAGGATTAAAGTTTCTAATTTTGGGATATAGAAAATACAAAAAACCATTAAACAGAACATTAATATATCCTATTAAGCTAAATATCAGGGTGAGTGGGAATGCCGGCGCCGAAGGATAAAAAGTTCTATGGGGATTTCAGGCAGATACAGGAAAGATTGGATGCTTATTTCAAGAATAAAACGCCACTGGTCACGGTGGGGACCAGGACTTTCACAATAACGGACGTTGTTGCCCTTGGGATCCAATCCAAGACAAATATGTATTTCATAGGATCCAGGGGAACCGGCAAAACCCTTCTTGCAGAGGCGATAAGAAAAGGAGTATTCAACGATGAGGGGTTTTACCTGAGGGGCGACCTCAACCTCCAACTGAAGGACCTTCTTATAAAGCTGGACCTGCAGGGAAAAACAGAGGATGAAGTTTACAAGATTGCCACTGAAAAGATAACTTTTAATTTCGCGCTCATCGACGAACTGAACCGCGTCCCCGGAATCCTCCAAAACCAGTTCCTGAATATTCTTGATGGGTACGTCGAGATAAGGGGGCAGAAATATGTCCTTGGGAACAGGGACTACATGCTGATGGCGGCAACCGGAAACCCGCCGATAAACGGGGAATATACCGGGGTTTTCGATGAAGACCTTGCGCTCCTCGACCGCATTCCCTTGATCATAGATACGGACGAGGTCCCTCTGGAAGAGGGGGACGTATTCGCAATAAGCGAGGCAGACATCGAGAAGGACATAATCCAGAAAGGGGACCTGCGCAATGAGGCGATCAGTTCCCATCGATACCTTAAGGAGAAGATAAGGGAGGATGCCGAAGTGAATACGGTAAGCTCTTTATTGAAGGAATTCGTCTACGGCTTATTCCGTTATGTCGAGCTGAACAAGGCCAAAACCGACAAAGCTCAAATGAAAACTTGGCGGGATGCGCTGTTGGCTGCGGGGGGAGAACATGCCACGGGCACTCTCATTTCTTTCTGTTCTGACATTTCCGTGAGAACTCTCCAGAGCGCAGGAAAACTCGCATATTCGATATATAAGGCCGCGGAAGTTGAAACCGAGCTGCTGAAAAGCAGCTCCCAGGGGGAACATCTCCCGGATGTCCAGATAGACGACTTCGTAAAGGCATATGTGGAAGCCCTCAAGCTGGCGCTCAATTATGACCGCAGATTCATACCCGAAGACCTTCCGGATACCCTCCATAAGACCCATGCAGACATGATTTCAACGGTATTCATGGACGTTTCAGGAAGGATCGACCCCAACAAGTTCACTACCGCCTCGGTCCTGCTGATGGAATTCAATGAGCTCGCCCGGAAGAAGAACGAAACTGCAATGAGGGGAATGATATCTTTTGCAACCTCAGGAACCAAGGACAACCCGGTACTCAGTGCGGCGGTGAACATAATGGAGGCAAGAATGCGCGAATTGCGGGAGAGGGAAAGGTCCGGATACATCACAACTCTCCTTGGAGGTGGGGAAAATGCCGCTGATTGACCCGAAGGCGAGGCAGGAGATTCTTGAAGCATTCAAGAAAAAGGACAGCTCCATATTCTCAAAGACCGTTTTCATCGGGAAAAAGCCCGGCAGCGAAGGCCAGGAGCCCAGGTTCAAGAGGAACATTGCCCCGGAGCAGCAGGCAAAATTCAACCAGGAGTTCCACGATGCCGTTTGGAAGGACGACCTTGAGGGCATAAAGGCCGCATTGCGCAAAGGCGCGGAAATGGACGTAAAGAATACTGAGGGCCACATTGCCCTTTCCATCGCATCCATGAGAGGAAACAGGGAGGTTGCAAAGTTCCTGATTGATAATGGGGCTGAGATTGAAACAAAGGACAAGAACGGGGCAACCCCGCTTATGCACGCTGCACAACGAAACAAGGAAGGAGTTGTTGAGCTGCTTTTGGACAATTATGCTGAAGTAGATGCGCAGGATGAGGAGGGCAGGACCGCCCTGATGGCCGCCGCCTCTGAATGCGGCATTTCTGTTATTGGTATTCTTATCGATAATGGCGCAAAGGTCGATGCGAGGGACAAAAAGGGCAGGACCGCGCTCTTAATCGCCGCAGAAAACCAGTATGTGGATGCCGTCGGGCTGGCAAAGGGGCTGATTGAGAGGGGCGCGGACCCGAATGCGAAGGATGAGAACGGCACGACCGCCCTGATGAAAGCGGCCTTCCGGGGCCACAAAAATACGGCAGACTTGCTTATTTCCGAGGGCGTCGATGTTGGCGCGGAAAACAAGCTGGGGGATACCGCGCTCGTATGCGCCACTGCCTATGGGCATATCTCCATGATGGATTTGCTGCTTGGCAATAAGGCGGACATAAACCACAAAAACAAAGAGGGAATGTCCGCGCTTGCAGTCGCCTGCAGGGGGGGATTTGATACGGACCGCGGGTTCACCACGCTAACTCCTGAAAAGGTGATCGAAAGTGCGAACTTCCTGCTGATGAGGGGCGCGTACATCGAGACGGGTGATGGCACGTGCGGAACCCCCCTGATGATGGCTGCCGAGAGGGGGAATGCCGCCGCAATAAACGTGCTAATCAAGAAAGGGGCGAATGCAGACTCCAGGAACGAACGCGGAGAGACTCCGCTAATGGCTGCAATTGAGAAAGGAAACCTTGAAGCCTTCGAACTTCTCCTCAACCACCCGAAAACAAACCTGAATGCGGTTGACAACAAAAAGCAAAACGCGCTCATGAAGGCAGCGGGAAAAGAGGACCACTCCATCATATTGAAATTTGTTCCGCTGATGAAAGACGCCCGGATACGTAGGGATGAGAAGGACGAGAACGGCTGGACCGCGTACATGCACGCCGCGGCAACCGGCAATGCGACGAACGTAATGCTCCTAAACCACGCGCCGCACGAGCAGATAGCCGCTTCTGAGAAACTTGCCGGGGGAATCCCCCGCACCGCGAGCCTCTACGATGCGTTTACCGTGAGGGAGTTTGCCGACAAAGAAGGGAACACCGCGCTTATGATCGCCGCGGAGAGGGGCAGGAAGGATGTGGTGGGCATTATCCTTTACGACGTGCCCGATTCCCGCGTCCAGGGCATGACCGGAGCGGAGAACGGCAAAGGGGAAACCGCGCTTATGAAAGCCGCTGGCGCAGGAAATACCGAAGTGGTTGAAACCCTGATCGCCAGGGGCGCAAAGGTTGACGGGAGAAACAAGAAGGGCTGGACCGCCCTCATGCATGCTGCGACAAAAGGCAATTCCAAGGCGATTGAATTCCTTATCGGAAAGGGGGCGGAAATCAACGCAAAGGACGAAATCGGCAATGCGCCGCTCATGCTTGCCGCAGGGGAAGGGCACCTTGAGGCAGCCGAACTGCTCGCAGGCAAAGGGGCGGAAATCGACCAGGGGGACAAAGACGGGGATACCGCGCTAAGCCGGGCATGCCATGGCGGGCACAAGGCGATTTGCGAACTGCTGATTGCCAAGGGGGCGAATGTCAATGTGACTGGGGAGAACAAAAATAGCCCGCTGATCATCGCTTCAAAGACGGGGCATTCCGAACTGATCGAGCTCCTGCTGAAGAATGGCGCAGATATAAACGCGAAAGACAAGGACGGCTATTCTGCCATCGAGCATGCGGCACGTGAGGGCCATGTTGGCTCGATAGAAAAACTGCTGGACATGGGTGCGAATTCGAAAGAGAACAAAACGAGGGCGCTTGCGAACGCCGCGGTAAACAACAAGAAAGATGCTGCTGAGGCGCTGATTAAGAGGGGCGCTAACCCCAATTGGAAGCATAAGGGCTGGGATATTCCGCTCATGTGCGCTGCGAGGGCGGGGGGGATGGAAACCGTCGAGTTACTACTTGCATGCAATGCAAAAGCGAACAATACCGGGGAGGACAAAAAAACCGCCCTGATGTCTGCCGTGGAGCACGGCCACATGGAAGTTGCGAAAGCACTGATACGGGCGGGCGCAAAAATAAATGTGGCTAGCAAATCTGAAGCTCAAACCCCGCTTATTATTGCGATTGAGAAAAAGGATTTTGATATGGCAAACATGCTGCTGGATGCCGGGGCAGACCCGCGCATTAGAACAAAGGATGGAGAAAGCCCCCTGATGAGGGCGGCTGCAAATGGCTCGCTTGAAATAGTTAGGGTGCTACTTGGGAAACTGTCTACGTTCAGGGTCTTGGAAAAAAGCCACTACGGGCACACCGCGCTCTCAAAGGCCTGCGAGAACGGCCATGCGGAGATTGTCAGATTGCTCATAGAGAAGGGGGCGAAGGCGAATGTGAGGACCTCGGGCTCGGACGACTGGAAAAACAGCTCTTGCAGGAAATACACTCCGCTCCACTTCGCTGCGAAAAACGGGCACCTGGAATGCGCGAAAGTGCTCCTTGAGAATGGCGCGGAAAAGGACGCGAAAAACAAGGACGGGCAAACCCCGCTGATGCTCGCAGCCTGGGCAGGGCACGGGGATTTGTTTGCCAACCTTTTACTTAGCGGGGCGAAAATATCGGAAAGGGACAAAGACGGGGATAGCGCCGTGATGCATGCCGCAATAAACGGGAGAACCGATATCTTGTCCAGGCTTGAGGCTTTTTGCAAATTGACGGACACGTCCCTTGACTTTAACGAACGGAACAAAAAAGGGTGGAGCCCTGCGATGTATGCGGCAAGAAGCGGCAGCAAGGATTGTTTTGATTTTGTGGTTGCGAGAGGGGCTAAGTTCGAAGTGGCAACCGATGGGGAGTGGATCGCAAGGCGCCACCTGATAGGGGCCAATGTGCTCAGCGGCTACGATTGGCAACCCCGTGTTGCCGATCTCCTTGTAGACATCGGCCTGGATGTGAACGTAAAAAATTCCTGGGGTACAACGATACTGATGCACGCGGCAAGATATGGGGATGCCGATCTCGTTAGAAAACTTGTGGAAAGGGGCGCGGATATAAACTTGAGGACCAGGGCTTCCGGAAGCGCGCTTGGCTTTGCGGTGGAAAACGGGCAGGGGGCAGTGGTACAGATACTTCTGCAAAAAGGCGCAAAAATAGAACGCGGGCATCTTGGAAGTGCGATAAAGTCAGGGCATGAAAAGGTTGCAAGGATCCTGGTTGAGCACGGCGCGAAAATCGGGGAAGAACACTGGAAGAGGGCGCTCAAAAAAGGCATGAAGGAGTTCTCTTCATTGCTTTTCGAGAAGTGGACGAATGCCTCAAAGAACTGAAGAAGCCGGGGTAAAAGGCGAAACGAAGGGCAGGGAGCGTTTTGAGCAGCTGAAGCCAAACATGGCGCTTAATCCTGAGAGAATTTATGAGTACAAACTTATGGTAGAGGAGCAGTTCAGGAGATATGGCCCCACTAAATCCAGGATTGTCGTGAAAACCAAAAAGAAAGCCGCGAGCCCCCTGATTGCCGGCATAGATTCCAACAATTGGGACGTGAAATTCGTAATAGATGAGGGGCTCAGGTTCAGGGAAGACCCCGAGCTTCTGAAATACCTGGAAAGGAGGAATGTCGTAGACCCCGTGAAGGAATTGCTCCGCACGGTTGCATACCACGAAATGGGCCACTGGGAATTCCCGCGCGGGACGCAGTTTGGATGCCCCTATGACAAGACCAGATATTACGCTTCGTTCATTGAGCCGATTCATGAAGAGCTAAAGAATTCCGGAAAAAATTTCAGCGATGGCTTTTGCAAAGCGATGTCCGGCAGGATTGCGAATGCCGTTATGGACGTAATCGACAATTACAACATGGCCAATTCTTTTGCCAAGATAAAAGAAGACACTGCCGGGCAGATGCTCTTCTGGTACCTCCAGGGGCAGGAGGGCGGAAACTATGACGCAGAGTATTCAATGTTCGTAAGGCTCAACCTTTCGCTATTCGGGGAAAAAGAAGACGCCAACCTGCTTAGAAGGTTCTTCTTGAGGGAAAACGAAGTGAATAAATCCGTAGCCAATCTGGAAAAGGTATTCACCCCGAAGGCGATCTATTCAAAAGAGAAGTGGGAGGAGCTCGCAAGGGAGTATACAAAAGAAGCAATAAAGCACCTGAAAGCGGATGAGACGCCCACGCACCAGCACTCCCCTGACGACCGGAGCGCCAAAGGAAGAAAGAACGAGGGGGGCGGAGAAGGCGAAGAGGGGGAAAGGGGGAAAGGGGACGGGCCGAAAGGCGGCGCTGGCCAGGGTTCAGAAGAAGGAGAAACGGCAGAAGCAGATGGCGAGGCAGGGGAAGGGGAGGGGGGCAGCGAAGCGGGAAAGGAGGGCGAAGAGGAAGGCGGAGAAGAAACTGGAGATTCTGGGGAAGATTCTGGAGAAAAGGAAGGGGACGAAGAAGGGGAATCCAAAGGGGGAAGCGAGCAAGAGGGTGAAGAGGAAGGCGAGGGGGAAGGGAGCGGCTCTGGAAAAGATTCTGAACAAGAGGGCGAAGAAGGGAAGGGCGAAGGGGGCGCGGAAGAAAAAGAAGATGGCGAAGGGGAGAAGCCTGATGAAGAAGATGAAGAAGACAAAAAGATTGGCTTTGGGGGAGTGGAGTTAGGAAGCGACCTAAGCCCGGACGACATTGAGAAGATAATGGGGGGCAGAGCCCTTGGCGGAAAGGGCATGAGCCCCAAAGGCGTGCCCTTCTACATAAAAACCGATGAAGCGCTTGATGCTTTTTACCGCCATCTTGCAAAAGGAATCCCTCTGAAGGCCGAAGGAAAACTTCCGGCCGGAAACTTCCCGATCATACCGGAAACACGTGAAAGGTTCGACCCGGAAGTGCACTCGTTTGAGGACGCAGACGGAGGGAAGCTCTTTTTTGACCCCATGGCGAGGGTGCTGGCTCCTTCTGTAGTGAAAACAAGGATGAACATAGGAATACCGATAAGGAAAGAGAAAAAAGGCCTCCCGGATTTCGTATTCAGCCTTATTGACTCCTCGGGCAGCATGTGGCAGGGAGGGGGAAGAAAAGAGCTCGTTCCCTGGGGGGATGAGAGCTATTACCACTACGCCCTCCTTACCTTCTGGGGCCTTCTTAGGTTCTTTGAAATGGAGCGGATGCTTCACAAAATTGACATTTCTGCGGCCATATTCAGCAGCACTACGCTGGACCAGAAAGGGCTGAAAGAAGTAAAGAAAATGCTCTTAAACCCAGCCAGCGGAGGAACCGAAATAGACATGGCTGCAATCATTGCAAATCTCCGCGGAAGGCAGAACGCGGTATTCTCATTCATAACCGACGGCGGAATATGCAATTGGGGCAAGGTGAAGCAGGAATTCATAGAGATTGCAAAAAGAAACCAGTTCTTCATGATACAGATAGGAGATTATAAGCAAACCGCGAATGAACTTACGGAGGAAGGCCTTGGAAAGCAGATCTATTTCGTAAACAAGCCCAAGGACATCGTAAACCTTGCGATAGACCTTACGGTAAAGAGGTACCGCGCAGCGGTAGAAAAGAGCGCAGAAAAGGACAAGAAAAGGTTTGCAAGGGAGTTTGGAAAGTAATTCGGGACGCGCCTTACGCGTTCGGAAATAAAGTTGCGAGCGCCACGAACGCCCCTTTTTAAACAAAAATAGGATTTTTCTCCCGTGCAGTGGAAAGGTGGCTATCTTCCCTTTATAAATTTTTCCCATACTTAAACCTGAACTTATGGAGCTAATAGTCGCGGAGAAGCCGAAAGTCGCCTACACAATTGCGAAGGCGCTCGGCGGCTCAAGCGTGAAAAAACACATGTTTGGGAGCATTTCCTATTATGAATTCGAGGTGAACGGGAAGGAGGTTGCGGTTGCGCCTGCGGTCGGGCACCTGTATAACCTTGCCGAGAAAACCAAGAGCAACACCTACCCTACTTTTGACATTGAATGGAAACCATCGTACGAAATTTCCAAAGGTGCCGCGTTCACGCGGAGCTATGTGAAGACCCTGGAGATGCTTGGGAAGAAGGCGGACATGCTCACGGTTGCCTGCGACTACGATCTGGAAGGCTCGGTAATCGGATATAACATATACCGGTTCTGCTATGGGAAGCAGCCCGGGAAAAGGATGAAGTTCTCCACATTGGTGCCCGGGGAACTGCAGGAATCATATGCGGATGCATCCCCGGAAATAGACTTCAACAATGCGTTTGCAGGGGAAACGAGGCATATTCTTGACTGGTATTATGGAATTAACTTGAGCAGGGCGCTCATGAGCGCATTAAAGCGGGCGGGGGGATTCCGCACGATGAGCATAGGAAGGGTGCAGGGCCCGGCTCTTGATATTCTTTCAACACGCGAGCTTGAAATAAAGAATTTCATTCCAGAGGATTACTGGGAAGTAAAAATATTCCTTAAGAATACGGAATTTATCCACGAGAAGGAAAGGTTTTTTGTGGAGGGGGAGGCGAACGTCGCTTATGGGAAAATCGGCTCTGATGCGCACATTGACAGCGTGCAGGTGACGCAGAGGAAAATCTGGCCGTATCCGCCATTTGATTTGACTTCACTTCAATTGGAGGCGCACCGCTGTTTTGGGATTGCGCCTTCGCAAACTTTGCAGATTGCGCAATCGCTTTACGAAAGCTCGCTCATTTCCTACCCAAGAACATCTTCGCAGAAATTGCCGCCCAGGCTCGGGCTTATGCGCATTGTTGAGAAATTGAAGGAGGCTCCGGAATACAAGGACCGGGCCGAGAAAATATTGCAAAACGGATGGAAATCCCCATTCCAGGGAAAGAAAGACGATGCGGCGCACCCTGCAATCCACCCGACCGGCCTGCATGCGAAACTGGAGGGGAGCGAAAAGAAAATGTACGATTTGATTGTGAGCAGGTTCCTTGCGGTTTTTGCTCCTCCGGCAGATGCGGAGAGCACGCAGGTGGTTGCGGAAACAGGCGGGGAAAAGTTCATTGCAACCGGAGGGAGGATTGTGAACCCGAATTGGATTGCATTCTACCCATATTACACTAATAGGGATAAAGAAATTGCCAAATTTGACCAGGGCGCGACTGAGGAGATAGAGAAAAAAGGCAATGAGAAAAAGAAGACCAAGGCGCCTCCACGGTATACGCAGGCAAGCATAATTGCGGAATTGGAGAGGGCAAAACTGGGCACGAAAGCTACGCGCTCCGTGATAATCGATACCTTATTCAAGAGAAATTATGTTGGGGAAAGAAGCATTGAAGTAACCGATTTTGGAATGAACGTATGGGGCGTGCTCGAAAAATATTCGCCGAAAATACTTGATGCCGAACTAACCCGCAAAATAGAAGAGGATATGGAAGAGATTGCCGCAGGAAAACTCCAGAAGGAGAAAGTGGTCGAGGAAGGAAAGGCGCTCCTCATGGAGATTCTGGATGATTTCAAGAAAAATGAACTGGAGATCGGGAAGGGATTGCTTGCCGCAATGAAATCCACCGATGAACGAGAGAATGATTTGGGCCCCTGCCCTGACTGCGGCTCGAATTTGCGCATAATACGCATGAAGATGGGGAAGCAGTTCATTGGCTGCTCGGGTTACCCTAATTGCAAACGGGGATTCCCCCTTCCGCAGGGCGCGTACATAACAATTCTGAAGAAGAAGTGCAAGGATTGCGGAATGGCAACCGTGAAGGTCCGCAGGGCGAAAACCATTTTCGAAATGTGCATCGACCCCAAATGCAAGAGCAAGGAAAACTGGGGCAAGAAAAAGGAAGAGAAGGCAAAGGCTGCTGCGGAAGCGGCTGCGAAGGCTGCTGCTCCGGTTGCTTCCCCTTCAATCAAGGCTGCTCCGGCTTCTCCATCGGTTAAGGCGGCTCCGGCCGCGAAGGTTGCCGCTTCCCCCTCGATTAAGGCCCCTGTTGCTGCGAAAGCCGCCCCCACTCCCGCGGTTAAGGCCCCTTCCGCTGCAAAAACAGAAAAAGGGAAAAAATAAATACGTATTGCGCGCATATAGGCGCATGCGTTCTTTTCTTGAGTTTGAGCTTAAGGGAAAGCGGGTTGTGAAGAGAGTGGACATCAACTCGCCCCTGGATGCCCAGGGAAACCCCGTAATCAACCCGCGAATACGGAGGCACGGGGAAAGCATAAGGAAATTGAGCGACGCTGGCGCAAAGGTAATAGTTTTAGGGCACCAGGGAAGGAAGGGAGAAGAGGATTTTATCAGCCTTCTTAAGCACGCAAAGCTTCTTGAGCAGGTTACCGGGAAGCAGGTGGAATTCATTTCCAGCATGGATGCGGATAAGATAAGGGCTGCGGTGGGAAGGATGCAGAATGGGGACATCCTTCTTCTTGAAAACGTGCGCATGTGGGAAGATGAAGAAGGGGCTAAGCCGTGGGAAAGCGAAATAGTGAAGATACTCACCCCCACTACGGATTTGTTCATACTGGATGCGCTCAGCGTATCGCATCGCGAGCACGCTTCGGTTGTTGGGTTCATGAAGCACGTGCCGAGTGCAATGGGCCCAGTGCTGAGGGATGAGATTTCTGCATTGAATAGCATCGGGGAAGGCGAGCTTTCCTTAGTTCTTGGGGGCGGGAAGGCAAAGGATTCCATTAAAATAATGGGCAAATGGCTCAAAGAGGAGAAGGCGAAGGAGGTTCTTCTTGGAGGCGCGCTTTCCGTTCTCTTCCTGCATGCCGCGGGGCATAATGTAGGGGATTCCTACGAGTACCTCAAGGCAGAAGGGCTGCTTGAATTTGAAAAGCAGGCGCGTGAGATACTGGAAACCTATGGGAACAAGGTGCTTCTTCCGGTTGATGTCGGATTGAACATTGAAGGGAAGAGGGTTGAGGCGCGTGCAAATGCGGTGGAGAAGGGGAGCATCTTTGATATTGGCGAAAATACGATGGATGCCTATGCGGAGAGATTGCTCGGGGCGCGGAAAATACTTGTGAACGGGCCGATGGGCGTTTACGAGAAGAAAGGGTTTGAGCTCGGCACGAAAAGGATTCTTGAGGCGATTGCCGAGAGCAATGCATATTCCCTTGTTGGCGGCGGGCACACGATTACTGCGATTGAAGAGCTCGGGGTTCCCCAGCATAAATTCAGCTATATTTCTCTTTCAGGAAAGGCGCTCATCGAGTATCTGAGCGGGAAGGAGCTTCCTGGAATAAAGGCGCTGAAGGAAAACCTGAAGGTGCACGGGGCGCTGAAGGTTGCTTAATAGCGTAAATAGCGCATTCATCAGATGGGGGGTTGCTTGGGGTGAAGCACGAACCGGATTGTAATATTCATTAATACGCTCAGGGGATGAGGGGGGTAGGTTCCACCAGGCGGTCAAATTGAGTAGCAAATAGACGAGTATCAATTTCCGACCTTCGGTCGGGTTTGCTACTCGATTTGAGGGGGGAAACCTCCCCCTGCATGGTGTGCGCCCCCCTGAAGGGCTCTTTTTATTATCTTCTTATTCTAATTCAATCTCGAATGATGAGGACTAGATAGGCTGAGGCACGCGGCGCCGGTGATGAATATCTTGAGTCCTGACGAACTGTATTACTGCTGGCTAGAGGAAGGGCTCAAGAGAATTTGCCCAAAGGCAAATCTGATCTTGAGTCCTGACGAATACCCTTTTTTGACCTACGGCGTACTCACGCCAAAAAACTGGCGGGCGAATCATTTCGCCCGGCATTCGCGGAACGCGAATCCAATATCCAAAAAAGGCCGTAAAGCTTAACGCGCCTCGCCTATCCCCACAGCAAGCTATGGGGCATTACGGCTCGGCGAAATCAATCAACCTCAGCTGTTCCCCCTTTCCTCCCTGTTTCTTGATGTAGTTCCTGATTACTCCTGCATTCGAGCCTTC
>CAIKOA010000032.1 GCA_903828955.1 uncultured Microcaldota archaeon
CTTGTTGAAAAACTCCAAAAAGCCCCGCGAAACGTTATCCAGGAGGATTTCTTTTCAAACCACCTTCGCGGATTGCTCGCTGAATATTACAACCACAGCCCATACGAAGCGCTTCTCGAGGCAGGCCTTGTGGCCCCACAAGATGAGGCATACATGAGAAGGTTTAATGGTGGCGTGAGATTCTCCGAGATCTGAGCACCGGAAACCCACCCTCAATTCCTTTTTAAACTTCATTATATATTTCTAATTTATGCAGTCCCTCGGCACAGTTATTTCCACCGAACTTTCCCCAACAACGATGGAATTTGCATTCGTTCTGGATACGAATTCCCCTGTGCGCAAAGGACAGTTCGTGCAAACAACCTCCGAAGAGGGAATCGTTTTCGGCTTTGTTGCGGAAATCGCGCGCGCCAACCGCTATTTTGAACGCGCAGAATCCGTTGCAGAATACGAAAGGGAAGCCCCAATCTCATCGCATTTCCCAATCAAGAGCTGGGAATACACAATAGCAGATGTAAAAATTCTCGGAAGAATGGAAAAGAAAGGAGAACATTATCACCAACAGAGGGTCTCCCTTCCGCCTTCCCCAGGAACAAAGGTAATCGAAGCAGATGAAGCCATGCTGAAGGATTTCGTTGGCTTTACCGAAACCGGATTGCACATCGGAAAGCTCCAGCACCACGAAGTCCCTGCAAAAATAGATTTAACCCGCCTCTTCCAAAAGCACCTTGCGATCCTTGCAATGAGTGGAGCAGGAAAATCCCACCTCGCTTCGGTAATGCTCGAAGAATTATTGGAACGCCCTAAAGAGCAGGGAAGAATTGCAGTAGTTGTAATTGACATCCACGGAGAATACGTCGGATTCAAGTTCGACCCTAACTACGGGAGAAAAGTAAGAATAGTTTCAGGAAAAGAGATTTGCATTCCCTTCCGCCAATTAACCCCGGGATTAATTTCCAGCTGGTTCACGGAAATTTCCAGCGTCGGGCAGAACGAACTCTCAAAAATAATGCGCGAAATGGCGCAGCAGGAAAAGAACGAAAGGCAGGTTTTCGGAGTTCCCGACCTCATAAAGAAAGTGGAAACCGGGGACATGCCGAAATCCACAAAGGATTCCCTCCTCCGCGCGCTCTACGAGTTAAAAGCATTGAACCTGGTCTCCCAATCCAAAGAAATTCCGAATTTAAGGCAGAATGTGCAGCCAGGGGAAATGCTCGTCCTGGACCTCTCGGATATGGACGACATGCGCAAGAAAAAATTAATCGTTTCCTACGTTGCTTCAAGACTGTTCAATTTACGGAGAAAAGAGCAAATCCCGCCAACCTTTTTACTAGTAGAAGAGGCGCACAACTTCGCCCCGGAAAAGGCAAAGGCAGCGCACAACCCCTCCAAATCCATAATCGAAAAGATTGCAAGGGAAGGAAGGAAATTCGGTCTAGCTCTAGGCGTGGTTTCCCAGCGCCCGGTCCAGCTTTCCACAACCACCTTAAGCCAATGCAACACTCACATAATCCTCCGGGTAACCAACCCGAACGACCTCAAGCACATAGGCGAATCCTCGGAAGGAATTGACCAGAGGATGCTCCGGGCAATCACTACCCTAAAAGTTGGGGAAGGAATAATAGTCGGGGAAGCGGTAAGATACCCAATCTTCATAGAGATAAGGGACCGCAAATCCAGGAAAATGGAAAAAGGAAAACCGCTCCACGAGCAGGCCCTTTCTTACGAATCAAACGCAAAGAAAGCGGATGAAGAAGCAGACGAGGAATTGGAAGCCTTCCTATAATTACTCTCTCTCTATCCTCATTTGAAAGTCCTGCTCCTCAAATTCAATAGGATGCTCACTCTCTGGCGCAGGGGAGGCTCGCCTAGCAGTTTCCCCGGAAAAAACATTCCCGGAAGTCCCCCTGAGCTCGAACCCCTGCATATCTTTTGTAAGCATATTGCTCATTATGGGGGAATCAATATTCTCAAATGCGTAGAAAGCGGCCTCATAAACGCGCCTGTCCACTTCATTATCCTCAAAAACAACGGTCAATATTGAATATGCCATTTTCTTCTCTACTTCGTGCGCCTCTTCGCTCATTCTTGCGGAATGCTGCTTTGCGGCATCTTCCATTGCAATCCTTACCGCGCTTGCATTCCATGCAGGAAGGCTTGCGCCAGCCTTCCCATCCTCCTCAGCATCCCCGACAATCGCATTTGGCTTTGTCCGCTCTGCAAGCTGCCTGATCAGCCTTGGATAAAGCCACGCAATCATAGTGAATGCATTTGCCCTCACTTGCGGGTCCGCGCCTTTATCCATTCCTGCTTCTGCAAGCCCCCCGAGCCTCACCCAGAGTTCGCTTTCAACAAGATTGAGCATTTCTGATGCATGATAACGCAATTCATTGCCGCGCTCAGAATTAGAACTTATTCTCTTAAGGGTTTCAAGCCCATGCCACAACTGCCTTTCATCCAGTTCGTGCATGAGCATGGAAAACTTCCGCATCCCGATTATCGCCCTGTTCGGGTCCCCTTCCCTCATGTAAGTTATAGTGATCCGGAAATTCCTCTCCAGGCCTTCCTTAACCTTGTCGTCCAGGGGCGCCATAGTCCTGAAAGAACGAATCGCAAGCCCGTGGTTGCCGACTATCCGCCTGCTTCTTTCCTCCTGAGCAAGGCTAGCGGTAGGTGAGAGCGTTCTCTCTGATGGCTCTTTCTGTGAGCCGGAGGCTTCTTGGGTTGGTCGACCCATGGGGCAGAACACGAAAGCAATATATTTAAATGTTGTTAAATAGCGGAAAAATAGTGGAATACCGGAAACCCACCCCTTCCATCCTTTAAAAAGCCTCATTTCCGCCTTAAGCTTATGGTCTCGCTTGAAAAGGTCTCGGCGCTTTCCGAACTTGCCTCCTACGACATGGAGCAGGAGGAGCGCCTCAAATTCATCCCCCTTTCAGGGGAGAAGGACCTTCCGCTCTACGAGGCAAAAACCCCCAAAGGCAGGTGCACCCTCTTCAAGACATTAATGACGAACAATTGCAAGATGGATTGCAAATACTGCATAAACTCAAATTGCTCAAAACACAGGGCAGCGCACAAATATTCGCCAGCTGAGTTGGCGGAAGTTTTTTCTTCCCTCGCAAAAAGGGGTTTGGTCCAGGGGCTCTTCCTCAGTTCAAGCATAGAAGATCCCGTGGACAGTATGGAGAAAATATTGGAGGCAGGAAGGATAATACGGATGGAAAAAAGCTACCGGGGCTACATCCACCTGAAAATCCTCCCCGGTTCTTCCTTTGAGCAGATAAAACAGGCGATGGAAATCGCAAACCGCGTCTCCATAAATTTGGAAAGCGTCTCCCCATCGCACTTAGCCGAAATCGCATCCAACAAAGATTTCAAGAACGACATACTCAAGAGGCAGGCGTGGATAAGGAGCATCATAAAGGGCTCCGCTGCCTCCCACCCTCAGGGTGAGGATTTCTTCCCCAAAAGCCCGAGTGACTGGAACCCCGGAGGTGGTTCCCCGGACGCTAACCCTGAGGGTGTTCCCACACGTGCTCTAATGCACGTTTCCCACACTTCCCAGATAATGGTAGGAGTTGACGGAGAAAGCGACTGGGAAATATTCTCCCTTGCGGCTTCTGAATATGACTACATGAATCTAACCCGCCTCTACTATTCCGCCTTCAAGCCCATTGCAGGAACCCCACTCGAAAACCGGGCAGCAGCCCCTCTCTGGAGGCAAAACCGCCTCTATCAGGCAGACTGGCTCTACCGGGTTTACAACTATTCCCGGAACGAAATGCACTTCGCATTTGATGAGGATTTCCTCCCGAATACGGATCCAAAGGTTTTGATCGCAAGGGAGCTCTTCCAAAAACCATTAGAGGTAAATGGCGCAGAGGAAAACGAGCTAATAAGGATTCCAGGAATAGGCCCGAAAGCCGCAAAAACAATCTCTTCATTTAAGGGGAAAATCACCTCGATGCGCACGCTCAGCCAGCTAGGCGCAATAGCTGGCCGTGCGCTCCCCTTTGTAAAAATAGACGGGCTCCACCAAACTACGATTTCCTCTTTTTCCTAAGCAAATTGTGGTTCTGCACCCATAATATCCGTTAGCCTGAGTTTTCAGCCTCTTCTCCGAATATAAATAGTGTTTATAAATGGCTCATCCCAGGCATACCTTTTTAAACACATTTAGACATAATATAACACATGAGTAAGACGGCTTTTAGCGCCCAAAATAGGCCCGTACAGGCAATTCCCCAGCCTAAGCCGGATCCTAAATCTACGGGGTTCGACAAGGATAGGTGGGACCTCGCACTCAATTTCGAGACAGTGAAAACATTCGTAAAATTCTCCGCACCATACTCTTACCTGGTAACGAAGAAGGAAATCGAGGAAGCGCTTCAAGCCGCAAACGAAATCTTCAGGGACCCGCAATGCGACCAGGCGCAGAAGCTCGAAATCAGCTATCTGCTTTTTCACGAGTTTGCAAAGATATCCGTATGCACAGAAGACGAGGAAGTGCGCATGTTGGCAGAAAAAGCAAGGGATTCAATTTCTTATCCTTTCGGGCCAAAATACGGCCAGATTCGCCCTAAGCCATAATAGTATATAAATTAATCCCTCAATATTTTTCCTGTTTTTCATGCTTCAGAGAGAAATTCATATCGTTAAGGAAGAAAGGTATGCAAAGGATTCCCGGCTCAGGTTATTTGGAAGAAGGCTTCTGGATACATTTTCCCGCCACTCCAGGGAGCTTTGCTCCCTCCGCAAGCTAATGTATAAACTAAACGAGGACCCATCCAAATCCAGTATAGAAGAAATAAGGGAATTGGGCGGCACTTTCCGTTCGCTCACCCCAAGAGAAAGGACGCTGGCCCTTGAACTGGAAGTGTTCTATTGCTTTTCCAGGGTAGGGATATGCTCCGCAGACCCCATATTGCGCGGAGTCGCAGAAACCGAATGCAGAATAACGGATTGGAGGATACGGGAGGGAATCCTACAAACCTTTTTAAACACTTCTTAACACGTATATGAATGCAGTTCAATTACTCTTAAAGGTGTGCAAATGGGCAGCAATCAAGGCCAGAATGGCAATCCAACAGGCAGGCTCTTAGCAGCAACTTCTCCAACGGAAGCCAGCACACCAACAGCGCGCAGGGCAAGGCCGTGCATGAGCGAAGGCAAACTGCCTCACTCAAGAATGAAGCTTATGGAACTCCTCCAAAGCCCGAAATCCCTCCCGCTCGTTCCGGACGCACGCTCTTTGAAGCGGGCGGAAACACTTGCCTCGGAATGGAAGCAGTTCTACCAGACCGCCTCAGTGGAAGAGAAAGAAATCGCATTTCCTTCTATGGTAAGGTTTGTGGACAGGCTTTGCAGTTTTTCCTACTCGGCAAACGACCCAATGCACGGAAGCCAGCTCATAAGCCTGCTGGACGCTCTCGCTTACAGCGAGACCAAGTATGCACTCAACCAGCTTCTTCACATTTCAAAAACGCACCCGGACGAGAATACTTCGCTAATGGCGATAAGCTGCCTTGAATCAAAATTCGGGCTGATGCTCTCAACCCCCGGCCGCTCCTCTTTCGACATAATTTGGAAAGTGCTCGAAATCTACGAAAAACAGCCAACGCATCTGGATCGCATTTCCGCGCAGGAATTCGCAAAAACGGCCTCCTCCTTCACATTCGCGCACAAGGAATACCTGGTGAAGAACGGATACAGGAACCTTCTTCCCTACGGGATTGCATGGGGAACAGGAATCAGCATTAAAGAGAGGATAAAGTTCATGGAAGAGGTCGCAGACGCAAACGACGAATCCTTCAAAACAACAGTGCTCAGCAGGGTAATCCTGCTCGCGCAATCCTTCCCTTGCGGCTCCCCCTCCAGATTCGAGGCACCCCCCATATCCAGGATTATAGAAAAATTCCCGGAAATCGCAAGAGTTGAGGAAAACAAAAGGCAGATCGCCGAGGCCGTTGAATACTGGGGGATAAAGAGGCTTGTGGAAACCGCGGTTTCCCTCCTTGGGTATTCCGGAAAACAGCTCTTCTACATAGTCTCGCCTTCCGGCGAGCTCAACTGAGCCCCAATTCCCTTTTAAATTTTGCATGCGTTAAGCCCACAGTGGTGGGTTTATGGATAAAAGAAAAGTCTTAATTCTGGGAGCGGCGGGAAGGGATTTTCATAATTTCAACACCTTCTTCAGAAATAATAAGAATTACGAAGTGGTCTGCTTCACCGCAACCCAGATTCCAGGGATAGAAACACGCAAGTACCCGCCTGCGCTCGCAGGCCCCCTTTACCCGAACGGAATCCCCATTTACCCGGAAGAGAATTTCGAAAAATTAATCAGGGAAAAAGGAATCACGGACGTGGTTTTCTCCTACTCCGATGTTTCCCACCCCTACGTAATGCACCACGCATCACGGGCAATGGCAGCAGGCGCCTCCTACATGCTTCTTGGGCCCAACGATACCTGCGTAAAAAGCACCAAGCCCCTCTTTTCAATCTGCGCAACCCGCACAGGAGCAGGGAAATCCCCGCTCTCCAAATTAATTTCCAAAAAATTCATAGAGAAGGGAATAAAGCTCGCGGTAATCCGCCACCCCATGCCTTATGGAAATTTGGAAAAGCAGGCGGTGCAGCGCTTCGCAACCCTTTCGGATTTGGACAAGCACGACTGCACAATCGAGGAGAGGGAGGAATACGAAGGACACATAAAAAACGGCGCCATCCTTTACGCAGGGGTTGATTACGAAAAAATCCTCCGCGCCGCAGAAAAGGAAGCCGACATAATCATGTGGGACGGAGGGAACAACGATTTCCCATTCTACGTTTCCGATTTGAAAATTACCGTTGCGGATGCGCTGCGCGCGGGCCACGAGCTCTCCTATTTTCCAGGGGAAGTGAATTTCCGCATGGCTGACATAATAATTGTAAGCAAGGCATCCCAGAACCCACAGGGGGCAGCGGAAGTGGAAAAGAACGCAAAGGAGGCCAACCCCAGCGCAACCACTCTTCGCGCAGAAATGGAAGTCACTCTTCCCCACGATGTAAGAGGGAAAGAAGTGGTTGTAGTTGAAGACGGCCCCACGCTCACGCACGGAGGGATGTCCTACGGAGCAGGATTGCTCGCGGCAAAACGCGCTGGCGCAAAAATCATCTCCCCGCTGAAATATGCAAAAGGCTCCATAAAAACAACCTTCGAGCACTACCCGCAAACCCACGAAGTGCTTCCCGCAATGGGATATGGCCACGCGCAAATGAAGGAGCTGGAAGACACGATAAATTCCATGCCAGTAGACATCGTAATCTCCGGAACACCCATGGACATCGCAAGCGTAATCAAGACCAACAAGAAAATCGTGCAGGTCGATTACACCTACAAATACTCTGATGTCGAGCCGGTGCTCAAAAGAATAGAGGCGCTGCTGAAGAAGTAAGTATGCAAAATATATACTTCCCGCTACCTATTTCTTTTTAAATATATCCATTTATGGATATATGCATGCCTTCATTGGAAAAGCTGCGGGCCTCAATGCCGCCCTCAATAAAGAAGCATTTCCCCCCTCACCCCCAGATCAAAGGCAAAATGCCCCCTGCCTCCGCAATGAAGAAGATCGCAATTCCATTCCTTCTCTGGGTAATCAGCAAAAAGCCCATCACCGGCTATTCGCTCATAAAGAAACTCGGGGAAGACAGCCACCCGATAGCAACCCCCGCCCGCATTTACCCGCTCCTCGCACACATGGAAAAAGAGGGCCTAATCCATTCAAAAACGCTTAAAAAAGGAAAGAGAGAGAGCAAGGAATACTCACTAACACCGGAAGGGAAGCTAATACTGCAAACAACAAGGAAAATACTCTCACACATGATGTGGGGGGGATTCCTCCGCTATATTTCAGGAGGGGATTAGAATGGCAGGAAAAAGACTGATAGCCGAAGGAGGCGTGCCCGTCATAGAACTCAAGGACGTATGGAAAACCTACGAGATGGGCGAAGAGAAAATACACGCGCTGCGCGGCTTCAGCATTGCAATCCACAGAAACGATTATATGAGCATAGTCGGCCCGAGCGGAAGCGGAAAGAGCACCCTGCTCCACATGCTGGGGCTCCTGGATATTCCTACCAAGGGCCAGGTACTTGTGGAAGGGGAGGACATCTCAGTAATGAGCGAGAACGTGCGCGCATCACTGCGCGGAAAGAAGATCGGCTTCGTTTTCCAGGTCTTCAATCTCGTCCCTTCGCTCACCGCATTGGAAAATGTCGCGCTTCCCCTCATGATACAGGGGATTCCAAGGGGGGAGCGGGAAGAGAAGGCGGCGGACGTCCTGAAAAGCCTGAACATGGGAGACCGGCTCGACCACCTCCCGAGCGAACTCTCCGGGGGGCAGAGGCAGAGGGTTGCAATTGCGCGCGCCCTAGTGAACGACCCGGAACTCATACTCGCAGACGAGCCGACCGGAAACCTGGATTCCAAGACCGGAGAGGACGTGATAAAGATTTTCGACAGCCTCCACAGCCAGGGAAGGACGCTCGTAATAGTAACCCACGACGCGGATGTCGCAAAGCACGCGGAGGAGCGCGTCTGCATCCTTGATGGCGCGGTGCGCGACTGGCAGAAGGGATGCGGGGAAAAAACCCCGCTCAATAATTATCTGGAAGAAAGCGTAAAGAATCATGATAAGAAAAAACAAAAATGATGATTAAAGGTGAAAAAATGAATATGAGGTTCGCGCTTCTGGCGCTTTTGCTCTTGGGAATTTCGTTTGCAGGAATCAGCATAAGCAATATTGCTGTAAGCCCTGCGATCGTAGAGCCGGGAACTTCCGGCGTGCTTACATTCACGGTCTCAAACGATGCGGCCGTCGACGTGGTCCAAAACGTGGCCGTGCAGGTCTCTTCAACACAGGACCTCGCCATTACGCGGAGCATTTCCGTCGGGGACCTTGAAGCAAGCTCCTCTACGGTCCTCTCTGTCCCGTTCCAGGCAAGCCCCTCAATAAAGAGCGGCTATTATACTGCGCAGATAGACGCAGCGGGAACCACAACCATCTATTACTACAGCGCGAACATGCAGGACCTCAAGTCCAAGACGGACACGGTCCAAAAGAGCGCATCCGCCGCAATTCCTGTAGTTAATAAGCCGCAAATCTCGGTCGGGCTTTCACAGGACACCCTCCAGGACATCACCCCGGAGACATTCAAGTTCACCAACTCAGGAGGCGCAGCCAACCGCCTAAAGGCAGTTATCGTCAGCCCCGGGATCGGCCTCCTGAATATCGACCAGCTTTACATAGACCAGCTTAATGCCTCATCGCAGGCCTCCGCATCCATTGACGCACGCGGCGCATCCGAAGGGGCAACAAAGCTCGCAATCCAGCTCACTTACCAGGATGAACTCGGCAACCAGATAACCGAAAACAAGGAAGTTCCGGTCACGGTGAAAAAGCCTGAAGGCGAATTTGTCTTTTCCCAGAAGGCGCCCATAGTCACTGGGAAGAATGAAAACCTCGGCATCACCATTTCCAACCTGGGCGGGGACATAACCAACCTCAAATTCACTTTCGCAAACGAATCCGTCCGCTTGAGAGGCATGAACGAAATGCGCGTTGGAGACCTTTCAGCAGGCTTCCAGAAGGCAATAAGCGTCCCGGTGGTCGCGGAACTTTCCCCGGGCACGCAGAACGTGGTCCTCTACCTTACCTGGGTTGAGAACGGGGAAGACCGCATGGGAACCCTAACTGTCCCAATCGAGGTCATCTCGGACTCCAACGTAGGAGTCTACCTTGAGGCAAAGCCCGCCCCTCTTCTTTCAGGGGCAGAGCACACAATTTCCGTGACCGTTTCCAACCTTGGTTCCTATCCGATAGAGGGAACAACGGTTGAGCTTTCAAGCGACGCCCTTACCCTGCTCACAATCCAGCCGGAGCAGTACATCGGCGGGCTCCAGAGCGACGATTTCAGCAGCGTGCAGTACAGCGTGAGGGTGAACAATGTCGCCCCCGGAAACTACCCTGCAAAGATAATGGTTAAATTCAGGGACGCTTCCGGAGAATGGATGACGCTGCAGAAGGACATCAGCATCTCGGTTGCCGCCCCTCCGGCGCAGGAGGGTTCTATAATTCCCTTCGCAATCGGAGCGGTGATAATCGTTGCAGCCCTCTACTGGTGGTTCAAGAGAAGGAAGAAATGAGGAATAGGAAATGCAATTTTGGGACGTAGCCAGGTATTCCTTTTCCCACCTCAAGCACAGGGGGCTCCGCACCTGGCTCACCCTTCTTGGCATAGTGGTCGGGATTGCCGCAGTGGTAATCCTCGTAGGGCTTGCGCAGGGGCTGAAAACCAGCGTGGAAGACGAACTCAAGTTTTTCGGCCCCGACCTCCTCGTTGTAATCCCCACAAATATCCAGGGAGGCGCATCCTCGTTCTCAGGCCCCCCATCGCTCACCGCGAGTTCCGGAAAGCTTTTTGAGAATGATATGGAAGTAATAAGGAAGGTTGATGGGGTGGGAATTGTCTCACCCGTAATATCCACCGCCGCCAGTATGCAATACCGGCGCAGCACCGTAACCTCTTCCGTAATGGGGGTGGACCTTCCCACCTACCAGGACACCACAACTATCAAAGATATTTCCGAAGGCCGCCTGCTCGAACCGGGAGACCGGAAAGTGGCAGTTTTCGGCGCCAAGGCTGCCACAGACACTTTCGATGATGATGTCACCCTCAACTCCATAGTGCAGATCTCCGGCCAAAACTACCGTGTGGTCGGCATACTCAAGGAGACCGGCAGCAGCTATTCCAACGTAGATTCCCTCATAATGATCCCAATAGACGATGCGAGGGAAATCGCAGGCAATTCCATCCTTCCCAGGGAACTGAGTTCAATCCGGGTGAAAATCAGCCCGGGTTACGACCCGGCCCAGGTTGAGGACCAGGTCAACTGGGTCCTCCTTCAGCACCGGAAAGTTACCGAGGACAACAAGGACTTCAGCGTGGTAAGCGCGCGCTTCATCCAGCAGCAGGTTGATTCCATACTTGGCACACTCACCCTTTTCCTCGCCCTTGTTTCCGGGGTTTCCCTTCTTGTTGGGGCGATAGGCATTTCCAACACCATGTTCATGAGCGTGCTGGAACGCACCCGCGAAATAGGAGTTCTCAAATCAATAGGCGCCACCTCTGCGCAAATAGAGCAGATTTTCCTGGTGGAATCCGCAATGATCGGGCTTGCGGGCGGGGTTGCGGGCCTTATTGTCGGCGCCCTCCTGGTGCAGCTTATCGCCCTCATTGGATTCAAGGCGGTAATCTCGGTTGAGATGGCCCTAGTCGCATTCCTTTTTTCCATAGCCGTAGGAATAATTGCAGGCACAATCCCTGCGCAGAACGCCTCCCGCGTCCCTGCGGCAGAAGCCCTGAGGTACGAGTGACATGAGATTCCAGGATACGCTTGATTACTGCCTTGTGCACATGAGGAAGAGGCAGCTGCGCTCCTGGCTGACAATAATAGGAATCATAATCGGCATCGCCACAATCGTCGTGCTTGTTTCCGTGGGGGAAGGGGTGAAGGCGGACATAAACAAACAGCTCGAAGAGTTCGGCCCTGACATGATAGTGGTGATACCTTTCAACATAGACACCGCCACAAGCGGGGGCTATCACGTTGCCGGCTTCACCACCGCGCACCTCTATGAGCGCGATGAGGACTACATAAAAAAAGTTGCGGGAGTCCAGGATGTCGCAAAGGCGGTCTATGGAAGGGTGAGCATCCAGTTCAGGGACAAGGAAATCACCAGCCCGGTCTATGCCGCAACCACCAACATGTTCACGATGTACCCGAAGCAGTATGAGGTGGAGGAGGGAAGGCAGATCCAGGAAGGCGAGAAGAACGTTGTCTTCCTCGGTTACAATGCCGCCAACAAGTTGTTCGGGAAAGACAAGGTTAGCGTAGGCAGCTACCTATCCATCAACGGGGTGCCGCACCGCGTGGTCGGAATCGAAAAGCTGATAGGTACCTCCTTCTCTTCCAGCGACGATGCTTCGATTTACATCCCCTACGATGAGAAGAAGACCATTCTTGCAAACAGCGTAGCACCGGACGAAGTTTTCATGTTCAACATACAGGTCGCTAAAGGCGCAGACACCGAAGCGATCGCAGAGCAGATTACCGACCAGCTTGCCGCATCGCATCGCGTCTCCATTGATAAGAAGGACTTCAGCGTGATGACCGCGGCATCCATTCAGAAAACGGTAAGCCAGATTACGGATATCCTTACCGGCTCGCTCTTCCTTATCGGGCTCATTTCCGCAGTGGTCGGTGGGATAGGAATTGCGAACACGATGTTCATGAGCGTTCTTGAGCGCACAAAGGAGATTGGAATACTGAAAGCAATCGGCGCCACCTCGTTCCAGATACTGAGCATTTTCCTTCTTGAAGCGGGCCTTATTGGCGGCACCGGAGGGGTTATCGGCCTTGGAGTCGGAATGATCATAATCGCAGGCATCCCTTATTTTGGAATCACCCCCTACCTTTCTCCTGAGGTCGCAGTTGGCGTAGTGGTATTCGCGATTGGTGTGGGCGCGGTTGCCGGCTTTATTCCCGCGCGCAACGCTTCCAAGATTCCTGCGGTTGAAGCGCTCAGCTACGACTAGCGCATATTCCAATAGAAATATCTGAAAATCAAAAATTTCGCAAACAGAGGCAATTCCTTCAGGACTTCCCTTCCCACACTTTCCTGCAGAGGCACCCGTACATTCCGCTATTTGAACCAGGGGCAATTGTTTCCCTCAGCATTCCCTCAAACATCAGCGTTCCATCATGCATTGTTACATATTTTTCAAAATCTTCCTTATGGAAACGAGGATCTCCTTCGTAATTCGTGTATTCCCGTTCAAATAGCCTGTCCAGCTCATCAATCGGCTCTATTACAAGAACGGTCCCGTCCAGTTTCACCATTTTAACGGTCTTTTTCAGGAAAGAGCTCCAATTGTCAAGCCCAACCTCCCTCATCTTCCCCACAAGCACAATTGAATCGTACTGCCCTCCTTCCGGCATCGGGTCCGGCCCTCTCGACTCAAGGATTTTTCCTTCTCCGAACGGAATAAATATATTGGAATAATCTGGCATTCCTTCCCTTACCTGCGGCCCCCACCCATGCACTATCTTCAGGTCAGTGCGTTTGAATGCCTCGATTAACCTTCCAGCAGCCCGGTCCTTTTGCCCCTGGTCGGTAACCCCAGTATCTTTCTCATCCGTTCTCTCATTTTTATACAGCAAAACATACATCGAATGCTTTCCATCTATAGGTGCGGCAAATTTTCCTACGAATGTCCGTTGAAGTTCCCATTCCAGAAACGAGGCAACCTTGCTGCTCCATATCGGCTTAAACGTCTCCTGGAATAGCCGCTCAACAATCGCTTCCCTCACATTTGCGGGGGTTTTTGAAGTGAACACAGCCGGCCACTCGTCTATAAGTATGAAATGCCCCCCTTCCCTCAGCAGCTTAAACGCATTCTTCATGACCTCCTCCTTTGTCTCAATGTGCTGCGAAAGCAGATCGGGCTCGTACATCTCGTACCTTACCATCTTCGGATCCATCAAGAGATGGAGCGTCTGGGAGAGAATCGCGGATGAGAAAGACCCCGCCTCCAGCCCATTGTCCCCGTTATCCATGGAATGCGGCCCGGCTTCCCTTATGTGCTCCGAAAGATTTTTTGCGTCATAATTCGTATACTCAGTCCTTTCTTCCCCAAGCTTCCCCCTTGCCATCTCCAGCATTGCGGATGAGCGCTCATTGCATACGACATTAAGCCTCGCGGCTTCTTCCGGGCTGAATTTTTCACGCAGAAGCTTGATTACCGTCCCGGTTCCGCAGCTCATTTCAATGAGCCTGTCCCCTATTATGCTTCCGGGCGCGCTTCCAAAGCCAAGGCGGTCGAGCTCCACAAGCGCCGAGATTAGCGTCTCCACCCCCTTGTCATGGCCGGTCCTGTTCATGTGCTCATCATAATCGCCTCCCCGTGGCCAATATTTGAAAAGCAGACGCCCGGCTTCAACCGTCGGATTAAGCAATTTCTCAACTTCGATTATCTTTTTTCCAATCTCGTCATACGTCCCGGATATTGCGCCGGCAAGGATTTTTTCCAAATCCATTCCGTATTCCTTTTCATTGCCGCTTTTTTCAGCCAGAGCTCTCCCCAAAGCTGCCCTATCCTCTTCGCCCACACATCTCTTCTCAATAATATTCAGAAGCAGCCTACGAATCTCACCATCCTGCTTTTGAGCGGTTCCCTTTTCATGGAACCTGTCCAGCTCCTGCTGGATGCAAGGCTTGCCCTCTTTCTGCGGAGGGCTCTTCTCCGTTGTTTTGGTGCTCATCCCAATCCAGGGATTATTTTGTTCAGAAGGGCTTTTAATCGTTATATTTTATGGTCATCTTTGAGTTCCATACTATATTCGTTATTAAATTCTCCCCCCTATCATTTTCCGCAATGCCCGAACTCAGAAAAACCTATCTTGCAGTCGCCCTTTTTGGGCTCATAGGGGGGATTATTTCGGTTTCCATGCCCCTCTTCCTGGCGCAGATGGGTTTTTCCCTCCCGGATATCGGAATAATCCTCGGAGTGGCCGCGCTCCTTGGCGGCTTAATAGGAATACTGCTCGGCGCGCACAGCGACGTAGTCGGAAGGAAAGGAGTCATTTCTTTCATTGCCTTCATAAGCGCAGCCTCTTCGTTCATTCTTGTTCTCTTCAGAAATATCCCCTCAATAATAACTTCCCAGGCAGGCGCAAAATTCTCCGGCAACGTTTCCTATAGCATCCTTCTCTCAAGGCTTTCCGACCTAACAAAGGAATCCGAGAGGGGAAAGCACATCGGCTATTTTGCCGCAGCCTTTGCGTTCGCATATGCGCTCGGAAATCTCCTTGGCGGCTGGATTTATTCCTCTTACGGGGCAGGAGGAGTCTTCGTTTTCACAAGCTGGATTGGGCTCTCTGCAGCCTTACTTATTTATTTTACCTTCTCCGACCTCCAGCCCAAAAAGGAGAAGCACCAGATTTCCTTTTCAGTCCTAAAAACCAGGACCGGGCTTGCAAACGCGGCAGTTTCCTTCTTCACCGGAACCCAGAGCATCACATACGGATATGCAATCTACCTCTTCTTCGCTTCCCAGTATTCCCTTTCCGCAGGGCAGGTGGGCGCGCTGGTCGGCTTCCTCTTTGGAATCTGGGCAGTTTCCACATTCTTTCTTGGAAGGGTATCCGACCGCTTCGGGACCGTTCGCACATTCGCATTCGGGGGATTCCTGAATGCCGCAGTATGGGTGCTTGCAGCCTTCTTCCAGCAATGGGAAATCTTTTTCGTTCTCATGATTCTGGATAATGCAGTCTATCCGCTCTTCGGGGTAAATTCCTCAAAAATGAGCTCCCTTATTGCGCACAAGGAAAACCTCGGGCGGGATATCGCGGTCTTCGGCTACTTCAATATAATGGGCGCTGTTTTCGGGCTCTTCGTTGCCGGCCCGCTTGCAGCCGCTTCCTTCTCGTATGTATTCCTTGCAAGGGCGGCAGGGCTCGCAATTCCCGCGCTGATTGCATTGAAATTCATAAGGCTGGAAGAGAAAGCGAAAGCCTAGCGCATCTTTAAGTTGCGCTTCATCCCCCCCGCCCCCCTGGAGGGCTCCTTTCGTTTCCGATTCTTTCAAGAGACTCCCGCAATGATTCCGCAACAGACTCATCCTTCTCATTTTTCAACGTCTCCTCCAAGGCATTGCTGATGCCCCCAAGCTCAAGGGCGGCATTATGCCTGACCCCTGGGTACTTCCCGTCACCCAGCGCGTTCTTCAGCGTTGGCACAATAGCATCAACTATTTCCTTATTTTTTGGGTTTCTCCTGGCAATCTCCCCGACTACAAGGATGGAAAGGTGCTTTACTCTTGAATCATCGTCGCTGCAGGCTGCAATCAAGGCCGGAACCGCTTCCACACTCTCCAGGCTCCCAAGCCCGCTGACCGCCCCTGCCCTGGCGCGCGCATCCCTGTCGTTCAGCGCTTCAAGCAGCAGCGGAACAACTTTCGCATCTCCTCTGCCCCCCAGTGCGCGTGCCGCCATTCCCCTTATTCCCCCATCCTCGTCCCTGAACGCAACCATCAGAGTGGAGAAAGGAATGAGGTGCGGCAGCATTTCAAAAATCCTTGCAGCCCTCGCCCTTCCTTCAAGGTCCCCTTTCTCTAGCATCTCTGCCAATGCAGAAACTGCCGGCTCCCCGATGCTTGCCAGTGCCTTGGGAACATTTCCAAATATGTCGCTGTTATCAAAGGCATCAATCAGCACAGGGACCGCCCTGGCATCCTTCATTTTTCCAAGGCTTTCGGCGGCAGCTTCCCTCAACTCGCTGTCTCCGCTTTTCAGCGCCCCAATAAGGGGAAGAACAGCTTTCGCATCCCCAATTTCTCCGAGAAGGTACGCGGCTAACACCGCGGCATTCCCGCCACGGCTCTTCAAGGCCTCAATCAGGGCAGGGACCGCCGGGCTCCCGATCTTTCCAAGAAAATCCCTTGCAAGCACATTGCTCTGCCCTTCATATCTCAGCATCTGGACCAGGATAGGGACTTGTTTCTCACTCAGGCCAGATAGGAAGTGCCCGATAAAGCCAGAAAACCTGGCCGCGTTGCGTAAATGGTTCCCATACATAGAATATTCGTCATAGTATCCCTTCAGATAGGACTCTATCGGCTCCCCCGCCCTAACATCCCCGATCTGGATGAGCATCGCAACCGCCCTTGCCCTCTTTTCGTCGCTTCCTTTTCCCAGGCCGGCAATCAAAGAGGAAACAGTGCTTTCCTTATACCCAGGATTCTTCTCCAATATTTTGCCTACCGCGGCCGCATTTCCTTCCTTGATTAAAATTGGGAGCGCGCTAATGTCCCCCATCGCTCCGAGTGCTTTAACCGCCTCATTGCGCAATTCCTGATTTTTATCCTCCAGCAGTTTAATCAACTCAGGGACAGCTGAACTATAATCTAGTTCCGGATGCGTATCCGCAATTTTCCCGATAAGGCAGGCATCCAAGGTCCTGCCTTCCATATCTTTCCTTTTCAGCTTATCAGCCAGCTCCAAAACATCCTTTTGGGCCGGGTCTGAAACGACCCCGAGTAGGGGGCTTTCTGCCCATTGATGCACAACTCCATTGAAAACAGTCTCGTATGATTCGCTTTTCCCGGCGCTGCACGAAATAATTTCGACATCCTGTTGCTCTTCTGCCTTGGGTTTTTGCTTCTCAACTTCAGTTGCAGCAGGCGCCTTATCCGCAAAAGTTGTCGGCTCCGGCTTCACAGCTCCCCCGCAGCCAAATATCGAAGCCACCGCGAGAAATGCGCTGAAAACAGCCGCAGCCGGCCGCGGGCGAAAATGCCCCTGCTCTCTGGCAACCCCAATCCTCCTCTCCCCCCCAAGTTTTAGAATATTTTTTTCATCCGCCATGTTCATCCCCCTCTTTTTTCCATCCCCCATGGTCGTGTTTTTAATGCGAAACATTTATATTCTTATATGTTTTTACACATCAAAACTTATAAATATTGTGTTTTAATACACTTAATATGAGTTATAATGGTGATAACTCACAAAAGGAATGGGATATAAATATTAGTGGTATAATACACCAAATATCCAATACAATGTGGGAGCGCACATACGCAGGGGAATCAAAATGGAAGAAAAAATAGACGAAACCGATCTTAATATCCTGAAGGAACTCAGGACCGACTGCAAGCAGCCATTGAAGGAACTTGCGCAGAAATTGAAAATCCATCCGAACACCCTCATGCAGCGGATTAAGCGCCTCGAAAACCTGAAAATAATTCGCAGCTACCAGGCGGACATAGACTACGAGAAGCTCGGCTACGACATGCACGCAATAGCCATGATTAGGATAAGGAGGAGGGGTCTCGAGAAGAAAACCCTCTTCAAGCACGTTCTTGGTTTGCCCGAAGTTGAAGGGCTTTACGCAGTTACCGGAATTGCGGACTGCATGGCAGTAGTAAAAACAAAAGGCCGCGATGACCTTCTGCGCGTCCTCAAGGAAATCCAGACCGATGAGGATGTCCTAAGAACAACCACTTACCTCGTGCTGGATACCTATAAGGATAGCCGCAAGTTCAACCCGATTAAATAATGCGGCTGTTGGCTCATCTTTAAATTCTTTTTCTCCCTAATGCAAGCAAACGGTGAGTTTTAATGTATGCTGTAGATGAGATTGGTCCAGAGCGAGTTTTCGAAGTCTACGACCAGAAAACAGGGATGCACGGAGTCGCAGTTATCGACAACACCGCAAGAGGGGTTGGAAAAGGCGGAATCCGCATGGTTCCCGACCTTGCAACCGCGGAAGTAATGGGCCTTGCCCGCGCAATGACATGGAAAAACGCAATGGCAGACATTCCTTTCGGGGGCGCAAAGAGCGGAATACGCGCAGATCCGCGCAAGCTCTCCAAAGAACAAAAAGAGGCAATCGTGCGCGCATTCGCAAGAAGGCTCGCAGAAATAATCCCAAAATACTACATTGCCGGCCCGGACATGAACATGAGCGAAGTGGAAATGGGGTATGTCGCGGACGAGCTCAAGAACCCGATGGCCTGCACAGGAAAGCCCGCTGAGATGGGGGGGCTCCCGCACGAACTCGGCTCCACCGCATATGGAGTCGCGCTCTGCACAAAGACCGCAATCGAATTCAAGGGCAAATCCCTGAGCGGAATGACCGTTGCAATTGAAGGCTACGGAAACGTCGGCACCTTCTCCCATAAATTCTTCGAGGAATGGGGCGCAAAAGTGGTCGCAGTCTCGGATTCCAGGGGCGCAATCTACAACGAGCACGGGCTCAAGCACGCTGAAATAATGAAGGTAAAGGCAGAGCAGGGAACCGTTACTGCAGCGCACGGAGCCAAGGTATTGGATGGAAAAGCCCTATTCGAGCTCCCAGTGGACATCTTAGTTCCAGGGGCGCGCCCGGACGTAATCAACGCAGGCAATGTGAACAACATAAAGGCAAAATACATTGCTGAAGCCGCAAACCTCCCTGCAAAATACGAAATCGAGCAGGTTCTCATGAAGAAGGGCGTAGTGGTCCTTCCGGACTTCGTTGCAAACGCGGGCGGAGTAATCTCCTCTTACTGCGAAACCGTAAACATGAACTCTGAGCAGATGTTCAGGATGGTTGAGCAGAAGCTGAAAGCCAACACCAAAATCATGATGGAGCGCACAGGAGCGGACAACGACACCCGCAAAGCGGCAATGGGCGTTGCGCGCGAAAGGGTTGAGGAGGCAATGCATTACAGGGGCTGGAAATAGTTTGACGCTCTTCCTGCCGCATAATGCAAAGCACGAGCTTCAAACTATTTGGAAATAGTCACATAGTTGGAAGTTCCTGCCCTGATGTTTATTATATAATGATAATTAAGAGCTTCAAGCTATTCGGATACAGAAGAAGAAAACATCCCCCAAATTCCCCCCAAATTTCCCCCTTTTTGACGTTCCCGGACCAAAACCCATCCATTTATAAATTCCATTTTTCCATTCTATAATTACACTAATTCATTGGTGGGTATATGGCAGATAATGAAATTGCTAAGAAAGAGGGATCGCCATCCGCGTCCTCCTTATTTCAAGGGGAGAACAAGGTTTGGCTCGTAGGCATTCTCGGACTGCTCGTAGGGCTGCTTGTAATGTACATTGCAATGCCCGCGCTCTTTCCTGTGAAGCCCGCAACTGGCCTGGGTGGCACAAGCGTAGTCACCACAGGCACAACTGGAACTTTCGTATTCAACCAGGCAAAGGCGCAGGAAATCGGCCAGATGCTCTCGGACATGTTCTACGTGAACACAGGGAGCCCGGTCGCGGTAACCTACTCAAGGTACGAGGAACAACCCGACCACGCAGTCCTGTACTATACTGTGGAAGGGAAAGAAATGCCGGTATACGTCTCAAAGGACTACACATACCTCTACCCGAATGCGCTTAACGTAACTCAGCTCAAGACGCAGATTGCCCAGGCAAAGGTTGACATGGCAACACTTGCAACGCAAAACGCAACGCCTCAGGCGGAACCCACAAAGACCGCTGAGCCAGCCGTGGGAATCTACGTGATGGCTTTCTGCCCATACGGAAACCAGGCAGAGAACGCACTGAAGGACGTTGTCAACCTGCTCGCTGACAAAGTCGCTTTCGAGCCGATTTACATCATTTCAGGCTCCGGAGGCAACTACCAGTCACTCCACGGCCCGCAAGAGCTGCACGAGGACATCCGCGAAAAGATAGTCTTCAACAAATACGGGGAAAAGAAGTGGATGGCGTTCACTTACGATGTGAACGCAAACTGCACTAAGGACAACGCGGATACCTGCTGGAAAGACTCAGCAACCCGCACCGGAGTGAACATAACCGAGGTTGAGGCGGAATACAACACTTCCTTCAACGCGATTGCGGATGCGGAAGTTGCAAAGGCGAATGCGGCAGGAGTAAGCGGCTCCCCAACCATTATAATGAACGGGGCGACCTACAACGGAGGAAGAACTCCGGACGCCTTCAAGAGCTGGATCTGCACCGGGTTCATCACTGAGCCCGCAGAGTGCTCGCAGAACCTCACCGCAACAGCAACGGCAGCCTCAGGCTCCTGCGGTTAATTTTTTCTTTTATCTTCCTTCTTATTTTTGTTCAGATAATAGTTCAGTGTAAACCCATTGAAAGAATTAGAAAGACTGGCAGGCCTGCACGCCTAATTAGCGGACCTTTCCATCCTTAATTTTCACTTTAATCTCTTTTTCTCCAGCAAGCACCGGCAATCCACCCACAAGGAATTCGTGGTTTTTTATTTCCATCTTTATTTTCGCAAATTCCTTTATGCCGATTTTTGGCTTTTCCCCGCGGTGCGTTTTCTGCCCCGCATGGAGCACCTTGCTCCCCACTCCCGCATCCGTGAAAACCACTTCCACAGCCCCCTCCGCATTCTCTGCGGCAAGGAGCATCCCCTGGGATTCCACCCCGCGCAATTTCGCAGGCTCCAAATTCTTTACAATGATTACCCGCTTTCCCTGCAGTTCCTCCTTTGGAATATATGGCGCAAGCCCGGAAACAATCTGCACTTTCTTATCAGAGAGCTGCACTATCTCCACATAGAGCTTCTCCGCACCGGAGTGCTTCTCAACAGAAATTACCTCCCCCACTTCCAGGTCCAAATCCCCAAAGGAGATTTCCCTTTCCTTGAATGGGGCATTCTTCCCCGAGAACCTCTCCTTCAATTCCTTTGCCTGCTTCTCTTCTATTTTCCTGAATAATATCTCGGCTTTTCCGATCTTCGTCCCGGGTTCAACAGTAGGAAGGCCCGCATCCGCCCATTTTCGCGGCTCTATTCCCAATTGCTTGGATATGCCCGCGCTCGTGTGCGGAAGGTATGGCTCGCAAAGTATCGCAACATCCTTTACCTGGTTTGCAAGCACGAACATGACCACATCCGCGCGCGCCTTGTCATTCTTGACCAATTCCCAGGGCTTATTGTCCTGGAAATACTTGTTCGCGTTCTTCCCGAATTCCAATAAGTGGAGCACGCCGTCCTTAATCTGCACTTTCTCCAGGCAGGAGGAAATTTCCGAAATAATCTTCTTCTGCTCCCCCGCGAACTCCAAATCCTTTGCAGAAAGTTCCCCTCCGGGCACTTTTCCTTCGTAATTGTTCGCAATGAACACGACCGTCCTGTTCACCAAATTCCCGAGGTTTGCAAGAAGCTCATTGTTCGCCTTATCCGCAAAGTCCGACCAAACGAAATCCGTATCCGCCTTCTCCGGCCTGTTTCGGAGCAGATAATATCTCCATACATCCGCAGGAATCCCGGACTCTTTTGCATCATTCCCGAACACTCCCACATTCCTGGATTTGGAAAACTTCCCTCCCTCATAATTGAGGAATTCAGTAGTGCTCAAATGATGGAGCATTGTCCATTTTTCCCCGCTCCCAATAAGAGTTGATGGGAAAATAACCGTATGGAAAAGCACATTGTCCTTTCCCATGAACTGGTAAAGGTGCACATTCTCGCCCCCATCCATCCACCAGTTTTTCCATTTATCCGTAAAGTTTGCGGTTATCGAAATATACCCGATTGGCGCATCAAACCAGACATAGAATACCTTGTCCTCAAATCCCTTTAACGGAACCGGCACTCCCCATTTCAAATCACGGGTAATTGCCCTTCTCCGCAGCCCTTCTTTTAGCCAGCTTTCCGTAATCGCCTTTGCATTCTCATTCCAAGAGCCCGCAAGTGAGGCTTCCGCAATCCATTCCCTTAGTTTAGGCTCTATTTTCGGCAAATCTATGAATAAGTGCGTTGTTTTCTTCCTGACCGGGGTCGTCTTGGAAATCCTGCTTGTTGGGTTGATTAATTCATCAGGCTTGAGGACTTTTCCGCAGCCGTCGCACTGGTCTCCCCGCGCGCTCGGCGAGTTGCAGTGCGGGCAGGTCCCTTCCACATACCTGTCCGCAAGGAACATCCCAGCTTTCTCATCATAAAGCTGCTCGATTTCCTCTTCTGCAACAAATCCGCCCTCATTCAATTTCGTAAATATTTCTTGCACAATTTCCGTATGCTTGGGGGTAGACGTTCTCCCAAAATAATCGAATTTGATTCCAAACCACTCGTAAATGTCCGCGTGTATTTTATGGTATTTGTCGCAGATTTGCTCAGGAGTTAATCCTTCCTCTATCGCCTTGATTTCCGTCGCAGTCCCGTACTCATCCGTTCCGCAAATATACAAGGTTTCGTATCCCCTGCTCCTGCAGTAGCGGGCATAAACATCTGCGCTCAGCACGCACCCCACAATATTGCCTAGGTGCGGCACATTATTCACATATGGAAGCGCGGAAGTTATGAGTATCTTGTGTTTTCCGTTTTGATGCGTTATGAAATCACCTGAAATAAGTATTATTTTCTTCTATCCATTAGGGTTTTTAATTCCGATTACTCGGCGCTTCTCCGTGCAGTTGGAAAACATCGCGTAAGGAGATATTCAAAACGTCTCGAAGGTTGCGTCAGGAGATGTACAAAGAGTTGCAAAGAAAGGAACACCAACGGTTTTTAATAAACTTTTTTGCCAGCGGAATACATAAGGACAAAAAAGTTTAGGGGTGGCTGAAGGGCCCTGAAGCGCAACGCCTCAGGAGCCCTACAGCCGGGAAGGAGCTTTATTTTACTAGAATTCCATTCACTACGCCGTCCTGCCCGACGCGGTTGGTCACGCGGACCCGTCCGAGCTCGGTGTTCAGGATTGCGCCTTTAGTAATGATGTTTTGCCTCGCGTAGTGCGGATTGTGGCTCTCGGTAACGGCAGTGATTTTTGCCTTCTTGCATTTCCCTTCAATGATTACGTTCACAAAGGGCGCCCTCTTCAATCTGTTGCGGGCATTTCCGCCCCTCATCCTCTTGGTTTCTTTCCTTTCCTCAGCAGCAACCCTGGTCGAAGTGAATACTCCGCCAATGTGGGACTTCTTCTTGTCCCTTCCCTTTCTCCTCATGCCGCCGGTTCCCGAGGAAACCTTCTTGAGCGTTGATTCGTGATATTGGTCCATCTATACACCTATTTCTGTTAGAATAGTAGAGCATTCTATGAGGAGTAAGATTTTAAATATCTCCCCCTGCCTATAAACCCATGATTTTCTTCAGCGCTTCCTCACCCCTTTCCGCAGAAAAACTGCTGGAACTAGCAAAGGAAAACTCGTTCCTGCTTCTGAACCCCGAGAAAATCAACTGCGAAGAGGAGCTTCTTCTCGCGGAAAAGCTCACGGAAATTTCCATCAAGGAAAAGAAGGCAATCGCAAAAACGAGGGAAAACGAATTCCTTCTCTGGCTTTCCGCAAAAAAAGACATTTCAAATGCATTCCGGGAATACGGGTTCAAATCCCCGGAAAAAATCCTGGTAATATCATTCTCGCAAACCAAAAAGCAGCTCCTCAAAATGCTGGAAGCAAAAGAGAAGAAACTAAATTTAAAAAAGAAAGCAACCCCTCTTGAAATAGAAAGAATCTCCCTCTCAAGGGTTCTCTGACCACTTCCGTTTAAAATGTTGCTGCCCATAGTATATAGTGGAAATTTCATGGGAGTTATAAAAAACGCTATAAAAGAAAGCGCGTTGCTGAAGATGGCCATAGGCATTGTTGCTGCCGGGGCTGTTATGGGAGTTTTATCCTATGGCGCCAGAAAGGCACTCAATATGCCGATGGATGAAGGCATCATGCGAACGCCCATCTCCGCGCAGGTGCAAACCAATTCCAAGCAGAAAAACACGGCCGAACTAATCCGGTTGTCGGATCAACAATTTAAACAAACAATTGCAATGCTCGGCAGCAAGGCAACAAGCGATGTTGAAAAAGCAAGGGCCGCGCATATTCTGGGGGAAACAGGAGATAAAAGGGCCCTGCCGGCTCTTGTCAATGCGCTCCAGGATAATACGCTAGTTGATCCTGATGCGCGGGACGCGGTAGTATTTGCGCTTGCGAGGCTAAGAAGCAAAACAGCAATTCCATCTCTCGCTTGGGAATTGAAATCCCAGAATTCCACCCAGAATCCCAAGAACATCTACCCTCACCCCATAGATGTGGCATATGCGATTGGAGAGATTGCTGAAGCAAACCCCGGCAGCCCGGCATTATTTATAGCAGTGGACCCCCTGATTACTCTTCTGAGGAAAGGGCTTCCGGATAAAGTAGATCGAAAGTTTGCCATAATGCGTGAAGAGTTCGATCGTTACGATCGTTTGTTCGCTGGCTACGGTGGCCCGGCCAGGGACAAAGAAGCGGAGGAAAACTACGACAAATACAGATACTGGGAGAACTTTATTCCCCATAGAATCGCAGCCGCGGAGGCTCTTGGAATGATAGGGAACAAAAAAGCAGTTCCCGAACTAATCAAGGCAATGAGGTATGATTTTGTGCCAGTTAGGATGACGGCAGCGATAGCCCTTGGGGAAATAATCAGGAAGAACAAGGGCTACATGTATGTGGAAGGGGTATTGCCCCCGCTTTCATCCTTCGAAGTGTCCGAACGCGTGGTGGAAGCGAAACAAGAAGCGCTTAAAGGATTTGAAAATCCGGCATATGTGCCTGCATTAATCTCCCTGCTGGACCATGAATGGGGTTGCACGCGCCATGAAGCTGCTGTTTTGCTTGGCGAGCTTGGAGACAAGCGCGCATTGCCAGCACTGAAAAAACTTGCTGAAAACGACCCTAAGGAAGAGGTCAGAGAAGTTGCAAAAGAGTCAGTAAGCTGCATTCTGGAGCAGAACTAGCAACCCCTCTTGAAATAGAAAGGATCTCCCTTTCCCGCATTCTCTAAATTCTATTTCTTGGGTGGAATCGGAGTCGAAAGCCTCTGCAGTAAAACTTCCTCATCAATCGGGAGGTCTATTCCCAGAAGCTTGTGTATAAACATGAAAATCTCAACCACGCGCTTATTGTCTTTCGAGGTCTTCGCAGCCATCTCGCGCAAATCCATGTTCTTTCCAATCAATTGGTAGAGCATCACTCCTTCGCGCCCATACCGCTTATACACAGAATACCCGTCTTCCCCGTATTTTTTCCTTATGTCGTCCCTTGTCGCGGGCTTGAAGGCAATCATCCCTTCCTTCTTCAATATCGCAAGTATCTCATATACTGTATAGAGCGGAACCCCGGAAACCAAAGAAAGCTCGACCGCATCCCTCATCCCATCAATCAGTTCCAGCACCTTCACTCCCGGCTGCCTGTACTTAATCAGCAGTGCGGCCTTCAACTGGATTTCCTTAATCAGGTTCCCTGCAAATTTCGCAGGCACATCCAGCACAAATTCCGGCCCCTCAGCCGCCTGCACCCCGGGCGCAACCCCCGGGCTCACGGTGCCTTCAATCATTGGCGCAAACCCGCCTTCTTCGTGCGCAGCAGGCGCGCGGGGCGGAGGGGTGACCGGCTTCTTCCCTCCCGGGTGCTCCAATTTGATTATGCCCTCCTTCTCCATGAAATCGAGCATTTCGATTAGTTTTGCCTCCGTAACCCCGGTCTGCTTCATTATCTCTTCCGCGGTCCGCTGCCCATCGATTAAATTGTAAATATCAAGGCCCTGCTGGCCATACTTCTCCTTTATCTTCTTCTCACCCGGGGTAAGGAACGCTTCCTCTCCCTCAGGAGCCTCCTCTTCAGGTTTTTCCTCTTCCTCTTCGTGGGCTTCAATCTCTTTTTCCTCTTCCGCAGGCTTCTCCTCTTCCATTTCAAGGGGGATTACGTCCTCTTCCTCTTTCGGGGCTTCTTCCTTTTCCTCCTCTTCGGCCGGCGGTTTCTCCTCCTCTTCCGGAGGCTTTTCCTTCGCAGCCTCCTCTTCCTCTTTTGGAAGCTCCTCTTCCTCAGGGACTATTTCCCCTTCAGGGGCAATTGCCTTTTCCCCGGGAGCCTTCTCCTCCTCTTCCAGCGGGGCGATTTCCTCTTCAACCCCTAGCTTCTTTTTCTTTTTCGCAAGCTCTTCCGGAGGTGCAACTTCTTCTTCAATAGCAGGTTTCTTTTTTGGGAGTTCCTCTTCAGGCGCCCTTTCCTCTTCCGCAGGCTTCTCTTCCTCAGGAGCAATTTCCTTTTCCTGGGCGGCCTCTTCCTCCTTTTTCTTCCCTTTTTTCAGAGGCTCCTCTTCAATCGGCCCTTCAGGCTCGGCAAGCTCGGTCTCCTCTTCAACTTCAGGAGGGGCCTCGCCTTCCGCGGGCTCAATCATTGCTTTTTCTTCCAAAAACGCGAGAATCTCAGCAAGTTTCACCTGCTCAAGGCCGGTCTTTTCCATCAATTCGCTTACGGTAATCCCGGTCTTCCTTATCGCGCGGTACACCTTCAGGCCGGTGCTGCCGAATTTTTTCACTACCCTGTTCTGGTTCTTGAATTTTTGCAGGGAAGTTTTCTCAACCTTCCTTATCGGGCGGTCGAGACCTTTGTCGCTGGCCATTGCGTACATTCCTCTTGGCATTTAATCCGCCATAATCTTTATTAACCATTCCTCGGTTTTTGGAAAAGTTTGCAGAAAAAGAGATTAAACAAAAATAAAATAATTCAGGGCGCATTCCTTGCGCGCTGAAGCGGCTGAACCTGCCTCGGCTGCACCGCAACCGGAGAATTTTTCTGCTGTTTTCTCGCCACGCATGCCTTCCACTGGTCCACTTTATCCGCGAACTCCTTGTCAAAGGCGCTCTTCTCCTCCGCATTCACCTTTAGTTTCGCTTCAATTGCAGACGGAGCAGCACTATCATTTATCCCAGCAAGGAGATGCTTGTCCGCCCTAATTGACTTCGCTTTTGCTTCAATTGCAGAATTCAGGTAGCCGGCGCATTCAGCCCCTCCTTTTGCGCTAGTTATATGCGCGGCTAATCCCCACACCCCTGCGGTTAAACCAGCTACTGCTAAGATAATTGCTGATTTTATCACAACCGGGCGCGTCCTCACAGGAATCCAGCCGCCTACGAAATCATCCTTTCCAAGCATTTTCCCACCCGTTTATTTCTCCCCAAACACTTTAAAATCATACGCTAACACTTAGCAACACACATTTCCCGCAGAAAAGTGCAGAAATCCCCCCTTCCCATAGGGATAATATTTATAAATCGTAATAGGGATACGAACGGTATGGAGATGGATGAGCTTCTCATCAGCACAGGAGTAGATTCGCTTATTCGCCTCATAAAGGAAAAGAAGAGGATAGAGCTTACAATGGTTTCCAAGCTCCTCAACCTGCCCGCAAGCACCATTGAGGACTGGGCCCACATTCTCGAAGAGGAAGGCATCATAAAGATAGATTACCAGCTCACAAAAGTCTACTTTGTCTGGGCAGAGGCAACAATTGATGAAATCGAGCGCGAGCGGGGGGTATTCACAGCGCGCAAGGGAGCGGTAAACGAACAGGTCCAAAAGGTCCAGGGGGTACAGGAAGAAGGCGCAAAGGACCTGGAAGCATACGCAAAGGACATGGAGAAAATCACTGCAATGTTCTCCCAGAAGTTCGCAAGGCTTGAGCAGATTTCCGCCCAGCTGGACGAAACCTCCAAAAAGCGCGGAGAGAGCTCCAAAGTTTCCGAAGAAAAGCTCGATTCGCTCTTCTCAAAAATAGCCGAAGTGGAATCCTCCATGAAGGAACTCACGGCTCAGCTCAAGGAGGCCGGAGGCGCATTCGCGCACGAGGGAATCGAGGAGAAAATGGCCAGCATCAAGAAGGCAAAGGAAAACATGAAGGCGCTCGATTCCAAAGTGAATTCTCTCATGAAGAAGGTCGAGGAGGCCCGCACAAAAGCCCCCAAGGAGGGAAGCGTGGAGCTTGGCTCTATGAAATCCGATTTCGAAGGCTTGCGCAGGGAATTTGCAAAAATGCGCGAGGAATCCGAATACCTCCGCTCCGTAATTTCCGAATTCAAGATAAATGCGGAAACCGTCCGCGACGCGCTCGGCCACATTACCGAACTTGGAAAGCATGCTGATGACAACCGCAGCCGCTTCCAGGACGAGCTCACCCAGATTGAGAAGATAAAGGCCGAGCTCCCCACACTTGAAAAGCGCATAAAGGAGGACCTTGCGGTCGCAGACCAGTATTCCGAAACAATCAGCGTTGCGCAGGAAGTTCTCCAGAACGTGCCCCCCAAAGAAGAGGTGCTTTCCCGCCTTGGGGAAATAGAGAAGGAAGAGGAAAGAATCACTACCGAATTCCGGCGCTTCGAGGCAACCCTTTCAGGGGCAAGCGGAAACGCCCTCGCCCTAGGAGACCTCATAGATGAACTTGAAGACATGAAGGAGGAGGTGGAATCCGCACGCAGGCAGCTCTCGGAGGAAGCTGACGAAATCCTCTCCGCAATTGAAGAGGAGACCGCAACCTACGAAACATTCCAGAAAATAAAGGCAAAGACAAAATCCTCAATCGATGCCTACCTTTCGCAGCTTGCAAAAATCCGCGAGGACGGGAAGCAGATAAAGGGAGAGCTCACCGCGCTTAGGGAGGAGACCTCCAAAAGAATGGAGGAATTGATTTCTTCTGTTTCTCCCGCTTCCGCAAAGGAGGCGGCAGGGCTGCTCACAGAGCTCAAGGCAAAGAAGGCCGACTTAGACCGCATCCGCGCAATAATCGCGGACCTGAATGCGCGCTCGATGATGATTGAAAAGAACATCAAGCTCCTCTCAAGGGAAGCGCAGTTGATAGAATTGAGGGAAGCTTCCCTCGGATCAGGCGCCCCGGCTCAGAGAGAAGAGGAAAGGGGAGAGAAGGGAGAAAAAGGCGCAAAGCCTTCAGTTCCGGCTCCCGGAAGCAGGGAGGCAAAGGAAGCAAAAGAAAAAGCCTCCCTGAGCAAGAACGAGCAGGAAGAGTTCGAGTCCAAAAGGAAGGAATTAAAAGACCTGATACGCAAGTTATGGGAATCAGAATAAAATATAATGATAAATAATGGTGGAGAATATGCCAAAAAATGACAAACCCGCCCAAAAGGGAGAAAAGAAAAACCCCGCAAAGAAAAGCGTTAGCGACATCATCAAGAGAATACGCGAGTCCCAGATGAAGGCTTCCCAGGCAGCAGAAGAGCCGGAAGAACGCACCGAGGAACTCCGCCCTGAAGAGCCCGAAGAGGCCCCGGAAGAGGCGCCCGCAGAGGAAACCCCTGCGGAGGAAGCCCCGGAAAAGGACGAGGCAGAGGCGGTCCGCGACCAGATGGAATTCTCCGAGGAAAAGGAAACTCCCCCTGCCGAAGAGGAAACGCATGAACCCGCTTCTGAACAAGAACCCGCACAGGAACCCGAACCCGAAGAGGCCCCGCGTGGAAGAAGGGAAAAAGTGATCGATTCCTACACGTTCCTTAGCGAGTCAATCCCGGTAGAAGTTACGATACTTGAAACCGAGGACTTCGTCCCAATCTACTCGATTTCCATTCCGGGAATCGCAGGGGGGACAAAGCTCCTTCTTGAAACGAAGCTCAGAGGCGAATTAATTTCCGACGTAAAACTCGACATCACCGAAATCCTCGACCCGAAGAAGGTCGAGATGGTGAAATCCAAGTTCAGGGACTCCGCAATGAAGGTCCTTGCAAAGAACTTCCCGCAACTTCCGGAGGACAAGAGGAACATACTTGCCTCTTACCTGATCCAGAACACGCTCGGGCTCGGGGAACTCGAAACCCCGCTCCACGATGAACTCCTGGAAGAAGTCGTAGTCAACAACTCCCGCGACCCCGCATGGGTCTACCACAAGAAATACGGCTGGTGCAAAACCAACCTTAAACTCAAGAACGAGGAGAAGATTTACGACTACGCATCGCTGGTTGCAAGAAAGGTGGGAAGGCAGATCAACATCCTCGCCCCGCTTCTCGATGCGCACCTTCCAAACGGGGACCGTGTGAACTCCACTTTGTTCCCGGTTTCCAATTTCGGAAATACGCTCACGGTGAGAAAATTCTCAAGGAACCCCTGGACAGTCACGAACCTCATCCGCGGAAAAACCATTACTCCTGAAGTTGCAGCCACAATCTGGATGGCGGTGCAGAGCGAACTTTCCTTGATAGTTGCAGGAGGCACAGGAAGCGGAAAAACTTCCTTCCTTAACGCGCTCGCAGGATTGGTCCCCGCAAACCAGAGAATAATCAGCATTGAGGACACAAGGGAGCTCACCCTCCCCACATTCCTGCACTGGGTGCCCATGGTTACCCGTGAGCCCAATCCGGAAGGAAAGGGCGAAGTCACCATGCTTGACTTGATGGTGAACGCACTCCGGCAGAGGCCCGACCGCATAATCGTGGGAGAAGTAAGGAGGCAGAACGAAGCCGAAGTGCTCTTTGAAGCGATGCACACCGGGCACTCGGTATATGCAACACTCCACGCGGATAATGCGGAGCAGGCAATCACAAGGCTCATTAACCCGCCAATTAATGTGCCCGCAGAAAACCTGGATGCGCTCGCAGGGATTGTCGTCCAATACAGGCACAGGCGCCAGAACGTAAGGAGGACGCTCGAATTTGCGGAAGTGGGCAAGAACGGAAAACTGAACACCGTATACCGCTGGGACTCGAAACGCGACGCAATGATAAAGTCCGGAAAGCTGGACAAGATCGCAACCACTATTGAACTCTACTCAGGCCTGAGCGACAAGGAAATCGATTCCGAAATCGCGGAGAAGGTGCAGGTGCTCAACTGGATGGTCAAGAACGGATACGAAGCCGTAAATGAAGTCGGCTCAATCGTTTCCAACTACTACAAGACCCCGGACGAAGTGCTTGAAAGCGCGCGCAAGGGCAGGAAGTGGGAGTTCTGAGGTAAACGCAATGGATTTCAGGTCCTCTGTAGAAGATATCGCGGCAATCGAAAAGAATGCGGCAGAATACAAACCTGCAAAAGGCGATACCTACAAGGCGGAGCGCGTCATAGAGATGTCCCCCCAGGAAATCCTGGACATGGGCTATGATGAGGCACTCAACCAATACGACCGAATTGAGAAAATAATCAGCGCCTCCAGCATGGACGTCGGCCTAATTGGCACCGGAATGCAGCCAGAAGCGCCCGCAGAGGAAGCGCCACCTGCAGAAGTTAGCGCAGAGGCGCAAAACGCGGCAGCGCAGATGCGCTCAATAAGCGCCGCAAGCGCCCGCGAATCTGAAATTCTCACAAAACCCAAAGAGGAGAGGCCTGCAATTTCTCTTCAGGGGCAGAAGCCCGTGGCCCCCCAGGCGCCTGCAAAGGCGCCGCCCGCAGAAGAAATGCCTCTTCCAGAAGAGGAAAGGGCTCCGCCTTCCGCTCCTTCACCCGCTCCTTCATTAATGAAGAGGAAAATGCCAAGGGAAGAGGTTCCCCCGGAAGAGGAGAAGGAAGAGGCTCTTCCCGAAGCCCCGGCCCCAATAACTGAAAAAATGCCACCCGCTCCTCCAAGAGAGTATGTTCCCCCAGCCCCCCGCTTTGTTGAAAAGCCCGGGGCTCCTCTCCCGGAGATAGGAATGCCCGCCCTGCTTTCAGAATCCCCTGAACGGAGCGCGGAAGCAACAATAAGCCGCCTTGAGCAGCAATTCCAGGCCCAGTTCGCCCCGGCCGCGGGAAAGGCTGCAGGGGCAGGAAAGAAAGTTGACACGGAAGGCGCTAAGAAGAGGATGATGGAGCTCACGCGCGAGCTTTTCCGCGAGCGCTCCTTTGACCGCCGCGAAGAGATAAAGAAGGAAATCGTCCTACTCAAAAACATGATTGCGGATGCGGGGGTTGCCCCTAAGGCCGGCGCAGGTGCAGGCGCTCCCGCAGCCGGCGCATTCCTCACCGCGCTAAAAGGAAGCCAGGAATACGAGCTTTCCGCAGCAAAAAAAACAATCCGGGAGGCCTTTGAGCAGAACCTCAAATCCCTCTCATCGCAGATGGAGATGCAGATGGCCCTTGAAAAGAAGGAAGAGGCAGTGGACTCCTTTGAGGGCAATGCGGTTTCACTCGAGCAGAGGCTCATCACAATCATTGAAAAATACCAGATTTTCATCACCGCAAAGCACAATGCGGAACTCTCCGCGCTTTCGGCAAAGGGCCTTTCCTCAGCGGAATCCGAAAAGATGCGCGAAACGCTCCGCGACCGCTATGCCCATGATTTCTCCTCGCTCAAGAATACAATAGGCGAAGAAATACACTCAAAGGTCCAGAACGCAAAGGAAACGCTTACAGAGCAAGCAGGGGACCCGAAAGCAAGGGCAATTGCGCAGGTAAACCGGGCAACGGAGGAGGAACTCCTGAACCTGCTCCAGTCAACGGACCCGCGCAGCTATGAGAAGTATGCGCGGGGCGAGCTTACGCGCGCAGAGGCCCTCACTTCCGCAAGAAGGAGGATGGCCCTTCAGGCAGGCCTTGATGAGGATACCATAAATAAACATTTTGGTGGTAAGTAACTAGAGAATATTCAACGGTGAAGACGATGCAAAAGACCAAACAAGTGGTGACCCCGGTTGCCCTTCCAGTAAGGGAACAGGCCCAGAGGGGCCCCCTTCGTTCCTTTTCGGAATACGTACTTCCGTATTTCCCTGCACTCCGCAAGCAATTGCTCCTTGCGGATGTGAGGACATCCCCCGAAGCCTTCATGGACAAGGTCCTTTTGTTCACAATTTGCACAGCGATTGTGCTTACTGTGCTCGCGGCAGCAATTTTCCGCTACGCGTTGGTAGATATGATATTCGCAGTGCCGCTGTTCTTTGTCCTCCTGTTTGTAGGTTTCTTCTACTTCATGGCTTACCCAACCGTAATGGTAATCCGCAGGAGAAAGATGATAGACTACGAACTCGTGTTCGCAGTCCGCCACCTCCTTATCGGGCTCCGCGCAGGGATGCCCCTTTTCGATGCAATGGTGGGAGTTTCCCGCGGTTATGGCGAAGTGAGCAAGGAGTTCAACAGAATAGTAGAGAAAGTGACCCTGGGAACCCCGATGTCGCAGGCAATGCGCGAAGTTGCGCAGAGCAACCCGTCCTCTTCCTTCCAGAGAGTGATGACGCAGCTCGCAAACACGATTGGTTCAGGGGCCGACGTTGCGGATTCACTAGAAGTCGTTCTCAACCAGATATTCAAGGAGCAGGTCCTTGAGCTGAAAGCCTACGGGCAGAAGCTCAACCCGCTCATAATGTTCTACATGATTTTCGGGATCATCTTCCCCTCGCTGGGGCTTGCATTTGCGATAATCGTGTTTTCATTTATAGGCTCAGGCCGTTTCGAGATAAACGCGCCCGTCCTTCTCCTCTTCCTGGTGATGGTCGGCGTGATTCAGTTCATGTTCCTCTCGATGGCTGAGACCTCAAGGCCGAGGTATGCATTCTAGGGGGATTACGATGAGCGCGCTCATGGGTTTTTACGAAACAATCGGAAGGCTTCTTTCCAGGAAGCAGGTTCGTGACATTGAAAAGTCGCTTGCAGGGGCAGGCATCATGATCGCCCCGGAATCCTTCATAGGTTTCTTCCTTGTGATTTGCACGCTCATTTCTGCGCTCGCCTTCTTCGTAATGCTAAGCGATTCCACGGTTCCGCGCTTCCTCTATGCGGTGTTCGGGCTCGGCTTCGTGCTTCCGGAATTCGCATACGTCCTGCTTACGCTCATAATCGCATTTGCAGCCGTATTCATCTCCTTTGGATTGCTCATCTGGGTCTGGGTTGCGCTCCAATCCGAAGCGCGCAAGACTGCGGTTGAAACGGTCCTCCCGGATTTCCTCAGCCTGATGGCAGGAAACGTCCGCTCAGGAATGACTACCGACCAGGCAATGTGGTATGCCGCAAAGCCGGAATTCGGGCTCTTTTCAATAGAAGTTAAGAAGGTAGTGAAGAACGCATTCTCCGGAGAGCCAATTGAAAAATCCCTGGACCGCCTGGACATGCGCTTTAATTCCAGGGTTCTCCACCGCACCATCCTCCTCATGAAGCAGGCGCTTGCAACTGGGGGCGAAGTCGCGGAAATCCTTGAGGAAACCGCAGAAGATGCGCGCGAAATCCGCATCCACAAGCAGGACATTGCGGCAACCCTAATTGTATATATAATTTTCCTGGTATTTGCAGCCACAATTGGGGCTCCGTTCCTTTTCTCGGTTGCAACCAACCTGATCGGAGTTCTTGCAATGGCATTTTCATATATCCCTTCAGGAGGCGTGGACACTGGCAGCATGCCGGTGAGCTTCTTCGTGATGCCCCGCGCCCCTGCAATCAGCATGAGTGAGTTCTACTGGTTCAGCATCGCCCTCGTGTTCATTACCTCGGCGATGTCCTCGATGCTCCTTGGAGTGGTCCAGGGCGGCTCGAAGACCCAGGGGCTGAAATACTTCCCGTTCATGCTGATAGTTTCGTACGTTATTTACTTCATAGTGGGCTCGTTCCTGAGCTCGATGTTTTCAAGCATGTTGTTCTGAAGAGGTTGATGAAAGATGAAAAATTTGAAAGGACAAGCGGCAATGGAGTACCTGATGACTTACGGGTGGGCACTTCTAGCAATCATCATCGTGATTGCCGCGCTGCTTTATTTGAACCCGTTCCGTGCGCCAGAATTGTGCCTGTTCCAGCAGCAGGGCTTCTCCTGCAGCGAGCCGAATGCCCAGGTTTACCTTGATGGAAATAACATAGACATGAACGTAAGGCTGTGGAACAAGCTCGGAAAGACAGTAACAATCAAGGGAATAGCCTGCACGGATTCACAGTCTGCTAAATTCAAGCTTGGTGATGCTGCAGTGAAAACCTATAGCGTGCAGATCCCGACCGGAGACTCTGCAGACTTCAAGGTAGCCGACACTATTCCTTGCTACCACGCTGATGGTACAACCAGGATTAGCGACATGAGCCTAAACCAGGAATTCCGTGGAAGGCTGATGATCTGGTACAACTACCAGGACGACCTTGACCCAAACATCCAGCACGAAGCGCAGGCAAACGTCATTTCGCTGATAGTCCAGCAGTAAATTTTTTCTTTTTATTTTAATTTCTTTTTCTGCAATAACTAGCTCAAGTGCCTACCATTCGAGCCTTCCCCAGAGCCCTTCAGGGGGAGCGCCCCCTAAAGGTCTTCATCGTGCCACCAAGGCACTGGAATGCAACGAATATTATGCGATAATTCCCTCTCCTTCTGCGCACACTAGGTGGCCTTGGCGGCGCGACACCCCAAGCAACCCCCCATAATCTGATTAGTTAAATTTGATTAAGTTCCAACCATCCTTGCTTTACCCATAGCGTTCAGCATTATGGGAAGCAAATCCCATCCGTCTATGTGCCCCAATCCTCCGCCCATGCACATAACCTCAGAGAACTTCTTCTGCGTTCCCGTTCTGAACCCAGGCCCAAAAGCAAGAAGCGGAACCTCGTCCCCGGTATGCTTTCCAAATTTGCACGCAGTGGAGTGGTCCCCGGTAATAATGATGTTTGCCCCGCTCTTTCTCAAAAGCGGAACCAATTCCTTATCCACCCTCTCAATCATTTTCTTTTTCCCTTCGAAATTCTTGTCATGCGAAAAGCTGTCCGTCGCCTTCACGTGCACAAAAACAAAATCATGGGTTTCCAGCGCTTTAATCGCCGCATTCCCCTTCGCCTTCAAATCCGTATCCTTTGAGCCGGTCGCCCCAGGAACCGCAATTACATCCATTCCAATATATTCCGCAACTCCCTTGTAGAGCGCGCCTCCCGCAACGCATGCGCCCGTAATCCCGTGCATCTTCTCAAAAGGCTCTACTTCCCTATATGCTCCAGCTCCTCTGCAAAGAACCGCATTCGCAGGAAGTTTCCTCCCGGAATTTTCCGGGGCTCTGGAAAGCGCATCCATCGCTCTCCTAGTAAACTCATTAAGAACGCGCGCAGTCCTTTCCGCACCCGCTTTCAATGCATGCGACTGCACTACCGCTCCCAATTCATGCGGGTCGGTAGGGGAAATCTCCGCGGAAAGCCCGCTCCCATGCAGCACAACCACTCCCCTGTGCTCCACAGTGCTCACAAATAAAACTTCAACCCCCTCAATATTCATTTTCCCTATCTTCTGCTGCAATTTCTTCCCTAATTCAGTAGGAATTCTTCCGGCTCTCCTATCGATAATCTGCCCGTTGCGCACGGTTGCAAAATTCGCCCTAAAAGCCACATCTCCCCTATGCAATTTTATTCCAGACCCAAGAGCTTCCAGAGGGCCTCTTCCCCCATAGAATTCCCAGTAAGGATATCCAAGAAGAGTTAAATGCGAAGTATCGCTTCCAGGCACATTCCCCCTTCCTATAGGTGAAAGCAGCCCAAGAATCCCGCTCTTGGCCATTTTATCCATATTCGGCTTCTTAGCCGCAGAAAGGGGCGTCCTTCCCTTTGCGTCCTGAAGGTCCCCGAGCCCGTCCATTATAAGTAAAATGCCTTTTGACATGCTTGGGGTTCTTCATTAAGAGATTAAAAGTTTTGCATGCCTTTACAGTGGAAAGGAACCCTCCAAATCCTTTTTAATCCTTCCAACTATACCCATAGATGCTATGTCTGGGGAGGATATTTCTTCATTAGTGTCCGTGTTCGAAGACTTCTTCACAGGCATCTATAAAGAACGCATCAATAATGTTCTTGCTTCTTACCCGAACCGCCGCAGCCTTGAAGTAAACTACGACGATTTGGACAAATTCGACACCGCAGTTGCGGATAAACTCGTAAAAGAGCCCGAAGTGCTCACCGAAGCAGCCGAGGAGGCAATCCGCAACATGAACCTCACCCCTGCTTCCGGAGGCGAATTCAAGCCGCACGTGCGCTTCTTCAATGCTCCCGGAGGCGACAAGCTCACAATAGAACGGCTTAGTTCAGAACGCTTAAACGAACTCGTCTCTTTCCGCGGAATCGTAACCAAACGCACGGACGTAATGCACAAAGTTAAGATTGCCCATTACGCCTGCCAGGCATGCGGCTCAGAACTGGATGCAGCCGTGACCCGCTCATTCAAGCCGCCCAAAATGTGCCCTTCCTGCAAAAAGCTCGCCTTAATCCCAAATGAGGAAAAATCCCGCTTCACGGATATGCAGAAATCCGAAACACAGGATTTGCTTGAGCGCGTTCGCGGAGGCGCCCCAGCCGCAAAAGTGGAACTCTGGTTCGAAGACGACATCGTGAACACGGTAACTCCCGGAGACAATATAGAAATAACCGGAATTCTCCGCATAAAGCCCACCCAGAACCTGAAGCAGAAAAACGATTTTCTTTTCACCCGCTACATAGAAGTAGTGCATGCAAAGAGCCTCAAGAGGGATTTCGAGGAGATCGAGCTCACCCGCGAAGACATCGACCACATAAAAGAGATGGCCAAAGACCCGGACATAGAAAAGAAAATATTCTCTTCAATCGCGCCCGCAGTATATGGGTACACGGAAGTGAAGAAAGCCCTCGCGCTCCAGCTTTTCGGAGGCACCCGCGACAAGATGATGAAGGGCGGCGCGATGGTGAGGGATGACATCCACCTTCTCCTTATTGGAGACCCGGGTATTGCTAAAACCAGGTTCCTGAACTCCTCGGTTGCAATCGCGCCGAAAGCAATCTATGTGAGCGGAAAGAGCGTTTCCGGAGTCGGCCTCACCGCTTCCGCGGAAAAAGATGAGCTTGGGGATGGGGGCTGGACCCTCAAGGCCGGCGCCCTCGTTCTCGCTTCCGGCGGAATAGGCGCAATTGATGAATTCGACAAAATAGATGAGGAAGACCGCGGATCCCTTCACGAAGTGATGGAATCACAAACGGTTTCAATAGCAAAGGCCGGAATAGTCGCAAAATTCCGCGCCAAAACAGCAATCATCGCAGCCGCAAACCCGAAGCACGGCCGCTTCAACCAAACCAAGAACCTCGCAGACCAGTTCGATGTCCCGCCATCCCTCCTTTCCCGTTTCGACCTTATTTTCCCGATAATTGACGTCCTTGATGAAGAAAAGGACCTGAACCTCGCAGAGCATATTCTCACTTCGCACATAAATGCCGCAAAGGGAAAAATGCATGAAGACAGCGCAGACGAAATCGACCGCGAACTCCTTAGGAAATATATTTCTTACGCCCGCAGGGAGATAAAACCGGTTCTCAGCGAGGCTGCAAAGAACCGCATAAAGGATTTCTACCTTGATTTGAGGAGAAGGGGAAAATCCAGCGGCTCAGTCCCCATCACCCCCAGGTATTTGGAAGGGATGGTCCGCCTTTCCGAAGCGCACGCAAAGATGCGCCTTTCCGATGTTGTCGAACTTGCGGATTCGGAAGCGGCAATCGGCCTAATGGAATATGTCCTCAAGAAAGTGATGACCGACCAGGAAACCGGCCGCTTCGATGTGGACATAATCACCACTGGAAAAGCCCGCTCGCAAGTTGAAAGAATAGAAACAATTCTAGATATCCTAAAAGAGAAAACCCGCGACCAGGAAGCGGTTCCCAGGGACGAAGTCCTCAGAGCCGCGGAAGCTTCCGGAATGGACCCCTCCCTTGCAAAGCGCATCCTCCAAGAACTAATGCACAAAGGCGAAGTTTACGAAAAAGAGCCGGGCTGGATAGCGCTGGTAGGAGAGAAATAGCAATCCCCCAATAATTCCGCTTTTTATTCCTTCCCACGGTAATACCTCCCAATGAATTTATTGGTAAAATTAATCGGAATGTTCCTCATAGCCCAATTGCTGGGGATTTACGCGGGCTCCTACATAATAGAGGATGCAAAAAACAACGAAGTAGTTTCGTATATGCTCATAGAGAATTCCGGCCCGGAAACAATCCCCTGGTTCGTATTCGCAGTCCTTTTCGGGGCAGGAATTTTCCTGGTGCTTGCCAGATTGAAAATCCCATTCCTGTTCACCCTTCTGGAAATTGCAGTAATCAGCGCAACCTCATCAATCCTGTTCTATTCCTTCATAAAACCCGTTCTCGGCCTTACAATTGAATCAATGGCTGCCGCAATCCTTCTCGCTTTCGTTCTTGCAGTTGCAAAGCAGTTCTTCCCCAACCTGAAAAATGCAGCCGCCCTTCTCTCAAGTGCTGGCGCAGGCGCAGTCTTTGGCTTCACCTTTGGTTTCCTTGCCGCAATGCTCTTCCTCTTAGTTCTTGCAATCTACGATTACATTTCGGTCTACAAAACCAAGCACATGGTCACGATGGCAACCGAAATAGTGAAGCGCAACATGGCATTTACAATTACCGCAAAGGAAAAGCTCCCTTCAGGAAAGGAGTCCAGACTTGATTTAGGCACCGGAGACCTCTCCATTCCCATAATGGCGGAAGTTTCCGCCTATTCAATAAGCCCCCTCCTTTCCGGCTGGGCGCTCGCAGGCGCGCTCGCAGGAGTCGGAATCGTCCTCTTCACCGCCTGGAAGAGGAAGCAGATTCTCCCCGCGCTTCCGCCTATTGCACTAGGGATTATTCTATTCACATTATTTGCGTTGCTTACGGGGCTATATTAATTCTAAATTTCAATCCGCCCAAGATTAAAGCACTCTAAAATCAATAACCACTTGCATCTTAGAAGCAGAATAAGGCCTGACCTCCCTCTCAAAGAGCCCTTCAGGGGGAGCGCCCCCTAAAGTGCTTCACCCCCAGCAACCCCCCATCACTTAATCTATTTTAAAATCAATAACTACTTGCATCTTAGACGCAGAGTACGGTCTTACTTCCCTCGCAAATACAAATTCAATTTTTCTTCCGGCTTTACGCGCAGCCTCCTCCACAAACCCGCGCGCCTGCGTAAACCCATTTTCCACATCCACAAAAGAATAGAAGTGCACAATGCACCCGGGTTTCGCAGCAAGGAAAGCAACATCCAAAAACTCGTGCGCATCCTTTGGGAGCGGCATCGCAATCCGATCAGCCCACCCTACAAACCGTTCCTTCACAACCGCCCGCGCATCCCCGAGAATCGCTTCCACATTCTTCAGCTTATTCAATCTGATGTTCCCCTCAAAATAGCGGACCGCATCCGGGTTCAGTTCAATCCCAACCACGTGCGCACAAGGCGAAAATTTCCCAATTTCCAGTGCAAAAGGGCCCACCCCTGCAAAAGGAACGAGCACCTTTTCCCCATCCTTCACAAGTTCGCACAGCCTCTTCCTCTCATGCGAAAGCCTGGGAGAAAAATACACCTTCCCAACATCCAGGTTCATGCGCACCCCATTTTCCGAGTAAGTGGTTTCCGTTCTTTTTTCCCCTGCAAGGTGCGCAAGCTTCGTAATCCGAAACTCCCCCTCCCGCCCGCCCGCTTTCTGCAAAACAACTTTTGCGCGCGCTTCAGATTCCAATAAAATCTCTCCAATCTCCGTCTTCTTCCCTTCCAATTCCCGGGGAATATCGACAATAACTATGTCCCCAACAATATCATAAGAGGAAAGCACCCCCTTGGCATGCTCTTCCCCAAGCAATTCGATTAATTTCTGCCTGAAATTCTTCCTAATTTCGCGCGCCTCAAGCTCAACCCGTACAATTTCCAATCCAGAGCCGGAAAGTTTCTCTTCCGCTTCCTCTCCCCCAACTACCGGAAGGTAGACATGCTCTCCCCTCTGCATTGGAAATCTCATCTTATCCATTAATCCCATCCCCACGAGTTTTTTGCGCGTCTCTTCCGCATTCTTTTTCCGGATGCGCACCGCAGGGCCCTTTTTCTTAACCATCGTTCCTCCATTTGCTTATTAGGATTTAAATAATATCTTCCACAAATCCCAAACGGTAAGAATGCAGAAAGAAGAATACCTAAGCTGGCTTTCCAAATACACGGACGCGGAAGCCTGCGCTTCCGCACAGGAAGACCTTTCCTACTTCATCAGGGTAAACACCCTCAAGACCAGCGTGGAAAATTACCTGGATTGGACCGGCTTGGAGCTCGAGCCCACCCTCCTCCCTTATGCATTCAAGGTAATTTCCCCTCCGGAAGGAGGCCTCGGAAACACTTTGGATTTCGCAACCGGCTGCATCCATACGCAGGCCCTCTCCTCAATGCTTCCCCCGCACATCCTAGGCCCATCCAGAGAAGACACACTTCTGGATATTTGCGCAGCCCCAGGATCGAAAACCACCCAGTGCGCCGCACTAATGCAGAATAGGGGAGCAATTCTCGCAAACGACTCCAACCGCGGAAGGATAAGCGCACTCTCAGACAACCTTGAGCGCCTGGGCGCAATCAACGCCTCTACCTCAAACCGGAACGGCGCAATCTTTGCGCACCCGCACAAATTCTCAAAAGCACTCGCAGATGTCCCCTGCTCATCGCTAGGAAGCAACCCCGGTGCATTCGAGCACTGGAACCTGAACTTCTCCAAAAGCATCTCTCCCCTGCAATTTTCCATTCTCCGCTCCGCATTCGATTCACTTCAAGAAGGCGGAACACTGGTCTACTCCACCTGCACCTATGCTGAAGAGGAAAACGAAAAGCCGGTTGCCCGCCTTCTCTCAGAAAACCCGCGCGCGCGTTTAGAAAAAATAGAAGGCATCCCAAACACGCATCCAGGAATTTCAGATTACGGAAGCGAATTTCGCAACGCAGCGCGCGTTTACCCCCACGAATTCGGAAGCGAAGGCTTCTTCCTTGCAAAAATAAAGAAGGAGGGATAATATGGAATCGGAACCCGAAAAATTTACCCAATATGTCCTGGAAAGGTTCGGAATTCCAATTCCAGACTGGGTGAAAATAGAAGGAAAAAGCAACCTCCGCATGATGAGCTCCGAACTCCAAAACTTCCAAACCACAACCCCAAAAGGGATACCCGCCGCAAATATGAACGGAGTTTTCCCAAAGCCCTCCACCTCCTTCCTGCAATTATTCGGAAACCTCGCAACAAAGAATGTAATTGAGTTGGAAAAAGAAGATGCTCTCAAATTCGCAACCCGCGAAAACCTCCAAACTCTCCAGAATGCAGAAACCGGCTACGTAATCCTCAAATACAAGGGAGCCACCCTGGGCTGCGGCTTCTACAAAGAAGGAAAAATAGAGAACTTCTTCCCCAAGCAGAGGATGATTACTCTAAAATGATTGCGGGCTTCCCAGGGGCTGCAACCGAAGCCTTCTCGTGCCCCGCTGCAGCATCCGCCTCTTTCTTCACGACCACTCTAGCCCCAAGCTCCTTGGAAAGGAATTCCGAAGCATCAAAGAGCGCAGAGAATTCAACTTCCTCAGAAAGCGCAGGCTGCAATGCATGCACCCTCTTCATCAATCCCTTTGCAAATGCAGCCGCTTTCCCCATGTCCGCCTTGTTCTTGCGCGCCCACTCAAGTGCGGGATTCATATTCTTGCTTTCGCGCATCTCCTCGTACACTCCTCTTTTCCATTCCGATGCCGTGTATACATAAACCTTCTCAGGCGTCTTCCCGAACCTTTCCGCAATCTTCTCCGCATCATAAATGAGTTCGGAAATCACCCTCTCTCCAGCTTCTATTTCATCATCGATCGCATCCTCATCCGCATGCGGGAACCTTTCATTGACCGCAAAACCCTTCTTCCCAAGAGCATGCCAAATCTCTTCAGAAAGGTGCGGCATGAATGGAGAAAACGCAATCGCCCACTTCTCAAAGAAGGTTTTCAACGCAGGCTTTTTCGCCCTCTTCATATACCAGTGGAGTTCCTGCGTCATCTCGTAGAAAAGCATCTGCCCAAGCTCCCGCAGCGCCATGTTTGCATAAAGTTGCGGCGCCTCCTTCAATTTCCTGTTTAAGCGGGAGCGGAGCCATTTCTCTGCCTGTCCATCCCTATCTGTCCTCGCATACTCAAGAAGGGCAAGCAAATCCCCGACCCTTTCCTTTACCCCGACCGCAACGCTTTTTTCGAAGTTCGTATCCTGGGAAAGGTCAGCCCCCGCCACAACGGAAAATCTAATCACGTCCGCCCCGTATTCCCTTACTGCTTTCCGCAGCGGAAGGATATTCCCGAGAGATTTGCTCATTTTTTTCCCTTCCATGAGCACAAACCCGTTCACTACGATGCTTTTCGGCCACTGCGCAGGAGGGAAAATCGCCGCATGGTTCAATATGAAGAACGGAAGGTGGTTGCGCACAAGGTCTGCGCCCGAGTGCCTCGCATCCAGCGGGTACCAATAAAGGAATTTCTTCCTTAGCATTTCCGCTTTCGGGTGCACCTCCTTCCTTCCCCTTCCCAAAAATACATAATCAAAAAATTGCGGAGTGAGTTCACTGGTTTTCATTCCCTTGAGCTCATGCGCAACCGTATAGAACGCCATGTAAATTGTTGAATCCGAAAGCGGCTCCACAATTTTTGTCTCATCAAATGGGAATTTCGTCCCCAAGCCCGAAGAACGCGTGCAAGCCTTCTCTTTCAGCCAGTCAATCGTATTCAGGTATTCCTTGCGGGTAATTTCCGGCACAATGCTCATCTGGCCAAGGCACTCCTTCGCCTTGTTCTTCCATTCCACATTCCCATAATCTATGAACCACTGGTCATCCACTTTCTTGACTACAATTTTGCATCCGCACCTGCAGAATACCGGCCCATTCGCAAGCACATAAATCGTAAATGCTTTCCCTTCCTTCTCGAATTTCTCCCCGACCTTCTCCTTCGCTTCCATAACCGGCATTCCGGAGAACTCCCCTGCCTTCATCCTTCCCCAGTGCGCCTCTTTTTTGTAAAGCTCCCTGGTTGCAGTATCCGCAAGCGGGTCCGTTGTATCCTTTACCCCTAATTTCTCCACATATTCCTGCGCAGGAATTGGCGCGCTCCCCCGGTACTCAATTATCGAAATAGGGGGAACCTCCTTCAATTTCCCGATTTCCCGCAGCGCAAGATAATCAAATGGGGCATGCGCGGGCACGCTCATCACTATTCCCGTCCCAACCTCCTGCTCCACAAACCGGGCCTCGAATACTGGAATCTTCTTCCCAAGCGGGCTCTCCACATTTTTCCCGATAATTTCCTTTGCGGAAACCTCCCCAACTACTTTCCCGCTCACCTGCAGGGAGAGGGATTCCCACGCCTCTTTTGCAAAATAGAGCATTTCCCCGCTATCCACCTTCACCTTTACAAGAGTAGATTGGGGATTCAGCCACACATTCGTAACCCCATAAACCGTTTCCGGCCGGTAAGTGCTCACAACCAGATATTCTCCCGCACTAAGGGCAAACTTAATCGCAACCACTTTCTCTATTTCCGGGTCCACATCCCCTTTCGTATCGTGAGAGCTCACCACATTATTGTCCGATGGGCACCATGCAAGCCTGTGGCTCCCCTTCACAATAAGCCCCATCTCATGCAATTTCTTCATGTGCCACTCTATGAATTTGTTGAAATGCGCATCAAAGGTATAGAATTTCCTCCTCCAGTCTATCGCATACCCCATCTCCTTCATTCCCTGCTCGATTTCCTCTGAAAAATACATCACTAATTTCTCAGGCTCCCCAAGCTCTGCAAATTTAGAAGAAGGAATTCCATAAATATTGCTGAAAATGGAGAGCAATTCCGGGTCTTTCTCCCTCACCTTTTTCGCCATCGCAAGAATAGGGGTACCGGTAACGTGGAAAGCCATGGGCAAAAGCACATTCTTCCCATTCAATCTTGCATAGCGCGCATGAATGTCCAGAATAGTATAAGTTCTGCCGTGCCCGATATGCTGGGGCGAATTCGGGTAAGGAAAAGCGGCAGTATAGAATTTTTTCTCCCCTCCCTCATCCAGAGGCTCATAAACATGGGCATCTCCCCATTCTTTCTGCCATTTCTCCGCAATCCCTGTTAAATCCATGAAAATTACCCATAACTGCTGCTTTACAGAATTAGATTCTGAAACTATATATTTATATTAGTTATTCGCAGAAATACGCCCATGCAGGCGCCAGCGGTCTTTATGCTTCCGCTACTTCAGGGGACACTTCATGACCTATCTCCTGACATAATGCCGCCCTTCGTATATATCGCCCTCATCACAGCCGCGGGCATAATCGCCCTCTACTATCTTCTTGGAAAATTCCTGGATTCCCCGCAGATAAACGCATTTGCAAAGGAGGAATTCTCCCAATTGGTCTTCTCAATAGGAATAGTCGGGCTTTGGTTTTTCTTCTACCAGGTCGCAACAGCCATTTATTCAGCCGCCGTATGCGGGTCAGAGTCGTGCAACATGTTCGAGGTTGCCTTCTACTCCCTCTCAATCGTCCAATCCAAGCTTTTTTCTGCCTACATCAGCTACCTCTCAATTGAAACCTTCGTGAGCATTTTCTCAACAATAGGGTTCTCCCTCCCTCTAGGTTTCCCAATCCTCGGGGTAAAATGGCTAAGCCTCTCTCCGCTGGGGGGCCTTGGCCTCCTTAGCAACGTAATAGTAACGATTACGGAATCCCTGGGTATGCTCCTTGGGCTCGCCATAGGGCGGCAGCAGCTCCTTGCCCTATTTGAGCAGATAGTGCCCGCGGTTTTGCTTCCCATGGGGCTCCTCCTGCGCTCGCTCCCGTTTACGCGCTCCACCGGCTCCAGCCTCATCGCATTCTCCTTCGCCGCCTTTTTCATTTTCCCTGCCTCAATTGCGTTTTCCCACTACCTGATGTTTTCACTTTACCAACCCACCTTCATCCCCCAGGCCCCCACCTTTGACGGGTTCTGCTTTGACCCCAATAACCCGACTGACAAGGCAGCCGCCTCAACCGAATTGCAGGATAACATCGCGCGCGCCGAACATTTCATGACCGACGACATGGACCCAAGCTATGACAGTTATTGGTTCAGGCTCTCAGAGCTCACCGTGGATTCCGGCAAAGCCCTCAAGTCGACATATAGCAACGGCAAAGACTTCATTTCGGATACCTTCTCCCTCAGCAACCTGGTCTTCGCGCTCGTCAAGCCGACCACGTTCGGATACATATTCTTCACCCTCGTCACCGACCGCCTGCAGGACGTTGCCCAGCTTGCGGTCCTCACAACCGTAACTTTCGTATTGGAAATAATAATAACCGTTACCGGATACCGTGCGATTTCAGGAATTCTTGGAGGCGAGATGGAAATCCTCGGCCTCACAAAGGTGGTCTGAATGCTCGCTCTGGACCCCTTCTACCTGGAAATAATCGGAATCGCAGTAGTTGGGATGGCCGCATACATCGCAATCCTCTACATGGCATCCAAATTCCTCGGCCGCCCGCAGCTCACAGCTTACGCAAACGTTGAGCTGAACCAGCTCGTCGCATCAATCGCAATCCTGGTACTGGCGTTCTTCATAGCGGAATTCGCAACCACTTTCTCGCAGGCGGTTTCGGGCAGTGACGGCACCCCCATAGACATCTCGGTCAATTTCCTCTCAAAGGTGGTGAACAGGGGCGTGCTCCCGACCTATTTCGACCTTGTGCGCAGCGAAGTGGTCCTCTCTTACTTCAATTCGCTTGAATACAGGATGGGCCCGGGCGTATGGAACTGGACGACAAAGGCGGTCCCTGGCCTTGAGCCAATCCTCTCGATAGTGCGCATGCTCGTATTCACCTACACCGCGCTTTATGGAACCCTCAGCATCCAGATAGTCATTTTCCGCTTCATAGACGCATTCATGTACACTTTCTTCCTTCCCGCGGGGGTAGTGCTGCGTTTTTTCCCGCCGACGCGGGATGCGGGAATATTCCTCATAGTGATGGCAATCGCATTCCAGTGCTTTTTCCCCATGCTTTACGCAATCAACTCCACCGCCCTTGATAGCATGTGGTCTCTCCACGGATGGTCGAATGGATACGACCCGCAGGCAGAGGACATCCAATATTCAGAAGGGATAAGGGCGCAGGCAAGCACAATCCTGGATTTCGGAAACACGATTTCAGACTTTCTCCCGATCTTCCAGCCGTTTTCGTTCCTCACTTTTCTCCCAACCCTGGACCGCGTGGCCGAAATCTCGCTTGCAGCATTATTCCTCCCTGCATTCTCCATGGGGCTCACGATTGCATTTATTAACGCCACAACAAAATTCCTAACCGGAAAGGGATAGCATGTTGCTCTTGGAACAGATGTTTTCAGACTGGTCGTTGGTGGCCGTTGCGGCCGTGATGGCAACCACCGCGGTCTATGTGCTCGTCTACCTTTTCGGCCAGTTCCTTTCCGATGAAAAAGTAATCGCCTATGCAAAGCTCGGCTTCGTCGACCTCATCTATTCGGGATTCCTGCTCGTAGCCACGGTCTTCATCCTCGGGCTTGCAACCGAAGCCGCAAACGGGTTTGTGGAAACGGCCCATCCCCTCGGCGCGCAAATCTGCAGCACCGGCTACGAGGTTCTGCATCCCGATTATGCAAACATGCCCTGCTACATCCGCGGCGCAAAGAACTACCTGGACACCCTCTATATAGAAGGCAAGGCATTCAACTATCAACTGCTCACGATGAGCATCTGGTTCTCCTTTTTCCAGGGAATAGGGATAAACGCGGATTTCCATGAGCACGCAACCGGAACCGTCCAGTTTTCGCCAATAGGGGGCGCATTTACCGTTCCCCTGGGGATATATACCTACATGTTTGAATTCGCCTCGAAAGCCCTCATAATGATAAGGTTCCAGCAGTTCTTCCTCTACTTCATAAACATCGCCCTTTTCCCCGCCCTCACCGTGATTGGGCTGATCCTGCGAATATTGCCGTTCACGCGCAAGCTCGGTGGGCTTCTGATGGCAATTGGCATCTCACTTTTCTTCGTTTTCCCAATGTTCTATGTAATGGGGGGAATAGTGCTCGAGAACATCCGCAAGGATCAGACGAACCCGAGCGACCCGGTAATCGGCACCTTCAATTTCGACAGCAACGCATTCTACCAAAAACTGGGCGTTGCAGCAACGGCCGACCAGCAGGACTATGAAGCGCTTCTAAACGACCCGAATTTCGCATACAAATCCGCAGGGGACCTCCAGAATAAGGTGAAAGGCCTCAACTATTGCACCGCCTCAACAGCCGGTGACATATCCACCCTCCAGACAATCGCGGACACCGTGAAGCAGCTCGTCTATGCAATTGATTTCACAGGCATCGTCTCCAATGAAGACTACATCAATTCGCTTGTGGGCCCAGGAGGCGTAATCGACGGAACCGCGCGCCTCGTATTCTTTTCAATGTTCTTCACATTGCTCTCAGTTTTCTCAACGGTTGGCGCAGTAAGGGCGCTGTCGCCGCTCCTGGGGGGAGATACGGAAATCGCAGGGCTTACGCACCTGATATGAGGGATAAAACGGAATGCACGCAAACATGAAAATCCTGCTCGTTTTCCTGCTTCTCCTCAGCTGCGCGTTTGCAGATGACACCCCGAGCACCACGGATTTTTCCAACCTGGACACGACCGCAGGCAAGATAGACGACCAGATAACCGCCTCTCTTGAAGATTCCGGCATCCTCACAGGGGCCTGCTCCGCAGACCCGGATGGCAGCCTTGTCTCGCTCCTTGGGCCGGCAATGCTTGCGCTCATCCTGGTCTCCTTCGGAATCGCCATCTTCTACATGGTGGGAAAATTCCTGGATTCCCCGCCCCTTGTGGCCATTGCAAGGAGCGAAACACTTGAAGTGATCAACACCGCATTGATAGTGATACTCTTCGCCGCCTTTGTCGCATTTGCAGGAAACATTGTTTTCGGGGGGCAGCCAGACGCGGTTTTCAACAAGTCGATAAACTATTCTTCTGTAATGATACATAAGATCTCCAAGGACATGTTCTGGCTTTCAGCATTGAACACCCTCATCCACATGCTCTATGCGGCGCCGCTGCGCCTCGGAGTCCTCTACCACGCAGTACGCTTCAACCTCGGTGGCCTGCTGAAACCCTTCGTGGACGGAATCGGGACGATGGCGTCCCTCCTTTCATTTGCCCTCGGCGAGTGGATAGCCAACCTGAATGTGCTCTGCTTTATCCAGAAATTCGTGCCAACGGTACTTCTTCCAATCGGGGTGATTTTCCGCAGCCTTCCCCAGACAAGGGGAGGGGGCAACGCGATAATCGGGTTCGCAGTCGCGCTCTTCCTTGTTTATCCATCGATGATATACCTGAACTTCCAGGCGTACCAATACCAGTTCGGGACCGTTGAGTCAAGGAGCAATATCCAGGAAATAACCAAGGACTTCACGCTCTATAGCGGGGTTGGCGCCTTTACGGTCGGCTTCATCTGGCTTCGCTCAATTACCGGAATGCTGATCGGCCTTCCTTTCCTGCTAGGGCTCATCACAACCGTAATAGACGTTTATGCGGATGTCCTGTACACTGTTTTCGTGCTGAGCATCATGCTTCCGCTATTGAACATCTTCATCACGCTCACAGTGGCGCGTGAGGTTGCAAAATACCTGGGCACTGAGATCAATATAAGCGCATTCACCAAGCTGATATGAGGGGTAATGAAAATGGGGATACTGGCAACGGCGCAAATCTGCAACCATTCTTCAATCACCGAAGTGTTCTTCATCCCCGAGTGGCAATCCCTTGCGTTCCTTGCGCTTGTCTGCTCTGCGGCGCTGCTCGCGATTGCCTACATGCTGAACCGCTTCCTCAACAATGAAGAAGGGCAGGTCGCCCTGAAGCTGGAGCTTTTCGAGCTCTTCGCAACCGCATTCGTAATCTTCGTTTCTATAGGGCTTGTGCAGTCTGCCTGCGAGGTCGAAGCCAGCGGCATATTCTTCGATCCCCAGCACATGCAGGCGGGAGACAATCTTTTTGATGCGGCCGAAGCGGTCCTCCAGGATTTCTCCGTGGACCTTGCACTGGCGATGACGGCCCTGCACACTGTGTACATCCCCATTGATTTCCAGACCACCACCACGCTCACGATGCAGCCCATGGGCCTAGGTACCGTCATCCAGCCCACTTCAGGAATCGGCGCAATCGTGAAGCCGGCAATGCTGAACGCGATGCAGGCAATAGCGCTTGCATACATCGTAATACGCGCGGAGCAGTTCGTCCTTGATTTCTCCACCTATGCGCTCATCACTTTCTATTTCCCTATAGGCATCATTCTCCGTTCCTTCACCCCTACCAGAAGGATAGGGGGGACCATAATCGGGCTCGTGCTCGGGCTCGTGCTGGTGTTCCCGTTCCTCATCATCCTCAACGGCGCGGTTGCCTTCAGCATCTGGCCGAACGTAAATCCCTTTTCGTTCACCGATTCGGATTGGGATAACCTGAAAAACTTCACAACCGGCTCCTTTACCGGGATGTTTGGCTCGCTTACCGGCATTTCGGACCTTGCGAATCCGTTCAATTTCTTCTATGCGATCAACCAGCTAATCGGGGGCACATTCGGGGCAATAATCGGCTTCGTGATATTCTTCTTCATGCGCAGCGCAGGGGCCGCCTTTTTCATAGGGCTCTTTTTCCCCGCCCTCAACACCCTCCTGCTGGTCACAACGGTCCGATACATTACAAAATCCCTCGGTGAAGAGATAGATGTGACAAACCTGACGAGGCTGATCTGAAATGGAGTCCTGGGAAACAATCACGATAATCGCGGTACTGCTCTCCTTTGCGATTTCCGCGGTCATGATAATGTTCTCGCGGCTTTTCCAGCTCCCCGCCCTTGAGCAGTGGGCAAAAGCCGAAATGGTCTTCACAATCTCCACAGTGGTGCTCGTAATCTGCATTTTCGCGCTGATTGATGTGATCCAGCCCGTAATTGTGCAGATAGTGAGGGACATGACCGAAGCGAATTTCGCCTCCACCACCGGGCAAACCCTCCTTTCCCCTGACAATGCAACCCTGATGGATTTCGCCCTTGCCTACATGAAATCCGTCTTCACCTGCATAACGGGGATCCTCAAATTCCTTATGAAGCTCTCTTTCCCAGCAGAGATGGCCGCCTCTTTCACCACCGATGCCTTCATGTTCGACCTTGTGACTGGCTGGGCGTTCAAGAGCGTGGTGCAAAGCATCCGGAACGTCGCCAACTACATGACCTTCACTATCTTCATATACTATGTTTTCGTGCACATAATGCGCTTCATCCAGGCAACCGCATTAACTGTTTTCCTTCCAGTTGGAATCGTGCTGAGGCAGTTCCCCCCCACCCGCGGCTCCGGCGCGTTCATACTCGCATTCGCCCTTGGATTTTATTTCGTATTCCCGTTTGCCTACATAATCGCAGTGAACATCGCTCCGCAGACAATGGCTTGCCCGATAGTTCCTGAGTTCGATTACATTCCCGCAAGCTGCGGCTCCGCAAACCCAGACAGCGCATTCGCGTCCACGCTCTGGGTTGAATCAAGCGGAAACAGGGTTTTGAACTTCCTGAACTCCCTTGGCACATACATTTCCGATGTTTCCCTTGACCCGTTCAGCGTGGTTCCGGATGCCCTTGAATTTACCGGAGGGCAGCTGACCGGTTTTGCAATCAACCTCTGCTGCCTGCCCTTCCTTGCGATGGTAATCACGATGAGCTTCATCCTTTCCACAACCAACCTTTTCGGCGCCAATCTGCCGGAGGTGGGAAGGGGATTCGTCAAGTTAATCTAATTCAATTTCAATTTATTTTTTCTCTTTAGTCCATAAGTAGTGGTAGAACGGGCTCTTCTCCGCCCCGCTCTTCAATAATTCAATATCATATCCTTCCTTCTCAATCAATTTAATCTTCTCATCAATTTCTTCCTCACTAAGATAATCCATCCGTTTCATCTCAACCGCAAATACTTTCTCGTGAAGAATCCTCTGCACAAACTCATCCTGGTGCTCCACCTTACCCCCGCACCTCCTCCCCATGAATCCAAAATCTATATCCACTGTGGGCTGCCCCCCATATTCGCGCACAACCGACTCATTCCAAATCTCTGGAGGCAATTCCGTAATCTCCCCCTCCCCATAGAATCCATACTCAAATATGCTAATCCCTCCTCCCTCGCGCAATTTCTTCTTCCATTCCTCCACAATCCCAATCGCCCGCAAATTCACCGGAATCCAGTAAAGTTCCGGAGCCCCCTTCATCCGCTCCGCAGCAATTTTCGGAGGCTTGCTCTCCTCTGCAACCGCAATCTCCCCATTATTCTCCCCCACCTCGTAGATTTTCTTCCCCTTGCGCATGAATACGCGCGCAGGCACATCGTCCAAAAGCTCATTCGCCCGAACCCAGAACGCCTCCTTCATTTTTGCGCAATCCTCCGCAGGCGCACAAACGCTTTCCACAGAAAACTCCTTCAAATTCTCCTGCGCCTCCTCCAGCATTTTCGCGCTCACATCCCAGAGCATATATGCAATCCGTTTCCCAACCGAAGAATCCAGTGCATTCACTTCTTCCAAAAAGTTCCTCGCAAACTGCCCATCCCCAACCCCAAAATCATAAACCCTTAATTCCCCTTCCACATTGCGCGCATATGGAATAAACTCAAATGCGCATGCCCTCCCCAATCTCCGTGAAGCAGCAAAAGTCTTGAAATCCGAATAAATTCCCTTTCCCTTTTGCGAATAATACTTTCTATTTTCCTCTTCCATGAACGTTTCCACGGTCTTCATGCCTCAGTTCTCCCCCCGAAAACAATAATAACCATATCTTTGAAATAGCAGCCATGGAAAGGTTCGTCCTCGATACCAGCCTGTTCGTAAACCCCGCCTGCAGAACGCAGTTCGGGAAAGACCCGGGAGCCGCAATAAAGGGCTTCGTAAAGAAGGCAAGTTCCAAAAAGAATAAGGCAGACTTCTTCATGCCGCCAATCGTATTCACTGAGCTTGAGAATTTCGCAGGAAAGGATGTTTCCAAACTGGCAACACTGGTGAAGAAGCGCGCCCCGAATGTATACGGAATATTCATCCCAGCCGCGATCCTCTACTCTTATACGGAAGATGTGCGCCTCCGCATAAACAAGGGCCTCCATCTTGCGGAAGAATACGCAAGGGATAATACTCCTGATAATGCAGCAAAGGTAAACAAGCTCAGGGAACGCTACCGCGACTCGATGCGAAAAGGCTTAGTAGATAGCAAGGAAGACCTGGAAATAATCCTCCTCGCCTACGAACTCGGCGCAAGGATAGTCACCGCAGATGAAGGAATAATCCGCCTCGCAAACCAAATCGGAGTGGAATGGATAGAAGCAGGGGAATTCGGAAACCTTCTCAAAGCACTCTAGTCTGCCTGCGAATAGCCTTCAATCGCCCTGCGCACCTGCTTGCTTCCCTGCCTGAATATTTTCCTGAATTTAATCCTGAACCCATTTCTTTCCCGCACAGGAGGCTCGGCCTTAATCTCCACCTCATGCGACATATGCGAAGTTATTTTCTTCCAGGTGTCCATGCTCTTAACCAGAATTTCAAAATTCTCGGAAACTTCCCCCTTATTCTTAATTGAAGAATAAAGCCCGGAGTGCATCGCCTCCCCAAGCCTCTTATCGTATTCACTCTTATCCAATCCGAGTTCCGAAATCGAAATCGCAGACCTGAACACCCTCTGCTTCATGAACCCGATCGGCATATCAAAGATTTGCGCGGAATTCTCCCTCAGATCCCGTATATCCGAAGAAGGAACCACGAATTTCAAAACCTTGCGCGGGTTATCCTGCCTCATAACCATTCCTTCAGAGCCGCGCTTATCCAGGGAAACCGCAATCTCCTTCAACTTCTTAATCTCCGGAGTTTTCGTGTGCCCAAGGAAAGGAACAGCAGAAAGCCCGAATTTCTCGCAGAGGTGCATCCTCTCCATGTAATGCACAAAATCATTTTTCCCATTCCCAATATCGAATACGAAATAGCGAACATCAAATTCAGAAGTGGGCGCAGTATACGGGGTATTCCCAATCATTTCAAAGTGAAGGACCAATCTCGGATATTTGGAAAAGAACCTCATCACTTCCGGAAATCCCGCCATCTTCTCGGTTGCAAAATAATCCAAAAACCCGCCGCGCGAAACGCAATACAATTTCCCGTTCTCATAAACCGCGCGCAAATTGAACCCATCTATTTTCTCTTCAATCCAGAGCTCCTTCTCCTCATCTAAATTCTTATTAACTCCCTTTTCTAAGGAAAAAACCCGCCTTATTTTCGGATATCCATAAACAACCCGTTTTCCAATCACAACAGTTCCGCGGGGAACCTCATCCCCGATTGATTCCGTAAACCTGTAAATCCCATCCTTCTTCTCAACCCTTCCCTTGCCTATTGCCTCAAGTATTTTCCTCTTTAGGGAGCTCTTCAGGTCTTCCATCTAGTTCTCTCCACCCTCTTTATGCCTATGGGTAGGTTCTTTCTCGGAGTGCGCATGGACTTTTTCTCCACCCCTTTCAACTTCCTTCTTATGTTCATGCGGTTCCTTATGCAAAGGAGTTTCCTTATGCGGAGGCTTCTGAGAATGCACTTCCTCCTTTTTGGCGGGAAGAGGCTGCTTCCGGTTCTCAATCACTTTTTGCACAATCCGTTTATCCGCGGCAGCACGCGCCTTCTCAGCCTCTTTTCTGGCAAGAACGTCGTCCTCATCTTCATCCTCGTCGCCGCCCACGCGCACATTCCTGGTAGTGATCCTCACTCCAATCGCAGTGAATACGATCGAAGCAACAATCACCACAAACGCAATCTGCGTGAAGGCTTCAAATTGATTATAGAGTGTCCAGTAGGCATACGGGGTAATTTTCCCCACGCTGTCCGCAATCATCGTAACCGGGTACATCGCAAGGATTGCGGCCGCAAGCCCGCGCGGCATCAAAGACCGTATCTGGCCCTCGTTCTCCGTTAATTCGCTCTTGAACAGGGCAAGCTTCACCGCAATGAACCTCGCAACCATGAGAATTACCGCAATTCCAACCCCAATCAATACCACGTTCAAGTCCGTGATGCTCACAATCATCCCAAGGAATACGAACACAAAAGTGCGCACAAGGAAGGAAATCTCCTCCTGGAACTGCACCATCCTGGGCTCATGGGTGACATCCTTGAATTTCAGCATCTTCCCGATCTCGGTAGCGTTCCCAAGCATCATTCCAAACATAAGCGCTGCAATTGCGCCGCTTCCTCCCATGAACTCCGTAAGTATGTACAATCCAAGCATTAGCGCAAGCGTAAGCATGTAGTAGAAATGCAATTTCCTCATCTTGCTGCTGAGTGCAAGCCAGGCCATCCCGAATATTCCTCCAAGAACAGCCCCAATGGAGAAAGCCGCAATCATGTTCCTCGTGGTCCCTTCCACGCTTGCGTGGCCAGAAATGACCGCCTCAATCAGAGATAATACAAGCACCGCGCCAACGATATCTGTCATTGAGGACTCAATGGTAACCGTCTGCCTCGCCTTTCCGCTTATGGGCATTCCCTTTGCAATGGGAATCACTATTTCCCCTGCGGTTCCGGATACGATTACCCCTAAGATAAGCCCGGTAATCAAATCATGCCCGAGCCCCACCCATACTCCCGCAACCAGCAGCGCCGCAAGCCCCATCCCCACACTCCCAAGAAGGACCCCTCTTCCGCTCTCGTGTATAATCTTGTATAAGTTCATCTCCAGCCCGCCTTCAAGCAGGAGTATTACCAGCGCGAGAGGCGCAACAATATACTCAATGCTGAGCATTAAGTTTACATCAACTATGTGCGTGACCGGACCCAAAGCAAGCCCCGCTGCAAGCAAAATAAGCGGGGAAGGAATCATGAACCTCCTGAAAAGAACCTCTCCCAAAAACCCGACAAAAATTATTCCCGCAATAATTGCAAACGCTATCAGGGTCTCAATCATCATCTTTATCGCCTACCAGGGGACCTTCTTCAGCCCCACCTTATTCGCTGCAGCATTGCTGATTACGTGCAGCACATATGTAAGTGCTACCATGAATATTATGCTCTCAAGCGTATAAACCGAATTCGCAACCGGGTACGCAAACACGAGCGCGCCCGCAATGAAATCCAATTGGTCCACCAGGATGAGCGGCTTTCCGGATTCTATCCCCATCCTTCTCTTGATGAAGCTCCCAACCGCATCCCCCACAAGCGCGCCAATCGAGAGAAGAACCCCGCTCAGGAAGAGCGTTTTCTGGTCCCCGAAAATAAGCATTGGGAATAAAACGGAAATAATCCCCGCAACCACGATCCCGATACCAACCCCGCCCAGGAACCCCCGGATTGTCTTGGTCTTCCCAAGAAGGTCCCCCCCATCCCCAAGCTTAATATCAAAATCCATTCTGGCGCCCCCTCCAAGTATCACGGGCGCTGCATTCGCAAAATAGCACGGGAGCAGGAAAGCAATCATTGCAAGTAAGTCCATCTGCCTCGCCCCTTTATTCAAATTAATATTTTTAAAGGGAACAGGAATTTCCCCAAAATGATACTTATTTAAGCACATTTTAACATATTCTACTATATTATCATGAAATAACCCGGATTTAGGGAAGTGTGCAAATGAATCCAAAGACTGATGATTCAACAGAGAAAAAACCGTCCACAATAATCGCTTCCGTTGACCTCTGGCTGGACAATTACGACGACATCTTCTCGGATTTCGACCCCCGAGATTACCACGAGAGGGCGATTTCCGGAGACTTTGTGGATGAGCTCCTGCGCAGGTCCAGGGAGCAGCAGAGGCAGGAAATCTCGTTTCGGCTCAGCGTCCCCAAGGAAAGAAGGAACCGGGAGGTCGAACAGATAATCAATGACCGGCTGAAAGAGCATTTCGGGGCGCTCGCTTCGCGCTCAAAGGAAAAAATGAAGAAATCCAGGAAGTTCGGAAGCCTTCTTCTTGGCGCGGGCGCGCTCGTGTATTTCGGGAGCATCGCTTCCGAGTTCCGTTTCCCCTTCATGCACACGGTGCGCAACATTTTCGAAGTATTCTGCTGGTTCAGCATGTGGGAAGGCGCAAGGCAGCTCTTCATAGAGAAAGACCCGCATATTGAAAAGTCCGCCCTTTACTCCAGCCTTGCGAATGCGGATTACGAATTCCTTTCAGAAGAGGACCTTCTTGCAAGCATAACGAAACGCGCAATTAGGAAGGGTTCACGGGCGCGCATCACAGAAGAGGAGGAGCCCGCTGAAGGCCAGCCTGCTGCTCCAGCAGCCCCTGAGCCTGCGCCGCAGGAAACTGCAAAACCCGCAGAAGCTCCGCAACCCGCCAAAATAGTCCCCAGGAACCACCATGAGAAATCCTTATTCGAACTCCTGAAAAAACTTGTAGACAAATCCTCAAAGAATAAAAACGAAGAAATGGAGCAGACAATCCACTTTGCAAAGACCCAGATTATCGAAGGCAAGGCAATCGCAAAGGTTCTTTCCGAATGCATTGCAGCAAACCCTTCGCAAATAAGAAATTCCCTTGAAGGGATGGATAGGGAAAGCGAACAGGCGGAAACTCTCCGCAAGATTGCGATTGCAGGATTTCTCAGGGGAATCCCGGAATTCCGCCACCTCTCAAATGCGCTTGCCTCGATGGGGCTCCTGCAGGAAAAAGACATGCGGCGCTGCGCAGACCCGTTCGTTTCAAAACTCGAGCCGGAAGTCCGCCAGAAAGTGATTGACGACCTCCCTGCCCTCCTTGATTTGATTAAGAAGGCCGCGCTCGTGGATGCAGAACGGATCAGGCCCCCCCAGCAGTTAACGGCGAATCGGCCCCAGGCCGGCCCACTTGCGCCCGGAGTTGCCCCAATCCGAAAGCTTTCTTGAAGCGGCGGCAACCAGTAAGGTATTTATTCCTCTTCCTCCATTTTCCGCCCTATACGTGATTCTCATGAACGAACAAAAGTATCCGCGCAAGGAGCCGGAGAAAAAATCCGGGCAAAACAAAATCCCTTATTTCGCCCTTGCGCTAATCACACTCGGCTTCATTGTGGTTTTTGCCGCAGCATTGCTTTCAATTTCTTCTTCAACAGAGCCGCTTTTCGGAAAGTGCGTGGCGGTTGTTGAAATAGACGGCACCCTCACGACCGAATCCACTCCCTCCACAGTGTTCAGCGAGGGAACCTATGGCTCCTATGACATTGCAAAGAAAATAGAAGAGCTGGATTCAAGGGATGATGTCGGCGCAGTTCTTTTCGTAGTGAATTCCCCCGGAGGCTCCGTAGTTGCCGCAGATGAAATCTACGATGCGGTAAATAATCTCAACAAACCCAAGGTCGCATACTTCCGCGAAGTCGCGGCTTCAGGGGGCTACCTGATCTCAACCCCTGCGGATTACATAATCTCCGAACCTAATGCATTAACCGGCTCAATCGGAGTAATTCTTGAGACCTACGACGTATCAGGCATTCTGGAGAGGGTAGGGGTGAGCTCCAACCCGATAAAGTCCGGTGATATGAAGGACATGGGCTCCCCATTCCGCGAAATGACTCCGCAAGAGGAAGCGCTCCTAGGGGACGCAGTCAGGGAAACCTTCCAGCAATTCGTTTCCACAATAAAGGAGCAGAGGGGAAGCAAGCTCAACACCCAACTCTTCAACCAGGCGCTTGATGGGAGAGTGCTTACCGGAAGGATGGCAAAGAAGGCAGGCCTTGTGGATGAACTCGGTTCCCGGGACACTGCTCTTGCAAAAGCCGCAGACCTTGGGGGGGTAGAATACAAATCCGTTTCCGAAATCCCAATCTGCAAGGTGGAGACAAAGCCCCAATCCGCAGGCCTCTTTAGCATGGCTTCCTTCATTGATTCGCTGAGAGGGCAGAGCGGAACGCAGATTTCCCTGAATTACCGGTGAATGTATGGAAAGCCAGCCCATAATACTGGCAATCGTTTTCATCCTGGTAGCAGCTGCCCTTACCTACATGGTAATGAACATCAACAAGCCGCCGGTAACATATGACTTCAAGCCGGTGAATGTCTCCATTTCCACAACCCCTGGCTTGGAATGCACTTCCGGGCAGGAAAAACGCTGCACACTCTCCGGATGCATCGGAGCAAGGAAATGCTCCTCGGGCTACTGGGCCGAATGCTCCCTTGAGCGGCAGTGCAGTTCTGGAGAGAGCAGGGTTTGCGAGTACAGCTCCTGCAGCGATGGAACGCAAGGGTGCGATGAGTGCGGCAGGTGGGAGCCCTGCAAGCCGTTTGCCTCCCAGAACGCCTCCTGCAACGCTTCAGCTGCCTGCAATTCCTCAGGGGTTTAGGCCTCCGCTTCCCCGACTTATTATATATCTATTTAAAAACTTTCATTTCCCAAAGAATACTGATGAGAACGAGCAAGGCGTTTATCTTTTCCCTGGACTCATTCGTAGCATTCATACTGACAGTAGCCGCGCTCTATTCCCTTCTATTCTTCTCAACAGTTCCTTCTGCCTATTACTCTTCATTGATGCAGGCAAACTACCTTGCAAAGGACACCCTGCTCACCCTTGCAACCACGCAATGCACTGCAAACGAGGATTGCAAGGGGATGACTTACCTTGATTACATCCTTGATCGGCTTAAAAACGGGGAGAGCCAGGCTGCCCGTGAATACATAGGGAGGGGAATTTCCTCAACAAGCAAGGATTCCCTGATTCCGGAGCAGTTTGGATACAAAATAGAAGTCCTGCGCTCGGATGGAACATGGTCAAACTCGAGCGACTTTGCGCTAACCGAAGACGTGCCGTATGCTTATTACGACACAAAGCTGGATCCGGAGTCCGCAAACAAGAAGGAATACAACAAGCTGAAAGCAGCTGCGCACATCCTCTTCTTTGACTATTCCAAAGGAAGCGAGCCTAAAGACCCCTACAAATACATAACCTGCACAGGGAACCAGACAATCTGCGATGTTCCGCATTCGGAATATGAGTTCGGAAACGCAAACATGCAAGTTGTAAGGTTCACAGTTTACACATGAGGAAATGAAAATGGACAAGAAGGGATTTTTCTTCGTAATCGTGGCGTTCGTCCTCCTCTCATACATACTTGCATCCACGTACATCTGGGTGCGCGCAATCGAGATGGAGGAATCCCGATATTCCGAGTCCTTCCGCACGACCTCGATGGAAATGCTCGTCGACCAGCTGAACGAGAAGAGCGTTTCGCAGATGGCGAACGTGATGTCCAATTACGCTTTTTACAAACTTGATAACTATTCCATCCGCGACCCGGTCAAGCCGGGAGGGGACGAAGGCACTCCGGAAGAATTCGACAACATAAAGCTTGCGATGCGCGGCCTAATATTGAATGGAAGCGCATCAAGCGACTATTTTGAAGGCGCCCAGCTCGAATACAGCGAACAGGAAAAGAGCGACTACACCCTCTACGGCTGGGGCGAGAAACTGAACGGCTCCCTTTCCGCCTCGGGCTTTGAGCTTGAGAGGTTCGAAATCCACCAGGACAGCTTTGTAATAAACCAGACCGATTACCTTCTTTACGAAGTCAATTTCACAATGGACCTAGTAATAAGGGACACAAAGTCGGGTTCCGCAACCTCATTGAACCGCACCTACCATGTTTCCACGCTGGTGAACGCAACCGGCATGGTCGACCCGTACATCGCGCGAGAATCCATAGATATGAACCTTCCGCACAACCAGATTGCGGAAAAGCAGATGTTCATGGCCCCGCCCGAATATACATATAATGGCAGGGATGTCGGCTATTCGGAGGATTATCCCTCTGGCTACCCAACTGACCCTGTTTCCGAAGAAATGTCAGACCCCTTCACAAGCCTCTGCTCTTCCAGGAGCGGGTCATGCTATTATGTTGAAAGCGGAACCGCAGGCCAGGGCTGGTTTTATGGCCCCATGATTTCCGTAACCGACACATCAGGGATAGACGAAATAATAAACACGGGGGCCAGCCAGCAATACATTCTTGTTGGAAACTATTCCGACATAAAAGAACTAATAAACAACAAAGGGGAGAAATTCGGAGCCTACATACTCACAAACGATCCGACGGAAACAGATTCCGTATGCGCGCCCCAGAAGGACGAATCCGAGACCTTCAACGCGATCACCTGGGAAGAAGGGACTCCGGAATGCAAAGCAACAATCCAGGGCGATACGCACACCTTCGTGCCCTTCGCGGTGGACGAAGGCTTCAAAATGGAAAAATACATCGGGGACAATGGCCAGAACAAGGTCCTCTTTATTTCACAGCATTCTATTGATGAAGTCGCAAATGTGGATACCGGGGACCCCGCGCTCAAGAAGTACGAAGTCGCCTTCTATGATGTTGAGATGCTCCGCGACTTCGTGGTCTGCGGCTACTACCTTCCGCGCTCGGACAGCCCGTCGCTGCTTCAGCGCATGTTCGACATTGGAAAGAACCCCGCATCAATGCGCCCGGGCGGGCTCTTCGGGATAGAAACCACCGTTGCGGGGCAATGGGCAGGGGGCAACATGACCCCGAGTTATGACCAGTACAGCAGGGTGGATGTTGAATTCTTCGGGCAGCCCCAGGTTCAGGGCTCACGCATAATGGGGATGCCGGGCTGCAAGAATGTATTCTTCTGCACAGATGATTCGGATTCGGATGTGGGGCAGTTCAGGATAAGCCCGGACGCATTTGAGCGCTACAACCTCCCAAGCGAAGACGGCTGGAATAATGACAACATCGCCTGCAATGGAGATGACAGCGGAAACGGAGAACACGCGGTGTGTGATACCAATGAATAGCATGAAGGGGCAGGCAGCAACCGAGATGCTCGTTACCATAGGCATGGTACTCGTATTCATAATTCCAATCCTGCTCCTGCTGCTCGTGGTTGCGCAGCTCCGCTTCGAATCCCTTTCCGAAGTGCAGGGGAGTTCCGCAATCAGCATAATGGCGGATTCAATAAACGAGGTTTACATTGAAGGCCCGGGAGCAACCAAGATAGTCGTTGTAAATTTACCGACCAATACCAAGAACCTCACGATAACTAAAAACGAGGTAATAGTCACTCTTGAAACCAGGAGCGGAGACAGCCAATTTATAGTCCCGTTCTTCGGAAACGTGACCGGGGAAAGCAACATAATTACTGCAGGGGGAAGGGCGCCCGTAGGCCTCTACCCGCTCAGGTTCACGAACAATAAAGATGGAAAGGTTGCGATAACAACCCCAGCGGAGGGCGGATGAACAATGGCAAGCAATAAAGGGCAAATCGCAGTTGAATTCCTCATCTATGCAGGCCTGTTCATGATAATCGCCATCGCGGTTTATGTTTTGGTAAGCTTCACCGAAAAGGGAGAAATAGGGGTAAGGGAATCCCAGCTGGCGAATTCATTCGGATACAAGTTCGGATATGCGCCAACCGTTGATTTCAAGGGAGGGGAAGGCTTTGTATATGATATTTCCTTCCCGGCTCAACTGGATAACCGCCCCTACAATGTGACCTATATCTGCATGAGTGACGGAGGCATCAGTTCGTGCTCTGCACACATAGCATGGAAAGGCACCTACCAGCAATATGAATACGTATACACGATTGCCCCTGCGAAATATAGGATAGGTTCCGATAACAAGTTCGGAACTTGGGGCTGCCTTAAAGACCTTTCGAGCACTTCAGGATTCGGCCACTATGGAATCTTTCTTGACCCCACAACCAGCCCGAACCACCTCATATTCAATAACATCGGGATTGAGCCAGGGAATGAATATCCAACGATTGAGCTTTACTGCTCAAAGAAGGGGGTTACCTAGATGAAGGGGCAATATTTCAGCTTTGATGCGGTGATCGGCGCTTCCATATTCATACTTACCTTAATCGCAATAATGTCCTACTGGTATGGGGTGAGCAATTCAATGGAGCAGCAGCAATCCTCTCTTGCAAAGGAAGCGATAAGGATTGCAGACATACTCTATTCCCCCCAGGAAATTCCCTACGGCTTAACTCTCGGCTGGAACGACAAGCACCTGAATGCAAGCAAGGTCTATTATCTGTGCTCTTCAGGAGAAAACCCGGCAGTTGCGCTTGGCTCAGCATACAACGTTACAATCCAGTTCAAGAGCCTCGAAACCGGCCCACACAACTGGGGCGGATGCATCTGGAGCAGCTCAGGCAGCACGGATACCGTGCACATCTCCTCCAACAACATCTACAAAATGCGCAGGACCGCCTCCCTCTACAGGGAGGACGGAAGCACTGAACGCGCATACGTGGACATCTACGTATATGAGCCTACCGCTCCAGAAAAGCCCTAAACCAGTTCCCCGAAAAGGCTCCCATAATTTGAATCCTTTATCTTTACCCGCGCCCATTCCCCCAATTTAACCTTCTTTTTTCCAAGTATGCAGACCTGCTTATAGTTTTGCATTCTCCCGGTGGGGGTTTTCTGCATTTCCGTAATCAGCACATCCGCTTCCATTCCCACATACCCGGAATTCTTTTCCGCAGAAATCCTCCGCACAAGCGCGCTCATTTCCGTGCTCCTCCGTTTTATCTCCTCGGTCTTCAACTTCTTGAGCGTGCTCGCATAAGTTCCCCTGCGCGAAGAATATTTGGATACATTCACTATGTCCGGGCGCACCCTCTTAATTAATTTCTTGGTTTCCTCAAAATCTTCTTTATTCTCGCTAGGATACCCGACAATGATATCCGTGGAAATAACCGTATCCGGGAACTTCTCCCGCACTTTGCCCACCACGAATTCAAAATCCGCAACAGTATGCGCACGGTTCATCTCTTGCCGCACCTTCTCGCTCCCGGTTTGCACAGGAAGGTGCAAAAACCTGTAGAATTTCGGATTCCCAAGCATCTCAATAATTTCCGGAATGAATTTCTTTGCATGCCCCGGATTAATCATTCCGAGCCTGACCCGAAAATCCCCATCAAGCGAAAGAACTTCCTTCATCAATTCCGGCAGAGAAGAATTAATGTCTAGCCCATATGCCCCGGTATCCTGCCCGGTTATCTGGATTTCACGCGCCCCCATCTCTACTCCCCTTTCCACAGAGCTCCTTACCCATTGCCTGCTGTGGCTCAAGAGAACCGGCCGCGCAATTTTCGTCTGGCAAAAATGGCAATTCCCCACGCACCCTTCCTGCACAGGAACCCTCAATATGGGCCTGGTGAATATTCTCGGAAGCCCCTGCTTCCCCTCAATCTCGCTGAATTTGCGCGGCTCCCCCCGCTTTGCGCATTGCACCGCCTCAAAAATGCGCGCAATAGCGCCCGGGTGCACAATCACTGCGGTTGGGTCCGCCTTCCGAACCCGCTCCTCATTAATCCCCAGGCACCCCGCAACCACAATCTTCTTCCCCTTCCCCTTCAATTCAATTATTCTGGAAATGATCTTATTCTCGGTTGCCTCCTTCACAGTGCAGGTGTTCAAAATAAAGGTTTCCGCATCCGGCACAAGAGAATATCCCGACTCAATCAGCACTCCCTTCATTATGTCGCTGTCTGCCTGGTTGAGCGTACACCCATAAGTCTCAATCCAAACCGCGGAGGGGGAGCGCCCCCTCCCCAGTTTTAGGTTAATCCTGACCCTCCCCTCATCACCTGGATAGTCGGCATGTTTAGCATTCAGCTGATTATCTCTCTTCTCTATCTTAGGCATGATTCTTCTCCTTAAAAAAATTAAAACAGAGGGTGCCTCCGAGCCCCATTAAAGGGAATGCCCGGAAGCACCATCCACAAGCTTCAGTTACTTTATTTTGAAGAAGGGATTACAAGCTCCAGCTTGGTTGGCTTCTTGTTCACATTCCCCATCTTCCCGCCCACAAGCACCATGACGCCCTTGCTCTCCGCAAGGTCCACAAGCCTCTGGGTCACTATTCCATCGAATACAATTGCGTATATTCCCTGGACCTCTTCCAGCGTCCTAATCACATCGCGCACAGGAAGTTCCTTCATGAGGGCAAACTCCTTGTCGTAGAACCTTGCCTTAAGGGTTTTTGCAAGGCTCTTGAGTTCGCTCTCAAGCGCTTCCCTCGAGAACTTCCTGGTTACGGCAGTTGGCGCCTGCTGCGCGGGTTCTTCCCTCGCCTTTGGCTTCACAACCTCTGCTTCAAGAAGCACTTTCTCTTCATTGGTAAGCGCCGGAGGCTCAACCGCTTCGAAATCCCTGGGTTTCTCTTCAACCTTCACCCTCGGCTTCTCTTCTACGGGCGCGCGGTGTTCATTGGGGCGCTGTTCAGGCCCCTCATCCCTCACATATTGCTCCCCGCGCTCATACCTCTGCTGTTGAGGCGGTTTAGGCGCAGATGAACGCGGAGGCTCGTACTGCCTTCTCCTTCTGTCATACTCGTCGCGGGCATCCTGGTGGGTGTGCGGCATCACTTCGTTCCTTTGCGATGGAATGGGCACAACGCCCTTCCCGATTTCCGGCTCAAAGGGAATCTTGTTCTTTAAGCACTTCATTATTTCCTTGCGCGTAAGCTCTTCCACTTCCTTTCCAGCGGGAGCCCTTGCAACAAAGTCAATATCCGCTCCTGCCTGCGCAAGTTCGCGCAAAATCATGTCTCCGCCTCTGTCCCCATCCAGGAACACAGTGGCCTCTTTTTCGCGCATCACTTCCAGGATTGTCGGAGTCACTTTAGCCCCTCCAATTGCAACCACGTTCGCCAAATCCTTCTTGAGAAGGTTCACCACATCCGCCCTTCCTTCAACCAGGATTACTGCTTCCGCCTTGTTTATTCCCGGCCCTGAAGGAAGCCTGTCCTTCCCATAAGTGGAAATCTCAGCCGCTTTCACTTCTTCCCTAACCATGTCGGAGATTTCCTGGCTCTCAGGCATTTCCGTATTAATGAGCGTGCGCAGAAGCATCTTGGACCTCTCGATTAATTTTTCCCTCTTTATGCTGCGCGTATCCTCTACCTTACCGATTATGATTTTTGCCTCGCACGGGCCCACTCTCTCCACGGTTTCAATCGCCGCACCAATGATGCAGGTCTCAACCATGTCCAAAGAGCTTGGTATTTTCACTATTCCGGTGGTTTTTCCGCCACGAGGCTTCAAATCAACCTCAATTCTCCCGATCCTCCCGTTCTTCTGGAGGTCGCGGAGGTCAAGCTCCTCCCCAAGCAGGCCTTCCGTCTGCCCGAAGATTGCCCCGACTACGTCGGGTTTGTCCACTGTCCCATCCACTTCTACGTCTGCGTAAATAAGGTACTTCACCGTATCTATGTAAGTTTTTGCCATTGTTTTCACCTTTTTATTTTTTCATTTTTGTGTTTTGTGTGCATTTCGCCCGCGTCCTCACTCCGCAAGCTCTTCCATTTTTTCTTCATACTTTTTCCTGAAGTTCTCCAAGGGCCCCATCCTAAGGATGGCAAAAAGCTTCTTCCTTGTCTCAAGGTCTGCTTTTATCCCGTTAAACTCCAGTTCTTTTCTCACGAACTCCGCAAGCTCTTCGCCCGCAGAATCCCGGTCCGTAAGCACAATTACTTCCCGTGCCCCCTTCTCTGCAGCCTTCTCGCATGCGCCCCTCACCCTTCCAGAAACCTGGATAATTGTGCCTCTCACATATGGGGCGATGGCTGCCTCGTCTTTCTTGCCTTCAACGAATATTACTGCTTTTTCGTCAATTATTTTTTCCATAAGCTTACCTAGCTCGTGCAGCTGCGCACGCTTTTCTGAGTGCGTCAATTGCCTCTTTTTCGCTTCCTTCAATTTCCAGCACCTTGTCCCTGGATTTTGCACCCGAGAGCAGGAATACCTTCATTCCAATGAGCTTCCCCAGCCCTTTTTGGAGCGCGATGTTCGCGCGGTTCCCTTCCGCTTTGGCATCCACGTAAACCCTGAAGCCTTTCTCGCTCTCTTCAAGGCGGAATGCCTTAGCATTCGGGACCACTCTAACCGCTATTTTCATCCTGCCATTCCTTTATGCAGGGCTCACAGAAGCAGTGCCATCCCGAAGCGCCTGTGCCGCACTCTTGTGCGTGCGCTTCGGAATGTCAGTAGGAGAATGAGCTGTGCACTGTTGACGCAACGGTCATCGCTTCGCTCCCGCGGCCATCCTGTGCACAGCGTGATCGTCATTCATTGAAAGCCGGCTTCGGCCTTCTCTTCGATGAGGTCAATCAGCGACGGTAGTATCCTCGATATGTCCCCTTCGCTAATCATACCCACCAGCTCATTTGTGTCATTCACCACGGGGAACCTTTTCAGGTTGTATCTTTTCATAGCCTGGGCAGCCTCCTCGACGCTTGTCTCCGGAGTTACCACCTTCAATGGCTTGCTCATGATTTTTTCCGCAGTGACTTTCGAAGCGTCCGCGCCAACCGTCACGACCTTGTATACGATGTCCTTCTCGGTTATGATCCCTTCGGCCTTCTTGGCTTTCGAAACCACGATCGAGCCGACTTCGTGCTTTTTCATCAGCTTCGCGACCTCTGTTACAGGCGCATTTGTTTCGATCGAAATAACATCTCTGTTCATGATGTCTCCTACTTTGACTTCCGAACCCATGCTTTCCCTTTCGCGGGAAAGGTTTTAAAAAGCAACATTCCCCGTGAAGTTCTACTGGATTCTACTAATACTCTATTGTGGATAACCCTTTTTAAACCCTCTTTTTTCTATTTTTTATAACATCTCCTAATGATATTCCATATAAATAATACTTATAAAGGTTATCTCCCCACTCTCCCCATGCGCAAATATCTCCCCAACAAACCCTCACGCACAGTAAGCGCTGAGGAAATCGCAGTCCTGCTGATGGTATTCTTCTTCCTTTTCGGCTGCATAATAATACCGGAGCCCCCTGTTCCGGTGGAGCTCACGACCTTCTCAAACCTCCAGCCCACGGAAACACTTACTTTCAACAGCCCGGGCGACCACGACACATTCCAGCTCAATATGTCTCAGTATACTACTGTCGGAAATTCCTCGGAGCCAACAAGGGGCGGCGGAGTGGTCCAGAACTTCGAAATGGACATCTGCCCAGAAGAGCTAGGTGGCTCAAACGTCTCCAACCTAACCCTCTACTGGCCGAGCGGAGGCTCAACCCGCTTCTGGAACGACACCCTCTCTGATTGCCAAACAGTTTACTTAGATCCAATTGAATTCAACAAATACCTCGCAGTCCACCAGGCGTATTCCCTTGCAAGCATGGTCCCCGCGATGCTCTCAGGAGGGGGGGCAAGCTTCCAATGGGGCATAAGCCAGAAGAACCCGAAGATGCACGATGTTGACGAACCCATAGTCTATCAGTTTGCAATATTGGAGCCGGACCTGCCCCCCAGCCTCATCGAGAAAATACTGAACGGCTCCGGGGCCAGCCTTCCGGCCGGATTCGAGCTCTTCCTCAGCTCCCGCCTGGACGGGATCGCCTACACCTGCTATGACTCCGACGGGGTGCGCACAGTGGCGTCCCCCACGGAAAAATACCAGGTAAGGATGTCGCTGCCCAACCTCAATCTCAGCTCCCTAATCTCCTGGCTCGACATCCCTAACAGCACAGTGCTTGTGAATGCAAGCATCTTCAACCTTCCCTGCCCGGCATACGAAACCCCGGGAAGATACCGCGCAGATGTGCGCAGGCTCCTTCTTCATTTGGACAACTACACGGGGCTGGTCCCGTCCGATTATTTCTCCGACGATTTCAACACCACCTCCCTCTCCGGAAGATGGGTTATCCGCGCCGCGGGCACACAGGGCGCAAACGGCTGGTTTGTGGACAATTCCGCCTCCAGCACCCTAGATCTTTATTCCGAAGGTAACGTTTCCGGCTCCATGTTCTTCTATTATAGAAATTATACCGTAGATGAAAGCGGTGGCTCAATATTCCTCTCCGCAGACATCTCAACAGCAGGAGAACCCCCCGTGAACCTCTCCTTAGGACTGCCCGAGGGCGCAGGTTTCCTCGGCTTCATGAACGAGCCGGTTTACCCAGGCGCATTCACGGCCGAAGTAGCCCCCCACCTGCGCGGCGGCATGTTCGGTTTTGGAAGCAATGCCTCGCTAGTAGTATGCCAAAATGGAACTTTTGCGTACCTTGCGCCGACCTCCGCAGGCTTCCACCTCTACGAAATAAATGCCACAAACAATACGCAGACATTCTATCTGGACGGAGCGCAGGTCGCCCAGTGCACAAACGAGGTATCATCTGATCTATATCCGTTCATCGCCTCAGACCCCGGAACCGACATATTCCGCGGCAACGACTCCGCGGATTGGGTGAACATAACAACTTATTCCGGAGGCCCGGGCACCTGGTCACAGGATTGGAAGGATTTCGACCACTTCAATTCCGCATTGAACACTTCCAAGTGGCTGATGCGCAATGTTTCCGCAGTGACCGAGACGGGCCATTACATCTACAACCCCTCGATGAGCAGGATAGAGCTCTATTCCAGCACGCAGACCACCCCGCCTAATTCCACGGCGATCCTGATGTATTACAACGACTCCTTCGCCGCGCCCACCTCCAACGAGAGCGGCTACTACTTTAGCGCAAAGATGTACGTGGACCCGGATGTGAAGACCTCCGCAACAGGCTTCGCATTCATGACGGACATCGTCAACCCGGGCTCCCTCTCATCGGTGCTTCCCTACAACCGCGGCTCAATGTTCTACGCAAACGACATGCTGATGGCGATATGCCCGGATTTCGGCTCCGCCCTTATGGAAAACATGAGCGGGCTCATAACCCCGGGCTACCACGATTTCGGCTACCTCGCAAACAATGACACCGCGGTCTTCCTCTTCGACAACGTCCCAATCGCGAACTGCTCCCCGCAGACCGAGGATGTGTATGTGGCATTCACTTCCGACCCGCTTACCGACATGTACGAGGGAAACACCAGCATCGACCTGGTTTCGCTCTACGAAGTCCAGCAGAAGGACCAATACACCGGGAACGCATGGTTCGACATCGGCCTCCTCAACTACCTCGGCTACCTGAATGGAAGCGTCTACTCGGACGCGATAATCTTCGACCAGGACATGGACGGCAGCAGCAAGTACGGCCGCCTATTTGATTTCGAAGTGGGCTCGGATTCCCCGGGAACCCTAGACATAAACCGCATAAACGTGACCTACGGCTCCCTGATTTCCTATGGGCAAAACGGCTCCTACCCGACCTCTTCCATCGACGACGCCTCCAACTTCTCCTGGTACGCGATCAACTCGCACATCTACAACTCGGACGTTGAATTGAATTCCTACCTATACAATTCCACTGTCAACAATTCGAAACTCGTCCTCTCAATGGTCACCTGCTCAAACGTTTCGAACTCCCGCATGATTTACTCAAGCTCGGTCTATGACCCCTCCACATTCGGCCTCGGCGGCCTCATCCAGGTCCAGGGATGCTCCGGAGTGGTCCAGGATTCCGACATGAACTTTGCAATCATTCTCGCGGGCAATGTGAAGAATTCCACGCTAAAGACGATTCCCATAATGGTCCTGATGGATTTCGAGGACGCATACGTTGACAACCTCACCCTTTACAAGGGAAAGATGATCCTCAATGGAACGAAAGCCCCGGGCATGTTCGGCGGCACTGTGGACCTTGGCTCCCTCCTAGGAGGGATGTTGGGGGGCAGCTCAGGCCTCCCTATTTCCTGCACGGAAAACGGGGATTTCGTGATGGACAGCGCAGCGGACCTCCGCCTTGCAAACCTCCCAGCGGGAAACATCGAATGCAGGTTCGTCCTCTACAATGCAAACGTCACAATCCAGAACCTCACCTTCCACAATAAGTTCGGGGGCGTCCGCCTTTCCCTGAACAACGCAACGCTGATTGCGCAGAACATGACCGAGCCCATAAACGTGACCGCTTTCAACGATTTTGCGGACCTTGAACTGCGCAACCTGGATACGAACGAATTCGATTTCCCGGTAGTTCTTTCCAGCAACGAGATGCACCTTGAAACCGGAATGATTTCGATAAACGGAAGCGCCTTCAACCTCTCCGGAGTAACCGGGGATACCGATACATACGTAGTATTCCACGGAATAGATTCCTGGGACGGAAAAATAACCTACTACGAGAATTTCACCACGAACATGAGCGAAGCGGTTGCAAATGGAGTTGAATGCCCGCACACACAATGCCTTAGCACCTCCTTCAATTCAGGCGAGCAAACCCTCACGGTCCGCGTGAATGGCTTCTCCACCTACGTGGTCAATTATGCCGGAAACGATACTTCCGAGCCTTCAGAGGGAGGAGGCCATCAGTTCGACCTTGAAGTCTCAACTGATTGCGCAGGAGAACCAACAACATTTACCGCAACATACGGAGCGATAAAATTGGACGGCACGTCCATCCGCGTATATGGCCCGGATTCGCACACCTCCCTCTATGATGCAGTCAGTACGGATTCCAATGGGGAAGCCGAATTCACTCCATCCGAACCCGGCACCTACTACTATTCCGCCAGGCAAAGCGGATACTTGGAGCAAGATGGCTCTTTCTCAATAGAAGAATGCGGAGCGTCCCCCGCCCCTCTGGAGCAGCCACAGCCTGCCCAGCCAGAACAAAATAATAGTCCGGCCAACACTCCGTCTCCGGCCCAGCCTCCGGGAGCGCAGCCGCCCTCCGGTTCGCATGCGGGTGAGTGCGGCGAATACATAAACGGCGCCTGGGTCTCCTACGAATGCTGCGAGGACAGCGAATGCGGGCAGACCTCATATTGCATCCAGCACATGTGCAGCGCGCCGAAACTCCCAGCGCAGGGAGGGAGCACCGTAAGCGTGACTTCCACGCAAGAAAGACCTCCTGCGCAGGAAACCCCCGCCCCGCAAAAGGCGACCTCCTGCTGCCTTGGCGGAATCTGCGGGGATTTGCTTGGCATATGCTGGTTCTACTGGGTCGCGATAATACTCTTCTTCATTGTTGGCGCAATCGTGCTCAATTACCTCTCGAGGGCCCCGCAGGAGCTAGCGGAACCGGCTCCCAAGAAGCCAAAAAAGTGAATTAATTCCTTTTTATAATTTTTCATCCATCTCTTCACTCAATGCCAATCATGGATAAGCTCAGGAAGGCAATTTCCATAAGCCGACCAATTTTCTGGCTCGGGCCACCCGCACTCTACAGGCTGGGCCTTCTCCTAGCCGGAATTGACCGCGGCCCCATAGAAATTATTGAAATGCTTCTCCTTTCCTTTCCACTCTCCTTCATAATTTACGGGCTCAACGACCTTCACGACATTGAAGTTGATAAGAAAAATCCACGCAAAGGAGGAATCTGGGGCGCAAAGCTTTCCCCGGAGGACGCCCCTTGGGTAAAACAGTTAATTGTCGTCTTCTCCGCACTCATAATTCTCGCCGCAATTTCCACCTTAAATCCCCTGCACATCTTTCTTTCCTTATTCGCAATCGGCATTCCCTATATTTACTCCGTCCCCCCAATCCGGCTCAAATCACGCCCAATCCTGGATTCCTTAGTTTGCGTTTTCTACGGGATTGGCCCCCTTCTTTATGCGTATTCCCTTTCGGGGGGCCTCCTTCTCCACCCCTATATTTTCTCGCTTTCGCTGGGCTTCTCAGGATTGCATGCAATCGCAACCATAATGGATGTTGCGCACGACCGGAAGACTGGCACGCGCACCTTTGCAGCCGCATTCGGAACGCGCGCCCCAGCAATATTTGCATTAGGAATCTGCCTTCTCAACCTCTGGATCACTTGGGGCTACTCCTTTGCATTCTCTTCCTCAATCGCATTTGCAGCCCTCCTTTCCCTCTGGGTTGCAATAGCTCCAACCCCTGAAAACGCGCGCACGGAATTCAAGCTCCTCTTTGCCTACACCTTCCTCTGGATAGGATACTTTTTCCTAAAATACGTACTTCTCGGAGCCTGGTTTGCGGATTACTCGGAAATGGAATTCCACACGGTTCTTCCGGAGCTAATTAAGAATGCCCATCCGCTTTAGCAAACAACATGCCCGCGCTCCTTCCTTATCCACTTGCATACTTTGCAAATAAGGTTCTTGCAGCGCGGCCTCTTCTTCGCGATTCCCTGCACATACGTTTTCTCTTCTGCGCTCAATATTTCCTTCTTCCCCCGCTTCTGCTTCGCATACTGCGAAACTGCAGCTTCGGTAGTTCCGAGCATTTTCGCAATATCCTTCTGCTTAATTCCCATTTTTATCCAGTCCAGCGCAAGCTCCCGCTTTATCGCAGGCACAAGCGTCCAGTGGATTTGTTCGCACGGAATTATTTTTCGTGAACCGTTCATCGCAATTACCTTCGCATAATACTCTTATAACCCTATTGATTGCAATAAACCTTACAACCAACAGGCGTAATATTCTTAACAATCGTTAAGTTTTATAAACCTTGCAGTATATAACAACCCCAAAGGGTGGAACCTATGAAGGAAGAAAAAATCCACATAAAAGGAATGCACTGCAGGAGCTGCAAGGAAATTCTCGAAATGAACCTTGGCTCCCTTGCAGGAGTGGAAAAGGTTTCGGTCGACCTCGCGGGAAATTCCGCAAGAATCACTTACGACCCGACTCAAACAACTATTGAAAAAATACAGGAAAAAATCGAGCAGACAGGCTACTCGGTTGAAGGAAGCGCTGAAAAACCCCAGGACAACAAGAACGGATTGATGCAGGGCCTCATTTACGGCCTCCTCCCGCACGTAGGGTGCATCGCCTTCATAATCGGCTCGGTGCTCGGCGTCGCGGTATTGATGGAGTTCTTCCGGCCGCTTCTAATGGACCGGAACTTCTTCAACTACCTTCTCGGGCTCGCATTCGTATTCGCAACTTTCTCCTCAGCCCTTTACCTGAGGAACAACGGGCTGCTTTCCTTTGCAGGAATGAGAAAGAAATGGAAGTACCTCACCGCAATGTACGGCTCAACGATAGGGGTGAACCTGCTTCTTTTCATGTTCATCTTCCCGCTCTTTGCAAACTCACCGGTTGCGGCAACTGCGCCCTCCGCAGAATTCAATTGCCCAGTGGGCGGAGGGGCAGCCTGCCCAACAGAAACGCTTGCAGGAGCCTCAATCGGGCAGCAGAGTGGAGCCCAGCAGCCAACTGGAGGAATCCAGCCGCCTCCTTCCGGAGTTTCCCAGTCCGCGCCGGTCGCACTCTACACGAAGATGAAGATTTCAGTGGACATTCCGTGCCCTGGACACGCTCCGCTCATCACCTACGATTTGAAAACAATAGGCGGAGTAAAGGGAGTCGAATTCTCGCAGCCGAACGTATTCGACATCACCTACGACCCTTCGCAAACGACCGAGTCCCAGATACTTGCCCTGGACGTCTTCAACACCTACCCGGCAAAGAAGCTCGCATGAGCACCCTTTCCCTTAATATATTTTTTATTCGGAGGTTATGCAGATGAAGAAGGAGATTGCAATTTCCGGAATGCACTGCGCCTCCTGCGCCGCGGTGCTTACACATTCGCTAAGCAAAGCAAAAGGAATATCGAGTGCCCACGTAAACTATGCAACCGCAAAAGCAACAGTTGAGTTTGATGAGCACATCATTTCCGAAGAGCAGATCCTCCAGATAATAAAATCCCGCGGATACTCCGGAACATTCTCCATAGACCGCGAGCACCTTGAGAAGATGCAGCAGAAAGAGATCGGCGATTTAAGGAAGCTCATCCTCTTCAGCGCGCTCTTTTCCATTCCAGCCCTTCTTATTGGAATGTTTTTCATGGATATTCCCTATCGCTTACCGGTTCTTTTCATTCTTGCAACCCCTGTCCAATTCATTGCGGGAAGAAGGTTCTATTCTGGCGCATACACAGCTCTCCAGAATTTCAGCGCAAATATGGATACCCTGATTGCAATAGGCACGAGCGCAGCATATTCCTACAGCGTTGCCGCACTCCTGGGCTTTGCAACCGAGCAATACTTCGAAACCTCCGCGGTTCTTATCACATTTGTACTTTTAGGAAAATATTTAGAGGCGGTTGCAAAGGGAAGAACAAGCCAGGCCATTAAGAACCTCATAAAGCTCTCCCCGAAAACCGCCCTAATAATCATTAATGGAAAAGAAAAGGAAATCCCGATAGATGAAGTGAAACTCGGCTACCTCCTTCTGGTAAAACCCGGAGAGAAAATCCCCGTAGATGGAGAAGTAGTTGAAGGAGATTCCTTTGTGGATGAGAGCATGCTCACCGGGGAAAGCATGCCCGTTAAGAAATTTCGCGGAAGCAAAGTGGTTGGCGGCACCCTGAATAAAAACGGAGCTCTTACAATCCGCGCGCTCCGCGTAGGAGAAGGCACAATGCTTGCGCAGATAGTGCGCTCAGTAGAGGAAGCGCAGGGAAGCAAGGCGAATATAGAAAGGTTTGCAGATACTGTAAGCGCTTACTTCGTCCCCGCAGTTATTGGAATTTCCCTCCTCTCTTTCCTGGTCTGGAATGTTGTTTTCAACCAACCAATCTCTTTTGCGCTCTCGATTGCAGTCGCAGTAATCGTGATTGCATGCCCCTGCGCCCTCGGGCTCGCAACCCCCACCGCGGTAATGGTTGGCACCGGAATCGGCGCAACCCGCGGCATCCTTATTCGGAATGCGGAAACCCTTGAAACAATGCACAAGATAGATGCGATCATATTCGACAAGACCGGCACAATCACTGAGGGAAAGCCGGCAGTTACCGATTTTATTTCAGAAGACGATGAGAAAATACTTGGAATAATTTATTCCATAGAATCCAAATCCGAGCATCCTCTTGCTTCCGCGATAGTTGAATACGCAAAGCAGAAGGGAGCAAAGAAATACATAATTTCCAAATTCCGCGCCCTTGAAGGAAAAGGGGTCGAGGCTGTTTGCGGAAAGCACAAAATATTCATAGGAAAACCCGACCACACGCTCTCCGGGGAATGGGCGACCCGGGCAAAAACGCTCCAGGAAAAAGGCAGAACCACAATCGCAGTCCTTGTAGATGGAAAACCCAAGGGAATTCTTGCGGTTTCCGATACAATCAAGCCCACAAGCAGGGCCGCGGTTTCAGAGCTAAGGAAAATGGGCATGGAGGTCTGGCTGATTACCGGGGACAATGCGAGGACCGCACAGGCAATAGCGCGGCAGGCGGGCATTCCCCAGGTCTTTTCCGAAGTCTTTCCCACCCAGAAAGCCGAATACGTAAAGAGATTGCAGAGGGAAGGCAAAGTTGTCGCAATGGTAGGGGACGGAATAAACGACGCGCCCGCGCTTGCGCAGGCAAACGTGGGGATTGCAATGGGCTCCGGAACCGATGTTGCAATTGAAGCAGGTTCTATTGCGCTTATGCGCAGCGACCCGCAGGATGTTCCGCGCGCAATCCGCTTAGGAAGGGCCACAATGGGCAAAATCAAGCAGAACCTGTTCCTTTCCCTTTTCTACAATGTCCTTTGCATCCCGGTTGCCGCAGGAGTTCTTTATTTCCCGTACGGAATTCTTCTCTCTCCAATAATTGCAGGAGGAGCAATGGCGCTCTCCAGCGTTTCCGTAGTTACGAACGCGTTAACTCTGCGCTGGGCAAAACTCTAGAATTAGTTTTTTCTCTTTCCGCTCCTATTTCCTCATCTTGAAAATTCTCGTTCTTCCAGCTCCAGTTCCTTCCAGGAATTCAGATTCAATCAGCCCCATGCTCTCCAGTTTTCCCAGATGCAGCCTGACCGTGCGCTCATTTGCGCCCGCCTTCTCATAAATAGTTCCGCTCTGCGCTCCTTTCGCACCGCCTTTCTTAATCAGTTCAACTATTTTTTTGTCCAGCTCCTCCAGGTTCTCAACCCGGTCATTCCTGAGGCTATCCAGAGTGGTCTGCTTTACCTCTTCCACATCAGAAACCGAAATCTCCTGTTTTCCCTTCTTTTCCGCATTCCTTCCGGCAATCCATAAAAGATTAAGAGCAATCCTCGCATCCCCCCCATTCTTCGCCCCAAAGCCAGAGCAGAGCCCGATCACTTCTTCGCTATACGCCCCCGGAATCAACCCTAATTTCGCCCTCTCCAATACAATCTCCTTCAATTCCGCAGGTGTATACCTCTTGAATTCCAGGAAAGACTGCATCAATGAACTCCGTATTCGCGTATCCAGCTTCGCAAGCACTTCGCCCCGGTTAGTAATCGCAATCACTCCTACTTCTATCCCCTCATTCTCCTTCATCCTAAGCAGGTCGTAGAAAATCCCTTCCTCTTCCCCTGCAACCACATCTGCCTCATCGAGAACAATCACCGGAACCTTTCCAGCCCGTTTAAGCGCGCTAATCATCTCCGCCCAGACCTCATCCACCGCAACCCCTCTGCGCGGCACAAAGATTCCAATCTCTTCCGCGATTTTGCTAAGAATAGAAAATCTGCTCGGGTAATTCCAGCAGTTAATGTACACCGGGAAGCACCTGGAGGTATATTCTGAAAGCTGGGCAACCACATTCTTCACAACGAGCGTTTTCCCGGTCCCAGGGGGCCCGTAAATAACCATGGATTGCGGCCTCCTCTTCTCCGAAATGGGGCGGAGCGCAAAGGCAACCTCCTTGGCCTCCTTATCCCTTCCAATTACCTCTTCCGGAAGGTATTCCGGCGCAAAGGCTCCCTCGTTCCTGAAAATCCTTCCCCCCTCGCCCATTTCCCGGAATACGTTGCGCATGAATGCCCACCTATTTTTTCCTGTTTTATACTTATTATATAAGGATTAAATATCTCCTCTTCGCAATATATTCCCATGAAGGGACCTCCCAGAGCGCCTTCCATACGCATGCTTTCGGACGCTCAGCTGGACGCACTCCAATCCTTCATAGAGAAGCACGAATTGGAAATAGAGCTCGGAAAGCAGAAATCACTCTCCTTCCTTTACACTCTTTACAAGAAAGAGGATGCAAAAAGGGCGAAGAAAGAGAAGTATTCCAAAAAACTCCTAAAGGACGCGGAAAACCTCATTCTTTCCATGCAATCCATCCCGCCAGGCAGTGGAACGCGCCCAAGCGAACCCCCTCCTGCTTATGCGCAAGCGAAGCCAGCAGGAAAAATTAAGGACAGGAAGCTCCTGGAAATTGAGGAGCTCGCCTCCTCATCCAAAGAAGAAAGAATACGCAGAAAGCTCGCAGAACTCTTCAACCAGGATGAAAAGAGCCTTGAAAAGATGGTCAAGGCGCTCCTGGAAAATAAAGAGGGGGAAAAGCTTGCAGCCAGAATTTCCTCCTTATTCATCCAGATCAAAGAACAGGAACATAACACCAAACTACATGATCTTCTTCTTAGTGGAACCTCTTACATCTATATTCCCGATCTCGCGGGCGCATGTGAAGAGCTGGGAAGCATCTTCGAAGGGATCGGGCTGATGGATTTTGCAGGGGAGATTTACAGTCTCCAGGCAGATGCTTTGAGGGAAAAGGAGCCTGAGAGGGCATCGGAAATCTACAAGAAATCCGCCGGCCTCCTCATTGAAGGCAGGAATCCGGATTCCGCAGCCAAGGCATACGGCAACTCGATGTCTCTTTTTCCAGCCGGGAAAGAAAAAATCCTGGAAACGCTATATTCCGAAGTGGGGAATTCCGAAAACGCAAACAATTACCAACGCGCTGCAAACCTCTGCTTCACCCTGGCGTATCTCCTGGAGGGAGACTCAGCAAAGCATGCGGAGTTGGAGGCGAAGGCCGGAGACTATTCAATGAAATGCGGAGAATACCGGGATGCCGCAGTGGCATATAAAGACGTCGCGGCAACATTTTCGAACCAGCTATCTGATATGAGCATGCTTCGGGACAATGCACGCGAGAGGCATGCGAATATGGAACTCAGCGCTAAAATCGTGGCCTTCAATATAAAATCCGCAGAAGCATTCGAGGAAGCCGCAAAAGCCACCGCGTCGCCCGCAGGCAATAAAATGGACCTTCTCAACGCGGCAGAAAGGTATTGGGCGGCGGTATTTGCGACGCTGGATAAAACGGAAAAAGAACAACTCTGCGAAAAAGCAGGCAATCTTTTCCCACAAGCGGGAAGGTATGCCGAGGCAGCCGAGGCGTATTCGCGGCTTGCGGATCTCTTAGGCTCAAAAAACCCCATAAAAGCGCTTGAAGCGAATGAAAACGCAGTTCAGAATTACTTCAAGGCAGAGAACTATGAGAAAATCAATTCCCGGTACTACTCAATAGATTCCTTGGTGAGGGGCAAAGATCGTGAGGAAGTGCAAAAGCACCGAGAAGCAATGGCCGCCAAACTTGCAGCCAAGGCGGAAGAGCACGCAAAAGCAGGAGACTACATCAAAGCAGGCTATGCATACACCACTGCAGCGCAACTAATCTGCTCTACTTTAGAAACGGGGCCGCTCCCAGCCAAATTGCTAAAAGCGTCCGGACTCTATGAAAAATCCGCAGACTCCTACGCGGAAGCTAAAAATGATTCGGCAGCCCAACTTTACGCAGAAGCGGCCCAACTAATCGAGAAATCCAGGCCTGAAAAAGCAGCAGAACTCTACGAAAAATCCGGGGACATCCGTAATAAAAACAACCACTTACTGCAGGCATATGAAGCATACTCCAAAGCAGCCGAACTAATCAGGAACTCCAACCCGGAAAAAGCAGCAGAACTCTATGAAAAATCCGCAGACGCCCACGTAAAGCTAAAGATATACGATGCGGCATTCGAACAATATTCAGAAGCGGTTGTGCTGGACCCGAAACTCAGCGGGAGAATCGCAGGGAAGAAAATCTTCTCCGCCATCCTCTCAGGCAGGTGGGAATCAATTGCAAAGGAGATAGAAGAGAAATATCCTTCGCTGCATGCACTGCTTCCGGAAACGGACGAGCATTGCGCCGCTTTCCTAAAGGATTCCGGGGTGTCCATGGACCCGGAGCGGATAGAGTTTGCAATAAGGGCATTTCTGGAAGTAAAAAAAGAAGTCGGCTTCATAAACGTAAGGATGAGGGAGGACTTACTGTTCCTCTCCAAAGGCTTTGCCCAATTTGAGAAGAACGGTTTCAGGAAAATTGAGGGGATCCCGAGCTGGTTCCTTCTCCAGGCCTACGCGGCAACCGGAGGAAACCCCGAAAAAGCCGCCCACATAAGAAAGATATGCGAAAGCAAGGAGTTCAGGAATTCAAAGGACAGGCGGAAGGAGATTTCCTGGCTTCTTGCAGACCATGCAGATGAAAAGCGGTACATGGCCGAACTTTACCATATTGTGAACCTTTCCTCTTCAAAGAAAATTTTCCAGAACATCACCTCGTTCAAACTCCTCAAGGCGATAGATTCCATGCTGCAAATTGACGAAATCAAAACCCAGGGGGAGTTCGACTCGGAATTTGAAAAAGAGGTACACGATTTCATACAAAACAGAACCGAAAGCAAGAAGGTTGTGGAAACGTTCCTGAAAAAGCTCGAGTCGTTATATTCAAGCGGTTTCCTTATTGCCATAACCACCACCTACTCGCAATACTTGAGATATGCTGGGCTGGACAAACTCATGGACCTCGCCTTGATTTCCACCGTAATGGGTGATTTTGAGAAGGTAAAGTTCCCCACGGAGGAAGGAATTGCAGGCATGGATTACCTGTCGGCTGAGCAGAAGGAAACTCTGATGAAGGCAACCGGCCAGCTCTCCAACTTAGGCGCCTCAAGGCAAAAATGGATTGAGCGCATTGAAATCGCCAAAGTTTCAGGCCAGGGGGAGGTAACAATTGAAATGGCGAGGAAGGACCTTGCCCAGAGAATCGAGGACATGAAATTCCACTTTAAGGAGCACATCTCAACCAGGGAAGGGGAGCTGGAGAAAGAGTTCGCATTTACCCCCAAATTCCTGGAGAGGATCCAAGCGGACATAAAAACAATTGAGGGGAGAGGGGAGAACAAATCCCCGGAGTACATAAAGCTCAAGAACATCGAGCGCATCCTGGTTTCCATCTCCGAGCTCGAGAAGGTCGACCCGCTGAATGCGAGGGAAATGGGCCCGGAGCTGAAATCCCTCCTCAGGGGGCTCGGGCAGTCCACAACAACCCTGTTCAAGAATTCCTATAAGATGAAGCCGGAAGACATCGATAGCCTCCAGGCAAAGATGGATGTGGACCTCCTCTCAAAAATGCTTATTGAAGAGAAGGAAAAGCTGAAAATAGACAAACTGGTAGCTTATGACAGCGCAGACCCCATTCACCTGATACTTGCAGGCAAGCAGCCGGAAAATTCCGGCTCCTGCCAGAGATATGATGGAACCCCCAACCTTATGGCTGGCCTTTCCGGCTACCTCCTAAACGCCCACACAAAAATAATCCGCGTTGAAAACCAGGACGGAATTGTGGTCGGGAGGGCGATGCTGAAGGCTGTCACCGCGGATGGGGAGCCCGCCCTTTTCCTGGAAAGGGCATACTACAGGAATGCGGCAAGCAATCCCGAAGTGGACGAGATGATTGTAAGGCTCGCAAAACAGAAAGCTGATTCCCTTGGGATTCCCCTCCTTTCAACGTGGAGGTCCTCAGGAAAGAGCAAGCAGGCCAGGGTAATCGTTGAAGCCGGGCTTTCGCAGTATGAATACAGCGACGGGCTAGGCGGAGGCGCCCACGGAAACGTTTCCGAGGGAGGGAGGGACATCAAGCTGCAGGTTAGCATACTTTAGGGCCGAATTTTACTGGGTGTTTTGTGGTAGCTTAATAAGTTTTATTGCATAATTCCCAATCGGTGTGCAAAGGATGGAAGGCACTGCAAGTGCAGCATTACACATAGTGGATACGGTACCCCGTGCGCGGATAGCCGCCTCCTACACCGGAAATCTCCCCCGCGTCTCCTTCTGGGAAGCAAAAAGATTGGCTGCCGAAAAGAATGGAAGCCTGATTTCCGCTAAAAGAATGGTAAATCTCTTCAAGCTGGTTTCAACCCTCTCCTGCTCAGACTCCACAATCCTGAAAGAATTTGAAGGGGGGATAAGGCTGAACAGCCCGAACTTCAACTGGTTTTTTGAAGGAACTTCCAGGAAGGAGCTCGCAGCCACTGTTGCGGGCACAAGCCCAGCCTGGGTCGATGCAATCGTCCTTCTTGGCCCATTTCCGGAGCAGGTTAGCACTTTTGGCAAAGAGGAAAACAGAACGGTTTTGGAGCTTCCCAGGCACCTGGTAGGCTTAAGCGACATAATGCTCCTCGATTCCGGCTCCTTCACAGATGAAAGGGATGCAAATGAAAAAAGAGTGAAGGTAGCCGAAGGAGCGGAGCCAATGCTTCTCGGAGAAAGATCCGGAGGCGCCACATTATTTCTCGATGAAAAAGGAAATTTCACCCATTCTTCTGAGCACAGCAAGAGGAAAACCGACCCCAGGATTCCGGTATTCATCCACACGAATGCGGAAAGAATAAGCCGCCTCATTTGCGGGATTACCAGCACCATGAGGGATACAAACGAATCTCTCGCAATAAGGCTTTCAACGCTTAACGAGAACGAGAGGATGGGCGCAGTATTCGAATTTCCCTAATCAGTTCTTTTCCCGTTCTTTTTCCAATATTCCTTGATATTATTCACAAAGTAGAGTTTTTCCCCGCACTCAGGGCACGAATTATATCCCTTCACCTTATTCTCAATCACCGCAAACCCTCTCCTGCGCACAAGCATTTCCTTGCATTTCGGGCAGTAGGTGCTTTCGGTTTCCTCGTTCTCTATATTCCCGGAGTATGCAAACTTCAACCCTTCTTCCATTGCAATTTCCCGTGCGCGCAAAAGAGTTTCCAATTTAGTCCTCGGCACATCCATCATCTTATTGGACGGATAGAACGCAATGAAGTGCATCGGAATGTTCGGATCCAATTCCTTGGTCCATTTGCAAACCGCGCGAATATCATCCTCATTATCATTATACCCGGGCACAATCAAATTAATCAGCTCAATATGCCCGATCTTATACAATCCCTTAATTGTCGCAAGAACGCCTTCCAAATCCACATCCCCGCAAACATCCCGGTAAATCTTGTCTGAAAATCCCTTCAAATCAATCCTTGATGCATCAATTCTTCCCTTCATCTCCGCAATCGCGGCATCACTCTCATATCCATTAGTCACGAACACATTGAAAATATCCTTTTTATGCGCCAATTTTGCCGTATCCAGAGAATATTCCATGAAAATAGTGGGCTCCGTATACGTATACGCAATCCCCGGAATCTTGTGCCCCGCAGTATAATCCACTATTCTTTCCGGGCTCCATTCTTCCCCAATAATTCCGGAGTACGCCTGGCTTATTTCCCAGTTCTGGCAATTGTGCACCCCTACAAAATTTGCAAGGTAGGTATGCTCATCATCCACTTCCAAATTGTAAACAAACCCCGAATAACTCCTTTTCCAAAGCTTCTGCACAGGAACCGCCCAGAAGTCTCCGCAATCCAGGAAACGGAGCCCTTTCCTGCCCACTTTTGTAGGAATGGAAGACCGCCCAACCAGCGCCTCCCCAAAAACCGCCTTGTTTAATTTCACATAGTAGAGCGGAGATTGTTTTACCACCCTTCCTTCTATTATTTTGCGCTCTGGTGGAATCCATTTGTGAAAGCAAGGCAGGCAGCCAAGTTTCAAAAGAAGGTAATATGTCCCAATCGCAAGCTCGTTGGAAACGGTATTCATGGCGATATAGCACACCGTATCCGTTCCGTCCCCCTCGATATACGCTTTCAAGTACGCGTCAATAATATTTTTTGGGGATTTGAAAAGGAATCCGGGCACTTTTTTCCCAGCCGCGCCTTTTCCACCAAGTTCCTTAAGTAAAACTCCGAGCGAGCTGCTGCCCACACTCGCAGAGATTGTGGTTCTCCTCTCCAAGACGACTGCTTTAAGCCCGAATATTTTATCCAATAAGAAAGCAGCCCTTTCCGCAAGATGCCTTTCTTTTCTTCCGAAACTGAAATTCACGTAAAAGGAGTTCGGGCGCTTTTTGCTCTCCACCACTGACCCTTCCGCAACATAATATCCTAGAAGTTCGGCAAATTCCTCATCCGCTTCAATTTCTGAAGGAATGCCTTTCTTCTCGCTCTTGAACCTTACCCATTTTCCCTCCTTCACCAAATCTGCAGGATAGAAGAACGTCTTTTCGCTAATTCCCTCCCGCTTCAACTCCCCCATCAGTTTCCTTAGGTAAACAGGATGCATTCCAACCTTTTCCCCAATCTGCCTTGAAGTACGCCCCTCCCTCTTCATGCGCAGGATTTCCCTGAGCAATGCTTCATTCGTTTTCCTGGATTTTTTGAGAACCGCCTTTCTTTTCCCCAGAATTTCATCTATTGAAATCTTCAGGTTCTTCCCTTCCTCGGGCTTAAGTTTAGGCACCACAAGGAAATCTCCTTCAGCCAGCACTCCGGCCTCTTTTCGGATTATCTCCTTTCCATTCCACACAAGCATCCCATGGTTCGGAGTGCATTCAATTGGGGGCGTATAGGACGGTTTTATCCCTATCAGCTCTCCTGAATACCTGTGCCTGAACGCCTTCTCGATTTTTTTCCTCTTTCCGCTTCCGGAAACAGTAGTTTTGCCTTCAGGAACCCGCACTTCTTCTTTCTCAGTTTCTATAGAATCCTCAAACACTTCCTCTATGCCCCGGGGGGCAAGGTCATTAAGGACAATCGTTCCCGGAGGGAAGCAATATAGGCACCTGAAATTGCATCCGACCGTAGAAAACGAAAAGCAATCCGCCCCGGGAAGGAAATGATAGAAGGGCTTTTTCTCAATCGGGTCCACATTCACCGCGACCGCCTTCCCATAAGGCAAAGAATAAAGGGTTCCACCCTGGTTCTCCCGCACATGGCAGTATCCCCTTTCCCCGGGCTTTATTTTGCACATTCTCCTGCACAAATAGCACTGGACCGACTTATCCTTCTTCTTCGTATAAAGGATTGCCTCCTTCATAAGAACCCCCTTTTAGGTTGAAATTTATAACTCTTGCTTATTCTTATGAGTGTTATAATTTATGGAATAAAAAGATAAATATATAAATCCTTTTTTCCATAATAACTAGATGCACAGCGACACGAGCATGCGCGCCACCTGCTTTGAGCAATACACCGCCCACATCGCGAGAGCCAGGAGGGGCAGCTTTCCAAAAACAGTGATGCTCGCCGCCCCGCACACGAATGAGCACCCGGCCGTCCTTCTCCCGCAATACTCCCTCCAGAGAACTCTGGAAGCAAACGGAATAGAAGTCAAAACAATGAACCGCATCGGAATGATGGGAAAGCTCTGGAGGCTCAGGTCCGCCCTAGACAGGGAGTTTCCAGAGGATTCACGCGACCGGTTCGTAGGCAATCTGCTCACAAGCATCCTCTCGGTGCGGGATTTGCATGAGCGGCTGCAGAACATGTCATATTTCTTCACAAATAGCCCGGAAGGCGTTTTCATGGAGATGCACGCAATGAGCGAGGAAGTGATCCAGAACTCATCCCTGCTCAGCCCTGAGGAGCTCAGGGACTTCCTCCAGATTTCCGGCACAAACATGCTGATTTGCAGGGAGGCGCTCCGCTCCCTGGGAGAGTCGGTTGCCTGGGCAAGAAAGTCGGAAATAGACACGTATTCCTCCATCCCGGACCTGATAGCCGGGAAGTTCCAGCAGTCCGTGCGGGATCTCCTCCTTGCGGTAAAATCCCGCATTGAAGAGATGTGCGGGTTCTCCGCAGCTAAAGCGGCAGGGGAGTGCGAGAAGCTCCTCTTCGAACTTAAGGAGCATAAGGACAGGATATCCATAGTTGAAATCCCTTCGCAGAAAAGGGAACTTCCTCCGGAACACCGCATGCACAAACTCTATTTCCAGCGCCGCCTAGTTGAAGAGGGGTATGGCCAGGTTTCCTCCAGCCATTTCGAGGAAGTCTATGCGTCCTGCACAAGGGAAAGCGCGGGCTTCTCGCAGAGGGACGCGGAAGCGCTCCTGAACCAGCTGAAAGTCTGCTAGAAGAGCAGTTTCTCCAGTATTCCGTACGCTTTCGTAAGCTCCTTGCTCTCCACGACCACGCTCAATTCCGTATAAGTGGAAATTACCTCAATCACATTTATCCCGTTCCAGGACAATTCCTTCAATACGTATACAATGAATCCGGGAGTCTCGAACATCTCCTTTCCAAAAGAAATTGAAATCTGGGAAAGCCCCTTCATCTCCAGGAGAACTTTCTCCCCGGAAAGAACCTCTTTCATTTCCTTCTCCATTTTCTGCGAGAATACGAAAGTCGCCTGGTTCTTCCCCTCAGTTGCATTAAGCAGTTCCCCCTCCTCCACTTCCGGAAGCGAATACATCTCCTTAATTTTCTCCGGGATGCGGGAAGAATTCACAACCGCGATTTCCATCAAATGCGAATGCGTCTTTATGCTGCCTGCGGAGAATTTCTTCGGCTTCTCGTAGGCCTTCTGCGCCTTCTCCTGCAACCTCCTTATCGCAACGATTACCGCCGCATCATTCACTTCCTTCCCAAGCTCCTTCTTCACCTCCATCTTCAGGTATCTCGCAAGCTTGGAGTAACTTATTAGGTCCTTGGAAAGCATTATCTCCAGGGAAGGATTCTCCTTCACTATCTTCTCCACCACATTCGCAATCGTTACCATTGTAAGCACCATTTTCTGTTAATATATAAACAATCTGTTCATTTTTAATACTTATTGTCAATTTAAGCGTTTTTCCTTGAACATTAGTTAAATATACAACTTCCCCTCCAACTAAGTCCGGTGTGGAAATGGTTACTACTCAAAACACAGCAGCAAGAAGGGAACCGGTCTCGCAGGCAGCCCAGGCAAGGCAGTTAAGGCCCGTAAGCGGAAGGAACGAATTTGCAGGCAGGGAGCCACAGGTGGACCGCCTCGCAGTCCTCTCCTCAATGCTGCAGAGAGACCCGCGCGCAAACGCAAACCGCGGAAATAGCGAGCTCTGCATGCAGGATTTCCTCTGAGTTCTTGCAACGGTAAGGAGAACTCCTCGGCTTTCCTTCCCTAAATTCTAATTTTTGCACTCCAAAACATCTAATTTTTATTCCTTACCCAATTCTATTTCCCATATGCGTAAAAACCGCTCCCCAGAGCATTGGTCATCGCACCTGATGTTCGTAATCGCCTGCATAAGCTCCGCAGTAGGCCTAGGGAACATCTGGAGAATCTCCTACACCGCAGGAATGCACGGGGGCGGCAATTTCCTCCTTCTCTACATTATCTCGGTAATCCTCGTGGGGATTCCGGCTCTTCTAGTGGAATTCACAGTTGGAAAAACAATACGGGAAAACTCAATCGGAGCATTCAAGAAAATGCTCGGAAAATTCTGGTGGCTCGTCCTTTTACCCTTAGGCCTCACCCTTCTAGTATTCTCTTATTACCTGGTAGTTACCGGCTGGGCAATGTTCTATTCAATAACCTCCCTTTTCGGAATCTACATTCCATTCAGCGAAGCAATGAAAACCTGGTGGCTTCCGCTAGGAGGATTGGTTTCCCTCCTTATTGCAGAATTGGTCTCCAGGATGAACATAAAGGACGGATGGGAGAAAGTAAATTTCTACCTCTTCCCGGTCTTCGTGGTCTCCCTTCTCCTGATTTTCATAAACTCATTTTCCCTAGCAGGGGCGCAGCAGTCTTTCACTTACCTTACAACCTTCGATGCTTCCGAACTCCTCTCCCCAATCAACATAACCGCCGCAATCTCCCAGGCAATCTTCTCCCTTTCCGTGGGCTTCACAGCAATGCTCACCTATGCAAGCTATGCAAGAAGAAGGGAGGAGATTTTCAAATCCTCCCTCATAATAGTCGGGACCGATGTTGCAGTGGGAATAATGAGCACATTTGCAATCTTCGCAATCGCATTTACTTTCACAATACCACTCACCTCCGGCCCTTCGCTTGCTTTTGATGCGCTTCCCAAAGCATTCCTTGCAATGCCCTATGGATTTGCAGTAATGTTCGCCTTTTTCCTCCTTCTCTTCACTGTTGCAACAACATCCGCGGTTTCAATGTCTGAAATTATTGTGGATAACCTGCGCAGGAGAACCGATGAGAAGAACCGCGCGAGCCTGATAATGCTCGCCCTCGCCTTAATCCTGTTCATCCCCTCTGCGCTCAGCTATTCCCCGATTCCGGTGAAAGTAGTGGGAATCCGCTTCCTTGATTTCATGGATGCGGACATCGTGGGAAGGTTTGCGGCGCTCGTAGTGGTGATCTCGCTAATCGCATTCACCTGGTGCTGGAAAGATTGCAAAAAAGCTCTTTCTGAGAACGTTCCCGCTCCTTTAGTAGAACCAATCTACCTAATGGTAAAATACGTGGCCCCCGCAGCAATAATTCTCTTGCAGATTGCGGATTTCCTTGCCCTCAAATAGTTATTTTTTCTGCGGAGGCTTCTCTTCCTTCGGCTTCTGTTCAGGCTGCGGAGGCTTCTTTTCCTCTTCCTGCTGCAATTGCGAAATCGCTGCCTGCACCGCTGCCTGTGTGAGCTTCGGAGTAGTCTTGGACTCTTCTGCGTCCTTTACGATCTGCGTAAGCTCTTCCTCTGAGAAAAATTCGAATTTTGCCTTTGCAAGTTTCGTATAGAAATCCTTTTTCTTGGAGAACTGCTCAGGCCCTTCCAGCATGTGGCTCGTCCCTTCCCAAACCCCGAACCAGCCCAAAGGAGCCATGATCGCAGCAAGCAGTTTCACAACCACATTGCTGACAAGAAACAGGTCGAGCAATATGAAACTTGAAAGAAGCAGGAAACCGCCCAGGAAATAGATTTTCCCCTTCCTCTTCTCGTTCTTCACAAGCTCATCGTACTTGTGCTTCTTCATTGTAAAGTAATCCTTCAGCCTCTTCTTGATTATATTCTCGGCTTTTGCGGAGCGCATTGCCTGCGGAACGCTCATCCTCAATTCTATTTCCTCATCGTGCTCTTCGGAAGTCCTCCTCATCACTTCCTCAACGAAGTCTGCGGAAATCGCCCTCTTTGAAAATGGCGCGGGGTCGAAATCCGAGAAAATATCATTATATCCATCCATCCAGATGTCCACGAACGAAAAGACTGCCGCAGCCCTCTTTTCCTCAACGTGCTTTCCGATTAATTCCGCCATTTCAAAAACACCTTATCCCAGGAACTTCCTGATTAATGCCGCTTCCAATATCTCCTCTTCTATTGTTTCCGGATGTGGGTCGTTCATCTTCTTAAGGATTTGCTTTGCGAGCTTCGCATGGCGCTCATCCGCTTCGTAATCCACCATTTCCAGCACAGGCTTCATCTGCTTGTGCAGTTCCGGGAAAAGCAATAAATTCTCTTCATTGAGCCAACGAAGTCCATCCTTCAGATCCTGGTCAAATCCTGAGTAAATGCTGCGCACATAATCCAGGTCCTTCTCATCCAGGGCGTTCAGCCCCAGCATTTCCGGTGGAATCCCAACCGAGTATAAAGAGCAGCAGAACCGGATTGCCCTCGGGAGCTTAACCCCTCCCCTGGTGGCCCTTGCATACCCGAAAAGCCCCACGTGCAATTTCCTCTTTCTCCTGTTCGGAGTGAATTTAGCAACCGTATTCACCAAAGGAGCAATTATCTTCAATTGGTTTCTATATTCCTCGGAGATTTTAGCCGCAATTTTAGCACTTCTTTCCTCATCCACCTGCACCGGCTTTCCCCGTTTAGTCTCATTCAGTTCCATTACCCCCTGCATAACTTCCCCAGGGGAATAATCATATTTGAATGCAGACTGGACCGTATAGGTTTGCATGCTCGGATAAGCCCTCAAGAAGCTTCTCACGTTATCCGGGCGCAGATTCCCCCTGAATGGCGCACTTCCTGCCCCAAGAATCGGGTAAATTTCCACGCTCTCCTTTTCCTCCACCTTCTGCAGTTTCTGGAGCGCATTCTTCACAATCAGAACCGCAGCCGCAGAACCGTAATTCAACGCAGGGTCGCTTCTTGCCAGGAATACTCTCTGGTATTCCGGCTTTATTTCCCGCACATATTCCCCTACAATAGAGTCTATCTTATTCATCGAGTCCAAATCTTCAAGCAAAGGAATCACGTTTATTCTCTGCGGCCCGAACTTCCCGATCCATTCCTCAATCGTAATATCCTTTGGGGAAAGCCTCTCCTTCGCCTTTCCAACCACGAATTTCTCATAATAATTCCGCACGCGCAGGAGTTCCTTCGCATTCGTAGTCATAGGCAAGATTACTTCGAAAATAGGCGGAATCTCCTCTCCGTAGAAAGCGGTTGCCGCATCAAAGTTCCTTGGAATCGCATCCAGCGCTTCCAGAAGAATTTTCCCTTCGGTTTTCTCCACTTCCGGGTTCGGCACCCTCAATGTAAGGAAAACATCCTTCCCTATTTTCTTTTCTGAGAAGAAATGCCCATAATTATTCAATAGTTTCTTAACTACGTAATTATCAACTTCCTTTCCTTCGGAATCCCACATCTGCTCTGTGCAGCCTAAAGTGGAGTATACATAGAATGCCTCCTTTATCTCATCCTCCCCTCCCATTACAGCGGAGGAAGAGAAGAAAGGGACGTTCGCATTATCAGGGTGCTGGGTGCTCATGCATCTGGGAAGTTTTATCTTTGGCATGTACTCAACGCTCTTCTGCTTATATCTAAACTAACCTTCATAAAACTATTCTTCCGTTTTATTCGGTTTCCACTCCCCAAACCATCACTAACGCATCTCCCTTGTAGAAATTAAGCTTCTCATCTACAATTTCCCATCTGTACGGGCCCCCGTTTATCTTCTCGAGCACCTTCCCTTCCAGGTCCATCCTGCCCTCGCAATACATCAGGGTGATTGCGGTCTGCCCGAAAGAGATCTGGTCTTCGTCCATTAGATACCCTCCGCCCATGCTGTTGCATCCCGCATTTCCGTTGAACCTTCCCATCCCGAACTGTATCTCCACCGGGCTATTCACAAGCGTCTCATCGTCTATTTTCAGCAATTTCCACTTATGCGAAAGAAGGAAATCCTCCGAGGCATTCCCTGAGGTTCCGCTTCCGTTGCCGCCCACTGTTTTCGGGCAGGGCGCAAACTCGCAGTTCGCCCCGATTCTCCCTACAGAGCTCCCATCCGGGCAAACCTTTGCCTCTTCCGTGCATGCGCAGGTTGGAGGCCCCCTGCATCCGCATTCATCCACAGGCCCGCTAACAATCGTCCCATGGCTGCAGAAACCCGGTGCAGGCTGGGAAAGCATCGGGCAGGTTCCGCATCCTGAAGCATTCCCTTCGCCCGGGCAGGGCGCAAACTCGCAATTAGGACCGGTCCTTCCCACCGCGCTCCCATCCGGGCACATCTTCGCTTCCTGCGTGCAGGCTACCTGCCCTCCTGGCGGGCTATTTCCTGCGCATCCGGCAAAAAGGAGCGCAAACAGCATAATAATTGCAAATATCATCTTGTTCATTCTTTCACCTGGTTCCCACTATCCAGAATGAATTTATATGATTTAGCATTTAGGAAGGAAAAAAGCGAAAAGAGGGCTTACTTCTTGCCCTTTTTCTTTGCCTTTGGCTTGAAGAGAGACTCACGCGCAGACTTCAGTATCGCAATCCTCATCATCGGGCTTGCCTTCAGCTGCTCCACTATTCCTTCCTTCTTCTCTTTCCCTGAAAGGAACCTTACCGTTCCAACCGCCGCCTTGAGGTCCTTGAAGCTTATCTGCTGGCGCATGAGCTTTTCCAGCAAGGATTTCCCGAGGTCTTTCTTGTAAGCCTTGGATTTCTTGAGCTTGCTTATCTCTTTCAGCTCCTTCTTTTCTTCCTTGGCCCTTTTCTTCTCAAAAGCCTTGGAGCCGATCATGTCCACCAAGCTTGCCGCCTTCTCCCCCCCAACCGCAAGCGTTTTCGCGCCAGCCTTAAGGTGCTTCTTCCACTTCTTTATTATCAATGAAGAAAAACCAGAGTTCATTTTTTCCACCTCATTCAATCTCCGGCATCCGCTCCCTGACCATGTCGCCCATTGCATCCGCAACCGCGTCCATGTAAGCAAGCGCGACCACTTCGCTTTTTCCCATTATCGCCCCGAGCGTTTCAAGGTCTTCCGCTTCCCCCCTTGAGAGCGCCACCAGGTATTTTTCCGGAGTCGCGTTATCGCTTTTTTCATCCATTATCTCCAGGGGCGCAAGCGCAAGCGGGAAGAACACGCATGAGAGGTTCTCCCCGAACTCCTCCCCAAGCTTTTTCTTGAATTCTTCGGCAAGCTCAGGGTCGAGGGTCCACCTCTGGTTTTCCGGGATTCCGAGTTCCTCTGCGCGTTCTTTGAGGTCCAGGCCTTTCTTTTCCGCGTTATTGTCTGCGATTTCGTTCAGGTTATCCGTATTCTGCTCGATAAGCTCAGCCGATGTTTCCTCGCCCTTTATCGTCGAGTCTTTCTTGCCTTCTGTTTCAGGCATCTGGATTTTTTCGAAATAGTCCTCCAGTTCCATTTTTTCCTTTTCTTCGGTTTTCGACTCCTCCTTCTTCTCGCGCGACTCCTTTGCGCGTTCCTCTTCCTTCTTTTCCTGCTCCTGCATATCCTCTTTGTCCTTGTTTATTTGCAGTGTAGCGAGGTCGAGCTGGGCCTGAACGGTTTGCGCAGCCCCTGCTTCAGC
>CAIKOA010000033.1 GCA_903828955.1 uncultured Microcaldota archaeon
CTCGTGGAAGGTTGTGCGCCGCCGTTAGGCGGCGGCGCGCCCGCTACCGGTTCTTTTTATAATCCAAAAAATAGAATAAGAGGTCAATTCAGCTGCGGCATGAATGCCGCAAGATTTCTTGACCTCAACAAAACATTAATATTATCTTTTTGTGTGGATTTGGGGCTTCACGTCGGAGCCGTCTTCGGGCGCTGAAAAGCAGGTTTAAAAACATTTCTGGGGCATAATACTCTAACCTTACACGGTCTTTTGTGTAAAACGTTTCTTACTGTAGAGACTGTGTTCACGGTGGTATGAATGGCTAAAGTTTCAAAGAAAGAAAAAAAGGAGACTAAAGATGCCGAGAAAGCGGCATCGGTAGATGAATCGGTGCACGGCGGAAAGAAGGGTGGAAAGGAAGCCGGCATAGATAAGACAGCGAAAGCGGCGAAGAAGGCCGCGGTTGCGGCTACCGAAGAAGGGCTACGTGGAATAGTCCGCCTTGCGGGAAAGGATGTCCGGGGAGGGCTCCGCCTGAAGAGGGCGCTCACCCATGTGCGCGGAATCGGGCACTCGCTCAGCGGTCCGGTCGCAGACATTCTTTCAAGGGAACTCAGCCTTTCACCGGATGTGAAGGTGGGGTCTTTTTCTGATGAGCAGATTGAGAAAATCGACGCGGTTTTGAACTCATTGCATAACTACAAAGATATTCCGGAGTATATGCTGAACAGGCGCAAAGACAAGGATTCCGGAAAGAACCTCCACATAATCATGAACGACCTTGAATTCGCAAACAGGCAGGATGTCGAGGGAGAAAAGAAGATGTACACCTGGAAGGGGTACAGGCACGCTTATGGCCAGAAGGTAAGGGGCCAAAAGACGAGGAACACCGGAAGGACCGGAATGTCGCTGGGAGTACTCAGAAAGACCATCCTTGCAGCCGGAGCGGCGGCAAAGGCGGCTGAAGGGGGAAGGGGCGGCGGTGCAGGAGCACCTGCAGCGGCGGCATCCCCGGCAGCAGCGGCGGCAAAGCCCGCGGCGGAGAAGAAATAGGTGATTGAGTGGGAGACCCAAGAAGATTCAGCAATAAATACGAGCGCCCGAAAAGGCTCTGGGAAATGTCCAGGCTCAAGGAAGAGAAAGGCCTGAAGGCGGAATACGGCCTGCGAAGCATGAGGGAGCTTTGGGGAATGGGCCAGAACCTTAAGAAAGCAAGGCGTGAGGCAAGGAGGCTCCAGTCAGTCACAGAGGAAGAACGCTCAAAGAGGCTTCCTGAATTGATGGCGAAATTGAATAAGCTCGGAATCATTAGCAAGGAGGCGAAGCTGGAAGATGTGCTCTCGCTTACCGTGCGTGACGTTCTTGAGCGAAGGCTCCAGACCAGGGTATGCAAAAGGGGAATCGCAAAGAGCATGGCGCAAGCGAGGCAGCTTATTACACATGGATTCATTGCGGTGGATGGAAGGAAAGTGAGTTCTCCGAGCTACCTGGTGAAGGCAAGCGAAGAGGAGAAGATTTCCCTCTATAAGAACATTGATTTGAGCATTTCTGAGAAAGCCGCAGTGCCTGAGAAGAAAGAGGCAAAGCCCAAGGAAGAAGGCGCTGAGGAAGATGCAGAAGAGAAGGTTGAGGCGCCAAAGGAGCTCGACCTCCCGCTAGCAGCGGAAAAAGTGGTTGAGTAAAAGGTGTATTGAATGGCTGAAGAAAAGAAGGTTGAGGAAAAGGTTGAGAAGGCTGCGGAAGCAAAGGTGGAAAGCGCGCCTGCTCCTGAGGCTGCCCCTGTTGAAAAGAAGAAGAAGGGGAGGCTTGCGGTGGTGCACGTCTACTCTTCAAAGAATGATACGATTATTACGGCAACCGATGTAAGCGGCGCGGAAACGCTCGCCTGGTGCAGCGGAGGCATGGTCGTGAAGGCTTCGAGGGAAGAAGGAAGGCCTTATGCGGCAATGCAGGCTGCGCAGAAGGTTGTGAATGAGCTCAAGGAGAAAGGAGTGGATACAGTTCACATTAAAATCAGGGCACCCGGGGGAAACGGCTCAAAGACGCCTGGCTCCGGCGCGCAGGCAGTGGTAAGAACCATTGCGCGCATGAAGGTGCGAGTCGGAAGAATAGAGGACGTGACTCCGATACCTACGGACTCCATGAGAAGGGCAGGAGGAAGAAGGGGAAGGAGGGTGTGACCTGATGAAAGCAGAGCTTGTTGACTGGAAAGGGAATAAGCTTTCTTTTAAAGTCGAGGATGTGGACATCCCAATCCTTAATGCGGTGCGCAGGTATTCGATGGCGAGAGTGCCCGTCTTGGCGGTGGAAAGGATGACCATCTACGAGAACAACTCTTCGATGTTTGATGAATATATCTCGCACAGGGTGGGGCTTATTCCGATAACTACGCCTTCAGGGATTGCGGCTGAGGCAGAGGTTAGTTTCTCGCTTGATGCTTCGGGCCCGAAAGTAGTTTATTCGGGAGAAATGAAGAGCAAGGACGGCGAAGTTGCGGCTGCGCGGGAAAAAATCCCCATAATTACGCTCTTTGAAGGGCAAAACCTGCGCTTTGAAGGGACTGCAAAGGTCGGGACCGGGAAGAAGCACGCGAAGTTCCAGGCGGGGATCGCCGCATATGGCGAAGAGGAAGGGAAGAAGGGCGGGCTCATTTTCAAGGCTGAAAGCTTCTACCAGATGACTCCGAAAGAGATGCTTGTGCGCGGATGCAAGCAGATGGAAAGTGACCTGGAAGACCTTGCGAAGTCCGTGAAGAAGGCAACGAAATAATTTTGTGGTTTTTATGGAGAGCCCCCGGAAAAATGAGGGGGAACCCTCTTCTTCTTTTTGCTTTAGTTCGCAAGTGCGAGCGGAATTTTTGAAAAAACAATATGGGTTAGTGGGCAGGCATTCTGCTGTGCAGATTTGCGGCTGGACTAAGAAGATGCTGCGCGGAAAAGGGACCTGCTATAAGAATAAATTTTATGGGATTGAGACGCATACCTGCGCGCAGATGAGCCCTTCTGCAGCGTGGTGCTCACAGAACTGCATATTTTGCTGGAGGCCGATGGAGTGGATGGAGTTTCCTTCTTCTGGAATTCTGGAAGTGGATTCTCCGGAATTTATTATTGAGAAAACTGTTGAGCAGCGCAGAAGGCTTTTCAGCGGGCTGGGAGGTGCTGCGGATTCGAACGTTCCTATGTTCAGGGATGCATTCAATAGATTTCCTGCGCACTGGGCGATAAGCCTTTCGGGGGAGCCCACGATTTATCCGAAATTGCCAGAATTAATTGGGCTGCTGAAGAAGAATCCTGCGGTGAAATCCGTATTTCTTGTGAGCAATGGGCAGGAGCCGGAAATGCTTTTGAAATTGAAAAAAGAAAAGGCGCTGCCCACACAACTGTATATTTCGGTGGATGCGGCGGATAAGGAAACCTATTTTGCGGTGAACGTGCCGGTGTACCCAGACGGGTGGGAGAGGCTCAATAGAACTCTGGAAATTCTTGCGGGCCTTCCTTGCAGGCGCGTGCTCAGGTTTACTGTAATTGCTGGGATTAATGATAAGGAAGAAATGCTTCCGCTCTATGGGAAACTGTTTGAGAAAAGCGGGGCGGATTTCATTGAGGTGAAGGCATATATGCATCTTGGGTATTCGCGCAAGAGGCTGGGCAGGGAGAATATGCCTGCGCACAAATCCGTTAAGGAATTGAGTTTGAAATTGCTGGAATTTTTGCCTGGTTTTGAGTTTGAGGATGAGGATGCCGCTTCCAGGATCGTGCTTCTTAGGAATAGGAAGGGCAAGTATGCGAATATCATCAAAAGTGTTGAGGGTTAGAGTAATCTTTTTAAGCATTTTAGTCCATAATAGAACACATGCAAGAAAGGGGCATGCGCAATGTCCGAATAGAATACCTGGACCAATCAGGGAAGCCGATCAGGGAGAGGAATGCCTCCCTGAAAAAGAATAGGATAGATGCGCCAAAGAAGAGCTGGGCGTTCAGGCATCCTTTAGTTTCTGCTCTTCTGTTGGGCGGAGCGATTAGTTTTTCCGCGGTTTTGCTTAATTCTAATTGTGAAGGGAGTGGGGGGAAGCCTGAGAAAACGCTCAGGCAGAAGAGCCCGGAGGAAAAAGTCAGGGCGGAGAGGGAGAGGAAGCTGAGGGAGCAGATAAAGAGGATAAGGAAAACGATCGAGGTCCAGAAGAAGCTAATTCATAGCGGCTGGTATGAGAAGATGCGGGTTTCGCGCGCAGATGAGGAACAGGCTGAGGAGGATGCTTTTGTGGTGAGGATTGATAGGGAAAATAAACAGGGGCTTCTTGACCTTCTTTCTGAGCAGAACAGGGCAATCGCGGGATTGCAGGAAGAGCAGCGCGAGAAGGGGACGGACAGCGAAGAGACGAACGATGAGATAGCGGCTGCGGAGAGAATGGAGAGTATTGTGCAGGACAGGCTGAACGAGATGGAAATCGAGGAGACCGGGCTTCTGGATAAGAGTGTGGGAGAGCTTGAGTTGATTCTTTCAGAGCTGGATTCCGTTCTAAGCGAGGAGGATAACTTGGCTGTGAGATTCGACGAGTACATGTATGCGGTGGAGCAGAGGACGCTGATTGCAAAGGCTATTGAAGAAAAGAAATTCTGGGACAGCGTCCTGACGCCTTCGGGTTAATCAGGAAGTAACCTTTTCAAGTTCTTTTCCTTTTTCCGCTTCCTTTATTTCGATTGCAAGCCTTCTTCCGAAGCTTACGGGTTCCCGGTATAGGTAAGAGGAATACGGGGTGAATCTGGTGCCCGGGGAACCCGGCATGCGGAAGGAAACATCGAAAACTACAAATCTTTCCTTGCCGTCTTTTTCCTCGATTGCGCCCTGCAAGGCGAAGGGACCAATCAGGCCTTTTGGATAGAATTTCTTTACGGTTTCCACGAAGCGTTCTCCTGCTTCGATTCCAGTCTGCAGGAGGGATTCCCTCATTGTGCATGAGATGTGCCCGGCTTCTATCGTAGTGAAGCGCCTATATTTGAGAACCTCCATCTGCTGGGGGGCGGGGAGGCGGAGAAGGCCATCTATATTTGTCTGCCTTCTTGTATCTATTCCTAAGAGCTCGAGTTCATCGTGGAGCGGGGAATAGAAGAAATTGAAGTTGAATTGCGCGCCTAAAATGAATTCCTCTATGCGGGCGGATTTGAGGTCTTCTTCCTTGATTATGCCTTCCTTGAGCATTTTCTGGGATTTCTCCTGGTAGTCCGCATAGGAATTTGCGAAGAAGAAGGCGCGCTCATATGAGCGCTTTGCCTCCTGCACTTTTACGAGCGTGAGTGTGTTTATTTCCTGGGGCTTGAAGGTTTGCGGGATGTCGATTCCCGCCTTTTCAAGAAGGAAATACTGGTTGTTTTTTGCGGTGCGCTCTTCTGCGCGCAGAAGGAATTTATTTCCGAACACTGGCACTTTGAATTTGGTTTCTATGTTATCGTAGCCTACGTAAACGGAGAAGGAGCGGTTGGGGATAAAGATGGAGTCTTTCAGCTTTTCCTGGGTTTCCGGATTGATTATTTCGGAAAATTTATTCAGGAGGAGGACTTCATCCACAACTCCTATTTCCTTCTTGCCGCGCTTGCGGGTCTTGTAGTGCTTGGAGTAGGTAATGTCGCGGCCTTTCTGGCAGACAACAAGAGATTTGTAGCCTTCGGCTTTTGCGCCTTCGGAAACATCTAGAGCGGAGTGGCTTCCCAAAGTGGATATGAACATATTTTCACCTTTTTTGGGTTAATGTGCATGATTAGAAATAAAAGAGTTGGGGATTGGGGGTTTTCGAAAGGGCAAGATGGTTCTGGAGGAATTATGCAAGAGCGGCAAAGAAATGTGCGAACGCGAACAGTTATGGGGGGTTGCTTGGGGTGAAGACCTTTAGGGGGCGCTCCCCCTGAAGGGCTCTGTAACCATGGTTACATAAAAATTGAGTATGCCGGTACGTTTATAAAGATTTATACACTAAATACAACTTATGGACACTCAAACTCGTGAATTAAAAACAGGTGGAAAAGCAGGGGCTCCCGAGAGAAAAGAGAAGTGGAGCAGGTGGAAAGAGAGCATATTATCGAACAGGATTTTTCTGAGTGCGGCAGTTGCAACGGTCTTGATTTCGATGGGGTCTGCTGTTTACGTTGGCAACAGGTTTAATCCAGCAAAGTGTGCACAGACCACGCAAGAAATGAGGGCCTTGGCAGAAAAATCCGATAATCTCAGCCATAATTTCAGCGGCACATTGGAAGCATTGCAAAAAGGCTATATTTCGGATGCTAATGCTACAGATGAGTTCCTCCAGATAATCTCAGAGAAACAAAATGTGGATGCGAACCTTCGCGATAAGATTATGCAATGGAGAATGCAGTGCTCTGGGCGGGAGAAGCCTACTCAGTGAAGCAGCGCACCCTGAAATACTCTTCCAGACCTTCCGGGAATCTGGAAAGAATCTCTTTCTTATTCAGGAGTTTAGATTTCGAAAGGAACGGCTGGATGTGCGAAGGGAAATCCTTCCTCTTCTTCAAATCCTTGAATGCGAGCGTGATGTTCCAGAGCGAACGCTTTCCCTTTGCGCAGACCCTTCCCTCTTCCACAAAATAGGGGCCCTTGTGGCTTTTCTTGAACGCAAGGACGTGCTTTTTGTGCTCTTGCGGAGGCCCGCGGAAAACCTGGGTTTTTGAAAGAATTGGTGCTTTTAATTCCAGGAGAACTACGCATTCTTTTCCACTTGAATATGGATAAACCCCGAAAACCTCGAACTCATGGTGCTTAAGGAAGATGGAAATCTGCGAGGAGAACCTCCAGAGCTGGCCCCAGAAAACGTCGTCCACCACATCTGTGGGCTTCCTGAAAGAGAGCCCGAAGAATTCCCTCCCTTCCGCGTGTGCAGAGAGCTCCTTTTTGCCCTTTTTGAGGGGGAAAAAGAAGGTTTCAGAGGGGCGGCGGGTGAATTCGCGCGCAATGCTTCTGAGGCGGACTAAGTTCTCCACTGGTATTATTGCTGCGACGTTCCTGGTCCGGTCTACCGGGTCGATTACGACCAAGGGCGCATTAAACTCCGGCACTTCGTGGGGGTTTTCGTAATGTTCCGCAGGGTCAAACACAATGGGAAACTCCCACCTTGAAATCTCTGCAATGAAATTCTCAAAACTCTTATATTGGATAATCGTCAATTCGCAAAGATAGCCGGAAAATCCCTTTGTTTTTATTTCCGCGCCATATAGGAGGTTGGCTTTGAGGAACTGCTTCAGGAGGCGCACATCGGAGCGCTTGCTTTCCGGGAGGTTCTTGAGCACGAACCCGGTGTGCAGTTGCGAACGGTCCACCGCGGATTTTATCTTCTCCCCGAATTTCATTTCGTAGGAGGGGACGATGTCCAATTTCTTCCCATAAAAATAGATGCTGAGGTAAGGATGCTCTGCAAACCTTTCCTCGAATTTTCCCTTTGGAAATGCCTTTTTGGAGGCTTTCTTCACCTCCTCGAACATATCCTCCTTAGTGTATTCATGGGGGAAGATCGCAAAGAGGTCGATGTCGGATGCTCCGGAAAGGAATGTGCCCTTTGCGACCGAGCCTGCAAGCATCATCCTGACCCCTTTTGGGAGCTGCCGCTGGAGCAGGGAAAGCGCTTTTCCAGCAAAGGAATTCATTTCCGCCTCCTCTTTTTTAGAAGGGGAAATTTTAGCCAAGATTGGCGAAAAATCCATAATGATAGGTAGGAAAACAAGCTTTTTTAACCAGGGGGATTGGCTTTGGGCCCCCTCTTTGCGCGCGCGTTCGGTAAATTCCCCTCAGAAGTGCGATTTTACGACGTTGGGAGCAACCCAAAAACATGCATAGGTTTATAAGCTAAATCTTCTACATTTATCCCATGAAATTAGGCATACTGGCGGCCCTTTTAGTGTTGTTGCTTTTCTTCGGATGCGTCGAGGAGCGGCAGATCAGCATAAGCGGATATGAGGAGATCCAAAGCCTCTCCGGAAGCGACATAACCGGGGACGGGGCCAACGACTTTTTCGTGTATTCCTACCTTCCAAAGGCCATCGACGATTCGGCAGGAATTTCGATGAGAAAGGTCGTGGTCGCCTATCCCGCAACATTGACCGCGAAGATAAATGTTTATGACAATGTGAGCCCTGATAAGCTTGCGGAGGCAAAGGCGCTCATAAAGGAATTCGAGGATGCCAAGACCCAGGGGGAGGCCTCCTGCTTCACCATATTGAGCCTGGACCGTTCAAAGTGCACAAGCGAGCAAACCTGCCTGGAAGCCTGTAAATCAAGCCTTTGCGGGCGGCTGAAAGCATATGGGCCGGAAACCCTTAGCCATGAGCTTTACCGGCTAAATGAGGATTCCAAGAGCGTTGATGAGATTGCAGGGGAGCTCCAGGAGACGACTGCGCTTGATACGCAGGAGCAAAAGGACCAGTTTGCCTCCAAGATTGCAACCCTTATGGGGGCAGGGGCAAGGCTGAAGTCGAACCTGCTGTTCAGCACCGAGGTTTACGGAGCCTGCGTTGCGCCCCAGCTTAAGGCGGAAAAGCTCAATGATTCGATTGGAAAATTAGGGGCCGTTGAAATACAGAAAAATTCTTACGAATACAACACGGCAATCCTTTTTGATGGCGGGAAGCAGGACCTTTTCATTGAATTGTATGTGAAGGACAGCCCGCCGCTTACCATGAGCGTGGACCAGCTTTCCCTGGACATATTGGAGAATGGAAGGCTCTATGAAAAGGAGCCGCTAACGGTAGGCTGGGACCAGCTCAGGCTGGACCAGAAGAGGAAAATAGCATATTATGATTTCGCATCATCAAGCGAGCCAACTGAAGAGATAATGGGCAAGTGGAAGAATCCGCAGGTTCTCGAGCGCAACCTGATGGCGCTTGCGTACATATATGGGTTCTACACCAATCCTGCAGGGCAGTTCGTCTTCGGGGTGCTCCAGGGCGCATTCAATGCGTTCTCGTTCCTCGGTTACTATGCAGCCCTTGGAGCCGCATTATCATTGTGGGTAGTAATTTTGTTCCTGTTCATATTCCTGCTTGAAACCCTCTACCATATCGCAAGGGCGGTGATGGACAGGAGGAACCTGAGGAAGGCATTAATAGAGGCATACGGGGCTCCGCTTACGGACTGGAGGACCTATCTAATAGTGGGAGCAGTTCTGATAATCGCATCAATAATGCTTAACATGTTCTATGCGGCGCCGGTTCAAGCGGCCGGGCTTGAGATTGAAAGCGTGTCGGTTGCGCTTAGTTCAGACCTTGTGGGCGCAGGGTGCGTTGTGCTCTTCGTGCTTGGCGCGTACACGATATTCCTCGTAGTAGAAGACTGGATAAAAGGCAGGGCGCTTGGAAAAGAATATTATGATTTGCGCGGAGCCACCAAGGAAGACAACATACGGGAGCTTGCAAAACTCAGGGAGACCTGGCAGATGCTCAGGATGCGCGTTGAGGACCTCTCAAAGACCGGCATGGTGGTGACCGAGGAATATGCGATCATTGTTTCCGTACCGATTGAGCGGCTTGAGCAGATGGTCACTACGGATAAGCAATCCATGGCGAAGCAGCTGATACGGTTCAACCAGGAGCGCCTGGACATGCTTGAGCAGACCTTGAACGAGAAGGTAAATATAATGAACCAGAAGTGGCCTGAATGGAAAATAGAGCTTGAGCGCGTTACGGGTGAAGCTGAAGCGGTCCCGCTCAACACCCTGCTTGCAATACCACTGCAATGGAGGGAGTGGGCGGTGGAGAAATTCATAGGCGAGAACCGGACGAAGGGATTTGCCCTTGAAGGAGACGTGATCGTCCGCAAGAAGGTGAATGTGGGCGAAACGATAGAGAAGAAAATCAAGGACCTTATCAAGGCAAAGACGCTCGAGCACGCGGTGCTTGTTTCCCAGGACGAGCAGGTATACAACTCTTTCCAGAAGGGCAGGAAAACCCTTGTTGCCGCGCTCTTCATAAAGATGAAAACATACGCGAATGCGCTTGCAAAGAAGATGGGCGCAAACGATGTGAAGAGGTTCGTGGTTTCAGGAAAGAAGCTTGCAGGAGTTTACCTTGCCCATGGGAACTACCAGGCTTTCATGATAGCCGACAAATCCAAGATCAAGGACGTAATTGACGAATGGAACGGGATGGCAGAGAAATTCACTTGAACACGTGGATTTGCAAATAGAGAAAGGTGAAAAAATGGCTGATGATTACGGCGCTGACTCAATACATGTGATGGAGGGGCTAGAAGGCGTCAGGAGAAGGCCCGCGATGTACATCGGGGACACCTCTAAACGGGGGCTCCACCACCTCATATTCGAAGTTGTGGACAACAGCATAGATGAAGCTTTGGCAGGATATTGCAAGAATATAGAAGTGCTGCTGAAAGAAGGCGGAGTGGTTGTTGTGAGGGACGATGGGAGGGGAATTCCCGTAGGCATCCACTCCAAGACCGGAAAATCCGCGCTGGAACTTGTTTCCACAGTTTTGCATGCAGGGGGAAAATTCGAGAAGAAGGCATACCAGGTGAGCGGAGGGCTGCACGGGGTAGGGCTTTCGGTAGTGAATGCGCTCAGCGAATGGATGGAGATAGAAGTGCACAGGGATGGCGGGATTTTCCGGCAAAGGTATGCATACGGGAAGCCGACCAGCCCTGTTGAGAAGATCGGGGAAAGTCCGCACAACGGCACAACGGTGCGCTTCAAGCCGGACATGACGATATTCACTGCGGAACTGGATTTCGACTACCTGCGCGACCGGCTCAGGGAACTTGCATTCCTGAATGGAGGAGTGAAAATTTCTGCAAGAGATGAGGTTTCCAATGAAGAGGAGGTATTCAAATATGATGGGGGCATTGCGAGCTTTGTTGAGTACCTGAACAGGGCGAGAAAGCCATTGCACCCTCCATACAGGTACGGGAAGAAAATTGGGGAAGTTGAAGTTGAGTATGCAATACAATATACGGAAAACTTCAGCCCGATGGTGCACTCTTTTGTGAACAGCATAAACACGATTGAAGGGGGAACGCACCTTGTGGGATTCAAGGCGGCGGTAACGCGCGCATTGAATGAATACCTAAAGGATGAGAAGGCGCTGAAAGAAACGAAATTGAGCGGAGAAGACGTTCTGGAAGGCCTCACTGCGATAATCAGCGTGAAGATGGGAGAGCCGCAGTTTGAGGGGCAGACCAAGACAAAGCTCGGAAATGACGAAGTCCGCGGAATTGCTTCAAGCATTGTTTATGAGAGCTTCATAAGGTTCCTTGAGGAAACTCCTGAATTTGCAAAACTCATTGCTGCAAAAGTGATGAATGCAATGCACGCACGCGAAGCGGCGCAGAAAGCGAAAGACCTCATCAGGAGGAAGGGGGTTTTCGAAAGCAGCGTTCTTCCGGGAAAATTGGCGGACTGCATAGAAAAGGACCCCGCTAAAGCCGAAATATTCATCGTGGAAGGGGACAGCGCAGGGGGAAGCGGAAAGCAGGGGAGGGACAGGAGAACGCAGGCAATCCTCCCATTAAAGGGAAAAATACTGAACGTGGAAAAGGCGCAGATGTCAAAGCTGCTGAAAAGCGAAGAGATACGCACGATAATAATAAGCCTTGGGACGGGATTCGGGGAAGAATTCGACGTTGCGAAACTGAGGTACCATAAAATTGTGATAATGACCGATGCGGATGTGGACGGAAGCCACATCAGGACGCTCCTGCTTACCCTGTTCTATAGGTATTTCAGGGAGGTGGTGGAGCGCGGGTACATATACATCGCACAGCCCCCGCTTTATCGGGTGAAGAAGGGGAAAACGGTAGAATACGCGTATGATGATGCGGCGCTCGGAATTGTCCTTGAGAGGGTTGGGAAAGATGCGAGCATCCAGAGGTACAAGGGCTTGGGGGAAATGAACCCTGAGCAGCTCTGGGAAACGACATTAAATCCGGAAAAGCGCTCGCTGAAACGGGTGACGATACAGGATGCGATGGTGGCCGACCAGCTCTTCACAACACTTATGGGCGAAGAAGTGGAGCCGAGAAGGAAATTCATAGAAGACCATGCGAAAGAGGTAGTGAATCTGGACGTGTGATCACAATGCCAATCATAGACATCCCAATTGAAGAAGACATGAAGAAGTCCTACCTGGATTACGCGATGAGCGTAATCGTGAGCAGGGCCCTTCCGGATGTGCGCGATGGATTGAAACCCGTGCACAGGAGAATTCTTTTCTCAATGCATGAACTGAACAACTACCACGATAAGCCGTATAAGAAGAGCGCAAGGGTGGTTGGGGAAGTTCTGGGTAAATATCACCCGCATGGGGATGTTGCAATTTATGATTCGCTTGTCCGGATGGCGCAGCCTTTCAGCCTGCGTTATGTTCTTGTGGACGGGCAGGGAAACTTTGGAAGCGTGGATGGGGATTCTGCGGCCGCAATGAGGTACACGGAAGTGCGCATGAAAGCGATTGCAGAAGAATATTTGCAGGATTTGGAGAAGGAAACTGTTTCCTTTGTGCCGAATTTCGACGGGACCCTTAAGGAGCCTACTGTTCTTCCTTGCAAAATCCCGAGCCTGCTTGTGAACGGCTCTGCGGGAATTGCGGTCGGGATGGCTACCAATGTGCCTCCGCACAATTTAGGGGAAGTCGCGGATGCAGTTATTGCATACATAGATGGGGCGGATGAGGAGAAATTGCTCGCCCTTGTGCCTGGGCCGGACTTTCCAACTGGCGGGTTCATTGTAGGGAATTACGGAATAATTAGTGCGTATAAGACTGGAAAAGGAATAATCAAGATAAGGGCAAAAACCGAAATGGATGATGGGGATATTGTAGTAACCGAAATTCCTTACCAGGTAAACAAGACCATGCTGATTGAGCAAATAGTTACTGCGGTGCGCGACAAGAGAATAGAAGGGATAGGAGGATTACAGGACCTTTCAGATAAGGATGGGATGTGCGTAAGGATTGAGCTAAAAAGAGGGGAAGACCCGGAAGTTGTGCTCCAGCAATTGTATGCGCACACCGAACTTGAGAAGAGCTTTGGAATAATCAACCTTGCGCTTGTGGATGGGAAGCCCAAGCTGCTCACACTTTTTGAAATGGTTTCCGAGTTCGTGAAATTCAGGAAGGAAATAATCACTAAAAGAAGCCAGTTCGAGCTTGAGAAGGCAAGGGATAGGCTGCACATTTTGCAGGGGCTCGTGATTGCGCTCCAGAACATTGATGCAATTGTTGCAATGTTAAAAAAATCGCGGAATGCAGAGGATGCCAGACTCGCGATGGGGCAGGTTTACGGCCTTTCTGAGAAGCAGGCGGCTGCAATACTGGACATGAAATTGCAGAAATTGACGGGTATGGAACGCGAGGGGATAGACGCGGAGCACAAGGAAAGGGAAGAAGAGATAAAATTACTGGAGACGCTTCTTGGTGATGAGAAAAAAATACTTGATGTTGTGAAGAAGGAAACTGAAACGGTGAGGGCGAGGTTCTCTGATGCGCGCCGCACGGTGATTTTGCCGGAATCCGATGAGCGGGCAATAGAGGATCTGATTCCCGATGACAAGGTTGTGGTGAGCTTCTCTGCAAAGGGATACATAAAACGCGTTTCCCTTGATGAATACAAGAACCAGAAGAGGGGCGGCCTCGGGGTCATTGGCGCGGAAACCGTAGAAGACGATTACATCGAAGACATAATCGTGACCACGAACCACAAGTACATGCTCTTCTTTACGGATGCAGGAAAAGTGCACTGGCTGAAGACCTTCATGATTCCCGAAGGGGGAAGGTATTCGAAAGGGAAGCCCGTTGTGAACCTGCTTGAACTAGGCGGTGAGAAGGTTACTGCCTGGATTGCAGTGGATGAATTCAAGGAAGGTGAGTACCTCATCATGACTACCCGGAAGGGAATTGCCGCAAAGAAGAGGCTTGCTGAATTCAGCAGGCCGAGGAAGGGCGGGATAATCGCGATTACCCTGAAGGAAGGCGACCACCTGATTGATGTGAAGAAGACGGATGGGAAGCAGACGCTCCTCATTGGAACCAAGGAGGGGATGGCAATCCAGTTCAATGAAGAGGAAGTCCGCGAAACCGGAAGGTCTTCGATGGGAGTGATTGGAATCCGCCTTGGAAAAGGGGATGAAGTGGTGAGCTGCACAATCTGCAACAAGCCCCACATACTTACCATTACCGAGAATGGTTATGGGAAGAGGACCGAAGTAGGGGAATACCGCGTGCAGGGAAGGGGTGGGCAGGGAATAATCAATATAAAGACCGAAGGAAGGAACGGGAAGGTTGTGAACGTGCGTTCGGTCAGCGAAGACGAGGAAGTAATAGTGGCAAGTTCCAGCGGAAGAATTGTGAGGCTTTCCGCTTCGGAAATTTCAATTATTGGAAGGAATACGATGGGAGTGCGCATTGCAAAGCTTAAGGAGAACGAGAAGGTTTCCTCCTTCACTGCAATGAAGCCCGAAGAAGGGGGACAGGAAGAAGGCACGCTCTCTTCCCTCAGCAAGGAGGAAGGCGTGTAAATTAGGGGGGGATGGAAAAATGATTGGAAGATGTGCATTTCTTGGCGCGGTTCTGCTATTCGCGGTTTTTTGCGGAGTCGTATATTCTGCGAGTTGCGTTGCGGGTTTCTCGGATAATTTGAACATAAAGGTTTTGGATGCAACGTTCAGGCCGATAGAAGGGGCCGCAGTGAACGTGACTTACCAGAAAGACAGGAGCACCGGAAAGGGATACGTGACCACGAAAACCCAGTATACTGACAAGGATGGAAACGTGAAAGTAGGCATATTGAATGCCGAGCAAACCCAGGCATGGGTGCAATGCGACGTCACGATAAATGCATATTATGACGCAAAAACAGTGACCAGGAAAGTAACCGCGCAAAGCCATGAGAACGAAATACAGCTGCAGTTCAAGGATGCGTACCTCCTCAGCGTCCATGCTATCGACAGGTTTGGAAATCCTATTGCGAACACCCAGATGCGCATAAAGAACCAGTATGTGAACACGAGCGAAGACGGATATGCCTCAGTGGTCGTGAACAGCGGGGCGGCGGGCATGGCAATCCCGTACCTGAACGGAGTAATCACAGGGAATGTTACCGTGAACGCGGATACGTCCTACACACTCCAGGCAAAGATTTATTCGATTAAGGTTAATGTTGTGGACGATGCGGGAAATCCGCTTGTTGCGGACATAATAATCGAGAACCAGACGTACAACCAGTCTTCGGTTGAGATTCCTGAGATAGCATTGATAAGCCCCAGCGTGAAGGCAGTTTACGGGCCTGCGGAGAAAATACTCTCTGTCAATCTTGCGGACCAGCAGGAATACACTGTTTCTTTCGACGTTACCCCTCCGCAGATAAGGGACGTGAGCATGGAGAAGACCAAGGATGGGGGATTGAAGCTCAGGTTCTTCGTATTGGACCCTAACCCGATGGCAAGCGGAGCTGACATAGAGGCAACGACCGTTACTACGAACATAAAGGGAATAACGGACACTCTGGTCCCTTATGCTGAAAGCGGAAGATACGTGGTGGAAATTCCTGTGCAGGCGCCGAACACCCTGATAAGGTTCACGATAAATGCTTATGACGAGCAGGGGAACTCGAATTCCCTCAACGGGGAATACCTGGTGCCTGGAGAGGAACAACCTGTAAATGCCACCGGGAATGCCACAACTGGGGAAAATGAGGGGGTGAACCCGCAACCGCAAGGCGTGGATTATGGAGTTCTTCCGTGGGTAGGCGGAATTGTGGTAATAATTATATTGGCGTATGTGGTTTTCACTTATCTCCGAGGGATAACTGAGAGCAAGTGAACGATAGCTTTAAAAGGATATTAGGAGTAATATAATGTGCCTAAAAACGGAAAAAGGTGAAACTTATGCCGAGGGGAAGGAGAATAGTCATCAACAGAAAGATCGATGATGATAAGGTAGACTCACTCAAGAACATTGACATGGACGGGGTGAAGCGGGAAAGGCTTCAGGTTGAAGACCAGCTTTCCTCATCCATAACTGAAGTCATGGAAGCGGCCAAGGAGATGAGCGCAAAAAAGAAGCTCAGCGACGAGGCTCTCCAGAAGGGCGGCCTTTATTCAATACAGGACGCCTATGAACTTCTTAGAGGAAAGGGAATGGACATTTCCTTCAGGGCATTTGGAGGAAGGATTGAACGCCGCAGCATACCCTCGGTGAAAGTCGGCAAGAAAAGATACATCCCTGTCCAGTCCCTCGATGACATTATTGATGTAGGAAACGCGTTCTATACCGTTCGCAAGGCATACGAGATTTATAGGAAGTATAATAAGGCGATAAACTACCGCGCATTCATAGGAAGGGTGGAGAAGAGCTCCATTCCTTCAGTGAAGATCGGCACGAAGAGGCTGATTCCGCGCGATGCGATGGAAAGCCTGTCGCATGTGGCAAGAAAATATTTCTCGGTGAGCGATGCGCTCCGCGAGCTCCACAGGAGAAATGTGGAGATAAAGAGGAACGCATTTGAACGCAGGCTGGACCGGAACCGCATACCGCACGTGAAGATAAGCGGGAGAAGGTTCATCCCCCGCGACGTGGTGCAGGAGCTTATTGACAAGGAGCTTGCGTACCGCGGAAAGCAGTAATTAACCTTTAATCTTTTCCTTTCTATTTCTACATATGGTTAGGAGGAAGGCTGTCCTTATTGGAGCAGATTATATTGTCCGCAAGGGGCAGACATACGCGCGCCTTGAAGTGAAGGGGAAGAAGGCTTGCCGCTTATACTACAGATATGACCCTTATTTCTACGTTGAGGCCCCCCCTGGGGCAAAGGCCCTCCTAGAGAAGATAACCGCTAAAAGCAAGGAAGGGGAGGTCGTATTTGCAAAATCCATTGAGCCGGTTGTGCGTGAGCTTAAGGGCGAGCGGAAGGAGATTTTCAAGGTTTGCTGCAATGCGCCTGCGCACGTGCCAATTTTGCAGGAGAAAATGGAATTCCCCTGCTATGAAGATGGGATTGCCTTTGGGAAGAGGTTCCTAATGGATTTCGGGCTTATTCCGCTTTCCATAATACGGTATGAGCGCGAAGGAAAGATGATCAAGAAGTTCCTTGGGAGCCTGGGGCAAGGCGGGGAAAGGCTGAATCTGTTTGCCTTTGATATTGAGACGTATAACCCGGAAGGGGCGCCACGTGAGAATATAGACCCTGCAATCATGATTAGCTATTGCACCGGGAAAGAGAAGGGAGTTATTACCTATAAGGAAGTTAAAGGGAAGAATGAGCACGTTGAAGTTGTAGGGAATGAGAAAGAAATGATTGAGAGGTTCTGCACGCTTCTTGCGCAGAAGGATGCGGACATTGTTATTGGGTATAATAGCACAAATTTCGATTTTCCGTATTTGAAGGGAAGGGCGAAAAAACTCAAAATGAGCCTTGCGGTTGGCCGCGATGGCTCGGAGTACCGGGTTACGAAGAAGGGGCTGATTAGCCCGATAAAGATCTCCGGAAGGGTTCATGTGGACCTCTATCCATCTGTACGGTTCTTCGGGTTTACCGGGATGATTAAGACCGGGGATTATACGCTCAAGAATGTTTATGCCGCAGTGACCGGAAAGAAAAAGAAGATGGTTGAGCGGCTGGACATTTGGAAGATGTGGGATGAGAACGACCTTGAAGAGCTTGCGGAATATTCACTTTTGGATTCCGTTGTGACGCTTGAACTTGCGGAGCACATCCTTCCAATACAGATGGAACTCAGCGAGATTGCGCGCATGCAGCTTTTTGATACTGCTTATGCAACATCCGGGCAGCTTGTGGAAAGCCTTTTGATGGGAGAGGCGGTGCGGAAAGAGATAGTGATTCCCCCTAAACCTAGCGGCTCTGCGGTGAATGCGCGCGTGAACAATCCAATACAGGGGGCTTATGTGAAATTGCCTTCCCCTGGGATTTACGAGAATATTGCAGTATTTGATTTCCGCGGGCTGTACCCAAGCATAATATGCTCATACAATATTGACCCGGATACTATGGACAAGGAAGGGGAGAGCTGGGTTGCTCCGAATGGTGCGAAATTCCTCAAGAATAAGCCCGGGCTGATTCCTTCTGTGCTTACTGGGCTTATCGACCGGCGCGCGGAAATGAAAGTGAAATTGAAGGGGATGAACAAGGATTCTACTGAATATAGGAAGCTTAATGCGCGTTCATATGCGCTGAAACTTCTTGCAAATTCATTTTATGGATATTTGGGCTATGCACGGTCGCGCTGGTATAACCGGAAATGCGCGGAAAGCGTAACCGCATGGGGAAGGCACCATATAATGGAGGCGGAAAAGAGGGCTGAGGAGGCGGGCTTCAAAGTGCTTTATATGGATACAGATTCGCTTTTCCTTCTTCTTGGAGATAAGAAGAAAGAAGATGCACTGGAATTCCTGAAGAAATTCAATTCCTCGCTTCCAGGGAAAATGGAGCTTGAGCTTGAGGACTTTTATACGCGCGGGGTATTTGTGGGCAAGAAGACCGGAGAAGAGAAGGGCGCGAAGAAAAAATATGCACTTCTTGGGGAAGACGGGAAAGTGAAAATCCGCGGTTTTGAGCTTGTGCGCCGCGACTGGTCTTCTGTGGCGCGGGAAACGCAGCGGAAAGTGCTTGAGGCTATTTTGAAGGAAGGGAGCAAGGAGAAGGCGATTGGGATTGTGAAGGAGGTTGTGGCGCGGCTTCGCGAAGGGAAAGTGCCTCTTGAAGAGGTTGTGATTTATACCCAGTTGAAGAAGAGCCCGGGGAATTATGATATTATGTCACCGGAGCTTTCTGCTGCGAAAAAAGGGATTGAACGCGGCAAGAAGATTGGCCAAGGGAGCGTAGTAGGATATGTGATTACTACTAAGGGGAAGAGCATTTCGGACAAGGCTGAACTGATTGAGTTTGCGAAGGATTACGATCCAGCATATTATATTGATAATCAGGTTTTGCCTTCTGTGATGAAAATACTGAAAGAGCTGGGCTTTGATGAATATGAATTGAAGCACGGCGGAAAGCAGAAGGGGCTGAATGATTTCTTCTGATGAGAAACTGGAGCCCTCATCATAACGTCTCAACAATGGTCGGCCCGCCTTCTTCCTTATTTCTTGAGAACTTGTAAGTTCGCGCAAACTCGGAACTCAGGAGGTTTTCTTCGTGGGTAATTACGAAGGATTGCGGAATTATCTGGGGCACTTTGCTCTCTAACGCTTCGGAAAGGGTGTGCACCGCCTCCGCATCCAGGTTGTGCGTGGGTTCATCGAGCATCATCCAGCCCAAGGAGGGAGTGAGAACGGTGGAAAGTGCCATACGCAATGTGAGGGAAAGGCACGCTTTCTCGCCTCCGCTTGCAATCCGCTCAAGCGCCCTCCACTGCGTATCGTAAACTTCGAAGAAATAATCTTTCTCGGTTGCGTTTATGCGGAGCTGCTTGTAATCTGCATATGGGTAGAGAACGGGCCAGATTTCATTCATTGCGGCTGTTATTGCTCCGGTCATTTCGGTGCGGAGCTCTGCCTGGGTTTCGAGAAGCGCGTTCTTGTAGGCAATAAGTTCCTCCTTGAGTTTGGAAAGGCGGATTGCCTCGGATTTTGCCTTTTCCATTTGCGCAATGCGTTTCTCAACTACGGAAATCACTTCGGAAATGGATGAGGATTCCTTTTCGATTAGGCGCATGGAAGAGTTTGTGCGTTCCTGCGCAATGCTGGTTTTTTCGAGTTTTTCCCGTGCATTTTTCAAATCCTCTTCCTTGAATGAGATGGAAGAGAGGGCTTTTTCCGCGTGAATACGCTCTTCATTAGCAACGTGCAGGAGTTTTGCTTTTTTCAGGAGCTCTTCTTCTTCGCGCAGGGAAAGCAGGAGGGAAGAATGCTCTTCCTCAACCTTTTCCATTCTTGAGCGCAATTCTGAAACTTGCTTTGCAAGCGTGCTCATTTCGGAATCCAGTTTGGATTTCTCGGCCTGGATCTGCGGAAGGGAAGAGGCTTTCTTTCCGCTTTCTGAAATCTTCATGGAAAGGAGTTCGGCTCTCTTTTGGCGTTCGAGGAGTTCTGCGCGTTCTTTTTTGAGAAGAGGGATCGCGGTTTCGAGAAGGTGTATCTCCCCCATCTTTTTTCCTATTAGGGCATTCTTCTCCTCGTTTATGTGCTTCCTTTTATCTTCGGAGATTTCAGAGCCGCAGAGCGGGCAGTGCGCATGGTCGGGTTTCAGGCGGGCAACTGTGTCTTTTATTTCTAAAATTTCTAGGTGCGTTGCTTCTTTTTTGGAAGCTAGCGATAGGATTTCCTTGTCTTTTGCTTCTGCGAGCGCACCGAGTTCTTTTATGTGGGAACCGGAAAGGACGTAGGAGAGTTCGGTTTCGGATTTTTTTGCGGATTCTGCAGAAGAAAGAACGTCTTCAATTTGGGAATTCAGCCGCCCTAGCGTATTCTGCGCAAGGTGGTATTTGCGTTCAAGGGCGGAGGCTTGCGCCTTCATTATTTCTTTTTCTTTCTTAAGTAAATCCTGCTTTTCGGAAAGCTCGCGGAATTTCGCATCCGATGGCGTTTTTCCGCTGAGTTCCTGGGAAAGGGTTTCTGAACGCGCCTTTGCGCGCTCAAGAAGCCTGCGGGATTCCTCGACTTTTTTTCTTGCTTCTTCGAGCGAGAGCACCTCTTTCCTGAGGATTTCCAACTCAGCATTGAGTTTGTGCAAATCCGATTCTGAGGTTTTTTTCTGGGCGGAAAGGGAAGAGAGGCGCTCCTTCTTTTCTCCAACTTCTTTGGAAAGGGAAGTGTATTCCTGCGGGTCAAAAGAAAGGGAAAGTGCGTCTGCTTCGCTGGAAACCTTATTCAGAACGGTGACTGCGGAGGCGCGGGCATCCTCGAATCTATCTAAACCAAGTAGGCGGTCCATCTCTTTTTTCCTTCTTCCGGCTTCAATAGTGAGGAAATAATCGATATTGTTCTGCTCGGAATAGACTGCACGGGTAAAGAGTTCGTAATCAAGGCCAAGGGCGGCAACGATTGCCTCATTTACCCTTGCCTGGCCGGTTTCGGAAACTTCCCCTTCGCAATAGAGCTTGGCGGAAACCGAGATTTTGCCTTCTTCCCTCTTGAATTTGCGCACAACTTCGTATTTTTTCTCATTGCAGGAAAAAACGAGGCGGGTTTCCGCTTCTTTTGCGCCCCAGCGAAGAGAATCCTCCAGTGCTACCTCCCTTCTTTTCGCAGCCGGGAATGTGCCAAAGAGGGCATAGCAGAGCCCGTCCAGGACCGCGCTCTTTCCGCTGCCCATTATTCCAATAATAAGATTGGTGCCCCTGCCGAACCCTAGGGAAGTGTTTTCATGGGTCCTCCAGTTTTTGAGCAGAAGTGTGTGTATCATCTGGGTATGTATTGCCGGGCAAGGAATAAAAAAAGAGTGTTTTAAGATAGAAAATATGAAATATATTATTGTGCTGCTTTTGGCAGGAGTGCTCATGCTTTCCTTTGGATGCGGAGGGGGACAGCCTCCGGCGCAGGAGAATGTTTCCGGGAATGAAACGCAGGCAAATGCTACCCATCCGGAGCAGCCGCCCGAGCAGCCTCCAGAGGAAGTGCAGGCAACTAATTGCGAAGATGGGACCTTTGTGGGGAATTGCTCGCTAACCAAGCCGGAAATATGCGACGTTTTCGGGAACCTTGTGGATGATGCGGAAACGTGCGGATGCCCGCCGAAATCCCTGCCTGCGGGAAGGGAATGCATCTATACATGCAGTGATGGGACGAATATTGAGGAATGCTCTGCGGACAAACCGGTTTATTGCAATGAGAACGGGAAACTCCAGAACCTCTCGAGCATCTGCGGGTGCCCGCAAGGGTATGACCTGTATAACGAAAGCTGCAGGGATGCCTGCAATGATACAACGGTAAAACTCAACTGCTCGGTAAAGAACAAGCCGCTTTACTGCAATGAAAAATACGAGCTTGTGATGAACCCCGCAAAATGCGGCTGCCATGACTGGGAAATATTCGAGAACAACGCATGCTTTGACCCTTCATCGAAAACATACTCCCAGGGAGATACAGTCCGCATAAACAAGGATGTCACCCTAAAGGCTGATAAGGCAGAAGAGCACAATTGCGGCGGCGACCTCTATGTGAGTTTCTTGCTTACCGTTTCCAACAACGGAAAGAGCGCCTATGATATCGAGAACGACAGCATAAGGCTTTTGAGAGGCGACTCCGGAACGATATTTGAAAATCCCAGGGGGTGCTCTGCAGGAAGCGTATATCGGTGGGGGGAGGTCGGGCCTGGGGAAACAAGATACGGAAACGTATGGTTCCTCGTATATGGGGGGAGCGGAAAGTTCCATATTGAATATGAGGTTTCCTACCCAACTGTGATTAAGACATTTGATATTGGCGTGAGTACCTAAAGGAGTGAGAACATGGTTGATACTGGAAGGATGCAGAAAACCCGCGTAAAGGTCTTTTACTATTCCAAGAGCGGGAACACAAAGAAAGTTGCGGAAGCGATTGCGGCTGAGATGAAGACCGATGCGATCAATGTTGCTTCGCACGGCGGGAACTATGAGATGACGGACTGCGACCTCCTATTTGTAGGGAGCGGGGTTTACTGGTTCAGGGCAGGAAACGAGATGGTGAAGTTCCTTGAGACGCTTGCGCCGTCTGTTGGGAAAAACGCAGTTGTATTCGGTACGCATGGCTCGAGGGATGACCATATTGCACAGATGAAGAAGATCCTTGAGGGAAAAGGCCTGAAGGTGATTGGGGAATGGAGCTGCCCTGGGCAGGAATATGCAATGGTAAACCGGGGAAGGCCGAACGAGGAAGACCTTAAGGAAGCAAAGGAATTTGCAAGGAGAATGCTTTGGAAAGTAGAAGTAATATAAATCTTTCAACCCATATTTGGGCATGAAACGACTTCTTGTATTCATATTGGTGATTGCGCTAGCGCTCTATGGATGCGCTTCAGAGCAGCCCGTTAAGCCCGCAAGCAGCGCAACCGGGGTGAATGTTGTTTCCACATGCACGGATACTGATGATGGAAAGAATCCGCTTGTGAAAGGCTCTGTTGAAAGCCCTTCCGGAAGGGGGACGGACACCTGCCTGGGGAACGGAAGCGAGGTAATGGAATATTATTGCTCCGGGGGAGTAATCAAGACCGAAGATATCGCATGCATAGGGAATACCCTTTGCAGCGATGGGGCCTGCAGGGAAACCCCCTGCTTTGACACTGATGGGGGGCAGGGGACTTCGGTGATGGGCACTGTCTCTTACCGCGGGTCGGAGCATACGGATTCCTGCAGTCCGGATGGATTGGTCATCGAGTATTACTGCGATGCATCGGGAATGCAGCAGGCAACGCTTTCCTGCGCGCAAGGATATGCCTGCGCTGGCGGGAAATGCGTGAAGAAGGAAACCTGCGTTGATTCGGATGGGGGGCAGGACATCCACAAGGGAGGCACGGTCTCCATGGGCTCTTCGACCTTTAAGGATTATTGCGCAGGGAATGCCGCGGTCGTCGAGTATTATTGCGAAAGTGATATTGTGAAATCCTTGAATGTGCAATGCCCGAGCGGGGAATCCTGCGTGGGCGGGATATGCGTCTATGCGCCCCATGCAAACGAGTGCAGGGATACGGACGACGGGAAGAACCCGTATGAGAAAGGCACCGTGACCTATTGGTCCGGCGGCCAGAAGTACACCGAAACCGACTCCTGCTATGGCTCTGACCAGGTATGGGAAAACTGGTGCGAACAAAACGCAACTGTGGGATTTGGGATTATGGACTGCGATGACGGAGATGTGTGCGTAGAAGGGGAATGCGTCTCGAGTTAAACGGTAAACGGGGATATTATGGGGAAGGGTTGCAACGGAAATTGGTGGGGGGAATGGAAGTAAACCAGGTATATAAGTGCAGCGTGTGCGGCAACATGGTCGAAGCCCTGCATGTTGGAGGGGGAACCCTTTCCTGCTGCGGGAAGCCCATGGAAGCCCTTTCTGAGAAAACCTCAGACCAGGGAATGGAGAAGCATGTTCCGGTGGTTGAAAAAACTGCCTCCGGGTATAAGGTGAAGGTGGGCTCGATTCCGCACCCGATGGAGGCTGCGCACTATATTCAATGGATAGAGCTAATTGCAGATGGAGAGGTGCACAGGAAATTCCTTAAGCCCGGGATTCCGCCAGAAGCGGAATTCAAGTGCTCTGCGAAGAATGTGTTTGCGCGCGAATACTGCAATATTCACGGGCTCTGGAGATCCAAATAGAGGCGCTTCTATTTTATCTTTCATTCTCTATTCTTAGGCTGCCGTCTTTTCTAGATGAGGTTCACGGAGATGGATTTTACTCCATTCCTGCCGCGGAGCACTGCGGGGGAAGCTATTGCGAGCCGCGTTATCTTCCAACGGCCGGGAGCAGCAAAAAAATGCGAACCTCTGTTGAGCAGGTGGAGCATGGAAAATACTCATAACCCAATTAAAAACAACTATTCCTCTTCCCAAAGAAAATCCTTCCCTTTATATTCCTTTTCTTCCTTATGTTTCCCGGGTGAAGATAATGAATAAAGTGTTTATACTTCTGGTCGTAGCCGGATTGCTTTTCGCATTCGGCTGTGCAGGCCAGGGAACTCAGGGAGGGGCAACAGCCCCGAGTACGGCAACTCAGCCTGCAGGAGGTACAACCGGAGGAGCGGCAACAACTCCAGCAGGTGGCGCAACCGGAGGAGCGGCAACCACTACAACTGGTGGCACTACCGGAGGAGCGGCAACAACTACAACGGGAGCCGGCACTGGCACAACTGGTGGAACTACGACAACGACTCATCCTGTTGTAAATGAAACAGGAACGACTGGTGGCACTACCGGAACTACGACAACGACTCATCCTGTTGTAAATGAAACAGGAACGACTGGTGGCACTACCTCCACAGGCGCCTGCACCACTACATGCGGAGATGGCATGTGCAAGTGCGGTGAAACAGTAGCTTCCTGCCCGAAAGATTGCAGAGCCGACTAAACTTTAATTTTTTCTTTTTATTTTATTTCATTAAAAGCAAGCCCTAATTCATTATGTTCCTTATAGGAATAGGATCTATTTGGGCATTGAAAGGAAGCGGAGCCTAGTTTCACTTATAGGGAGGAAAATCCATGGAATTGAAGGAAATTTCCGCAATCATGAGGAAGGAAGGCTCTGCGGAAAACCGGAAAGGGATGGAAAGGTTTGCGATAAGCGGAAGCGATGCGTACGGATGCGGAATGCCCGCGGTGCGCAGGCTCGCAGCCAATGTGAAGAAGGAGGAGAAAAATCCGGAGAAGAGGAATGCGCTTGCCCTGGAGCTCTGGAAGCATGGTTTCCATGAGGAGAAGCTGCTGGCTTCGATTGTTGCGACGCCCTCGATTGGGTGGAAGACCGCTGAGAAGTGGATTTCTGAATGCAACAACTGGGCGGAAGTGGACCAGCTCTGCATGAATCTGCTCGGGGAAATGGAGGGGGCGCAAGAGAAGGCGCTGGAATTCTCAAAATCTGATGAAGAATGGAGGAAGAGGGCAGGATTTTCACTGATGGCAGTGGTCGTGTGGAAGCAGAAGGGGAAGTTTCCTAATGAATACTCGGGTAAATACCTCTTGGCAATTGAGCAGGAAAGCAAGGATGGGAGGAACTTTGTCAGGAAGGCTGTGAACTGGGCGTTGAGGCATATTGGAAAGATGACGGATAAGAAACGCTGGAAGGAGGCGGTTGCGCTCTCAAGGAAGCTATCCAAATCCCCGGATAAGACCGCGCGCTGGATTGGGAAGGATGCATTGCGGGAGCTGGAGAAAAAGGGTCCTCGGAATGGATGAGAATAGTTGTTTGCGCTGCGGAAACTGCTGCACACAATTCGGGGTTTGCGTTACGCCTTATGACATTGCGCGCATTGTTGAATGCACCGGGATGAAGCCGGAAGAATTCCTCTCGCTAATTGATGATTACCCGGAACGGGAGCGGGAAGAGCCTGCGGTTCTTATTGATGGAAAAATGAAAATTGTTGTGCTGAAAAGGGATTTGAAGGAAGTTTGCTGCTTTTATTCTAAGGATGGATGCAAGATTTACGAATGCAGGCCGTATTTGTGCAGGGCATACCCATTCATAATTAAAGAGGGGAAACTTGCGGAAACGAAATCCCGGGCATGCATACGGTGCTGGAAGCCGAAAGGGGAAGGGAAAAAGCAGTATTCTAAGGATGCGAAAATGTATGCAAAAGAAGTTAAGGAATACTGGAAGATCGCAGAAGATTGGAATTCCAAGGGCGGCGGGGATTTCCATTCGTTTTTGAAGTTTGCGCTCCAAAATAGCAAAGTCCGGTGAATTCGCGCATGGAACTTTTTGATGTTTTTGCAGGTGCTTTACTGGCAATGCTTGCCACATCACTTGGCGCCTTGCTCATTCTCTTAATCCGGAAAATAGAAGGCCCGCTCTATTCCGCGATGCTTGCATTCGCAGGGGGCGTGATGTTCTTCTCCGCTGCAGAAATGCTAAGGGGAGCCTTCCTTACCACAGAAGCAGCCATTATAGCAACAGGGCTCGTGCTCGGGCTTGCATTTATCCTGGTTTTGGAGAGGTCCATTCCCCATCTTCATATCCTAATACGGAAAAAGAAAATAACGCCCGCAAAGACAAAGGCGGCCCTTATCAGCGGGACGATAACCCTGCACAACATGCCGGAGGGCCTTGCAATCGCGTCCGCATTTGCGACTTCCGGCCCGCTGGGGTGGCTTGTGGCATCCGCAATCGCGCTGCAGGATATCCCCGAGGGGTTTGCCATTTCCGCCCCGCTCGCGTGCTACGGGGTAAAATTGAGGAAGGCGATCGGGTTCGGGATTCTCTCCGGAATCGTGGAATTTGCCGCCGCCATTGCTGGCTTCTTCTTCCTGAGCGCATTCGCGTTCCTGGTTCCGTTCGGGCTCTCGTTCTCCGCGGGCGCGATGCTTTTTGTGGTTTTTGTGGAGCTCATGCCCGATGCGATGGCGAACAAAATGGGGAAGATAGCGGTTGCTTCTTTCCTAATTGGAATCCTTGCTACGTTCTGCATTGCGGGCGTTCTTGGGTTTTAGAGGAATAAAATAAAGAAAAAAGGGAGTTTAATCGTATTTTACGCAGTCCTGGGCACAGGATGCCGGAGTTTCTGCGCACGGGCAACCGGCCGCCTCGCAAACTACCTCCTGGCAAACTCCGTTTCCGCATTCATTCTTGCAGGTTTCTGTTGTGCCTACTGGGTGCTGGGTTTCATTATACCAGGTGCTGTTGAAGCCGATGCTGGTGCAGAATTCAGGGGCCTGGCAGCTTATTGAGCTGCAGGTCTCGCACGGAGGGCAGACCACGCAGCTTGCCGGGCAGGAATCCACCGAGTAATCCGTGCATTTTTTGGCAAGCTTGTTTACGTGCTTGCACTGGTTCTGCTCGCACTTTATCTCAAAATTGGCTGCGATTCCGGTGCAGAAGTCCGGGCACTGCTCCGCGGTGTTCACGAATTCCTTCTGTCCAAAGAAGCAGTTCCCAGTTGTTATGTGCTTGCCGCAGGCGCAATCAGAGTCCTGCTCGCAGTAGTTGGGCGCATCTGCGCTGCACTCATTCCTGAATAGCGCCCATTCCTCGCATTTTGCGCCGCTAGGGAAAGTGCAGACGCCATATTGGCCTCCAACTCCTTCCTTTATTTCAAGGGAGCCGCCCTTGTCAACGCAATTAACCGAAGCGGGGTTGGGAAGGCCTGCGCCTCCTGTGGAGCCACCAGTGCTTCCCCCAGTTGAATTGCATTCACCCTGGCTAGCGATTGCGACCCCTGCGCATTTTGCCCCGCAGGCGTTTCCATAAGTGATTCCATCGGCGCCGCAGACTGGCATATATTCCATTGTGCATGGGCACATACTGGATTGATTGCATTCCCCTCTGTAATATGCCCATTCATCGCATTGCCCGCCATTTGGGAATTTGCAAAGCCCATATTGGCCTCCTTGGGCATCGGTTTGGATTTCAAGCGTTCCCCCATGCTGTTCGCAATAGACTGAAGCCGGGTTTGGAAGCCCGGTCTGGTTTCCTCCTGTTTGGTTGCCGCCCTGTTGCGGCTGCCCTCCGGAACAGCCGGCAAGAAGAAGCAACGCAACTGCGAGCATTGGGAATATCAGCATTTTCATTTTTTCACCTGAATGAATAGACGACTAGAAGCTATATAAAGATGGATATAATGGTTTGGTGAAAACCGAAAAATGGAAAGGATTACTTTCCGTAGAGGTCCTTCACTTTTCCAAGTATCATGCCTTCTATCCCGAATAGCGTGTCCTTGCTTGGAACGAGGAGAAGGGCTTTCCATTCCAAACCCTGGGAAAAGGCGACCCTTATTCTCCTGTGCCCGTCCAGAAGCACCATCCTGTCTTTTTTCTTGAGGAGTATTACCGGGGTGGAATATCCGCCGTTTATTGCCTGGCTGATGTGGCGCATTTTCTCTGCTGCGGTTGCCTCTGCCTCTTCTCCGGGATAGGTGTAGTAAATATCCCCTATTTCCTTTACGGTGAGAGTGACCTCTTTTCTTGAGAATTTCAGCCCTGGGTAGATTTTGGAGTAATAATCCACAAGGCGCTTGAACAACTTATCCTCTTCTTCTTCAGGAACCAGGCCCATTACCATTTGGAACACCGAAAGCCAATCGGAGAGATGGTTTAAAACAGTTTTCAATATTGCATATACTGGATAAGGATGGATTTATTCGCAATAGTGCTCACAATCCTCGGCCTCGTGTTCTTTGAGACCATCACCAGCATAGACAATGCGGTCATAAATGCGGACATTCTCTCGAAAATGTCTGAGCGGGCAAAGAAGTGGTTCCTTCTCTGGGGGCTGCTTTTTGCGGTATTTGTTGTGAGGGGGCTTTTGCCTGCGGTAATTGTATGGGCTGCGAATCCTTCTCTGGGAATTGAGGGGGTATTTACTGCTGCGATGAGCAGCGATCCTGCGGTGCTTGCGGCAATGGAGCAGACCGGGCCGATTTTGCTGATAGGGGGAGGGGTGTTCCTTATATTCCTGTTTTTCCACTGGCTTTTCCTTGAGGAGAAGAATTATGGAATGGCCGGTGAGAAATTCATTTCCGGGCAGGGGGTCTGGTTTTTTGCCGTTGTCTCGGTTCTTTTGTGCATAATTACGTGGTATGCGATAAACCTGAACGCCATGCTCGCATTCGGGGCGGTTGTGGGCTCCACTGCCTTCTTCATTGTGCACGGGTTCAAGCAGAATGCGGAAATGCAGGAAATGAAGCTGAAGGAAAGGGACTCGGGGCTCAGTGACATAAGCAAACTAATGTACCTGGAAGTGATTGATGCGACCTTCTCGATAGACGGGGTGGTTGGGGCGTTTGCATTCACTTTGGCGGTTCCGCTCATATTGGTTGGAAATGGAATTGGCGCATTTGTGGTGAGGGAGCTTACCATCCGGAATATTGAAAATGTAAAGAAATACATATTCCTGAAGAATGGGGCGATGTATTCCATATTTTTCCTGGGCATAATAATGGTGCTGGATGCATTTGGAGCGGGGATACCTTCCTGGATTTCACCGATAATCACCTTTGGAACGGTTGGGTTCTTCTTCTGGAAGTCCCGGGTGCACCTGGATAGAGAGAAGGGAAAGAAAAAGTAAAGAAGTTATTCTATTGGCTGGTTTTTGGAATCCACGTGCACTATTTTAGGAGTAATTGTCTCGTTTTCTGAAACAAGCCAATAGGACAGGATTATTACCAGGTCTCCCTTTTGGATAAGGCGGGCGGCCGCCCCGTTCATGCAGACCACCCCGGTGCCCCTTTCCCCCGGGATTACGTAGGTTTCCAAGCGCACCCCGTTGTTTATGTCGAGCACTGCAACCTTGTCATAATCGCGCAGCCCGCTTTTCTTCATGAGGACGGGGTCAAGGGTGATGCTTCCGATATAGTCTATATTGGCCTCTGTGACTGTTGCGCGGTGAATTTTTGCATAGAGCACTTCCCTTAACATTTCATTCACCTCCTCAGTTTTGCTGGAGCCGGAATCCTGAGCTCCTTGTTCTCCCCTTCCACCCTAACTGGTATGGTCCGGAAGGCTCTAACATCTTTGCCTGAAGGGCTTTCTTAGCTTCAGAAGATACGCACTTTTAAAAAATAGATAATTGAGGTATAGATATGCTCAACCTTGCAAACAGGGTTTTCATAGCATTTGTTCTCCTTATCGCAATTTTCGGGATATTCCTGAGCATTTTTCTCTTAGGGCTGGATTTTGTTGTGGGTTCTGACCCGGTTTCGGATGAGATTGCCGCGCTTGAGCATAATCCGGACATTGTGCTTTCTTCTTCTGAGAGTTCGATAACTCCTGAAGAGTCGCCTTATGCAGTGAATATGACGATAACCGTGCCGCCTTTGGCGGAAACGGATTTGCTTTCGTTAAGGGTTTATGGGGAAAACGGGCAGGTTGCGGAGCAGGACTGCCTTGAGGATTTTGAAAATTATGATGATTACTCTTCGCTTACGGAATTCAGCTGCGCTGCGCCGATTCCTTATGCGTATTCGGAAACGCATAACTACCAGGTAATCGCGGTTTTGGATAAGGAAGGGAGCGAATCGGTTTCAGAGCCGGTTGCAGTTACTGCGCAATGGACTAACTACGAAGATGTTTTCTGGGGGTTTGCTTTCCTTATCGGGCTTGTTGTGTTCGGGGTATACCTCGTATTGATTCTTCCGGTAACGATATTCGTATTTTTCACTGCATTGAAAATGAAGCATAAAACCGCATATGAAGGGGAGTACAGCCTTCTGAACCTGATTTCGCCTTTCAATGGGGCAAAGACGCTTCTCCAGAGGTTCAATTCATTCATCATTTCCCCTTATTTCTGGGCAATTGAAGGGATTGGGGTTTTCCTCATCCTTGTTTATCTTGCGTTTACCGCGGAAATCTGGAGTTCTGGTACCGCGTTCGTTGCGTTTATCCTTTCCGGGCTTGTTGCGTTCATAGTCCCATATTTATGGTGCGCTACACTCTGGTATGGGGAGTATAAGGAAAGGGAGCCAATCAGGGTAATTGTAACCCTCTTCCTTTGGGGAATGCTTGCTGCACTCATGGCGATTGGAATCAATTCGCTTACAGGAGTTGTTTTTGGATTGGTTGGAATTGGGTTTTTGGGCTCGTTCCTGGTTGCGCCACCGGTGGAGGAATTCTGCAAGGGGTCCGGGCTCTGCCTTCTTTCCGAGCACCACGAGTTTAATTCGATAGAAGATGGGATCCTTTTTGGATTTGTAATAGGAATGGGGTTCTCTTTTGTGGAGAACTGGCTCTACTTCATCCAGACTCCTATGGGCGCAGACATCTGGGGCTGGGTTTTACTATTCTTTACAAGGTGCGTACTTTTCTCCGCAAACCATGGATTCTATACCGCAATTACAGGGGGGATAATCGGGTGGCTTATTGAGAAAAAGTTCCCTGCGCCAGCACTTGGATTGCTGATAGGTGCTCCTATCGGCGCATTCTTCCATGCGATGCACAATTCCGGGGAAACCCTGATGGCGCTTCTCGGGGTCGGGGGGGCGCTCGCATACTGCTGCATACTCGTTCCGGTATTTGATTATGGTGGGCTTATTGTTTTCTTCGGGATTTTTGTCTGGATGCTGATGAGGAAGAAGAAGGATGAGAAGGCGCGGGAGCCTCAGGCAAAAGGGAGCGCCAAGGCTGGAAGAAAAATTAAGGCAAAATAGGCTTGCAGTTCAGCTTAAAATTGCATTGAAGAGAAGCCCGACCAGTATAAAGGAGATCGTAAGTATTCCCACAAATACTGCGAGCAGTTTGGGCTTCAAGATTTTTCTTAGGATAATCATTTCAGGGAGCGAAAGCGCGGTGATGCTCATCATTAGGGCGAGGGCGGTTCCGGTCGCCATCCCTTTTTCCATCAGGGATTGGATGATTGGGATTGTGCCTGCTGCATTTGAGTAGATCGGGACTCCGATTGCGACAGCGATTGGAACCGCAAAGGGATTGTCTTTTCCCGCGATTTCGCTTAACGCATTCATGGGAACGAAGCCATGGATAAATGCGCCTACCCCGATTCCGAGGAGAACGTAGGGCATGAGCTGGGAAGTTAGGTCCGCAGTTTGTATTTTTGCGAATTCGATCCTCTTGTTCCAGTTCATCTTTTTGTCCACGTATTTCTTGCCCTTGGCTTTGTAGACAAATCCCTCGACTTCTTTTTCAAGTTTTAGCCTTCCGATGATCAGCCCTGCAACCACTGCGATAACGAAGCCGGTTCCTATGTAGAGGGCGGCGATTTCCCAGCCGAAAAGCCCTAGGAGCATTGCTGCTGCGACTTCGTTTATCATGGGGGAGGAGATAAGGAAGGAGAATGTTACTCCGAGCGGGACCCCTGCCTCCATGAATGCAATGAACATCGGGATTGCGGAGCAGGAGCAGAAAGGGGTGGGGATTCCGAGCAATGCCGCAAGGATGTTTCCAAACCCTTCCTTTTTTCCTCCGAGGGTTTTCTTTATTCTTGCGGGGGTTATGAAGGTGCGGATTATGGAGACTAGGAATATGAGTATTACCAGGAGAAGGAATACCTTGATTGAATCGTAAACGAAGAAGGCGAGCGCCCCTCCGAGCGCACTCTCTGGATTGATTCCAAGAACCTGGAAAACAAGCCAGTTTGCAAATTCCTCAAGGGGGTCCATTCTTACCGGTTAATGGAATCCAATGAAAAAGATATTAATGGAAAGGGTGGCTGCGCGTCTTTTATAATCTTATTCTCCGATAGAGGGTTCGCATAAACGGTGCTATAGAAAATGGATTTAATATTCTGGATATTGATTCTCGTTTTCCTGGTGGCCTGCTCCGCCTTTTTCTCAGCTACCGAGCTGGCGCTTTTTTCGCTTACGCGCGTGCGTGTGCGCAGGATGGTGAAGCAGGGGGTTCAGGGGGCACTGGACGTGGAGAAGGTGAAGAAAAACCCCGGGAGGCTCATAACTACAGTACTGATTGGAAACACCGTGGTAAATATTTCCGCAGCCGCACTCGCAACAGGTGTGGCTGTTTCCTACTTTGGGGAAGTTGGGATTGGGATAGCCACAGGGCTGATGACGCTTATCCTGCTCACTTTCGGGGAGATTGTTCCAAAGACGATTGCGATACACAATCCGGAGCAGACCGCGCGGAGCACCACTCCTTTCCTCAGGATTTTTGAGGCGGTTTTATCCCCGGTGATTACGGTCTTTGAGGCAGTACCTTCCTTATTCATAAAAAAGCCGGAAATGGACAAGCCCCTTATTACGGAAAAGGAGATAAGGTCCATTCTTGAGATCGGGGTTGAGGAAAAGGCAATTGAGGATTCGGAAAACCAGGTGATAAACCATTTGCTTGATTTTAGGGACACTCCGATACGGAACAGCATGCTTCCACTGAAGGAGGCAGCCATGCTGGATTCGGGCATTGCTGTGGACGCGGCAAAGCTGCTTGCGGTGGAGAAGGGGTTCTCCAGGTATCCGGTATTCTCAAAGGAAAGCGGGCGCATAATCGGGGTCATACATACCAAGCACCTTGACAGGCTGATTAAGGAGGGGAAGGACAATGCTCTTCTCAAGGATGTCGTTGGGTCTTCTGGCCCGATATTGATTTCTGAAAAAGAATCCCTGGATACTTTGTTCAGGAAGATGCAGAGGGAGCACATCCACATGGCGGTCGTGGTGGATGAGAAAGGGAACCAGACCGGAATCATCAGCTTCGAGGACCTGATTGAGGAAATATTCGGGGACATAAAGGACGAAGAGGAGCACAAGAGGGGGAAGGCTTAGGCTTTCTGTGCGCGGGAAACGAATTTAAATTTGCACTTCTTAGGTCTTTCTGGTGCCAAAGATGGGCGGGAAAGCTAAACGGGGGGAAAGAAAGATTAAGATTATCCAGAACGGGCCTTATGTTGTGTGCGGAGACCTTCCTCTGGATAAGGCGATAATAGTTGCAGGAAAGGACGGGGAACCGATAAAATGGGCAAAGGGGGAGAAATGCCCTTCCAATGGAGAGTATGCGCTTTGCAGGTGCGGCCACTCGAATAACAAGCCATATTGTGATGCATCGCATGCGAGGGAAGCTTTTGAGGGAACTGAGGTTGCAAGCAGGAAAACGCATGCTGAGCAGGCGTATAGGCTTTCCGGGCCAGGTGTTGACCTATTGGATGCCCAGCCTTTATGCGCAGCCGGGCGCTTCTGCCACAGGGCGGGAAGTGTTTGGACATTAGTAGAGAAATCGGGTGACCCCAAGAACAGGAAAATTGCGATCCAGGAGGCCTGCGACTGCCCTTCGGGAAGGCTTGTTGCGGTGGATAAGAAAAGCGGGAAGTGCATTGAGCCAAAACTGAAGCCTTCAATAAGCCTTATTGAGGACCCTCCTGCCAGAGTTAGCGGGCCGATCTGGGTCAAGGGAGGGGTTCCGATAGAATCCGCGGATGGGGGCAGGTATGAAGTCAGAAACCGCGCAACCCTCTGCAGGTGCGGGAAATCCGGGAATAAGCCGTTTTGCGACGGGACGCACATATCTGTCGGGTTCAACGATGGGGATAAAAGGATTGGGAATGTAAAGGATGCCAAAAGGAAATGACGGGGTTGAAAAAATGAGATTTGTGCTAGTTGGATTATTTGTTGCGGTGCTGCTGTGCGGGACATCCTTTGCCATGTTGACGGATACGGAAAAGCAATGCATAAAAGGATGCTGCGAAAACGTGGGCGGAACATACCTATGGGAGCACAATGGGTGCGAAAACGCGACGGGAGAGATGGGCGCGTGCGCGGATGCATGCAGGCAAAAGAAAGAGCAATCCGTCTGCCCGTTGTTTGCGGCGTTCGGGATTCTGGGCGTTGCGTTGATTGCAGATTACAAAAAATGAATGGATGAGGGGCCCATTTTATTCCACTAAAATTTCCCTTCCTGTTTTTGTTTCCCTTACGTTTATCGTGAGCGCAAGCGCCGCCCCTACGAGCACGATTGCGGAGGACCAGACGAATACTGTCTGGTAGGCGCTTATCTGCGCATTAAGGATGATGAGCTCGGCTACCTGCTGCATAACTATTGGGCTTGCGCTGTTGATTATGGTGTTGCTGGCTGTGGAAAGAACATTGGATTCTACGGTATTTTTCAGGATTGTGGCAAAAAGCGCGATTCCGAAGGCTCCGGCAACGCTCCTTCCAAGGGCAAGGACCGATGAAGCCGCCCCTATTTCGCTCTCGGGCACTGTTGAAGCGATAAGGGTTGTTCGTTGCGACATTCCAAAACCCATCCCAAAGGCCATCACCATCGCAGGCAGGATTATGCCCCAGGCCGAGGAACGCGCATCAATTCCTGTGAACATGTACAATCCCACCGCGGCAAAGAGCGTGCTCAGGGCGATTACGTACCTGGGCTGAACCCTCCCGATGAGCATGGAGCCGAGCGGAGCTGAGACGAGCATGCAGAGCGCCATGGGCATGAAAAGATATCCGGTCTGGGTGGCATTGTAGCCTAGGAAAGTTTGCACAAACGTTGGAATCAAGAACAGGCTCCCCATCATGCCCATGAATACGATGAAATTGTTTGCAAGCGTATTCACGAAAACGCTGTTCTTGAAGAAGCCCATGTCCACTATGGGTTCGGGGTGCCGGACTTCTATACGGTAGAAAATAATGCCAAACGTAATCATCGCGGCGTAGCAGAGTAGGCTCTCAAAGGAAAGCCATCCCCAGTCCAGCCCCTTATCCAGGACCAGGACAAGCGAGCAGAGGGCAATTCCCAGGGTTATTGCCCCCCAGATGTCAAAGTTGGTGGTTGGTTTTTCGGAAACCGATTCCTGGATGAAGGCGAGGGCCATTGCAAGACCTACCAGCCCGACCGGGATATTTATCAGGAAGACCGACCTCCAGCCGAACATGTCTATGAGCGGGCCGCCAAGAAGAGGGCCTACGATCGCGGAAGCGGCAAAAACCGCGGACCATATTCCGAGGGCTCCGGCGCGCTCCCTCCCGTCCTTGAAGGTAACGGTAATGATTGCCATTGCGGTTGGGTAATCCGCGGAGCCTGCGATTGCCTGTATGATGCGGAAAAGTATCATGGAACTGAGGTTCCAGGAAAGCCCCGCAAGAAGGGAACCGAATATGAAGATGGTAAAACCGAGTATGTAAACCTTCTTGCGCCCTATCGTGTCACCGAGCTTGCCCCAGACGGGCACGAAAACAGCATTTGCGAGTATGTATGCGGTTGCGATCCAGCCCGCTTCGGTGACGGTTATGGAAAAATCATTCATGATGCTTGGGAGCGCAAGGTTGACAATCGTCTGGTCAAGCCTTCCAAGGAAGGTGCCGACCATCACGGTAAGGAGTATTATCCAGCGAAGGTCCGGCGCCTTTTTATCTTCCATCTATATCAGGCTGCTCCGGCAGATTATTTGTAGACCCACATCTTTGCGGACATCCCGTCCTTGAGTTCTGTGTAGGCGGCGGTGTCGAACAATGCGGTCACTTCGAATTCCTTCTCTTCCCTCTTGTCAGAGATGCTGAAGACGATGTCGGACTCACGGGAGGTGAGACTGATGCTCTCAACGCTTCCCACATACTGCTTGCTTCCGAATGCGTCTACAGTGAATATGACCTTCTGGCCCGGCTTGACATCGCTGAGGCCCTTGTCTTCCTGGAGCCTTCCCACAACGCGCATGGCGGTGGGGTCGATCATCTTGACCACAGGGGTCTGCGGGCTCACGTATTGGCCTGGAGAATCGAGCACCCAGACTACCACTCCCGCGGTTTTTGCGGTTATTGCCTGGTCGCCAACTTCGGCAAGCTTCTGCCCCTTTGCGACGGTGTCGCCTTCCCCTACGTAGAGCCTTCCCATCGTTCCGGGGGCATCCGGGCTCAGCGAGATTATTGGCGCGTAGATTTGCGCCTTCTCAATGTAGATCTTGCTCTGGAAGTCATTCCAGTATAGAGTTGCGCCTATTATGAACGCGACCACGATTATGAGCGAGATTTCAAACATTAATGGGTGCTGCCTGATCGAAGAGATTACGTTCTTGCCGCCGGCAAAGGGGCCTGTTTCCTTGTGCGGCGCAGTTGCGTGCCCCTCGTGCCCTTCTTTTGGATGTTCTGCCATGTGCACACCTCAGATTAAGTATATTCTAAGTTTCGTAATATTCTATTTATTGGAATAATTTTATAAATGGTTCGGTGCAGATAAGTAGCATGAGCAGTGCTTCCGGGAAGAAAAAGCTTTCCCATACGGGGGACAAGTTTCTCGCCCTTTTTCTATTGTGGAGGCTGAAGAAGGAGCCGATGTATGGATACCTGCTTATTGATGAGATAAACGAACTGGGGCTGAGCCCGCGCAGGCAATCAACGGTGTATGCAATTCTTTCCAAACTGGAGAAAGGCAGCCTCATCAGGGGGCACAACGAGCAGGCAGGGCGGCGCATCAGAAAGATGTACCGGACCACCGCAAAGGGGGCAGCGCTCCTAAAAAAGGTGAAGGATACGCGCATAACCGGTGTGCTGCGCGAGTTCCTTGAAGGGATGCTCGGCTGAAGCCCTGTCCCCTGAAATGGGCGGGCATGGAAATAACCAATTAAAAGTCTTACAGATGAGGATGTAGATATGGCGATAATAGAGACCTCGAAACTCACCAAGCACTACGGCCGCATAAAGGCAGTGGATGGCCTCAATCTGAAGATTGAGGAAGGAGAGGTCTTCGGGTTGCTCGGCCCGAACGGGGCGGGAAAAACCACCACGATCAAAATACTGGCTACGCTTCTGGACCCGACCTCAGGAACTGCAACGGTAAACGGATTTGATGTTGAAAAGTATCCATCGAAAGTGCGGGAAAGCATAGGGATTGTTTTCCAGGAGCCGAGCACGGACGAACTCCTTAGCGGCTACGAAAACCTGAAAATGCACTCCATGATTTATGGGATTCCCAAATCCGAAGTGGATAAGCGGATTGAGGAGGCGCTCTCCCTTGTGGAGCTTACTGAGCGCAAGAACGATCTGGTGAAAACTTATTCTGGAGGGATGCGGAGGAGGCTGGAAATAGGGAGGGGGCTCCTGCACCGGCCGAAGGTGCTTTTCCTGGATGAACCCACTCTTGGGCTGGATCCGCGCGGAAGGGAAACGATGTGGGGGTATGTGCAGCGCCTTGTAAAGGAATTGAACATGACGATACTGCTTACCACACATTACATGGAGGAAGCGGATGCGCTTGCGGACAGGGTTTGCATAATAGACCATGGGAAATCGGTTGCGATAGACACTCCTGAGAATTTGAAGGAGAGCATGGGCGGGGACCTTGTCACGATTGTGTCGGATTCCCCAAAAATAGGGGAAGTGAAGAAACTTAAATTTGTGAAGAAGATCGAGAAACTTGATGGAAAATACCTGATAACTGTGGATAGCGCCGCAGAGAACCTCCAGGAGCTCCTGAAGAAAATCGGGAAAGTCGATTGCGTGGAAGTGAGGAGCCCGACCCTTGCGGATGTGTTCATGAAGAATACCGGGAGGGGGCTTGAGGAAGCCGAAGGCGGATGGTTCGACAAGATAGTGCAGCAGAGCGTGAATAAGCAATGAACCCCAGGAATAAGGTAACCCCAGGGACGAACAGGCCGGATACGCTTAAAGGAATCTATGCGGTATGGTGGAGGGAGATTACCGTTTTCTTCAGGGAAACGCCCAGGATAATTTCTTCGGTCATGAGCCCGATAATATGGCTTCTTGTGTTCGGGGCAGGGCTTGGGGGCAGCTTAAGCGTTCAGGGGCTGGACTACCAGCAATTCATATTCGGCGGAATACTTGTGCAGACATTTTTGTTTTCTTCCCTCTTTTACGGAGCATATCTGGTGTGGGACAGGAAAATAGATGTGCTAAAGGCGGTATTGGTTTCTCCGCTGAGCCGCTCCTCGATATTCCTGGGCAAGGTGTTTGGAGGCGTTACAATATCGCTCATGGAAGCGATAATTGTGCTCTTATTCGGTTACCTTATCGGGATGAATTATTCGGCCGGCGTGTTCGTTCTGGCGCTTGTTCTTGTGGCGCTCGCATCCGCGGGGCTTACCGCATTGGGGCTAGCGGTCGGGAGCTTCATGGAATCCCCGGAGGGCTTCCAGCTGCTATCCAGCCTTGTGCTTTTCCCGCTATTCTTCCTTTCGGGTGCGCTGTTTCCGATAAATAATCTTAAGGGGCCGCTAGGCATACTTGCGGCCATAGACCCGGTTACGTATATAGTGGACATACTCAGGAACGTATTGACCGGGATTCATTATTTCGACCCGATGCTGGACCTTGCCGCGCTTGCAGTTTTCATAGTTGGTGCGAACATCATAGGTGTTTGGGCGTTTTCGCGCATGAAATCCTAGGTGCTTTTTGGTGAATTGGAGAGAGGGATAAGGGGGAGAAGCCGAATGAAGCTATTTGATACCCTAAGCAGGCGAAAGCGGGAATTCACTCCGCTTGAAGGGAACACTGTGAGAATGTATACCTGCGGGCCTTCGGTATATGCCTACTCGCACATAGGGAATTTCCGCACATACCTGTTCGAGGATGTTCTCGTGAAGTACCTGAAATACAAGGGGTACAGGGTAAAGCGAGTGATGAACATAACGGATGTGGAGGACAAGGCGATAGTTGCAGCAAGAAAAGAACGGGTCAGCCTAGGGAAGCTCGAAGGGGCCAAGATAAAGGAGTTTTTCTCTGACTGGGATGCGCTAGGGATGGAGCGGCCTTCAGTTGTGGCAAGGGCTTCGGAGCATGTTCCGCAGATGCTGAAATTGATAGACCGGATTTGCGAAAATGGATATTGCAGGGAAAACGGGGACGGAGTCTATTTCGATGTAAGAAGATTCAGGGGGTATGGGGAGCTGAAGCACCTAAAGAGGCCGAGATATTTTGGAAAGGCCAAAGGCGACGATTATGCGAGGGAGGGGCTTTGGGATTTCAGGCTCTGGAAGAAATGGGGCCGCAGTGACGGGCCCGTGAAATGGAAAAGCAGGTTTGGAGAAGGGAGGCCGGGCTGGCACATAGAGTGCAGCGCAATGGCGATGCATTACCTTGGCGAATCCTTTGACATACACTGCGGCGGGAGCGACAACGTTTATCCTCATCATGAGAATGAAATTGCGCAGAGCGAGGCGGCAACCGGGAAGGCGCTTGCGAACTTCTGGATTCATTCAAGGCACCTTACGATAGGCAAAAGGAAGATGTCAAAGCGCACCGGGAACGTGCTTTATGTAAAGCAGCTGAATAAGATGGGGATAAAGCCCAGGTGCCTGAGGTTCTACCTGATTTCAAAAAGATACCGCAGCCCACTTGATTTCACGAAGAAAAAATTCGTTGGGGAGATATGCAGGTGCAAAGATGCAGAAGTGATAATGAGCCGGCTTGAGAGGCTCGCCAAGGGCAGAAAGGTAGGCGGCGCCGGAAAGAGGGGAACCAGGATTGCCAGAAAACTTCTGCGCGAGTTTGAGGGTGCGATGGACAATGACCTGGACACAGGGCTCGCTTTCCGGAGAATTTTCAGGGAAATTAAGGTGGCGAAGGTATTATTGGAAGAAGGAAAACTTGGCCCTGTTGATGCACGGGAAATAGTTGATGCGATGGATAAAATTGACGGTGTGCTTGGGGTTTTACGCACAAAATAAGGGAATTCGGATTTAATGGCGCACTCCTGCATTCATTGAATAGAACTGTGGATGGGACTGCACTTGGCTTATTGCTCAAGGAGCCCCTTCTGGATCTTCTTTATTATTCCTGCAGCAGGGTAGAATATGAAGAGATAGAAGGCGGGAATGAATACCAATCCCTGGAGCACCCCATAATCCATCGTTACCGTTGGGTAAACCACGACTTCCGGAGTGAAGGAAGTGTTCGACAAGTCCTCCTGCGCTAGTGCGCTATATGGAATGTTCGCCTTCCAGGAAAGTGAATAGGAGCTGCTTGCCTCCGCCTTTGTGCAGGCAATGGAATTGGGGAAGACGACCACGCGGGAGGCGTTGTTTATTTCCACGCTCCACTGGAACGCAGGCGTTTTTGTGGTGCCGTTGGAATAGGTAAGGTAACTCCCTTCGTCCTGGAAGCAGAGCTGCATATTCCCATAGGAGACCGCAGGATAGAAATGGATGTAATTTGCAAGCGGGAACACACTGCCGACCTGGGGAGTGCTCTGGTCCGCGGTATAAACATGGGTGAATACATACTGCTGGCTCTGGAGGTATCCGGTCTGGATTTCGGAAGGCCTCGTTAGGGTGGAGCCTTTCAGCTCGGCTGTGTGCGGCAGGAGAACTGCGCCAATAAGGAAAGGCAGCAGTATCAGTATCAGTATGCGGAATAGGTGTATTCGCTGGATGTTTTTGAAGTCCATATTTTTGCGCCTATTGTTGGATATTATTAGATATTATGGCTTTCTTGTTTTTAAAAACAATGCGGTGCATCTGGCCGCGTGCTTGGCCCTGGTTTGCCTGCCTGGGCCAGAGATGATTTTGAAGGTGTGCAAGCCTTCGGGCGCATGGGATCCTGGGAAGATATAAAAACCTTAAGCCCCAGTTTTGCATCGGTGGAAACATGGGGCTTAATTATGTGAGCATAAGGGTCAAGAATATGAAGAAGTCGCTCGATTTCTACACGAAGTCGATGGGCCTTAAGGTTTTGGGGAAAAGGAGCCCGGTGCCAGGCGAGCAGATCATGATGCTGGTTGACAGGAAAACCGGTCAGCGGCTGAACCTGATGTGGTATGCAAAAAGCTGCAGGTGGTACGCGCCCTACAAAATGAACGGGGTAGAGCTCGACCACCTGATGTTCCAGGTAAAGGATGCGAAGAAGACCTACCAGGGGCTATTAAGGAAAGGCGCGCCAAAGGCAACCGACCTCTGGGAGGGCAAAGAGCGCACCATGGGCCTTGTGAAAGACCCGAACGGCATCTGGATAGGAGTGATGAGCGAGAAAAAGAAGAAGTAGTGGAACGGGCCATTCTTTATGCCGCGGCTCCAAACCCCGGATTACGTTACCGCCATGCCGCGCGCTAGGCTTGAACTTGCCAATAGCCAACAATTCGCGTGAATCAGGCAAGGCGGATTCCAGCAATGGTTAAATAGGTTAAGAGAGATGCCAAAGACGGGAGAAAGGGGCAAATCGAATGACTAGCGCAGAAGAAATAAGAGGACTTAAGAGAGCGCGCCGTAACCTAGAGCAAAGACTGGAAAAAATAGAAAAGAGCCAGCGCGCAGCGGTTGTGAGGCTCTCCGGGCAGCTGGGGGAAATAATAGAGGGCATAGCATCTGCGCAGGAAAAGGAAAAAAGCATGCCGAATGCCACCTTCAGCAAGCGGGTCAGGCTTGCAAAGAAAGGAATGCTGCTTGGAAAAGAACTCAGCCATTTTGAAATAGAGGTAGTAAGTGAATTCGATAAGCACAACATCTCGGAAGAGTCTGGGAAGAAGCTTATCTCGATCACAAAGCTCATCAGGGACAACAATATGCAGGCTGCAAAAGAGAGATTGAAATATTTTGAAGAGATTGCGGCCCTTAGCAAGGAATATGAAACGATAGAAGGGGAAATTGAGAAGAAGGACCGGCTTCTGAAGAGGGAGCAGCTCAGGATAGAAAAAATATTGGAGGAAATGGCGTGGCTGGAAAAAGAAACAATCGACATGGAGAAGGTGCGCAGGCATGAGGAGCTGCTGAAAAACCTCGAAAAACTGAAAGGGTTGCGTGCAGCACATATGCGTTCCCTGATTTCAAAGCCGGTGGCGGAATTGCTTGGGGAAGCCGAATTGCAGCCCCTGAAGGGGCAATACGCGGTTTTCCGGGAAAAAGAAGATATAGCGCAGCTAAGGCAGTTCTTTTCCGATTATCCTGTTTTTGGAAAATGCAACGCGAGCCAGATTTGCGAGTCCTTTGAATGGAGTGAAAAAAGGCTGTCGCATGTCTGCCCTGAGACTTCCAGGTTCAAAAAAGTAGTTCTGGGGAACAGGAATCTGTTCGAAACGCTCGGCGCACTGGAGCATACGGAGTTCCTGGCAGTGGACATTGAGAACGAAAAAGTCCTGGACTTTTATGCCAGGGATGTCGAAGGCGCCCGGGAGGCCATTGAGAGGATAAGGCAGTTGAAAAAAGGGGGGAATTCAGACAGGGAAGAATATGAGAAAAGCAGGAGAATGGAGGGGCGCAGGGAAGAGCTTGCGGGATATTCCAGAACTGCCCTGGATGCGGAGTTGAAAAATATCAGGAGCCTTCTGGAAATCCTGCATTCCGAGGTCCCTGAAGGGAATGCTGAGGAAAACCGCGGGGGGTTCCCAGGAATCGGCACATTCATCAAAAAACTCGCTGGGAAGCCTTAGCCTGGGCCATACGGCTAAAAAAGAGACAGGAACGTTCCCGGGAATGCGGTGCCTTCGTATTTATTAATATATATTTTGAGATAACTGTCAAAAGCAAAAGGTGAAATTGATGAAAGCGCATTCTTATGCAATCCAGCTTTGTTTTGTTTTTGCACTCCTGCTAATTGGCTCTGCATATGCGGTGTTCTCAGTGAACCCGGCCATATCCCCGGCAGCAAACATAAGCGCCATAAACCCGCAAATAACGGTTGCGAACAATACGAACTCGACGGGCGGCTTGCTCATGCCCTCGGCATCCGCCTTTACCTTAAATCCGGCTGTCATAGAAGCGCTCAAGGAAGGGCCGATGGTTTACGCCGCAACAACCAAATCCATAATTGTGATGGATTCCTCCAAATTTAATGTCATCTCCAGCATCAAGCCGGATATGGACAAAGCGATGGTCAATGGAGTCGCGGTGTCCCCGGACGGGCAGTTCGTATACATGGCGTACTCTTGGTCTGTATACCAAGACGACCCTTATGGCGGGCATTATGACGACTTCGCGCGCGTGATGCGCATAAATTCTTCTTCGCAGCAGCCAATAGATTACTATGAGTTAGACGGCATCTATCCGGAGCATCTCGCAGTATCCCCGGACGGAAAGGTCTACCTGGGCTACCAGGGTTCTTACTATCCGGAAAACGGAGGCATAAGGATAATGGATTTCCAGGGGCAGAAAGTGTGGAACATAGACATGAAATATACCACGATGATGTATGACATCGAATTCTCTCCGGATGGAAACAAGATATTCTACTCCGGCTGGTGGGGCGCACCGGCTGTATACCAGCTTGACTGGAATTCGAATACGGTGCACTACAACCTGTTTCCGGGGGATTCCACTTCCGATGATTTCTATGCAAGGAGCGTAGCGGTGGGCAAAGGCGGGGATATGCTTTATGTCGCGCTTGCGGATACGACCGGCATATTCGCCATGAACACCAACGACTATGGCAAGCAGGAGATCCAGACGGACTACTACCCGATTGCACTGGCCGCCTCCCCGGACGGGGAAACGCTTTACGCTATAGGTTATTTCTACAACCAGGACAACAAGCCGGTCTACCTGATCCACAAATACGGGGCGCTCAAGACCGTGGGCCCGTTCAACAATGAGCTGATGGATTATATGCTCACTACAATGGATAATTTCTACACCTACGATTCGCTCACTTATGTCGATCCGCCATCAGGAACGCGCCCTTCTAACATCGCGATTACCCCTGATGGGAGATTCGCTTACATCTCGACAATCTCATACGACAGCATTACGAACGTATACGGGGATGGCATAATCATATACGACCTGCAGTACATGAACCAGGTGAAGATCATAGACGAGAAAAACAGCCTGCACGATATCGCGGCTTCCTCATCCAAAATCCTCTTCTCGCCGCCACCTGATTACAGCTGGATAAAAGGCTTTTCGGGCGGCATTTCCGTAGGGAATCTCCCGGGGCTCAGTGTCCTTTACCCGACTTCTTTCCACCCGGAGAACGGGACTTTCGCGAAATACTACCAGGAGGACTTTTTCTCCGTTTACGCAACATTCTCTGATGTGCTTGACAACAAAACAGTGAATGGGAGCACCTTCTGGCTCACGGACAAAAACGGGAACAATGTGCCAGGAAAGGTCACTGCGGCATCCAAACTGGCCATACTTATGCCGGATTCCCAGCTAAGCCCGAACACGGATTACGTTGCGCACATCTCCAAGGAAATCAAGTCCAAGGACGGCAAGCAGCTTTATGCAGATGCGCAGTGGAGCTTCACCACCAGGAACATCACGAACGCAGTAATTCTGCCGATCAACACAATACTGAACCTAACCTATGCCGAAGAAATCAAGCCCCTTGTGCACCTGAATATATCCATTCCTCCCGGGCTACTGAACAATTCTTCGGGCGGAGGGCAGAACGCCACGCCTAAGACACCGCCTCCACAGGCGCAGCAGCAGCCTCAGAACCAGTCCGGAAACCAGTCGCAGGGGCAAACCCAGGGCCAACAGCAGGGGGAGGGAGGGCAGCCTCCAGCCCCCCCAGCGCCAGGGCAGGAAAATGTTTCGCAGCAGGCAGGAAACGGAGGGCAGAACGGGAACGTTTCCCAGCCCCCGGAGAATGTTTCAAATCAATCGCAGGGGGCGCCACCTGGAAATAATGTGACGCAGCCCCCCGCGAACATTTCATACCAGGGAACAACTCAGCCTTCAACGCAGCCTCAGGCTCAGGGCGGCAATGACATCATAGGCGCCATAATAGATTTCTTCAAGTCGCTGTTCGGGATGAAATAAACGGAGCATGCGGAAATGATGGATTTGCGCCATACGCAGCAGTTGGCTTAGGGCCAATGGATAACAGGAGCATTTAAATTATTTGGATGCGCTGGAAAAACCATGTTAGGGAATGCATTGGAAGGCTTTGGAAGGGCCTTTCTTGGATTTTGGGGCATTTTCTGCTGGATTATAGGCGCATGGTTCAGCCTGATTGATTTCGTTCTCGGATTGCTGGGCTGGTTCTCCATCATAATCAGCATGTATTTCCTCTTCACGGGCCAGTTGCTCCCTGGCTCAATCATATACATCATTGCGCTGGGTTTCCTGGTTTGCAGGGAAATATGCGGCCTCGCTAGTTTTTGGCTTTCGGGAAGGAAATACGTTATGTCCCCGGAGGCATTTGTGGGGGACATAATAGGGGCCGCCATTGGCTTTTTCATGCTTTTTGGGATGCTTTTCGGGTTCTGGTATTTTTTATATCCGGTGCAGTGGCTGTTCATTATTTCGGTTGCATTGATTCCGATAACAATACTCTCTGCCGTTTCCCGCTTCACCAGAAACTTCATTGCGATGTTGAAGAGCAAGATGACGGGGACACCTTGAGAAAAACAATACGCTGGCGCCCTTAGAATCCTGTTAATGATTGCCTGGCTACCCTTTTTGTGCACAACCGCGCATAAGGCCACGCGTTTGGCCAAGGGAATCCTCACGATATTATTTTCCTTTTCAGAAGCTCTGTTTTCACGAACTGTGTAAGCAAGAGGTAGGCCACCACCATCACTGCAAGCAGCAGGTAGAAGAGCGGAGGCAGCATTTCAAAACCGAACAGCGCCCCTATGGGCGTGGCTACTATGAGAAGCCCGACGCAAACGGCTCCGAACGTGGTCAGCAGCAGCGTTTTGCTCGGCATGCTCTGCAGGAAGGGGATTTTGTTGGTGCGGATCACGTGGACAACCAGGGTCTGCGTCATCAGGGACTCGATAAACCAGCCTGCGTGGAAGAGCGCCTGCTCCGCAGGGAGCGTGGCGCTGAACACGAACCACATCACCCCGAACGTGGCATAGTCGAATATGCTGCTTATGGGGCCTATGAAAACCATGAAATTGCGTATGTTGTCCAGATTCCATTTCAAAGGCTTGGCAAGCATCTCCGCATCCACATTGTCGGTTGGGCAGCCAAGCTGCGACATGTCATAGAGGAAATTGTTCACGATTATCTGGAGGGGCGCCATGGGCAGGAAAGGAAGAATTATGCTTGCCCCCACAACCGAGAACATGTTCCCGAAGTTGGAGCTGGAGCCCATGCGCAGGTATTTGATGGTATTGGCAAAGGTGCGCCTGCCCTCGTTCACCCCTTCGTAGAGCACATGGAGGCTTTTGCGGAGCAATATTATGTCGGCGGATTCCTTTGCAACGTCAACTGCGGAGTCAACGGAAATCCCAACGTCAGATGTTTTGAGCGCAAGCGAGTCGTTTACGCCGTCCCCCAGGAACCCGACTACGTGCTTGTTCCTCTGCAGCGCGAGGATTATCCTCTCCTTCTGCACCGGGGAGACACGGGCGAAGATTGTGTTCTTCTCCACCAGCACCTGCAGCGCCTCGTTTGCGCGGTCGAGCTCCTCTCCGGTGATTACGCCCTTCACTTCGAGGCCGACAATCTTGGCTATTTTCTTGTTGATGAGCTCGTTATCCCCGGACAGGATTTTTATCTCCACCCCGCGCTTCATGAGTTCTGAAAGCGATTCGTGGGCGGTTTCCTTGGGCGGGTCGAGGAATGCGAGGAAGCCTTCGAACACCATCTCATTTTCGTCAGCGACCTTATAGGCCGGCTGCTCCTTTCCGGAAGGCTCATGCTTGGTGGCAAGGGCAAGCACGCGGAAGCCGTCCATGGAAAGAAAGTCGTAGAGCCTCTTTGCCTTTTTTCTGTCTGCATCGGTGAATTTCTTCAGCTTGCCGTTCCTGCGCAGGTAGGTGCAGATTGGCAGCGTGGATTCGGGGGAGCCCTTGGTGATCATGATCGCCTTCCCCTTTTCCTTTACCACCACGCTCATGCGCCTGCGCACAAAGTCAAAGGGAATTTCGTCCAGCTTGCTGGTGCCTGCCAGCCTCCTCTTCCCCTCTTCGGCATCGTGCGACATCACCGCCATGTCCATCGGGTTTTTCAGGCCCGTCTGGTAGTGGCTGTTGAGGAAGGCGAACCCGAGCACGGATTTATCCTCCTGGAAATCGATGTTGACGTGCCTGACCAGCTCGATCCGGTCTTCGGTGAGCGTGCCGGTCTTGTCGGTGCAGAGCACGTCCATTGCGCCTAAGTTCTGGATTGAGGAGAGGCGCTTTACAATAACTTCTTTTTTCGCCATGTTGGATGCGCCCTGGGAGAGGTTGGCGGTGACGACAACGGGCAGCATTTCCGGAGTAAGGCCCACCGCCACGGCCAGTGCAAAAAGCGCGGATGAGACGATATCGTTCTTGGTGAAGATGTTGATGATGAAGATCGCCACCACCAATACTATTACGAACTTGACCATCAGGTCGGTATAGCCGCGTATGCCGCGGTCAAATGCGGTCTCTGGCGCCGTGCGCGAGAGGCGCTGCGCCAACTCTCCGAACTGGGTGTTAAGGCCGGTCCGGACCACCACAACCTTTGCGGAACCGGATACCGCGCTGCTCCCGAAGAAAACGGCGTTTGGGAGTGCCTGCGCAGAAGCGCCTGGCTTTGCCACTGCCGAGTCCTTTTCAACCGGAAGGGATTCTCCGGTCAATGCCGCCTGGCTTACGAAAAAATCCTTGCATGAAAGGATGCGGCAGTCCGCGGGCACTATGTCGCCTGCGCACAGGAGCACGATGTCCCCCGGGACAAGGAACTTGAGCGGTATTTCACGGGTGCCTGAGCCGCGCACCACTGTCGCGGTGTTGCGTATCATCTTGCGCAGGTTCTCCGCGGCATCGCTCGCGCTGCGCTCCTGGAAAAATGTTATTGAAACGCTTATGAGGACCATTATGTAGATTATGGCGGCAGAGAGCGCGTTGTCCATGAAGTAGGAAACGGTCCCGACCGTAAGGAGGAGGATAATGAGCGGGTTTACGAAGGACGAGAGGAAGTGCAGGAGGAGGTTGCGCTTCTTCTTCTGTGCGATTTCGTTCTTTCCGAAAACTTCCAGCCTCTCTTCCCCTTCGCTTTCAGAGAGGCCTTCCGGAGAGGTCTGCAGCGCCTTGAAAAGCTCGTGCGGGGAGCATGCCCATAAATCAATGCCCGCCAGATCTTTTTTTGAGATCATTTGCACACCCGGATTTCCTTTCTCTTTCCCAAGACCTTGACCTTACATCATTTATCTTTATATTAGATTGCCCAAGCCGCGGCGGATTGCGGACTGCCAATGATGAATGCGGGGCGAGGTAAATAAAACGTATGCGGGGCATTGGCGCAGGAAATTCGAAAGAAGCAGAATCCCCTATCCTGTTTTGAAAAGCGTCTCGATCAGGAGAAAGAGAAACGCGCCAAGGATCACGCACCCGACGACTTTCCAGTCGAATTTCTCATGCGCATCCGGAAGAAGGTCGCTCGCGCCTATGTAGAGGAAGTCGCCTGCCACGAAGGCAAGCACGGCAGGGTGCATTACCTGCGGGATGAAGCCCGCGAGCGCGGCACCGACTGGGTAGAGCGCCCCCTGGAGTGCGGCAGCTCCAACTACAGCCTGTGTTTTGAATCCGCTCCTTTTCAGTATGAGGCCGCTCGAAATGCCCTGAGGCACCTCATGCATGACAACCGCGAGGGCAATGAGCACTCCGGTTAAGGGGGATATCGCATATCCTACTGCAATGCCCACTCCGTCGATTATGTTGTCGCTAGCCATGCCGAGAACGGTGACCCAGCCCGCCTTGTGCTTCCCCTCGCATTCGCCGTGGTGGCAGGAGTGGAGCATCACGAACTTTGAGAGGAGGTAGAATGTGAAAAAGCCGAGCGCAACGAACAGGAACGTATGCGCGACGTCTATGTCGCCGAGCATCTCGAAGAAAAAGACCCCGAGCACGGAGCCTGCTGCGAATCCTATTATGTAGCGCTCCCACTCCGCTTTCAATTTCACAAAGAGCGGGATGCTGCCCGAAACAAGGTCTGAAAGCCCCGCGATGAAAGCAAGCGCCACTGCAACAAGTTCCATGGGGCTTTTTTCATGTTATTAATTATTAATCATTTTGTTAATAACATTTGGGGGCTGGCTTTTAAACCGCATAAAAACTCTATCCCCGCCCTAAAGGGCGGGGTTTTTGGCTCGTTTAGAAAAACCCTGCTAAGTTGAGTTGCGCCGGCTCGTCCCTAACCTGCCGGATTGTTTCGTGGAGTTTTTCGAACTGCTGGTTCTCGATGTAGC
>CAIKOA010000034.1 GCA_903828955.1 uncultured Microcaldota archaeon
ACGAGAAACTCATAAATCCCGAAGCCGGGCAGAAGCAGATTACCGAATTTCTTAATTAGCGCGGGCGAAAATACTGCGGGCTTTAGCCCGCAGATAGCCCGCGCACAAACTTCAGCTTTTAGCGAGCGCTTTTATTTTCTCCCGCCCAACCAGCACGCTTTTTAACCGCTCTTTTTCATAATACATAAACGGGTTCTGTATGCAAAAGCGGCTGGCACTGCTAAGTGTTTACAATAAAGACGGAATTATAGAATTCGCCCGTTTCCTTTCCGAGCACGGATTTGAAATCCTCTCTAGCGGAGGCACTTCCAAGGCCCTGAAAGATGCGGGGATAAAATGCACGGAAATTTCTGATTTTACCGGCTTTCCTGAGATGATGGACGGAAGGGTGAAGACCCTGCACCCGAAAATCCACGGAGGAATCCTTGCCAAAAGGGACAATAAAAAACATCTCGAAGAGATGGAAAAGCACGGAATCTCCTCCATCGACCTTGTCGCAGTAAACCTCTACCCGTTTGAAGAGGCCACCCGCAACCCAAATTGCCCTCTTGAAGACGCAATCGAAAACATAGACATTGGCGGGCCAACACTTCTGCGCGCAGCAGCCAAGAACTATCACGATGTAACTGTAATCTCCAACCCTTCCCGCTACAAATCCATAATGGATGAGATCTCAAAAAGCGGAACCGTGGGCGAAAAAACAAGGGAATCCCTCGCAGTGGAAACCTTCATGCACATTTCGCACTACGATGCGATAATCGAATCCTGGCTCAGGAGAAAATTCTTCCCGCAGGAGAAAACGCCCGAATACCTCAACCTCACCTTCAAGAAGATGCAGGATCTGCGCTATGGGGAAAACCCGCACCAGCACAATGCGGCGCTTTATCGGGAGCCGAACGCCCCCCCCTTCTCGGTCAGCACCTCCAAGCAACTCCAGGGAAAAGAACTCTCGTTCAATAACATTCTCGACATAAACGCGGCATTCGCCCTCACAAAGGAATTCGAGGAGCCAACCGTAGTGATTGTGAAGCACAACAACCCCTGCGGGGTCGCCACAAACAAGGACCTCTCCAAGGCATACGAAACCGCATTGGCGGTGGATTCCGAATCCGCTTTCGGAGGAATAATAAGCGTAAACCGCAGGGTTGAGGAGGATTTTGCAAAACTAATAATTTCCCGCTTCTACGAAGTGGTTGTCGCACCCTCATTCTCCAAGGAGGCGCTCGCAGCCCTCGCAGCCAAGAAGAATTTGCGCGCGATCGAAATGGGAGACACGCATTTCCCGATAAAGCGCGCCCCATTCACAACGTTCAGGAGCGTCCTTGGCGGCCTCCTTGTGCAGGATGGCGACAACGAGCTCTACGACCCCAAAGCGCTCAAAGTAGTGAGCAAGCGCCAGCCAACAAAACAGGAAATGGAAGACATGCTCTATGCATGGGTCATTTGCAAATACGTAAAATCCAACTCAATCGTCTACGCGCGCAACAAGCAGGCAGTGGGGATTGGCGCAGGCCAGATGAAGCGAGTTGATGCGGCGCGCCTTGCAGCGCAGATTGCGGAAGCTTACGGAGCTTCAGTCAAGGGCTGCGCAATGGCAAGCGACGCCTTCTTCCCGTTCCGCGACGGAATAGATGCGGCTGCAAAAAGAGGGGTTACCTCCGTAATCCAGCCAGGGGGCTCAATCAAGGACAACGAGGTAATTGCTGCAGCGGATGAGCACGGGATGGCGATGGTTTTCACAGGAATGAGGCATTTTAGGCACTGAAATTAAAATAAAAATTTAATTAGAATTTTTTCGCATATTCTTCCGCAAGAGCAAGGTATTTCTCAATTCTCGCTTTCCCCTCTTCGCTTGCCTTTTGGCGGAAGCCGAGCGCCGCAACCTTTGCGCGCACATTAGCCCGGTAGCATTTATAGAAATCAAGAAGCCTTCCCAAATCCCTGTCCGCAGCGAGCGCAGAATACCTCTTCACGAAGACTTCCGCCAAGTCGCTCCTTGCGTGCGCATCCAGGTCCATTGCCATAAACGCAATCTCGCTTGCCACATCTATGAACCTGAAATCCTCGCTGAACTCAATGCAGTCGAATATGAATTTCTTTTCCCCAAAGAATATGTTTCCGGAATGCAAATCCCCATGGCACTCCCTGATCATCCCGTCCGCCTGCCTGCTCCGCAGGAAATCCTCGTTCTTCTCTATGAATTCCGCGCTTCTATGCAAAATGAAGTCTATCTTTTCACCCATTCCGCACGCCTTCTCAACAACATCGCGCACAGAAGAGAGGTCATCAATGTGCTCCCTCATCATTTCCGGAGAATTGTATTTCGGGTCCTGCTCGACCGGAATCGCGGAATGGAAATCCGCAACAATCCCTGCAAGCTCTTCCACATCTTCCTTCTCCACTTTTCCTTCTGCAAGAAGAACGTCCATCTCCCTTTCCTGTGGAATTCTCTTCATCTTCACCGCATACTCAACTATGTTCCCGTCCTGCGCCTCCGCTTCAGCCCCTTCCGGGAGCTCTTCCTCGTCCCTTCCAAAGAAAACATTCTCCCCTTTCTTGAGAAGCGGCACAACCCCAAGGTATATTTCCGGTGAAAGCCTCCTATTGAGGCGAATCTCTTCCTCGCACATCTCCCTCCTTTTCTGGATTGTGGAAAAATCAAGGAAAGAGAATTTCACCGGCTTCTTTATCTTGTAAGCGTAATCCCCTGCAAGGAATACCCATGAGATGTGCGTTTCCGCAACCTCCACCTCCCCGTCTCCTTCCGGGTAAGCGGTTGGAAGAAGAAGGTCCTCCTTTTTCCAGGAAGACATCCCCATCCCAGCCTGCAATACAAGTTTTACTTGTTCCGGAATCGTGAGCCCGGTATCTATGATTAAGTGCTCTTCCGAAATCGGCTCAAAGAGCGCCTTCACTTTCAAATAGACCGAGAAATCCGCCTCGCTCTCGCTTTCCCTTCCGACTCTCCGTATTTCCATCCTCTCTTCTATCGTTTCCTCATCAAGCACGCATTCAACAATGAGCACTTTCTTCCCGCTCCTGCGCGCTGCATCCAGCATCTGCTGCCTCGTTCTCTTTCTATAGAAAGTTGCGTCCGCAATCACACTCTTTCCGCCGCGCAGAAGAATTTCCGCCTCGTGCACCATGCGTTCATAGACGCGGTATTTCTCCTGCTCGGAATATGTGCGCTCTTCCAGCATCTTTTTGCGGATGATGTCGCTGCTGACGTGCTCTCCGTCAAGTTTTGCGGCTAACGCCTGCGCAAGCGTGCTCTTGCCTGTTCCCGGAAGCCCACACACGATAATAAGCATAATCCATATATCGCATGCAATTTTTATAAACCCGAACGGTTTGCAGAAAAATAAGAAGCGCCTTGACTGAGCTAACTCCTAAAAGTTCGGATTATTTTTTTCTACGATATAAACGCCCTCATTCTCAAAACCCTCTTTTTATAACAAAAAACTTAAGAGTAACAAGGGCCAGCATGAGAGCCAAAGTAGGTATTAAGAAATTGGTGTTAGTAGCTGATATCGGGATGTGTTATGCCGGACCTCAAGTTTCACCAAGCCATAAGCCATAAGCGAACAGGGAAATATTATACGGACCTGCACATGTGGATAGATGAAAACCAAGAGCATATTGGGATAGACCACAGGACCAAGAACCATGTCTATACTAAAGCAACCCGAGATGAAGTTGCTAAGAGATTCGGCGGGCAGGAAGCGGTGAACGAATGGCTATTCCATATCGTTGTGGACAGCTTATACACATACCACGAAAATGAGAAGAATTTTACGAAGCACGAGAATAATCTTATGAAGTTCGGGTTTTGCGAGAACGGATTCATTTTCTTTAAAGAGGAAAACGTAGAAGATGAAGATGAATTGCGTGAGGATCATTTTCCGAATTATACGAAAAAAGAAATGAGTTTATTGGATAAGATTGCGGATGCTGTGGGTGCGATATTAGGGGAAGATATTGGATATTGCATACGTTGTGGAGAGGAAATAAAATTAAATGAGGATGCTCCGCTTTGTGATAAACACTACCGGGAGTGGAGCAAATACAAGAATCCCAATTATCAGGAAAAATATTGCCACAGTTGCGGAGAACCCTGCAAGACCACAAAGAAAGAACCTTTTTGCAAGGAGTGCAAGTGAAAAAGAGACAAAGCGAACTTTAACCCTATCGCCTTGACCGGGATTCGAACCCGGGTCGCCGGCTCGACAGGCCGAAATGCTGGACCACTACACTATCAAGGCATTTTAAGTTCTGAAGAACTTGTAGGTCTATTTATTTAAAGAAATATTAAAAAAGCCACCTGCACCGCATTCAGAACAAATTGAGCATCGCGTGCGCCATGTACACGAACAGCAGGAACAAGATTATTCCTGAAACAAGGTGGATCTGCCGTATGTACCTGTCCTTTGCCTCGCCCACGTTCTCGACCGTTGTATACCCGAAGTAAATCGCAAGGGTCACAATCAACATCGGCAGTATGAATATAATGTTGTACAATATCAGGTAGCCGATGTATTCTGCAGTCGCGCCCTTTGCAATTATCGCAAGCACCGCCAAATAAGGCCCGGATGAGCAGGGAAGCAAAAACAATGAGCAGAACAACGCCGCAGCCGCAATCCCCGGCAAAGAAGTCGCCTTCTCAATCACTGTCTTTGCATGCGGGCGCAGGAAGTTTGGCATCTCTATCGCCATGAAGCCCGGCTTATAATCAAAGTACGCCCTTATCTCGAGTGCGGCAATTACCAGCATCCCGAAAGTGGTAAGAATATAGAATATGTTCGTGAGCGCAGGATTATCCATCACTTTGAGGATTCCAAAACCCATCGTCAAATAGCACACAAAAACAATCGAAATAAACAACAGGCCCGAAACGAGCATCTTCTTCCTTCCATCGGAAATCAGGACCATCCCGAGGAGCATCGCCATTATCGCAATCGTGCAGGGGTTTATGGAGTCCACGATCGCAGCCGCAACAAGGCCCCAGATCGTGAGGTTCTTGAGCACATCCTGATTGGGCGTTACGCCGCCAGAGTAGAGGGTTTCCTGCGTAAACATCCCCGCAGGGCATTTTCCCGCGGAGCAGTCGTCCAGAAGCTGCCTCCATTTGTCTTCCGTCATCTCTCCGACAATCATTGTCTTGTTGTCAATTACTACAGTAGGTATCCCGCCGGTATTCGGATCCTGCCCGAACTGCCGGTAGACCGCGAACATTTCCTCCAGGTTCGCAGGGTCGCTGCGGACCTCCTTCTCAACAAGGGTAAAATTATATTCATTTTTCAATGTGGAAAACATTTCCGCGGTGCGCGCGCAGTGCGGGCATCCCGCCCCATAATAATCTACTATTTCAACTGCATATATAGCTGAAAAGAGCAAAAGAATCAAGAGCAAATTTCTCATGGCTTCCATCTTCATCTCCACCATTTAAAAAAGTAGCCATTTCCCCCGTATAAAACCTCATTCCCCCCAGTGTGATTTGAACACACGACCTGTCGGTTTCTACTTTTAGTAGTATTCAAGCTACAGCCGACCGCTCTACCACTGAGCTATGGAGGGTCAAGAAATAAAGAAGATAATAAAAGTTTTAAAATGGATTGGCTTACCGCAGCGTGCTGAGCAGGAACTTCTCCAGCTCTATCGGCTCCCATACCTCGAGGCCTTTAATCGCAAACTCAAGCTTTGCCTCGCTCTCTGCGTAAATGTCAAAGAGCACGTCCCCCGTCTTTACCTTCTCGCCCTTTACCCGGTAAAGGTAAACCCCTGCGCCCTTGTCGCGTGGAGAGCCGGCCGCCTTTGCGATCTTGTTCATCCCCTTGTTGTCGATGTGGCTTATCTTCCCGTCCTTCTCTGCTTTCACGGTGTACTTGTACTGGCCGATGGGAAGGTCATCTATCTTGACCTTCGGGTTTCCCCCCTGCAATTCAATTATCTCCCTCATCTTCTCCATCGCCTTCCCATTCTGGAGCATGTGCTCGGCAACATCGATTCCGTCGCCTTCTGCAACTTTCCCCACAAGTTCAAGTATCTTCCCTGCAATCAGGCAGCTCTTGTTCCGCAAATCATCCGGGCCTTTGCCCTCCAGCACTTCGAACACGTCCTTGCATTCAAGGCCGCACCCTATGCCGTTTCCGACCGGCTCCGATCCATCTGTAATAAGGGTTTCCACCGTCATGCCGAGCCTTTTTCCGATCTTGATGAAATCCTGCCCGAGCAGTTCCGCCCTTTCCATGTCAAGAACCTTTGCGCCCCTGCCAATCGGGATGTCGATTGCAACGTATTTTGCCCCCACCGCCTTTTTCTTTGCAAGAATGGACGCAAGCAGCAGCCCACGCGGGTCCAGGCTCAAAGGCTGCCTTATCTTTATCATTTTGTCGTCAGCAGCAGCGATATTCATCCCGCCTCCCCAGACCATTGCGCCCTTTGCCTTCATCACGACCTCCTTGAGTTCCGCTATGCTGAAATCCACCGGGGCAAGAACCTCCATGGTGTCCGCAGTCCCTGCCGCGGAAGTGATTGAGCGCGAGGATGTTTTCGGAATGTATATCCCGGAAGCCGCGAGCAGAGGCACAATCACCATCGTCGTCCTGTTTCCAGCAACCCCGCCTATGCAGTGCTTGTCTGCAATGGGCTCAACCCCAAGGGTCAGCGTTTCCCCGGAATCAACAATTGAGTTTGTGAACGCAACCGTTTCGTCTTCCCCCATTCCCCGGATATATACCGCAGTAATGAGCGCGGAGAGCTCGGCTTCCGAAAGCCTGTTCATCATAAGGTCCGTGATTATCGTTTTTATCTGGTTCTCGCTCAGCCCCTCCCCATCCAGTTTCCTTCTTATGTATTCATTGCTTGCAGGCCGCTCCATTTGCTGGACCTGGACTATGTCTCCGTCCTTTGCGCCAAGGGCTTCCCCAACATCCCCGAAAATCCCGATTTCCCCCTTCTTCACCATTTCGGAGCTCAGGTCTACTATTGAAATCAGTTCCTTGTCGTGGTGCTTGAGGACAACCCTGTAACCGCCATAAATGTCATTCTCCTTTGCCTCATCCGTATTCAGCACAATGATGTTCTTGCCGGTCTTTATGTCGATTCTCTTCACCAGGCAGATGTATTTCTTGTGCTCCCAGAACGCTATCTTCCTCTTCCTCTTCTCGGTTTCTTCCTGGCTGAGTATTTCCCCATTATTTTTATTGTTCGGCATAATTTCCACCTCTTATCTTCTTCATTGCCGCTTCCGCAATTGCAGATGGCGGCACTATTCCCACTTCAGTAATGTATCCGTCTATATAGCGCGCCGCAGTCGCATCGAACGCAGGGTTCGTGATTTTTACCCTCCTTGCAGGAGCATCCCATACCTCCTCCGGGCCGCGCTCCTCAATCTTTTCCCGCACACCGTATCTTGTTAGCGGGTCGTATTTATAGGTTTCAGCGCACGAGAAAAACGAGACATCATGAAGATGCGCAAGGTGCGCAAGCCCCGAAGTGCCCACCTTATTGATTAAGTCCCCGGTAGCGGTAATCGCATCCGCCCCAACCAGCACAAGGTCCGCTTTTTTCAGGTGCCTGTCCGCGGCCATGTCCACAGAAAGCGTTACGTTCACTCCGGCCTTTGCAAGCTCCGCCGCAGTAATCCTCCCCTGGAAGCGCGGCCTTGTTTCGCATGCAAACACCTCAAGTTTTTTGCCCTGCTTATGCGCGGAAATAATGACTCCGGTGACTGTGCTCGAGTGGCAGTGCGTAACGATTGTCATCCCGTCCGAAATTAGCGCAGAGCCGTGCCTTTTCAGTTTTTCAAGGTCCTCATCCATCTCCTTAACCATCTGGAGGTTTTTTTCGCTCACGAGCCTCCTGAATTTTGCAACGTCCCCAATCCTTAGGCTGGATGCCTCTGCCCCGGCAAATGCAATTGATTTCCCGAGGTAGTTCCTGAGCATCGGCTCGGTTGGCCGTGCCGCGGAAAGCGCGAACACCGCCTTAATCATGTCCGCCTTCAACCCATCTATATTCTTGGCTTTTGAATCCGAAATGGCATAATTTAGGCCAAGCACCGCGGATTTTGCAATGTTGCGCGCCCCCTGTATCCTGAGCGCCTTTATGTCCCTGGCAAGCTTCTCCACCCTTGAAGGCATGGGGAAGCATCAGAAGTGAAGTATATATAGATTACGGATTTCCCTGCTTTTTATTGTATTCCGCTGCCTCTGCGCTAAGGTCTGCGATGTTGCATTCATGCTCCCCGACCGGCATGGGCACAACGCCCGATTGGAACGCACTGTGCACGTCTATTATCTGCGCCCCGCTGTTTAGGTATTGCGTGCCCTTCCTCACGGCGCTCTCAAAATTCACGTTTTTGTCATCGGTGTCCGTGGTCTCTATCGCGATCCAGTTGTTGTCCCAGTCGTCCATCAGCCCTCCGAAGAAAAGAGAGCCCCACCCCCCGTTCTTGCTGCGGACCAGGACGAACGCATGCCCGGGCATGAAAGCAACCGCGGTCTCATATTCCAGCTTTTCCAATATTGCGGCATAAAGGACCGCGCCCTCTACGCAGTTCATCTGCTTGTATTTGAGGGACTGGTAGGGGAGGCGGATGTCCTGGTTGTATACGGCACTGCCCGCATCCGTTGTGGAGAAGACGCTCGAGACATAAGAGACGTTCTCGTAGCGCAATGCGTAGAAGACCGCAGCAAGCTCCTCCTTGACCCCCTCGTTGTCACGCTGGTATGCGCGGAATTCCCCGTCAGGGGCGAACTTCTTTGCCTGCGAGATGAATTGCTCTATGCACGGGTCGTTGTAGGTCACCCATGCGGCGATGAGATCCTCCTCCCCCTTCGGGGGCGAATATACGGTCGCCTTCTGCAGCTGCACCGTTTTCGAATCCGAATAGATGGCCTCGTTTGAGTTTTTTGCCTCAACATCCATCTTTGCAAATTTGCTTTCCTCAATCTGGTAGAACGCATCGGAGTAAACGAGGCCCATCCCGACCTCCTCGCTTTCGCCCGGGGCGACCACCACGGTTTTCCCCGCCTGGGCCGAGTACCCTTCCAGCTGCGCGGAGAGCGTGATTTTCCCGGAAATATTGTCATCGTTCGTGACAGTGCAGCTGAATGCCGGCCTTCCCTTGCCGAGCTTGTAATATTCGTAAGGGGGGCTTACCAGCTGCGGGATTTTGCAGCTTATTTCATAATCGCAGGCGCGCACCTTGTTTTCCACGCATGCGCCAAGGCTGCATTTTTTGTCAAGGCACCCCTTCTCTTCCCCGCTGCAGGAGCCCATCTCGCCATCGAGCGGCTTGTAAACGCATTTGTTCTGCGTTTGCGCCCCGCAAACATCCAGGGTGCAAGGGTTGCCGTCATCGCAGGATTTTGGGCAGGCGTTCGTTGCGGTGTAATTCATTGCGAGGGCTATCACTACGGTGATAAAAAACAGGCCCAGAAGCCAATCCCCGCCCCTTTTCTTCATAATATTTCTATGGATTGGGAATTTTTAAATGCTCGCAGGTCCGGTTTGCAATATTCCAAAAGGAATATTTCTTTCAAGAAAATATAAATAGGGGGATATCCACACTCAGTTCCGGTGATTAATTTGCACGGATTAGAGACAATAATAGCAATGAACAGGAAACCAAAACCCGCAGGAGGCCTCAACTGCTCAATAAGCCTCAGCCCAGGGAGCCCGGACATGGCGCGCCCTCCGCGCAATGGGAAAGGGAACGAGATAACCCGGAAAGGCGAAATAAAAACCGAAGAGATCGTGAAGGAACCGAAAAAGGATTCAAAAAATAAGAAATAATCTCTTTTTTTATTTCGTGAGCTTCTTCAACGCAGCCATTGCATCCTTTTTTCTTTCATACGGCACGAGCAGGTGGTCGTGGTAATACGCAGAGAATGCGTTCACGCTTATTTTTTCTTTTGCAAGCGCAGCAGTCATCTTCGCGAGAAATCCCACTGCAAGAAGGTCTGAATGCACATTAAGCGTTATCAGCGCAAATGGCCCCGCAATTTCAGCTTCTGAAAGTTCCTTCATCTCGTTCTTTGTCTCTTCTGAAAAAACAACTGTAAGCCCTTCCTTTTCCCGATAAATCGCAATAACATAATCCAGGTAGCCTGCCAGAACCATCATTTGGGATTCAGGCATTGAAGCAATGAAATATTTCCCTTTGTTCAAAACAGGATTCATCTTCTTGAGCAATTCGCTCAATTTGTTTATCGTCAACCAATCACACCTTGTAGTCCAATCTAACTCCGTCCCCAAGGTAAACCCCGGGCTCCTTTATTACGCTCCCGATCACTTGTGCGCGCACTCCGTATTTTTTCGAAATTTTCAAAACATCATTCTCTTCGCGCGCGGGAACCACCACAACCATTCCTGTTCCCATGTTGAAGGTGCGGTACATATTGGTCTCATCCTCAACCGCATCCCAGAGCGCATTGAAAATCGGCGCAGGCTTCACCGGGTTGTCTATGAAGAACCCCAATCTCTTATTCAGCCTCGTCAATTTGGAAAACGCGCCTCCGGTGATGTGCGCAAGCCCGTGCACGTCGCATTTGTGCAGCATCTCCATCACCGGCTTCACATAAATGCGGGTGGGCGTGAGCATTTTCTTCCCCCATTTCTTCACGCTCAAAACTTTCCTTGCAAGCGTGTATCCGTTCGAGTGGATTCCGGAACTTTCCAAACTAATGAGTGAATCCCCATTCTTGATTGCAGAGCCGGTTGTATATTTTTCCACAACCCCTAGTGCAGTAAACGCAAGGTCGAAAGGCCGGTTTATCCCGTGAATAAGGTCCTTCATGATTGCGGTTTCTCCGCCCACAATCATAATCTCCGATTCCTTTGCGCCCTTCACTAACCCTTTCATCACTTCGGAAATAAGATATTCATCTTCATTCGCAACCGCAAGATAATCCACGCCCGCTAGAGGACGCGCGCCAATGCAAATAATATCGTTTACATTCATTGCAATCGCATCAATTCCTACAGTATTGTAAATTCCGAGTTCATCCGCAACAAGAACCTTCGTTCCCACTCCGTCGGTGTGCATCGCAAGCTTCGAGCCCTTGAATGGGATTATGCCCGCATAATGCCCGATAAGCGCCTTCTTGTTTCCGGCAAAAATCGCCGCATTGATGGCTTTCTGTATCTTCCTCACTTTCTCCACATTAACGGAATAAGTTGCTCCCATGCGCAGGAATAAGGGAATAAAATTTATAAAGTTGCACCGCAGCCCCTTCCACAAGTGGTACATCCTGTTTTTGAATGTATTTTATAAACCCTATCCTGGATAAATACCCATTGATGTCTTCAGATGCCAGGTTCACTTCTTTCAATCAATACAACCACGGGTCCGTGGGCATCCAGTATTCAAAAATCAGGGGCAGCAAGAGGCAGTTCCTGGAGAAGGTCCTGAGGTTCGGCTGGGGAATCCCGACCACGGAAAGCATAATGCGCGTTGCGCAGGGCGAGGGCTCCTCGACCAGGAACTACCGCGTCGAGTCGGGAGGCAAGGCCTTTCTACTCAAGGAAGCCAAGATGGACAAGCCTTACCTGCGCGACCTTGCAAACAAATGCATCCTCTTTTGCGAGGGGCGCGGCGCAAGGGTCCCCCACGTGATATCCACGCAGCGGAAGCAGAATTTCTACGGGGTTTCACGCATCGTTTCGCTCTACAATTTTCTTGGAGGCGAGCATTTTGACGGCTCCAGGAAGGAGCTTCGCGCGGCGGCAATCAACCTCGCGCTGCTCGACCAGATCCTTTCCACAATCCCCCGCCGTGACGAGATATGCCAGGGCATGGGCTACCGTGTCCAGTACGACCACGGGTCTGCCAAAGCCCTCCTGAAATCGGTGCGCAGGCGCGGCAGCAGGGACGAGTTCGATGCGCAGGTGGCCGCGGAGCTGGACCTCCTCTTTGAAAAGGTGGACGAAACCGGATCCGCGAAAATGCACGCGCTCCCGATGCAGGAAATCCACTTAAACGTGCATCCGCACAACCTCATTTTCTCTTCGCAATCCAAGGGCCTGCTCGCAATCCTGGATTTCGAATCCATCAAGTATTCGCAGAGGGCGCGGGAGGTCGCGTTTGCGATGCACAGGCTCTCGCGCGCATACGGGGAGCACATGGAAGGGAAAGAGGATCTGGGCGCGGACATCAGGGAGCGCGCAAGGGAGTTCCTTTCCGCATACACTTCCGCGAATCCCCTCACGGACGAGGAGATCAAATCGCTCGGCATCATCTTAAGCGAAGAAAACCTCTCCAGGGTGCTCACCGTCCTCCGCAACCACTACGAGCGGTACGATTCCCGCAAGGACTCGCGCTTCCAGAAGAGGATGCAGATGCTGAAGGAATCGGAATTGTTCTATTCGCTCTGATTGAAAATTTCTTCCCCTTCCGCAGGGAAAATGCTTTAAATTCCCGCCTGCTTATCATTCCATCAGGTTTTTCGTATGGACATTCCAAAGGAGAATTTCTCAGACTGGTACAATACAATTATACAGGACGCGAAGCTCTGCGACCTCCGCTACAACCTGAAAGGCTTCATCGTAATCATGCCGAACGCAGCGGATGTAATAAGCCGCATGTACAGGATTTACGAGGATGCACTCGAAGCGCGCGGGCACAGGAAAGCCTACTTCCCCGCGCTCATTTCCGAAAAGAATTTGCAGGTTGAAAAGGAGCACGTTGAAGGATTCGCGCCCGAAGTTTTCTGGGTTACTGAGGCAGGCAACAATAAGCTCGAAGAGAAAATGCTGATGCGCCCGACTTCGGAAACCGCAATGTATCCCCTTTATGCGCTCTGGATTAATGGAAAAAGCGACCTTCCGCTCAAAATCTACCAGTCCTGCCAGGTCTGGAGATATGAAACAAAAGCGACCAAGCCCTTCATCCGCAGCAGGGAATTCTACTGGATAGAGGCGCACGACGTTTTCGCAACAGAAAAAGAAGCGCTTGCGCAGGTGCAGGAAGACATGGAGATGACGGAAGAAATAATACACAATTCCTTTGGAGTCCCGTTCATTTTCTTCAGGCGCCCCCAATGGGACAAGTTCGCAGGAGCGGTGGATACCTATGCAGCGGATACCCTTCTTCCCGATGGGAAAACCCTCCAGCTTCCCTCCACGCACATGCTAGGAACCAATTTCGCAAAGCCCTTCGGGGTAAAATACATGGACGAGGACGGGCAGGAAAAGCTCTGCCATCAGACCTGCTATGGGCCCGCAATTTCGAGAATTTATTCCGCAATAGTCGCAACGCACGGGGACAACAAGGGAGTAATCCTTCCCTTCCACCTTGCGAATACGCAAATAGTGATCGTTCCGATCGTGAAGAAGGAAAACGCGGAAAAAGTCCTTTCCTTTGCACGCGAAATAGAAAAGAAGCTCTCGAAAAAATTCCGCGTGAAAATGGACGCAAGCGAAAATACGCCCGGCTTCAAATACAATTACTGGGAGATGCACGGAACCCCGCTTCGCATAGAGATCGGGGAGAGGGATATCGATTCCGGCAAAGCGGTCGTTGTGCGCAGGGATACGCGCGCAAAGGAGCAGGTTCCATTCGACAAGCTTTCTTCCCGCATAGAAGAAATCGGAGACGAATTCAACAAATCCCTCATTGAAAAAGCGGACAAATGGTTTTCCTCCCTGCAGAAGGAAGCGGAATCAATGGATGAACTTTCCAAGGCGCTTGAAAAAGGAGGCGGCTTCGTGCGCGTCCCGTTCTGCAGCGACCAGATGGAAGGAAAAGAGTGCGCAGAAAAGGTAAAGGAAGCCTGCGGAGGCAACATGCGCGGTTCCTTATACGGGGCAAAGGAAAAGCCAAAAGGCAAGAAATGCATTGCTTGCGGAAGGGAGGCGCATATTTATCTTTATGCCGCGAGGCAGTATTGAGGGGGACTCCAGATGAGAATACTGATAACCGGAACGCCCGGAGCAGGAAAAAGCGAAATCGCAAAGGAGCTCGCAAGGCTCACAGGATGGGAACTAATCCTAATTTCAGAAGCGGCAGAAGCCGCGCATGCGGTGAAAACGAGCACAAGGCATGAAAAAATCGTAAGCCTCCCCAAACTGTATACTTACTTAAGCCCCCGCCTCATTGAGAAGGAAGACGTGATTTACGAAGGGCACCTTGGCTGCGAAATGCCCTGCCCCGCAGACCTCGTAGTGGTGGTCCGCACAAATCCAAAGGAGCTGGAAAAACGGATGAAGAAAAGGGGATACTACAGGGAGAAAATAGACGAAAACATAATGGCCGAACTCCTCGACTACTGCTACCAGCTTTCTGAGAAAAATTACGATTGCAAAATAGTTGAGTTGGACACTACTGGAAGGACTTCCGAAGAGTCCGCGCAAAGGCTTTACGAGTACATAACCGGGGAAATAGACGCGCTCGACAATGTGAGCTGGGAAATATACCTGGAAGAAAGGACAGGGAAGCCGGATTCAAACCACAAAAAGAAGGGGAAGAAGAAAAAAACAGCCAGGAAAAAGAATCTTCGCAAGCGCTCCAGCAAAAATTCAAAAAAACGAAGGAAGAAAAAATAATTCAGTATCTTGACGCAATCCTTGATGGGGCCTGCGTTCCCTTTAGCCTTGCCTTGTAATCTGCGGATTTTTCGTATTGGTATCCCTCATTCAGTACCTTGTTCATGAGCTGGTATTTGTATCCGGATTCCGCTATCCTTTTTGCTATCATTTCCAGCCCCCTCTCCCCGGGGTGGAGCCATTCCCTCTCCCCGTCTTTCCTGCGCCATGTAAACCGCTCTAAGAGCCTTCCTTTTTCCCCTTCCATGCTTTCATACACTGGAATGAGCACCGCCCCGGTTTCCTTCGCAACCTTTGCAAGCATCGTGTTGTATTCAAGGGTGCGTTTCTCTTTCAATGCGTTTGAGCTATCAGAACCGCCCCAGGGCGCCACTTCCACAATCAGGATTCTTTCAATTCCGTTTCTTTTTGCAACCGTTATCATTTCCCGCATGTTTTTTTCAGAGTCCGAGAGGTTCTTCTTCCAGTTCTCTTCGCTTCCCCCCCCTCTTTTTGCGAGGTCGTTGACTCCTTCTGCAATTATGAGTTCGCTGTATTTTCCAGAGCCGACTATCCCCGGGAGCCTCCGCCTCATCGCGTCAGTGGATTCCCCGCTCTCTCCGAACTGGTCAAACTTTGCGCCAAGCCCGTATTCATTCAGCTTGCGCGCATAGTATCCGCTTTGGAAGCCCACTATCGAATCCCCGACTATCGCAACCCGTTTTGCGCGCTCAGGGACTATTTCAGCGTCACCCATTTTCTTACCTTATTTATTTACTTTCTTCTTGTTTTTATTGTTTTCTTTATTGCGTTTCCCGCTTTTTTGCAAATACCCCCTAATGGGCAGCCAGCGCAAACCGGGGTTTTCCTGCAGAACCGCTTTGCGTGCTCCACCAGGAGCGCATGATATTCGTTGAATATTTTTGGATCCTTTTCCAAATTCCTATGGAAGAGCTCCTGCAACTTTCCATATTCCGCCTTCTCGCTGCAAAGCCCAACCCTTGAGAAAATCCGCTTCGTGTAAGCATCCACTACGAACACAGGTTTATCGTATGCATAAAGAAGAATCGAATCAATCGTTTCCGGCCCGCAGCCCCATATCCTGAGCATTGAATTCCGTTCAATCGGCCCGGAGTATTCCAAAAACTCCTTCAATTTCCGTGCTTTCAAATTGTAATACCCTGCAGGCGTTATGAGCGCGGCAAGCTCCCCCCCGTTCATTTTTTCCATTCTTTTTCGATTCAGTGCGCCCGCCTCCCTCAAATTGGAAAGCGCCCTCTCAACGTTCTTCCAGGCAGTATTCTGGGTGAGTATCGCACCAACGCAAATCTCAAACTTTTCCGCGGGGGTTTTCCTCCTTTTCTTGAAGGCAGGGGAATATTCCCCTCTGAGGGGCCACCACCCCTGCCCCCCATATTCCGAAAGCATTGTGGAATATATCTCCATTAACATTTCCTTTTTTTCCATAATATATGCCGCAACTCCCTTTGTAGCAATATTTTTATACTTTGTATGCTTAATGTGCTCCGGTGTAAGAATGAAAACATACATATTGCTGGGGGTCCTGCTGCTCGCGGGGCTTTCCTTCGCGATAACACAGAACTGGATGATGTATTCGGTCAATGGCTACGGCTGCGGCTACCACTACTATTCCATTGAGAACTACGGCGGGCACGCCACCCTGAGGGGGATAGCCGGGCACTACGGCTGCGGCGAGTACTGGGACTGCAATTCGATGGACACCGATGCAAAAGACATTGGCAACGCGGTATGGGGCGACGGCTCCCCGGGAATGTGCACATACTCGGGCTGCTGGGACCCACCCTATCCGGTAGCGTTCAAGTCAAACGTGCTCACCTACAACCTGGCGGCCTCCGACTTGAAGGCCAAGTTCCTTGCAGGATTGAGGGCATACCTAGCTGAAAATCCCGATGAAAGGAGCGACCTCCAAGCCGCCCTTCAGGACGCAATGGCAGGCTACCGCGAGTGCCTTTCGGATTCTTACGGGAGATCCTGCTACATGTGCATCTAGCAGGCGGGCCATTTTCCTTTTTTACTTTTTTCCACTTTTTCCAAAAACCAATTCTTTTTATTACTTCTCCCCTTAGCCCAAGCAGGTGTAAGAATGAAAACATACATATTGCTGGGAATCCTCCTGATGGTGGGGCTTTCCTTTGCACGTACTGAGGAGAACTGGATGGGCTATTCGGAAGCAAGGTATTCCTGCAGCCTTTTCTACGATGCCTATGGTTATCACAGCAGCACGACGGGTCTGATGAGAATTGTATATGATTACGATAATTCTTCCTCTTGTGCCTATTGGAACTGCGGCGCTATGGAAGAAGACCTTGGGAGCATAGGCGGTGTTCTATGGAACGAAGGGGGCATGTGGGACAACGGCTGCTACGAAGAGCTTGATCCTTCCGGCTTCAGGAGCAATATGATTGAGTACTCAATATATGCCACAGACTTCAAATCCAAGTTCCTTGCGGGGCTGAGGGCATACCTTGCCGAAAACCCGGGAGACAGAAGCAATCTCCTGAGTGACTTACAGGATACTACGGCGAACTACAGGTACTGCCTCACTGATATAGACTACTGCTATAACGACCGCTAAAATCTCTTTTCTTTTCATTTTTTGTTTTCCAAACGAATTTGCGAGCCCGCATGATAATTTATATAATTTGCCTTCCTCTAATCTTAAAGGTGTAAAAATGAACAAATTCACGTTGGCATTGGGAATCCTCCTGTTCGCAGGGCTTTCCTTTGCCATAACACAAAACTGGATGATGTATGCGGTGAACGGCTACGGATGCAACTTCGACTACATGAACAAAGGATGGAAAGACATCGGGCTCTGGAACATCGCAGACGGCTATCCGAACAGCTGCAGCTATTGGGACTGCACCACGATGAGCAACACCCTCAACGACCTGAGCTACTACATCTGGTATGATGGCGAGGACGGAAGCCTCTGCGTCTATTCAGGATGCTGGGACCCGCCTTACGCACCCACCTTCAGGTCATATACGTCAGGCTACAATGCGGAAGCGGCGTTCTACAAGGCCAAGTTCCTCGCGGGCCTGAAGGCGTATCTTGCCTACAACCCGGGTGCGAAGGCGGACATCATGGCGGACCTGCATGATGCAAACGCCGATTTCCACAACTGCCTCGCATCCGCTTCCGAACATGGCGCCTGCTCTATGTGCGACATTACCCCATGAATTTTCTTTCCTTCTTTTTTCCCTTTTCCCAAAACCAACCCTTTTATTCATTCCCTTCTTATCCTAATGAAGGTGTAAAAATGAACAAATTCGCATTAACGCTGGGGATCCTCCTGCTTGCGGGGCTTTCCTTTGCGCAACCATCTCCTCCGGACAACTGGATGAAGCATGCGGTAAACATGTATGGATGCAACTTCGAATACAATTACAAAGGCTTTGGCAGCAGCATGGGCCTGTGGAGCATCGTAAACGATTACGGTTCGTGTGACTATTGGGACTGCACCCCTATGGAAAATGACTATAATAACATGGGCTATGCAATATGGGACGAAGGCAATACTTCTGGAATGTGCTACTATTCAGGATGCTGGGCTGATGGAAATGGCACATCATTAACGGACTTCAGGTCATCAGTGCTCGCATACAACCTGAATGCCGCCAACTACAAGTTCTACTTCCTCTCCGGGCTGAGGGCATACCTTGCCGAAAACCCCGGAGGCAAAAGCGACATATTGCGTGACCTGCAGAACGCAACGGCGGGCTACCGCGATTGCATTGAAGAAGAAACCCGCCCCTGCAATATGTGCATGGCTTAGCCTTTTTTCTTTTCTCTTTCCTTTTTCCAAAAACATAAGGCAGTTTTTTATTCCTTCCCTTCCTAGCCTAAGCAAGGTGAATAAATGAAAACTTACATATTGTTGGGAATCCTCCTGCTTGCGGGGCTCTCATTTGCAAAAATGGCACCAAACTGGATGATGTATGCGGTAAACGGCTACGGATGCAACTATGACTACAATTCACAAGGCGGCTGGCACGCCCCAGGCTTGTATAGCATCGTAGCTAACTACGATAATCTTTCTTCTTGTCACTACTGGAGCTGCAACACTATGGCAAACGACCTTGATGCGATGTACTGGGCGGTATGGGACGACGGGAGCTATACCCAAATGTGTTCTTATTCAGGATGCTATGGCAGCTCATACATGTCCACAACTGACTTCAGGTCATCCATACTCGGATATAACGTGGCTGCCGCAGACTACAAGTCACACTTCCTTGCGGGGCTGAGGGCATACCTTGCCGAAAACCCGGGAGACAAAAGCGATATTTTGAGTGACCTGCAGGGCACAATGGCGGACTACCGCGCTTGCCTTGCAGCCGCTGCAGGATACGGCTCCTGCTGGATGTGCTACTAATCCTTTCCATTTTTTTCTTTAATTTTCTCTTTTCAGCCCGAAACCAACCCTTTTATTCCTTCCCTCCTTACCTAACGCAGGTGTAAACATGAACAAATTCGCATTAACGCTGGGAATCCTCCTGCTCGCAGGGCTTTCCTTTGCAGACGGATGCAAATGGATAGGATATCTTGAATCAAAATATGCGTGCGATTTCCTTCACAACGCAGGGGGCTACCCGCCATCTGGCGGCGCACTCAGCCTGATGCAGATAGTGGGCAACTACGACAGCCGCTGCACCTACTGGACCGGATGCAGGGACATGGGCAACGACCTTGCGCACATGGATGGCGCAATATGGGGAAGGGGAGGGATGTGGAACGACGCAGGATGCTATGGGGAAACCGATGTCTCCGGCTTCAGGCAGGGCATGCTGGCATATTCGGCCGCTTCCATGGATTTCAGGGCAAAGTTCCTTGCAGGGCTCAGATCATACCTGGCAGCAAATCCCGTGAATAAGACCTCCCTCATGAATGACATTACGGACGCCAAGGAGAACTACCTGTACTGCCTTTCGGACGTGCCCTGTTGTTATAATCCAACAAGTTGAATTTTTCCGTTTTTATTTTTTTGCGTCAAAACAAATCTTTTTATTCCTTCTTCCCCTAGCCTAAGCAGGTGTAAACATGAACAAATTCACGTTGGCATTGGGAATCCTCCTCTTTGCGGGGCTCTCATTTGCAGGGACGCTACCAAACTGGATGATGTATTCATCGAACGCATACGGGTGCAATTTCCTGTATGCCGACTCGGGCTACGGCGGCCATGCCTATCTGCGGGGGATAGTGAACAAATATGACGCAGCTTGCGGCATCGGGATGCCCACGGGCAGCTACTGGGCATGCGGCGCGATGCGGAACGACATCAACAGCATGTATTTCTACCTCTGGAACACCGAGGGGAACATGTGCTATTATGCATGCGACTACCCGTCTCCGGCGGGATTCAAGCAGGACATGCTTGGATTCAATGCAGCCGCTGCTGACTACAAGATGCGCTTCCTGGCGGGAGTAAGGGCCTATATGGCAGGCGGCAACAAGGCGGGAATAATGGCAGACGTCCAGGACGCGGCGACCGGCTACCGCGAGTGCCTTGCTGATTTCACAGACAGCTGCGAATGGTGCAACTGGTGGGCGACATAAGCCTCCGCCTTTCTTTCTTTTCTTATTCCGCCCAAAACCAACCCTTTTATTCCTTCCCTCCTTACCTAACGCAGGTGTAAACATGAACAAATTCGCATTAACGCTGGGAATCCTCCTGCTCGCAGGGCTTTCCTTTGCAACGGCGCTGCCTACGAACTGGATGATGTATTCGACAAAGAGCTATGGCTGCAACTTCTACGACATACAGGGCTTTCCGCCAGCCTCTCCGTACGAGTATAGCCGCTGGGACATCGCACTAAACTACTTCAACGAGACCGGCTGCTTTAACTACGACGCAATGGCTTCGTATACAGAAGGCACGGCAGAAGCGCTCTGGGGGCGCCCCGGGCACTGGGGGATGTGCCAGAACTCCGGCTGCCCCACTGGAATTAAAAATTATCCGAGCGCATTTAGGGGCAACATTGTGGAATACAATGCCGCTTCACTGGGCTTCACCAATCTTTTCCTTGCAGGAGTAAAGGAATGCCTCACGAACCCCGCTTACTCGGGCCGCTATTCCCGCTCGGAAGTCCTTAGCATGCTTGCAGGCCAGAGGGAGGCTTACCGGATGTGCCTGGACATGGCCCCGGTTTGTTACGGCTGCGGGTACTAAACGGGCAGTTAAAATCTCTTTTTCCTATTTTTCTTTTTGCCTCTTTTTGCAGTTTTTCGCTTTTTGCCGTAATACTTCATTTCTTTTCTCTCCTTTATATATAATTAATAAAATTACGTCAATCTACCATACATAGTTCGTTTATAGCCGAAATCCTTATCAAAAAGTATAAAGAGGAGTTTATACATTCCGAAAACCTTTATAAAGATTGTCCTTTAGACCTCTTACAACCCCAGGGGATTCATTTCTCTGAGGGTTTCCCTGGAACGGTTGTTCCGGGGGTTTGGGGCCAGAAAGAAGCTGCCGTTAATAGTGTTTGAAGCGGCCCCTAGAAAGGCAGCTAAACAACGGTGAAAAAATGAAAGGAATAAACCTGAAGAACATCGGGGCAATCGTGGCTGGCGCCACTATTTTAGCCAGCTCCGTAGCCTACGCTGGATTAATGTACCAGAACA
>CAIKOA010000035.1 GCA_903828955.1 uncultured Microcaldota archaeon
CCACCACGAGAAACTCATAAATCCCGAAGCCGGGCAGAAGCAGATTACCGAATTTCTTAATTAGCGCGGGCGAAAATACTGCGGGCTTTAGCCCGCAGATAGCCCGCGCACAAACTTCAGCTTTTAGCGAGCGCTTTTATTCTTCCTAGACGATCCGCGCGCAGGGAGGCAGCTGGTGCGCGAAATCTCAAGCGAAGAGGAGGCAATCCCGTTCATTTACCTCTGCCTTTCAAAATATGATTTTTCCGCAACGGATAAGGCGAACGAGCCCACAACCCTCCTCCTTTCCATCCTCTTCAACCACGCAAGGAACAGGTGGGATTTCTACCAGGGGGAATACAAGGCAAGGCAGTCATTCCTGAAGGACCAGCACTCAAAGGGAATCCACGGCCAGGCATTCGAGAAATTAAAGAAGGACTTGGAATCCCTGGAGATGAGGGTAATCACAAAAGCAGAAGACGAATTGCAGAGGCGCTCTTCAATCCCCCCGAGAGCAAGGAATTCTTCAGCCCCTATAAGCAGCACAATTCCCCAGAAATCCTAAACTCAGTAGTCCCGCAGCGAATGGATTACCGAAGGGAAATCAAAGGGATAAATCTCTTCCCCCTTCTCATCAATGAAAATCCTTCCCCGCTTCCCTTCCCCATCCAGCCTTCTGAAAATCTCCACAAGCGATTTTGCAAAAGAGCCAAGGAGCGTATCCGGGACGTTTTCCCCTTCTTTTCCAAGCACTGCAATTTCCTTTCCTGTAAAATAGCCTATTCCTTTGTTCGCAGCTTCCCATATCGCAGGGCAGGAAGGGTCCAATGCAACAAGCGCATTGTCCGCCCCCCTTCTCCAGTATTCCGGCTCAAAAAGTTCCCATACAAATGGGTAGGATTTGCAAACCGAAGGCCTGCCCTCGTAGAGCCCGCACCCGAAAACAGCCCCGTCTTCATGGTATGCAAGCCCTTCGGCAAACTCGAGTTGGGAGTATGCCTGGTTCTCCCCCTCAAGGAAACCGCATGCCATCCTTCCGATGGGAATAAAAACCTCGAAGATTCTATTTCTTGAAAATACCCCACCGTGTTTCTCTACAATAAATTTGTTCCCGTCTTTTTTGATTCCTCCCATTATCTCCTCATAGTTCGGGTCTCTTTTTGTGAAGCCGAACCCCCCTGAGCAGCACTTTGCGCACTTCCTGCAGTCCCTTGAAGCAAGAATTGAGGCAGCCGCCTCAAGCTCTCCGGCTTCCCTTTTCGGAAGCCCGAGCAGGATATTCCTCCCGTCAGGCTCCCGCTGGACTTTGGTTTGCGCGAATCTGCCGCGAATTATCCTGGGAGTAAGCATCGGCATATGGAATCACTTTGCCGCGAATAATATATAAAGTTATCTTTTAAGGTATTTCGTGTTATTCAGAATATGCTACTTCCCGGTTTTTTGCTCTTCTTCCGAGCCGCGCGTGCAATAGAATGTATTCCTGAGCCCGAACATCTTGTATACCATGCACCCTGCGCAGATGCATCCCTTCTCCGCCTTTATGCATTTGCTCTTGCCCACTTTCGGAAGGCAAAACGCGCCCTGCTCCCCGCAATTCACCCATGAAGGGCACGCCGGGCACATGCAAGCCTGGAATACTTCCTTCTCATTCATTTTCTTTCCGGATGCGCACATTCGATCCCCACTCCAATGGAGGCTTACTTTCGCAAACTTTATATGAGTAATTAAAAACAGGAAAATGGGCCCGCTGAGATTAGCCTCCTGGTTTCCGGTTCACAGTTTCCAGTTTCCCGAAGTGAAAAGAACGGGTTTCCCGCATCGGGTCCCCAGCCTCCGGCACGCTGTGAAGAAAACTCGGCCAGGGCGGCAAAGGAAATCTCCAAATCCCTTAGCAGGAGGTGGCCCGAGCTAAAGGAGGAGCTGGAGTATTTTGGCCGCTACCTTACCAAGTGGAACCTGGTAAAAGCCATAACCGTCCTCTCGGAAGCCCGCAAAAGGCGCTTCCTGCGTTCAAGAAGGCCTAAATACGGCTCAATGAACAAAGCCTTCACTGAGGACGAACTGGAGCGATTTTTTGGGGTTATAGAGGACCCCAAGGCGCACCTGCTCTTTTCCTTTCAAGCGATTATCGGCCTTCGCATTGGGGAGGCGGTGAGGGTCAATGTCAAGGATATCAACCTGAAAACGCGCGAGCTGCGCATCTTTACCGAGAAAAGCGGCAAGACGGACTATCTCCTGATTCCAGAGAAGTTCTTTGAGGTGGTCCTGCGATATATTTCCGGCTATGAGAAGGAGATTGCCTCTGCACGCGGCTCCCTGTTTTTTTCCTTTACGCATGGGTGGAGGGGCGCGGAAACCGCGCCTTACATAGCCACCCAGACCGCGAGGGTTGCATTTCATCAATACCTGAAGAAGGCGAAGCTGGACGAGATTTATGGATACAGCGCCGGGCCTAATCCCAAGCCCCTCTTCCGCCTCACTCCGCATTCGCTACGGCACTATGCGATTTCCAACTTCTGCAGGAAAAACGGCGGGAACGTGGCACTCTCTTCCAAGTTTGCGCGGCATACGAATTTGCAGACGACTATGATTTACATCCACACGGAGAAGGAAGAGCTTTATGCGAGCATAGAGAGGGCGCAGGACACCAAGATCTTGGAGAGGGTGAAAAGAATGCAGGAGGGGATTTGAGCCATAGCAAAGCTTCTCCACCCCAGAAGTATTTTCGTTGCGGAAGAGTTTAATTAGTTATTGCTGAGGCTGGTCGCCTGCGGGCTTGTATGCGGACTCCAACTCGTATTGCATATAGTTTCACTTATGTGAAAAGGAGAATATAAAGGATTTGGGAGTGTGAGCTTTGCTAACAAACTCTATGAAAAAGACAACTTTATGAGCAAAGGGCGAGATTATTAGCAGAAGTGAAAATATGAAAGCATACCCTAATTTTAAAAATGCTGATGAGGAATCTAATTCCATGGGGCTATACGGGAATGGAAGAGCTTGGCACGGTGTTGAGCAAAGTAAGAAATGGAAATGGTTTCCTATCCTTCTTAAATGGACTTTTTTGGTTTATTCTATAAGAGTAGGAGAACCTATACAAGGAATTGTTGGATTGGTTGGTGCTTGGCTTGTCATCAGATATATCCTATAGAGAAAAACTAACAATCCAAAACATATTCAAGTTTATTGTTGTTTTGGTGGTAATTGTCGTAATACTTGTTTTTCTTAAATTGTCTATAGATTCACAAAAATCGGATTGGGCAGGGTATACATTTGGTCTTGTTTTTGCTTTGTTAGTATTAGCATTTAAGGATAGTAGAGATATGCTCATGAAAATTCTTTCTAGTACTACGAAAACCGCTATCCCAAAAAATGCGACTCCGCATAATGAGCGGACAGAGAAAACAGAATCAGATAGTCATAATGTAACAGCAACTGTCGAAAATAGGAAAACACACTTGGTTATTGGTTTGACTCCCATACACCGGGAAGAGCATAATCTCAAATTCGGTATTTTGTTTAATCGAGAGATGAAGTTGGAGGAAGTGCCAGAAATAAAGTTCAGTGATGAGCACCTTACTCAGAAAGGAGTGGTATCATTTTCTCTCCCGTATGAGTTTGTGGAATACAAACGACGGAGATATGTTCCGGTAAGGTTAGATAAACCTGCTTCAGTACAAGTCCGGGATGCGTTGGAATTCTGGGTCAGTAAAGATAAAAATCCTAAACTGAGAGTTATTTCGATAATACAGCTACAACCAGATGGAAATCACACAGAGATTCCGATACAAAAAAGGTAAAAAATAAAAGCGTTCGCTAAAACCTGAAGTTTGTGCGCGGGCTATCTGTGGGCTTGCATGCGAACTCCAACTCGTACTGCATAGAATTCAATTATGTGAAAAGGAGAATATAAAGGATTTGGGGGTGTGGGATCCCACTGCTAGTAAGCGAAAGGCAATGGCGGATAGCTCACGTGGGCAATAATAAACATTACGAGAGAATAGCTAGTCCGAGTTGATTTGATGAATGAAAGGCCTAAACTGCCTACTTCGCGAGATCTTTGGGTGGAGTTGCAACCTGGGGAGTCAGTATATGTCGATGAGAAGGTACCGCCTTTAGATCCTAAGATGGCGCGTTTTCGACAAATACGCGGAAACGTTGTTGCATATGCAATAAACATCGAATATGCACTAGATTCTTTGCTTGTTGAGCTCATAGATCCTCTAAAAACTTTGAATTCGGTCATTGATGATCCCAACATGAAAAAAGCTGTGGAAGACTTAAAACTGATAGTTAATGCTGCGTGGCTCAAAAGCCGAGATACGAATATGAGATTGAAAATAGAGATATTAAATAAAACGGCGAAGTACCACCCAATATTAAACAGCGACGAAATAGATTCTTTAGCAAGTGACTTGCATAAGGTACATAATGTACGAAATGATTTTGCCCATCGGATGATGGTCATAAAACAAAGGAAGACTAAGGATGGATTTGATTGGGATGTTTATCTTGACTATGGAGACAAAAAATTGTTGCTTGACACATCTTATTTTAGGGGAATAGATGAGCTATATACCCGTTCGTTGAAACGTTTAGAAGACTTAACTAGAAAGTTAAATGGAGAAACCGAAACGGAAGAGCGAAAAAATAGCGCATAACATTTAATATTTGCTAAGTCCAAATAGATATGTGTTCAGATATGGATAAAAGAATTGTTTTTGAAGCTGCGAATATTATCTGCTTGGTATATACAAAACCGAGTATGATAAATCATTTTGATGCTTTTGGGGTTGAAAAAGCGATTATTGATGAATGTTCGTCTTTTGCAAAGAAGAGGTTTGCTGAAACGGTTATGAATAGGTTGTATATGTCTACTAAAGAATCCGATCAGCGAATCGTTCATAGGATTGTTGAAGATCTCAGCTGTAATCCGGATACCGCAAAATATAACCTTGGGTGGGATTGTGACGCATATAAAAATAAACTAGAAAAATTAAGACAGTTACTAATAGAAGACGGCTACAAAAATGAAAACGGAAAACTAATTAAAGGAACAGTGTATTTGCCGGATATAGAACAAAAGTATGAAGCCATAATTAGAAATCTGAAAGATTATGGGAGAGACGATCTAGCTATTAATTTTAGCGATGCAATAAAAAACTATTCGCAAGGCAGTCCTTTATCACTACCCGGCATAAGAAGCGTAATTGAGAATTTACACAAGCACATACTGGATAAGAATGGCAAAATTCCTTCTAATGCAAGGGAGGATATCAAAAAACTTAGAGATATTGGGGTTTTGAAGACCATGGATCCAAAGCGCCCTGAAATAGAAACTGATTTCGCATACAATCTCTACCAGATGTTGAGTAATTGGTCTGTGCACGGAGCACGAACACCTAGTCTCGAACACGAGTATCTATTCCAAATTTCGATTTTATATTTAGATTTTCTTATTAAAAGAATAAAACAAAGTGGAGTTAAAACCTCATAAAGATCCATTCAATTGATGTGGGTTAGCGACTGGATGAAGAAACCAACATTCGGGTCTATTTTTTGCTTCGCATAATCTCAAACGCTGCATATACTGCTAAAAGCAGAACGAGCGTCAATAATAAAGAAACCGCGGCAAGCATACTGGTAACAGAAGGAGCAATCAACCAGTCTTTTAGAATATTGTAAATCTCTGCTGAAGAAAGAACGCACGTAAAAAAAGCAACCGCGACAGTAAGGCGTTCCAATGCAAGAGAAGAACGGTCTGTTAGCCCAGGCGCGCTTTTTGAAGAAGTCAACTTCGAATAGAGCAATTTCATCTCGCTGAACTTATTAGGGTTATCCACTTTCTCTTTCAGAGAATGTTTCAGAAAAATAGTTTTATACCAGCCCACAAATGCCTCTTCAAAGAAGGCGGAAGCAGTGCGATCTACGAATTTGTGATTGACAAGATATGCAAAAAGCTCCAGCGTATTGAAGAACCTGGGGTCGATCTTCTTCTTCTGGGGCTCGCTCTTATTTTTATCATACTCGGCTTCGATTTCTTGAAGTTTATTGAACGTCGTCATCAATATTTGAAGATTCCGGCTCTTCGCATCGTTACGAAGCGCTCCGTAGCTATACCACAATGTCACCAGTACTCCGACAAAAGTGAAGAAGAGTATGCCAAACTCGATAACACTGTCAATCATTTACTTCCCTTATCTTTAGGTTTTCTTGCCTCTTCCATTGGCGTGCCATCATATGACTTTTTCATCTCTCTGATCCCCGAGAGAGTCTCATGACTCTTACGCCCTACCTCTTGTTTTCCAGTGGGTATCTTTTTTGTTTCGTTAGCCATGGTTATCATCTCTGCCCATACTGGGCGTTTTCTAAATGTGGCTAAGGGATATTAATATTATGCTTGGGGTAGATTTTCAGTGTTTTTTCCAAAACCGATTTATACCCCCCCACCAATATTCGCACTGGCCTCAATCACTCTTTTTGGCGGCGCCGGGGAAATCGGCGGAAACGTGGTGCTAATCGAAGACAAAGACGCTAAGATCTACCTGGACTTCTGGCAGCACTTCACCTTCAAAGGAGACTTATTCTACGACCGGCTGCAGCCAAGGAACGCACGACCTATAAGCCTATTTTAAGGGTGAGCCCATTAATACGCTCTGCCACCCTTGTGGCAATACGATGTTGGGTTCAATTTCCCTAGCTTTTTCGTAGTCGCTTCTTGCCTTGGTTATATTCTTCATTTTTTGATATATGAAACCTCTCTCTATGTAAGAATCGGCCATTTTTGGCTGTAATTTTATTGCTTTTGAAAGATCAGCTATACCTTTATTGAAATCTCCGAGGTCTCCGTAGGTCCTTCCCCTAAGATATAGCAAATATATTGAAGTAGGATTAATGGAGAGCCCTTTGCTACAGTATTCAATAGCTTTTGCATATTCTTTATTTCCGGCCTTGCCTAGTGCAAGAGCTCGATACATAAAATCATCTTTGGAGCTCACCTCAAAAAAAATCCAAGACTTGTATTTGGCATAATGCTGTTCGTGTAGCTTCTTAAGGTCTCTAACGCAAGTTTTCTCGTCTAATTCTTTCCATGAATTACTATTAAAGCTCTCTTCATTGCAAGTAGATCTTAGAAAAGAATTTGCTCTTGCATATAGTTCTTTCATTCTTTCGTATTCTTCTGCACTCGGTTCTTGCTTGTTCTTTGGGCCACCAAAGAACTTACTTAAAAAATCCATAAAATCCATTTCAACGCCTCATCAGTAATGGCATTGCCCATCCCACCCGTAAGTAGTTCCTTCTGGGCAGCATATTCCTTCAGTAGCGTATTCATATCCCGGAGCGCAGCAAGTTCCGTCATCATATGCGCTATATCCAGGAGGACAGCATACTCCATCTCCGTAATAATCCCAGCCAGTTCTACAGCAGTTGCCGTCTGCATAGCCCTCATACCCTGGATTACAAGAGAAACACGTTCCTGCTGATGGACCCGTAGTTGCACAGTTAGGATACTCGCTATCACAGCCACACTCTTGGCAATAGTCAATCAGGTCTCCATTAGAGCAATAAAGGCCAACAAAGGAAGAACAGTAGCCATAGGGCGTTCCATCTACGCATTTTGGGGCGGGAACAAAACTACTCCAACTGTCATAATTAGACAATCTCTGCAGTTCCTTCAATTCAATTGCAAAGTTAAGACCTTCAGTATCCGTGAGTATGAATGTGTTTATACCAATCAGAGTTCCAGAACTCTTCAGGAAGAGTCCCCCGCCGCTATTACCCGGATTTATCGCGGCGTCAGTCTGTATCGTGGTATATTTGTAATTGGAATCAGTGTATTCCTCCATAAAGTTGGAGATTATCCCATCAGATACACTGCCCTGAAGCCCAAGGGGGGAACCCAAAGCGAGAACCTCTTGCCCTTTGCTGTATGGTTCAGAATAATTAAAGGAAACCAACTTCCCATAAGTTCCAGTTACGTATATTACTGCGAAATCCATATCGTTAGGAGCAACTCTGATTGCATCTGCATGAGCGCTTTTCCCATCATCAGTTTTGATTGATAAATCATTAACACTGTCCGCACCCTCAACAACGTGGCGGTTGGTCAGAATAATTGTTTTGCCCCCTTCCTGAGCAATTACCACTCCAGACCCACTGGCAAAGGAATGTTCTACATAGACGACACTCTGCTGAAGGTCAGCCACCAATTCTGTTGTTTGCTCTTCTTTGGTTATGCAAGTTCCTTTATGGCATACTAATCCTGAGGAACAACCACAAACGGAGCAATCAAAAACGAGCATTTTGCTATCGTTACAGAGACTCCCAATCGATTTTGTAGAGCAATCTCCTACGAGCGTCCCGTCTTCACATGTTCTGGGAAGCACATTTATCTCAAAAGTTTGGCTTTCTGATGGGCTGTAAGAAGAATCTCCTCCAAACATCACCTTGACGTTTTTATTACCCGCTTCACTGTATACTATCTGGATTACTGCCCTGCCATTCGCATCCGTGCGGGCCATCTCGTTTAATGAGTTTGAAACAACCAATTGTTTATTACCCAAAACACTGCCGTCTATTGAGTTCTTTAATGTGACCGTTATATTCGCCCCTTCTTTAGCAATAACCTCACTTGGGACGGTTACCTGCAACGTAGTTGGAATAAATATTGTTGAGACTGAACTGCTCGAAGCAGGCTTATGGAATGAATCTCCATTGTAAGCTATCGTTAAGTTGATTGATTTTCCACACCACTCTGAAGGGACCTTCTTTTCATATGAAATGCGTCCATTCTGATCAGTAGAAAGTTTTTCAAACAATGAATCATTCACGTAGATATTCACTGGTTGGTTTGCTAGAGGGTTACCGTTCGCATCATTCAGTTCGATTGAGTATGTGAACGCTTCGTTGCATGCACTTGCAGGAAAACTAAGGTCAGCCACCAGGTTTGTTGGGGCCTGAAAGTATCCAGATAGGAACAAATATCCTAATGCAATGGCTCCGATTATGACCACGAGAGCAATAATCGCCGGCAACACAACAGCGATAGCGAGTGGAACGCTTGGGGCAGATACGCTAATTGCCCTGGTGGGGGCGGTTGCCAAACTTGCACCGCACTCGGGGCAGAATTTTCCTGCCTTTACTTTTTTACCGCACTTTGGACAGACTTGGGTATCCTTTTTCATGCTTTTACTAAATGTGCAAGAAATTTAAGGCTAACCATTGAATGTTGCATATGAATCGAACACTCTTCGTCCTTCTCATCATGGGCGTGCTTCTTTTTTCTGGATGTTGTAGTTATCTTACCCCAGAACAGTCTACTGGCGGGTATACACAACAACCAGCCGAAACTAAACCTATGATTACTATTTCCTTCTGCAATTCACTCACTACCCAGGAAATTCAATCAACTTGTCTTCAGAACTGGGCCGGAAAGATTCAAGATGACCAAAGATTGCGGGATTACCTTACTTACTGGGATACCGTACTCAAAGATGCGAAAGACCTTGACGCGATAGCTCAGGATTTAGAGGCTTCTGGAAATGCATGGAATGCCGCGGACACAACTGAAGAAAGAACTTCTGCTTATAGGAGTTATAGTGTATCTGCACAGGAATACGCTACTAAGTTGGAAACTACTACGACCCACTTAACCAATTTTCAGACTTTCATTAGTCAAAATAAAGCCTACTTTGATTCTCAAGGGGTCAATAGCGTGCAACAAATAAATTTTATAATAACCACGAAAGGAGACCTCAAATCAACAACTTATGGGATTCAATCCAACTTAGAGTTGATGGGGCAATCCTTAGCATTAGAGGGTCAGGCGAAGCAACAGAACGACGCACTGATACAAACGTTGCTTCAGTTGGCGGTTGGATTGATATAATATTACTAGCCGCTCATTCTCGCCTTGCGGCGTGCTCGCATTAATCGTTTTCCCCTCGCTCCAGCGAAAAGCACTTAATGCTCAAGCCCCGGCGGGGGTTCGGTGCTGGCGCACCGAAAGCAATAATGTGCATTTTCGCCTCCGCTCAGGGCCGGCTTGCGCCTAAACGAATAATAGCTCGCACCGAACGAGCGGCCTATTTCTACTACTGGCGGGGAAGTTTGCTCGCTTCCCTCCTTTCAGCCCTTTAAATGAAATTTGCGGGCTTCGGAGTGAAGCTCGCTTAAAACTTCCCCTACGGGAGTAGCCGGGGAAGGGAAAGGTGATGAAAATGGAAACAGAAGAGAAACCAAAATGGGATGAAAGGAAACGGGCGGACGAAGACTGGGTCCGCGATGTCGGAGGCTGGTAAATATGCAGAACTTCAAAAATCTGAAAGTGTATGAAGAGGCGTTCCGCCTCTCAAAGGACATTTTCGAGTTCATGGAGGACAAGAAGATGAGCATGAGGGCCAAGGAGCAGCTCCTTGCCTCCGCGTCTTCCATCTGCGCCAACCTTGCGGAAATGGGCGCCTTCGATTCCAGGAAAGCCCAGAGGCAGAAGCTGGTCACCTGCATAGGGGAAGCCAACGAAACCGAGTTCTGGCTGGATTTATGCAATTCCCTGAAAATCATACCGCAAAGGGAACACCTGAACTTTATGACTTCCCTTGTGCGCGTCCGCTCAATGCTCTGCAAGCTGAAAAGCGCAATAGAAGAAGGTGATGAAAAAGACTGAATGAACTTATACCACTGGCAAAACGCAGGCTGACCAAGCCCGCTTCCGGTTTCCCGTATACGGTTTCCGGTTGCGCCCGGTCGGTCGAAACCTGACACGCCAAATCTGCTCCGGCGTGCCTAGCGGAGCTTTGCCAGTGGAAACATACCTCCAAAACGCATAAAAAGCATAGAAAAGAAAACGCAAAAGGCCAATGAAGGTATACAAACTTTCGTTGCCTTTGTTTGCCAAGGAAATGAGGTGAAACATAATGGAAAACGACCAAGAGTTCACTTTTCCACAGGCCCGATGCCTATGGAAAGTGAACTCAAAGAAAACTAAGGCAAAAAAGGAAGCAGCAGAAACTAATCCTGTAGACGTAGAAAATGGGAACCGGAAACCCGGAACCGCAAACAAATTTAGTGAGATTGGGCCCGCTGAGATTTGAACTCAGGACCTTTCGATTATCAGTCGAACGCTCCAGCCTGGCTGAGCTACGGGCCCAAATAAGTGGATTTTCTTTTAGATTGATAACTCTTTTAAACCTCTCGTAATTTTTAAAAGGACTATGAGGGGTTGCTGGGGGTGAAGCCACTTAGGGGGCGCTCCCCTGAGGGGCTCATTTCGTGAGGAAATACGTGACAAGCAATACCAGCACTATGAGAATAGTGAAGAATATTACCTCTACCATCATATGTTATTCCTCTCTGCACCTGTTTTTATACTTTTCTTAGAGCCCCTTAAATATTTCCTCTTCCAGATCGGGGCAGGTGGGCTAAGTGAAAATAGCAGTAATCGCGGATACGCATCTAGGCTACCCAAGATTCTATGAAGACAGCTTCACCCAGGCAAAATATGCGTTCGAGGATGCATCCAAAAAGGCAGACGTAATCCTATTCCTGGGGGACCTATACGACACCCGCGTCCCCTCTCTCCAAATCCTCGGGGAAACAATCTCCTTTTTCCGCTCCCTCAAACTCCCGGTTTTCGCAATCCACGGAAACCACGAAAGAAGGGGCAAGGGGATGCTGAACCCGGTGGAGCTTCTCCAAAAAGCGGGGCTTCTCACCCACCTGCATTTTTCCGCATCCACATTCGAAAAGAATGGAGAAAAAATATTCATTGCGGGAATCGGAAATGTCCCGGATGACTTAACCCAGAAGGCAATTGAAAAACTAAAGCAAACCGTCCATCCTCCGCAAGGAATATTCTCAATCCTTCTCCTCCACCAGTCCTTCAAGGAATTCGTATATGGGGAGCAGCTCTCCTCAATCCACGATCTGGAATCCCTGGGATATTCCCTCTACCTGAACGGCCACACTCACCTATACAAAGTAGGAATGGATGGAAAATTCCTAATCCCCGGAAGCACAGTGCTTACCCAATTAACTAAGGAGGAAACCCAGCCCAAGGGCTATATTCTCTACGATACCAATTCCAAATCCTCAGAATTTGTAGAAATTCCCGCAAGAAAATTCGTCTTTGAGGAAATGGAATTTTCCGACCTTCCCCCGGCGGAAATTTCAGAAAAAATAAAGAATAAGTATGAAGAATTACGAAACCAATCCCCGGATGCCGCAATAAAACTAAGAATAAAGGGTACGCTTAAGCAGGGTTTCCGCGCAGGGGACATAACTTTCCCTTCCCACCATTTCTTCTTCATAGATAACCGCCTGGACGAAAGAAAGATGCAGGCGGAAATCGGAAAACTAAGGGAAATGCGCGAGCAGAAGCCCCCCATCCGAGAACTTTCGGAAAAGCGCCTAAGAGAACGCCTCGGAGACAGAATCACCCTTTTCGACCCGCAGGAGTTTTTCGAGGCACTTATTGAAGGCCCCGAAGCCGGAATGCAGTACCTGAATACGCAACGCAGGGATACAAAACCCGCCCCGGATAATAATTATAAAGAAGCGCCTCCAAAATAAAAGGTTGCAAAAGGTAGCACAAAATGAGTGATAAGAAAAAACCGGACATTTCCATCGTAATTCCAACGCTCAATGAGGAGAAGTACCTAGAGGATGCGCTGGAATCACTCCGTTCGCAGTTCACTTCCAAAAAATACGAAATCATTGTCGCAGACGGATACAGCGAAGACAAAACAATAGACATCGCAAAAGGCCTCGCGGACAAAATCGTTTTTGAAAAGAAGCGCACGATTTCCGCAGGAAGGCAAGCGGGCGCAATGGCAGCGGAAGGAAAGGTAATCGTTTCCGCAGGCGCAGACATCTATGTGGAGCCGCACTGGCTGGATGCGCTCACAAAACCCATTTTCGATGGAACGCACATCGCTTCCACAGGGCCAGTGGTCCCTTTGGATGGAAACCTTGCAGAAGAACTTTTCGCGCACGGCTTCCTGAAACCCACCGCGCACATCCTCTCAAAAACCGGAATGCACCACGTGGTCGCAGACAACATGGCGATTGATGCGGAAATCTTCAAAAAAGTAGGCGGCTTCAACCCGGACCTGGTCACCTGCGAAGACCTGGACCTGATAAGCAGGGTAAAAGAGCACGGAAAAATCGCATTCGTCCCGGAAGCGCACGCCTATGTGTCCATGCGCAGGGTGAGGGAATGGGGCTACCCTAAATACCTCCACTTCCACACCACCAATTTCCTCAAATACCATCTAAAGGGAAAAACCCACGAAAAATACGAGCCCGTCCGCTAATCTTCCGCTAAAACAATAAGTATTTATATCTCCTCATTCAGGAAAAGGGGCAATGGCGACCCAGCTGCTCGAAGTAGGACTAATAGTATTGTTCTCTTTCGTGGGAGTTTTGCTCAGCACGCGCTTTAAGCTCCCAAGCATAATCGGGCTGCTTTTTTTCGGCGCTTTAATAGGCCCGCACGCATTGGGACTGGTCCAGGACACAAACCTGATTTCCTTCCTCTTTGATTTGGGCGCAATCCTCCTCCTTTTCTTCATAGGGATAGAATTCAATATGGAGAGAATCTCCCATTTCGGGCTCCGCGCCGCATTCATAATGTTTTTCAAGTTCGGGATAATCGCGCTTTTCACCTATCTGATCTCCCTTCTCTTCGGATTAGGGGTGGTGGAATCACTGATAATCGCAGTGATGCTTTCCTTCTCAAGCACCGCTATTTTCGCAAGGTTGGTGGCAGGAACCCCGCAGCAGGGAAGGGAAGAAACCCAGATGATGTCCGCGGTCCTCATCCTTGAAGACATATTCGCGGTTTTCCTCCTTACATTGATTCCGCAGATAGGCAGTGCAGAAGAGATCTCCCTTGGAGGGTTAGTCCTCCCGATATTGATCTCGCTTGCAATACTTTTCCTCTTTTATGTGGGCCTCAAGAGGGCGATAGTCCGCCTCTCGGCGTGGATTGATGAAAAGAACGCGGAGGCGCAGCTTTTCCTTGCCCTTGCCCTCTGCACAACGCTCGCATTCCTCGCCTCTTCGTTCGGCCTCAGCCCCTCAATCGGCGCATTCTTTGCAGGAAGCGCGGTCTCAAGCGTCCCGATATTCAAAAAGGTGGAAAACACGCTCCAGCAATTGTTCATACTCTTTTCCGCGTTCTTTTTCTTCGCAATAGGGATGCAGATAGACCCGGTCTTCATATCGGGGGCGATTGTGATAATAATACTCTTTACAATATTCAACCTGGTCCTGAAGTTCTTCTCGGTCTCCTTTGGCGCATACCTTGCAGGGTTCGACAGCAGGGGCGCATTCTTCTCAGCGCTCATAATGCTCACGGTGAGCGAGTTTGCCCTCCTTATCTCGCACGAAGCCGCAGCGATAAGCGCATTCGATTTCGTCTCCTTTGCATCCGCGCTCCTCTTAATTTCCAGCTTAATCTCTGCGCTCCTCTACCCGAATGAAGCCGTATTGAATTCAAGATTCAACTCCGCAATGGGCCGCCACAACCTCTCCGGAAGATTGAAGACGCTTTCAATGTACCTCGGGCAGGTGTTCAGGCAGTTTGAAGTCGGGGGTGATTTCTACGAGACGTTTGTGGAAAATTTCCGCGGCCTCATCGCCAACTTCGGCTTCCTCTTCATAGCAAACGCATTCATCCTCTTTTTCAGGAACCAGCTGGGGGCCGCATTCATCCCATATTCCGTTGGGCCCTTTGATGGTTTCGAGATTATCGCCATGGTGCTCTCCGCATACCCGTTAATCCGCATAGTGATGATATCCAGCACCCTCATAGGAAAATTCTCGGATGCCTTCTACATTGAAGGCGCGGAAAACCTGCGCACCAGGGACAAGATGGCCCAGGATGCGATGTTTGCGGTTTTCTTTTTCCTTATATCACTCAGCATACCGGCCGTGGTCCCGCTGCTCGCGCTTCCCCTGTTCATGCAGGCGATTTTCATAATTCCTCTCGCAATAAGCTTCATATTCATCTGGGACCTTGCGCTGCTTTCTGCAGAACTGGTCAAGCCCTTTGGCCCGAATGTGCAGAAAGGGAGGCTGAGCGCAGAGGAGTTCTATACAAAATTGCACAAGCACAGGGCTGAACTCCGCGCAAGGCTGCATTCAAAGGAGCTGGAAACCAGCACCTACCTGCTTGCGCCGATTTCGCTTGTCTGGGCCGAACATGCTGAGAAACCCACCGAGAAAAGGCGCAAGAAAGGGCTCAAGGCGCCCCTTCCAGACCTAAAAGTCCGCGTCACCCCGAGAAAACAGAGGAAGAAAAAAGGGCAGGCAACGCGCAGCACTACTCTTTACAACCTCCTGAACCCGAGGAGCGTCCGCCAGCCAGAGTATAAAGGGGATAAGAAGAACAGGAACCCGCTGGAAGGTTGAAAACTGCATTTTATAAGCAATGCGGTTCAAGAGCAATACGCAAGATGTGATGTAATGAAAGGAAAAGTAAAGATGTTTAATGCCGCGCGCAGCTTTGGATTTATCACAGGAGATGACGGCAAGGACGTATATGTGCACACTTCGGCGATTGAAGGCGGTGCAGCGCTCTCGGCAGGAGACGCCGTGGAATATGAGGTTGAATCGAGCGAACGCGGGCTTCGCGCAAAGAACGTAAAGAAAATCTAAAGGCGCCTTTAGCGTAGAATTCAGCTTCCGGTTTTTCATCCCCTAGCCTTGGCTAAAGCGCGCAAGAACCTAGCAGCAGGTAATAGCGCCTGCGCGTTTTTCCTTCAAAGCGTTATTTTCTTTCCTTTTTCCGCAACGATTGCATCCTTTCCCTTGAACATCTGCGGGTTCTGCGTATGGATTGGAATTAGTTTTTTAGCGTCAATCTCTTCCACGAATTCGAATATTTCCTGCATGGACGCATGCCCGGATGCGTGAAGCTGGTGCCTTTCCATTCCAAACCTTGTTAGCCAGTTCTGGAGAACCTCATCCTGCAATTGGGAACTCGGGTCTTCCTCAAAAGGCTCGCTCATGGAGTGGATGCACGCGCTGTGCGCAACCGGCTCAATATCGATTAGTTCCTGCATCTGGGAAAAATCCAATTCCCAGATAATCGCTTTCTGGTTCTTCATTACCCATTCAGAATTAACGCAGTGGTCTAGGAGCGGAAGTTCCCAGGCCTTGTAAATAATCATCTTTCTTCCGTAAATCTCAATGTTCTCATCTTCTAATGGGTTCGGAAGCCCAATCCTGTCACCTTTCAGGGAAAGGAGAAGGTGCGCGGTTTTCAGGCTAATTACCAATTTCCTTCCGCTCTCTTTTGCAATCGTATAAAATGTCCTGAACCGATCCAAATCCTTCGGATACCTCATTGCAAGAACCATTCCCTTGCTTTCCTTCACAACCCTTCCGCTTTCGGAATGCACGAACTGCTCGGTGTGGTTTTTCCTGCTCTCCACTTCCGCAACGCGCGTTCCTTCAATTATGAGCGCTTCAGGCTCGGCCTCAATTGCGCTATTTATGAAATCCATGGTCATTTCCGGCTTGTTCCCGTGCTTGCGCAAATCCCCGGTATATGCAATCGTTCCCTCGCTTGTTTCCACAAGGAATCCATATGCACCCGGAACCGAGTGATCCACATGGATTGGAGTAATTTCCAAACCCCCAACCTTTATCTTCTCCCCACTTCTAAACGTCTTGATTTTATTTGGTGGGATTTTCGTCCCGTCCCTTTTCTCCCATCCATCTTCCGAGTATACGGACATTCCGGTCGTATGCTGGGTCGAATCCAATATTTTCTTGCAGGCTTCGCCCATATAGATTGGAATCTCCTGCTCAAGGAAAGCGAGGTGCGCAACATGGTCCTGGTGGGCGTGCGAAATGAAGACCGCATCATATTCCGGGGCGGTGTGCTTCAGGTCCGTGCATTTAACCGCCTCGTGGTTGTAGAGCCCGGGTATTTTCGGCATTAAACCTAGAGCAAAATAATCCTTCAGCCCAAACCGCCCACGGGGCTGGAGCCAATCCACAAAATACTCATCCAGTAATCCGAACGCCTGCCCAAAATCCAAAAATACCTTTGTCTTCTTGTCTTCAATTAGCACCTTGTTTCCGCCGATTTCTCCGGCTCCCCCGAAAAGAGTGATTGAGACCATACCCAACTATTGGAGGCGAAGTATAAATTGGTTTCTGCCTTTATCCCGGCCCGGGCTACTCCTCGAAAAACAGCTCTTTTATGAATCCCTGCACTTCCGCATACATCTTCTTTCCATCCAGGTTAGGCACCAATGAGTCTATTTTGCCCATGTCCGTATCCGCCCCATGGTGCCGGGCGATTATCACTCTCGGGTCGGTTCTTGCCTTGTGCGCCATATTGATTAGCAGTTGCATGAGCCGCTTCCTCTCAAAAGGAAGGTCCTTCCCCACCCAGACATCATAAAGGTCCTTAGGAACGCCTCTATTGGTAAACGCAAGGATTTTCTCCGCAAAAAGAACCTCATACTCATAAGTCAATACGTCCGCATAATATGCCGTATACCCAAAATGGTAGGGTATCGATTCCGCGCGCATCCGTTTAGGTTCCGCATCCACGTTTTTCTTTGATAAGTCTATATTTATCTTATTCTTATCCGCAAACCTGTGCATTTTCGGGGTTTTTATGTCATGCTTGAATATTTTATCGAATTCCGTTTCGCATTTTTCCAGGTTTGCGCATTTCAGGTCAATATCATAGGAAATTCTCTGCCTTTTCCCGAAATAGACCATGTTCAGGGCGGTTCCCCCATATAAGGCGTAATCCAGCTTGGGTTCGTTGAATAGCTCCCTAAGGCGCTCTATCACGTTTGCCTCCACGTTCAGCTTGTCCTGCGTTATGCCGGTTGCCGCGGTAATATCCTGGAAGTTCTCCATGGTAATGTATTGAATGCAAACCTATTTAAAATTATGCATATAAATGTCATCTATGTCAAAAAATGAGTTTTTTTTAAACAACACGCTGAAAGCCCTTCCCCCAGTCTTCAGAGTGAAAAACCTCTCGGTTCTCGGAGGGCCCCGGACCGCTTACCGGCTATTAACGGAAATGCAGAAAAGCAAAATGATATGCAAGGCGGGAAAGGGGCTTTACGGAAAGGTTGCCGAGGATCCATATCTAGTTGCGTATCTATCTAATGGGGGCTATATCGGGTTCTCCTCCGCCTTGTATATCCAGGGGCTCAAGACCGAAACCGAGCGGCTAATCTACATTGGCTCTTCGCGTTCCGGCCGGGTCAAATTTTGGGCAAACGAATTCGTCCTGGTAAATATGGGTGAATATCTCTTTGGCACTAAAAAGGTGGAGCGGCATGGGAAAGAGATGCTTGCTTCTACTCCTGTAAAAACCCTCTTCGACATGTGCCACAGGCCGAAATACGCGGATTTCTACTGCATGTACAGGGCGATGAACTGGAAACCCTTCTCTTCAACGGACTGGAAGGAGCTTGCGCGTTATTGCGCAATGGCGCCGCTCAGCACCCGGAGAAGGATTGGATATATCGTTGATGGGAAAGCTCCGAAAGGAATACTGCGCAAAATCGAATCCCTGAACTCGGATAAGGGGATTTCGTTCCTTTATGGGAAAGGCGGAGATTATTCGGCAAAGTGGAGGATTTACGATTCGGAATACGTGCGCAGGTGGATTGACGAGGTTTGAGTTGAATTTAACGAAAATATTCATCTATTCAAAATTGAATAATATTATTCACAAATGAATAATGCGTTCTATAGCCATCCTCTCCACCGCACCGGAATCCCACCTCCAAATCCTTTATATTCTCCTTTTTACATAAGTAAAATCCTATGCAGTATGAGTTGGAGTCCGCATACAAGCCCGCAGGCGACCAGCCTTCAGCGATAGCCAAACTCACGGAAGGAATCAAGAAGGAAGGGATGCAGACTCTCCTCGGAGTAACCGGCTCCGGGAAAACCTTCACCATGGCGAATGTAATCGCAAATTCCGGCAAGCCCGCAATAGTAATTTCCCACAATAAAACCCTCGCCGCCCAGCTTTATGCGGAATTCCAGCAATTCTTCCCAAAGAACAACGTGGGCTTCTTCGTTTCCTATTATGATTATTACCAGCCGGAAAGCTACATCGCGCAAACCGACACCTACATAGAAAAGGAGGCCGAAAGAAACGAAAAGCTCGAGCAGTTCCGCCTCCAGGCAACATCCTACCTACTTTCCGGGTTCCCGACCGTAATAATCGCATCCGTTTCCTGCATTTACGGATTGGGAAACCCGAGCGAATACAAAAAACTGGGAATGCAATTCTCAGTAGGCGGAGAAATAGGGAGAAAGGAGCTCCTCAAATCCCTGGTGAAAATGCAATACGCAAGAAACGATGCGGCCCCGGATAAGGGAAAATTCAGGATGCGCGGGGAAATGCTCGAACTGATCCCTCCTTTTTCCGATGATGCGGTAAGGGTTCTTTTCGAAGATGAAAAAATAGAAAAGATTGAGTTCTTCGATCCATTGACCGGAAAGAAAACAAGCGTGCAAACCTACCTGCTTCTTCCCGCAAAGCACTTCGTAGTTTCAGATGAGAAGAAATGGGATGCGCTCGCTTCAATTGAAAAGGAATTGGAGGAAACCGCCCCCACTCTTAAAATGCTGGAAAAACAGCGCCTGGAGCAGAGAACCAAATACGATTTGGAAATGATTAAGGAACTCGGCTACTGCTCAGGGATTGAAAACTACTCAAGGCACTTTGATGGAAGAAATCCGGGGGAAAAACCCTTCTGCCTGCTGGATTACTTCCCGAAAGATTTCCTCATGTTCATAGATGAATCCCACGTAACCCTTCCGCAGGTAAGGGGGATGTACAACGGCGACCACAGCAGGAAAACCGCTTTGGTTGAAAATGGATTCAGGCTTCCCTGTGCATACGACAACCGCCCACTGAAGTTTGAGGAATTCGAAAAATTCATGAAGAACGTAATCTTTGTTTCCGCAACCCCATCCCAATACGAGCTTACGCACTCAGTTCAGATTGTTGAGCAGATTGTCCGCCCCACCGGATTAGTGGACCCGCAGATAGAAATAAGGAAAACCTCCGGGCAGGTTGAGGATTTACTCCAAGAAGTTCTTGAACGCGCAAAAAAGAACGAGCGCACCCTGGTTACTACGCTCACTAAAAGAATGGCTGAAGACCTTGCAACCTACCTCCACCAGAAGGGCGCAAAGGTGCGCTATCTTCACTCGGAAATAGAAACCTTTGAGAGAAGCAAATTAATCCGGGAACTACGCTTGGGTAAATTCGATTGCCTCGTAGGAATAAACCTCCTTAGAGAAGGATTGGATATTCCAGAGGTTTCCTTAGTTGCAATTTTAGATGCAGACAAGACCGGTTTCCTGCGTTCAGCCAACTCTCTAATCCAAACAATTGGAAGGGCAGCAAGAAACGTGAATGGAAAAGTAATCATGTACGCAGACGAAACCTCCGAAGCAATGGCGCTCGCAATCGCGGAAACCGAAAGAAGGCGCAATAAGCAGATCGAATTCAACAAGGAGAACGGAATAACCCCGAAAACAATCATTAAGCCGGTCCCGCCGGAAGCGGATATGGGAGAAAAGGAGGAGAAGGTCCCGACCGGCCTCACCAAGGTGCAAAAGGAGGAACTAATCCTTCTTTACGAAGAACAGATGAAGGAAGCAGCGGAAAACCTTGATTTCGAGAAAGCGATCGCATTCAGGGATAAAATAAGGAAATTGAGGGCAAAGGAAGGGAGAAAGAAGAAAGATTAGCTGCGCTTTACTTCAGGAGTTCAGCGTATTTCCCAAGGGCCTCTCTTGCGCTTATCTTCTTGCGCTTGCCGGATTCCATCTGCTTGTCGAGTTCCTGCATTTTCTTTACTGCGAGTTCGTCTTCCATAATCATCACACCCTAAGCATATCTTTCAGAACTGCCCCTATAGCAGAGATTTCGCCGCTTTCCAGATTTCCCATCTTCTTAATCAGCCTGCCCTTGTCAATGGAGGTAATCTGGAAGGCAAGTGCGATGCTCTCTTTTTCCAGCCCATTGGAAGCAGTAGGTTCAACAAGATGGGTATATGGATGCTCTCCTTGCTCGATTGAACTCGTGAAAGGGATTACTATCGCCATCCCCAGATGGTCAAAATCCCTCCAGATTACGCACGGCCGCTCCTTCTTCTGCTCGTGGCCTCTCGAACCTCCGAAGTCTGCACGCCAAATCTCTGCTTTTGAAGGGCCAACCATAACATCACTCTTAATATTTCTGGCCTGAAAGTGCCGTATTTTCCCAATCCGAGAATTCTGCCTTCATCCTCCGGATTGCCTCTTCACTTGGAGGGAAAAGCTGCTTGGCTCTGGAAACGCTGACTACAATTTTCGATTCTGAGAAAAACGGCTTGAGCTTTTTTGTTTCCAGAAATGCCTCCCTGCTGTCCCTTCCGTTTTTGATAAAATACGCATAAGTTGCCATTATTTCGAGCATTTCCGGCTCCAGGTTGTTGCTGGCTTCGGAAACCTTTCCAACCAGCTCTTTCTCATGTTTGGAGAGCGCATACCCGGTCTTTGAACTCTCGACCATTTCCCGGTGATGGTATATGTCTTCAGTCAAATCCGGGGAATAAGGCCCCCTTATATAAAGAGAAAAAGAATATCCTATTCTAACACCCATTAACTCCAGCAGGCAAATCGTTTTCTGCAAAACCAGCTTGTCCTCGAAGCTATTTACCTTTATTTTTCTCCCAAGTTCGTTCATGCAGGCGATCGCCTTGTTCAATCTGTCCATCAAACCACCACTAAATCTTCTTGAGCCAAACTCTCTCCGCATTCAGCGCATCCTTTCCGTCTTCCGTGATATTGTAAGAGGCCATTTCCTTCTTTCCCATCCTTATCTCCTTTTCCTTCAGGTATCCCATCTCTTCCAGCGCCTTGAGGTTCGAATATAGGAGCCCATCCTCCATTTCCAGCCCAGCTTTCAGTTCCCGGTATGCGGCGCCGTCAGGGCCGAGTTTTTCCAGCGAACGCAATATGAGAAGCCGCGGAACCGAAATGAGCTTGGAATTAAGCGCCTGTGCTTCGCGCACCAGCGTGATAGTATTCTCTTCCATGCATGTTTATACAAGATAAGGTTTAAATAAGCTTTGCAATTTACTTTTATAAAAATGTAGGAATAAATGTAGCGATTTACTTGAGAATAATAATTCTCCTATCCAGTTTTTCTTTCTTTTAAACAGGGCATTTTAATGAGCCTTTTTCTTCCAAAATGCACCGGAAACCCGCTTCCAAAACCCTTAAATAGAGGGAGAGCAACAATATTACACCCCAATAAATTCACATTCTACACCGGTGATTCCAATAGAGGAGAAAATCTCAATCCGCGGAGCAAGGGAGCACAACCTCAAGAACGTAGATGTAGACATACCCAGGGGAAAGCTCACCGTAATAACCGGGCTCTCGGGTTCGGGGAAATCAACCCTCGCTTTCGACACCCTCTACGCAGAAGGGCAAAGGAGGTATGTGGAATCCCTTTCCGCCTACGCAAGGCAATTCCTGGGAATAATGAACAAGCCGGACGTGGACTCAATTGAAGGACTCTCCCCGGCAATCTCCATAGACCAGAAGACCACTTCAAGGAATCCCCGCTCCACAGTAGGCACTGTTACCGAAATTTACGATTACTTAAGGCTCCTTTATGCAAGGGTGGGAAGGCCCCACTGCCCAATCTGCAAAAAGCCCATCTCAAAACAGGGCGCAGACGAGATTTCCGCAAACCTCTTCCAGAACTGGAAAGGGGAAAAGATAGAGATTCTCGCAACAATTGTAAGAGGGGAAAAAGGAAGGCACGAGAGGGTTTTCGAGCTCCTAAAGAAAGCGGGGCTCTACAAGGTCTACGTAAACGGGGAATTGCTCGAAATCTCGGAAAAAATCCCGGAGCTGGACAAAAACAAGAAGCACAACATTTCCGCTCTCATAGACAAGGTAAAACTGGATGAGGAAAACAAAAACAGATTGCACGAAGCATTGGAATCCGCATTAAAAGAAGGCGGAGGAACCTTAGTAGTAAAACGGGGAGAAGAGGAAAAATCCTACTCAAGCAAGAACGCTTGCCCGGAGCACGGAGTTTCCTTAGGTGAAATCCAGCCAAGGGATTTCTCTTTCAATGCGCCTTTCGGAGCCTGCCCGGAGTGCCACGGACTCGGCTTCAAGATGGAGTTCGACCCGGACCTGATAATTCCTGATAAAACCCTCTCAATAAAGGATGGCGCGATCGTCTGCTACAAGGGGCTCATGGAAGGAAGCTGGAGAATGCAGCAAATCAAGTCCGTTGCTTCCGAATACGGAATAGATATACGGACCCCGGTCGTGGACATTCCAAAGGAGAAACTCAACAAGATTCTCTACGGAACCAAGGAAAAGCTGAAATTCTCCTTCCAGAACAAGAAGCGCACCTCCAAATACGAATATGAGGATGAATTTGAAGGAGTGGTTCCCCAATTGGAACGCTTATTCCACCAGACCACTTCGCAAGGAAGAAAGGATGAAATTTCTAAATTCATGCTCGAAAGCATCTGCCCCAAATGCAACGGAAAGCGCCTAAAAGACGAAATCCTCGCAGTAACTGTGGGAGAGAAAAACATAATCGATGTTTGCGAACTCCCAATTACTTCCGCAAAGGATTTCCTCACGGGCTTGAATCTGAAGGAAAGCGAGAAGAAAATCTCCGCCCCAATCCTGAAGGAAATAAACTCCAGGTTGGAATTCCTGGAGAAAGTAGGCTTAAGCTACCTGAACCTCTCAAGGGAAAGTTCAACCCTTTCCGGAGGGGAATCCCAGAGAATAAGGCTTGCAACCCAAATAGGCTCAAACTTAACCGGAATAATCTACGTATTGGATGAACCCTCAATCGGTTTGCACCAGAAGGATAATCTCAAACTCCTTTCCACGTTGAAACGCCTGCGCGATTTAGGGAATACGCTCGTAGTTGTGGAGCACGATGAGGAAACGATGATGGAGGCCGACCACGTAATCGATATGGGCCCGGGCGCAGGAAGGCTGGGTGGCGAAATAGTCGCAGAAGGAACCGCAAAGGAAATAATGAAGGAAAAGAAATCCATCACCGGGGACTACCTCTCCGGAAGAAAATCCATCCCTCTTCCAAAAACCAGGAGGGAAGCAAAGGAAAAAATCAAATTAATCGGAGCGGCAGAAAACAACCTGAAGAATCTAGATGTGGAATTCCCACTGGGGGTTTTCACCGCAATAACCGGGGTTTCCGGTTCGGGAAAATCCTCATTAGTTACTGAAACCCTCTACCCAACCCTCTCCAATGCATTGAACGGCTCCAAACTCAAATGCGGCAAATACAAGGACATAAAGGGCGCCTTCTTCCTGGATAAGGCGATTACCGTTGACCAATCGCCAATTGGAAGGACTCCGCGCTCAAACCCCGCAACCTATGTGGGCGTATTCACCCCGATCCGCGACCTTTTCTCCAGAACCGAAGAGGCACGCGCCCGCGGCTACACGCCAGGAAGGTTCTCCTTTAATGTTTCCGAAGGAAGGTGTGAAAACTGCGAAGGGGACGGATTGATAAAAATAGAAATGCACTTCCTCGCGGATGTATATGTTCCCTGCGAAGTCTGCAAGGGAAAGAGATACGATTCGCAAACCCTGGAAATCCAGTACAAAGGCAAGAACATTGCAGATGTCCTGGACATGAGCGTGGAAGAGGCGCTGGACTTCTTCGAGAACATTCCCGCAATCCAGCACAAGCTCGAAACAATTAAAGATGTGGGCTTGGGCTACATAAAACTTGGGCAATCCGCAACAACCCTTTCCGGAGGCGAAGCGCAAAGGGTGAAACTCGCAACCGAGCTTTCCAGAAGGGCAACCGGAAATACTCTTTACATTTTAGATGAACCAACGACCGGCTTGCACTTTGATGATGTGAATAAACTGCTCTTAGTTCTCCAGCGCTTGGTCGATAAGGGAAATTCCGTAATAGTGATCGAGCACAATTTAGACGTAATCAAGAGCGCAGACTGGGTAATCGATTTGGGCCCGGATGGCGGAGATGCCGGAGGAAAAGTAATCGCGGAAGGAACTCCGGAGCAGGTTGCAAAGACCAAGACCTACACCGCAGAATATTTGAAGAAAGTGCTCGAGAACTCGGAAAAGAGATGAAAAATGAGCAATTTTGAGTTCATTCGCGAAAAGTATCCGACTCTTCCCGGAGTCTACATAATGAAGGATAAGGAAGGGGAAATAATCTATGTTGGAAAGGCCTCTTCCCTCAGGTCCCGGCTCTCCCAGTATTTCGGAACCGTAGATTCCCCCAAAACACAGGTTCTTGTTTCCAAAATACATTCAATTGAATTCGTAATTACGAAAACCGAAGGCGAAGCACTTATTCTCGAATCTAACCTAATCAAGAACTACAAGCCAAAATACAACATTAATCTGAAGGACGCAAAGCACTACTCCTATCTTGCAATTACGGATGAGGAATTTCCCAGATTGGAAATCGCAAGGAAGAATTCGCAGGGGAAATTCAAAATAAAGGCGAAAAGGTATTTCGGGCCCTTTGTGGAAGGCGCAAAGCGCGCAATTTCCGCAAGGTATTTACGCAAACTATTCAGGATAAGGATTTGCAAGCACCTTCCGAAAAAGGAATGCCTCCAGTATCACCTAGGGAATTGCGATGCGCCCTGCATCGGAAAAATAAGCAAGCAGGATTACGATAAGAACATTGAATCCCTCTCCCACGTATTGGAAGGGAAGGGGGAAGCAAAGAGGATATTGGAGGAACTCAAAAAAAGAATGAAAGCCGCATCAAATAAAGAGGATTTCGAAACCGCCGCATCAATACGCGACCAGATGGAATCTTTAGAGATATTCTTCGAGCGCCAGAACGTTGAAAAAACAAGGAGAACAGATGAGGATTTCCTTTTCTTCCAGAAAATCGGCCCTCTTCTCTATGTGCAGGAGCTCCAGAGCAGGAACGGGGTAATCTCCGGGAGCCAGAAGCACGTTGCGGAAATAAGGGAGCAGGAAGAGCCGGAAATTGCCTTCTGCTTGCAGCATTACCTCGCTCTTCCGGACAAGGTTTATTGTAACCTAGCTGAAGAACAGATTCACAAACTCAATTCCGCCCTCTCCACGGATGCATTCGCAATTCCCGGAAGGGAAAAGCAGAAGGTTCTGGAAATTGCACAGAAAACACTTACCCATGGCGAATTCAATCCCTCAGTTCTGGAACTGAAGAAAGCGCTTTCCCTGGAAGAGAACCCAGTAATAATCGAAACTTTCGACATTTCCACTCTATTCGGAGAGGAATCCGTTGGCTCCATGGTCAGGTTCGTAAACGGAAAACCCGACAAATCCAACTACAGGAAATTCATAATCAAGAGAATGGAAGGCCAGGACGATTTCGCAATGATGAAGGAGGTTGTGAACCGGAGATATTCGCGGCTAATCGCGGATGGAGGCACACTTCCCGACCTTATCCTAATCGATGGGGGCGCAGGACAGCTCCACGCTGCAACGGACGGAATGGAAGCGGCAGGAGTAAGGCTCCCAATTATTTCAATCGCAAAGAAGGAAGAGGAACTTTACATCCCGAACCGGATGGATACATTAAAACTTCCTAAATCCAGCAGCGCATTAAAACTCCTCCAGCACTGCAGGGACGAGGCGCACAGGTTCGCAATCGGCTTCCACAGGAAAAGAAGGGGAAAAATAGAATAAAAAATGCATATTGAATATGCCGCTCGAAGCGGGCGCAGATGTTTTAAATCTAGACATCCCAATCACGAATTATGTCAGGAACAATTATTGCAGCCCTGAAGAGGAAGGCGAAAGGGCTCAACAAAAGGATAATTTTTCCCGAAGGCAGCGATGAAAGGATAATTCTTGCCGCAGAAATGGCAAGAAAAGAAAGGATAGCAAGGCCGATTCTTGTAGGCAAGGAGAATGAGATACGGGCAACCGTTGAAAAGCTCGGGCTCAACCCGGCCGGCTTCGAAATAATAGAACCCTCAAAAAGCAGGAAGCTTGCAAAATACGCCTCGCTTTATTCAAAAATTTCCAAGATGCCGATTCGTACAGCAACCCTGATTGCACAGCAGCCGATTTTCTATTCAGCACTTGCGTTAAAGAGCGGGGATGCGGACGGGATGCTCGGAGGCGCAGTATATACTTCTGGAGAGTTCGAAAGCGTCTGCATGACCGTAATAGGGCTTAGAAAGGGGGTCAGCATCCCATCCAGCTTCTTCATAATGGAAATTCCCGGCTACAAAGGGGGAGAAGGGGGCGCACTTTTGTATGCGGATGCATCCGTCAGCCCGAATCCGCGCCCCGGCTGCCTCGCCACAATCGCAGTCACAACCGGGCAAAGCGCGAAAGAACTCCTTGGCTGGAAGCCGAGGATTGCAATGCTTTCCTTCTCCACAAAAGGGAGCGCGACGCATCCTGATGTCGAGAAGGTAATCCAGGCAACGGAAATCGCAAAGAAAATGGCAAAGGGAACCGGAATCTCCATAGATGGCGAGTTGCAGGCGGATGCCGCCCTCGTAATGTCCACCGCGAAGAAGAAAATAAAAGGGGATATTGGAGAAGTTGCGGGAAGGGCGAACATTCTCATATTCCCGGACCTGGATGCGGGAAACATCGCATACAAGCTGACGCAGATACTTGCGGGCGCAAACGCATACGGCCCGATATTGCAGGGCTTCAGCAAGCCCCTCAGCGACCTCTCAAGGGGCGCAACGCCCGAAGACATCGCAGGCGCAATAGCGATAATCGCCCTGATGGCAAAGCGGTGAAAAGAATGAAAAAAATACTCGTGCTCAACTGCGGAAGCTCCTCGGTAAAATACCATCTTTTTGACAAGGACTTTGGAACCCTCCTTTCCGGAATAGTGGAGCGGATAGGGGAGAAGGCGGAACTGGTGCACAGAAAAGGGGCCAGGACTCTCAAGAAGAAGGTGGATGTGAAAAACCACAAGCAGGCAATCGCCCTCATGAGCAAGCTTCTCCATGACCCGGAGTGGGGCGCAATAAAAAGGGTGGACGAGATTTCTGTCGTAGGCCACAGGGTGGTGCACGGCGGACAGTTTTCCAAAACAGGCCTCGTCTCCGGAGCGGCAATGGGATACCTGAAATCATTCGAGATGCTCGCACCTCTCCACAACCCGCACAACATAACCGGAATAGTTGAATCCAAAAAGGCGTTCCCGCACGTGCCCCAGGTGATGGTTTTCGACACCGCATTCCACCAGACCATGCCGCAGAAGGCCTACATGTACGGCCTTCCATACCAGTTCTTCGACAAATATGCGGTAAGGAAATACGGATTCCACGGAACCTCGCACAAATATGTGGCAATGAAGGCTGCGCAGATGCTCGGGAAAAAGCAGCCCAATCTCATAACCTGCCATCTTGGCGCCGGCTCAAGCCTCACCGCCATAAAGAAAGGAAAATCCGTGGATACGAGCATGGGCATGACCCCTCTGGAAGGCGTGATGATGGGCACAAGGACGGGGGATATCGACCCTGCCGCGATGCAATATCTTGTGAAGAAATACAATTTTGATTATGACGAACTCTTCAACCTGATGAATTTCAAGAGCGGCCTGCTAGGAGTGTCCGGAATAAGCAAGGACGTCCGGGTGATAGAGGGAAGGGCGAAAAAAGGCGATGAGCGCTGCAGGCTCGCCCTTGAGATGTTCTGCTACCGCGTCGCGAAATACATAGGCGCCTACGCAGTCGCCCTCGGGAAGGTGGATGCGATAGTTTTCACCGCGGGAATCGGAGAGCATTCACCATCGATGCGCAAGGAAATCTGCTCATACCTCGGCATAATCGGGGTGAAGCTTGACCCAAGGAAAAACCGGAATGCAAACGGGAAGGAAACCGACATAAGCGCGAAGGGCTCCAAGGTAAAGGTGCTAGTGATAGCCACGAACGAGGAGCTCATGATAGCCCGCGAAGCTGCGGCGGTCGTGAAAAACATATGAAGGACGTTTTCGGGCTCGGAGTGGACATTGTCGATGTAAAGATGATGGCCAGGCTCATTAAGGGCAAGGCGGGAAAGAGCTTCATAAGCAAGACATTCACTGCTCAGGAGATCGCTTATTCAAAGGGGAATGCGCAGAAGTTTGCCGCAATTTTTGCGGCTAAAGAGGCGGCATTCAAGGCCTTCCAAACCGGCTGGATAGATGGGCAATCAGTAGAAGTGGTCCACCGTAAAAACGGGGCGCCAACACTCTTCCTGTACGGAAAAATGAAAAAGAAAATAAAAAAGGGCAAGGCGCTCGTCAGCCTCTCCTATACGGAGGGCTGCGCCATTGCGGCCGTTGTTCTTTCAAGGTGAAGCGGAAGGCTCACTTCTTCTCCTTCATCTTCTTCTTTATGTAGGCAACAGCCTGTGCGATGGTCTTGTTCTTGCTGTTCTCGGACGCGTTCGTGGTTATCCCGAACTCGCCTTCAACCGCAGCCACAAACGCAATCATTGTGAGCGACCGTGCGCCCAGGTCCTCGATAAAGCGCGTGGAGCCCTTCACCTTCTTGGGGTCTGCCTTGAAGACATCTATCACAATGGCTGTGAGCCTCTTCTCAACGTCGTCCATATCGGTTTCACCGATTTACTTTTTGGCGTAGAAGACAACCACGTTCTTCGTCCCTACTTTTTCAACCTTCGCGCTTGCCGCGACCGGGAGCTTCATGTTGCCTTTCCAAGGGTCGTCCAGGTCAACTCCCTTCACCATCGTGTATAGGACCGGGCCCTCCTTCATCTTCACAAGGCCGAACGCATAAGGTGCAACCGCCTGGAATTCCCCTCCAGGGTAGTTCAGCACGCTGTAGACGTTTATCTTTCCCTCGCCGCTCATCTGAGCCCATTGCAGGTCCGGGTTGCCGCACTTGTTGCATGTGCCCTTTGGCGGGAAAGAATATGTTCCGCACTTTCCGCACTTCAGGCCCATCAGCTTCCCTTTCTTCAGGTTGTCATAATATGTCTTGACGATAAGTTCTGCCATAGCCATCACCTCCTCTTCAAAATGGTCACTGCGGCATGGAACAAGGCCCCCTCGTTCTGCATGCCCGCGAGCTTGATGTCGTTCTTCATCTGCCTCTTGCCCGCTTCCCCGCGCATCTGCTTCACAATTTCGTAAAGCTCGGCGCCCGCCGAAGCGCTCCATGCGTGGCCGAAAGCGTGCCTTCCTCCGGTCACGTTCATCGGCTTGTCCCCGGTGTAGAGGGTTCTTCCGTCCAGGATTGCCTTCGCCGCCTCGCCGTGCTTGAAATATCCTCCGGTTTCAGCGGATTCCAGCTCCGCCATTGTCGCGCTGCAGCTGTGGGTCGTGAGGTAATCCAGGTCGCTGCCCTTCACCCCGGCCATCTTGTATGCTTCCGCATAAGCGAGCTTGTGGCTGGTGTATTCGAGCGGGTCCTCGAAAAAGGGCGTGTTGGTTGTGGACCATCCCCATCCGATCACATCAATCGGCTTATTGTCAGTAAATTTGGCTGCGAGCTTGGGGTGGCAAACTATGTATGCCGAGGCTCCGTCGCACGTGTTCAGGAAGCTCTTTGCGCGAACTGGCCAGGCTCCATAGGGGTTCGTCTTTTTCCAGTATTCGAACGGGTCCTTGAATCCCGCCTTCCTCGCCTCCTCTTCATATGTTTCCTTCATCAGGGATTTCGGGTTGAGAGAGGCGTGGAGCCTGTCGTTCCTCCTTATCATGTATTCCACGCGGTCCATCTCCTCGAGCGTGAGCCCATACCTCCTCCCATATTCAATCATCTGCCAGGGGCCGTAGTAAGCGAAGCCGCTTGCCGCGCCGTAGTTGTCATAAACAGTGTCCGCGCCATACATTGTCCAGTAGAACATCTTTCCGACATCAAGCGGGTCCCTGTCCAATGGAGTCTCCGCGACCGTTTCCGCGCTCTCCTTCGGCTGCGAGTCAAGAATCTCCCCCGCAGTAACCAGGATGCAGTCGTATTTGCCCGACATCACCGACATCGCGGCAAGCCCGAGCCCTGTGTTGGTCGTAGAACACGCTGTCGCGAAGTTTATGGAGGGCTTTCCCTGCATCCCGAGCCAGTCGCATGTCTGCGAGTTTTCGCTCAGCTGGTGGCTGGACTGGGGAAGATAGTTCCCTATATAGAATGCGTCTATGTCCTTCACCGCGTTGATTCCCGCATCCGCAATTGCCTCTTTGCAGGCGGTCATATAAAGCTCCTGCAGAGTCATTCCCTTTATCTCAGGAGTGGATTGCACATTCCCAAAAGTGGTGCAGCCGACCCCGATTATCGAAGCTACCGGTTTTCCCGCCATTTTATCACCTAAAAATTCATTTTTTATTATTGGCAAAATGCCACGGATTAATGCAAGTGCAATAATATCCGCACAAATCGAAATCGGGAACAAATATTATAAAGATATCCATGGCGGGCAGGATTTGGCCAAACTCATCTTCGCTTTAATCTCGCAGCAAGGCATTCCGGAATGTGCTTGCGTTGCCACTCGCACTCATTCCCGGCAGCCGCGGCTATTGCGGCTTTTTCAGCATACCACGCGGCGGCGATAGCATGGCCTGGAGCATGCGCAGTAGCCATTGCCTGTCCTGCTGCACGGGCGGCAAAACGAGCCGCATCGTTTTTGCATTTGCGTGCGGCCGCATGGGACGCAAGCGAGGTTTTCCGCACATCAGCCATCCTAAAAATTCCCGTGCGCGCCCACTTCCTGCATTCCTTAATTGCATTCCGAGGGCGTTTATCTTTTGGATATTCTTTCTCAAAATAAGGAAGCACATGCTCGGCGCAGTCCGCAGCCCAGAGCGCCAGCGCCTTATGCTCTTCTTCAGTGATTTCGTTTTTTCTTATCATGAAGATTCCCTATCTTCAAAATAAATTGCAAGGGGCAGGATTTGAACCTGCGCAAGCACTAAGCTACAGGATCCTAAGTCCTGCGCGTTTGACCAAGCTCCGCCACCCTTGCGTTATTATGCTATTGCTTACCATCAGCAAGGGCTTGAGTTGCTTCAGCAACTTGGCGGGCATTTGCGCAAGCGCGCAAATCCAACCGCCACCCTTGCGTGGTAGTGGTTAATTTCTTCTTTAGAAAGTAAATAAAAAGGGATTATTTCTTCCTCTTCTTCTTCCCCTTGGATTCCTTTCCGGCTTTCTTCGGTTTTTTAGGCTTCTTGGACGGCTTTTTCTTGAGTGGAATCGGAAGAGGCTTCCGTTTAGGCATTGGGCGCGAAACCGGCGCAGGGCGCGCAGCCTTAGCAGCGGGCGCAGAAACAATTTTCACTTCAAGAGGTCTCTCAGGTTTTTGCGGAAGCATTTTTTCCTCCCTCTTCTCGCTCTGGAATTCGAAGTAAGAATAAACGAAAAGCGAAATCGCCGCGAGAATTACTGCCGCAATCATAAAGGGGGAAAAGCCCGGGAAAACCAGCCCCACAATAATCCAGAGCGTCCCTAGCCCCACGAAAAGTTTCTCTGCAAGCGTATGCGTCTTGTCCCAAACCCTCTCGCTGCTCATTGTCCAGGGCGTGCGAATCCCGACGAACCAGTTCTGCCTGCAGTCTCCGCAAAGCATCCCGATGTATATGAAAAGAACCCCGAGCCCGGGAACCATCATCCTGTTCATATCAAACTCATAACCGAGCGACCATGCAATCTGCAGGAAGTAAATATAAGAGAGGAAAAGCACAAAGAGGAAAACAAACCCGTCGTATTGCTTCTGGAATTTCTCAATGTTCTCGCGCAGCGGGTCTATTTTCGGCACAAGGTAAAGGAATCCCGCAGTGGCAAGGGTTATGCAAGGAAGGAGGAAGAGCGCAACAGCTTTCTCCATGTATCCGTCCACGTCGCCCCATGCATTCCAGTGGGAAGCCATTAAGCCCGGCATCGAAGAATAAAAGTAAGCTCCCGCGGCAAAGGTTGCCACTACCAGCAATACGGTAAGTGCATTCATCGCCTTCATGCAACCGTTAATACATTCACCCCTTAAAAACCTTATCTGGCAAATACAGAGTATGCCCCAGAAGCACCTCATTTCCTTCTATTCAACTAAAGAGCCAACGCTCAATTTCTGGGGAGAGAAAGGGGAAGAGGAGCTCGAATTAAAGGGAAAAATGCGGATAGAATTTGACGGCATAAAGAGCTGCACCGGCTTCAAGGGAAGGGAAAGGAGGCACCACTGCCCGCACAAGTACGAAGGAAAGGAGCAGTGCCCGCTCTGCAGCGCTTTGGATATTTCCAGGGTTTACACCTGCCATAATTTCACCGGCTTTGAGGATTTGCAGGAGGAATTCCAGGAGCACGAGTTCAGCATTTATCTGGTTTCTTTTGGTGACTACGTAAAGTGCGGCCTTGCGCACACGGAAAGAATAAAAGACCGGGTAAAAGAGCAGGGCGCAGACTACTACGCGGAAATAATGCGCTTCAAGGGGCAGGAAGCGTATCAAATGGAAAACCTCCTTCAGAACCACTTCGGATTCAAGAATGCAATAAGGAGCGAAACAAAACTGAAACTGCTCGGAAAGGAAAACCCGAAAGTTCTTGAGCAGGCAATAATAAAGGTGGAATCCACAGCCCCGTTCAACGAATACGTGCTCGGAACCCCGATGCCGGAAAAAATCGAATACACGCTCCTTGAAAAGGCCCAGCCCGCAGATGAAATAAACGGGGAAATCGCAGGCGCAAAGGGCCCGCTTCTCTTCTTCAGGGGAGAAGGAGGGAATAAAGTAATCAACATGAAAAAGAGGGGCGGGATGCATTTCCACTTGCAGGAACTCTGAATTCAAGGCGCAAAACTGATAGCCCACACTTTTAATTTTTACGTTCGATAGAAAGCGCATGATTGAAGTATTGGCCGTGCTTGCAATATTCCTCGCAGTATTTATCGGGTTAAGGGCAGGATTCAAAGTCTACAAGACAAAGCCAACAATAGTTCTTCTGCTTCTTTTCGCATTAACAGGAATTCCGGATGTGGTAATCACTTCCAATTATGCATACCTGCACCCGGAAATGGAAGGGAATGCATTAACCGCGTTCTTCCTCTCTTTCCCGTATGGAATAGCAATCGGGACTTTCCTCTGGGCATTCGGATGGATTCTTCTCGCGGAGGCGTTCCTGCGCCTGAACTGGCGCTTCCTTTCCTATTTCACTTTGCTCACTTTATTCGCAGCGCATCTACTCGGAATGCTCACATGGGCAGACAACATAAAAACAGGGGATATCCGATACCTCTCCTTAGTAATGGGGGCGGGGTACGCAGTCCTCTTCTGGGCAGGAATCCAGCTCTGGAGGGCAAGCGAAACTATCTGCCCCGAAAAGCAATCCCGGTCAAAGAAAGGAACATCAAAACCAAAAGCCCCGGGAGCCCCCAAAGCACGAGGATAAGTATCGACCACCAGCTTATTTCTATCTTTATCCCAAGCCAGCCGATTATCTTCAATGCAATCAGCGCAAGCACCGCATTAATTAAAAGCGGAATCGGCCCGAAGGCGCCCAGCGCATAAACAAAGGTAATCGCAGCCAAAACCAGCAATATTATCTGTATTATCATAAGAGGCTTAAGACTGGAAAAATTAAAAGATTTATTGGGTCTTGATGTTGCAGTGCTCTTCCATCTCAATCAGGAAAAGGAGCGTGTCCAAATCGTCTTCCACTCCGTTCTCAACCCTGTTCTGGCTGACCGAGCCGAATATCGGGGAAGTGTCATCCGTAACCTGGTCCAGGAGAATCCTGTCCCTCATCTTGGGCGCAAGGTCGCACCGCGCGGGAATTAACCTCATCTCGTTCCTTCCCATGAGCGCATATACTTCCATTGTTTCCTTTCCGTCCCCGGTGCCCAGGTTTTCCATGGTGTATGCGTCATATACCATTCCGTAGGTTTTCCAGTCGTTCTCAAGCCGCATGTGCAATGCGGTCGCAGGTACGGTTGTCCCATAATCCGAGAAGTACATCGCTGCGCGCAGCATGTGGTCGGTAAGGGAAACATTGCTCCCGATTGGATAGGATGGCATGCTCGTATCAATGTTAACCTCCTGCCAGAACAATCCGTTCGGGCCGTCCCTTCCGCCCTGGCATTCAAGGAAGAGGGGAGTGGTTTTCTCAAGCAGCCTGAGCCAAGTGCCGGTCTTGTCTTCGAGAGAGCGGTTGTACATCGCTTCCCATCTAAGGTCTCCAACGTCCATACGCTTGTCGGTGGTATATCCTTTCTCATCCCAGGCAATTCCCTTTGAAAGGATTTCCTGGTAGGAATCGTAGGCAACTATTTTGTCGGAAAGGGTATCCCCAACAGTTTCGTATTCCCCTCCGCCCCATTTCTGCTCGGCTTTGTAAAGGACCCACATGAACCTCATGTTGTCTTCGGTATAACTTACATTTTCGACAGGAGAGTAATCGTCCAGCCAAATCTCGGAGTAAGCAACGCCGTATTTATTCGAAAGGAAATCATTCTTGAGCAGCGCGAATTCCTTGTCAAAAAGTTCCTTGTTGTTTGTCATTACCGCATACTCCATCAGTTGCCCGGTGGTTTTTGCGAGCACATAATATCTTCCGTTGGAATAGATGTTCCTCATTGCGCCGTTCTTATCCATCATCTTCGTGAAAAGGAAATACTCGAGCATTGCGCGCGGAGTCGTAGGATGCGTCTCCACAAACGCCGGAGGCGCTACTGGAGGCGGCACATTCGTGGTTTTGTTCGGTGTTGGCGCAACAGTTGTATGCACGGGAGGAGTGTAGGTGTGGGTTTCCACAGGAGCCTGCACAGGCGCCGGCTTTCCCCCGGAAAACTGTGTATATAAAATAACCCCTGCAATCAATGCAATCGCGCCAACAATAAGTATCGCAATGGCGAAAATCCATATCGGTTTCATGCGCCAATACTCCATTGAAAAGATTATATACCTTGTCTTTACTTTTGGCAATCCTGCAATTCGAGACCACAGAGAAAAAATAATTGAAAAGAAGAAGGTAGCAGCGGTGTGCAAAAGAGGTGGCAATCAGGCCGTCCTTCCCGGCTAAATGCTTAAGTATTACCCCTCCACTGCTACCCTGCCTTTACTATAATTACTGTAATTCTTAATATTTGTTAAGAAATTTAGCTAAAAAACTCTAAATCAGAGTCTTTTTTTGGGGAAAAACCGGAAATCAAAACTAAATTGGATATTGCCGCAATTATTCTACGCTTCCGCTTTCTTCGGGGTCTTCATGCACCGGGGTGTTGTCTACCGCTCCCCCCAAAGCATCTATCCTAGCCTTTTCCTGCATCAGATCTTCGATGTGCTTCCTCATCTGCCGCATTAGCCTATTCTTTTGTGGATCATAATTTACGCGTTGAATGTGTTCAGTAGCCGCGTTTATCTCTTCCCTGGGGGGGAGCACTATGCACCTGCTTCCTGCAAATTTAGCCCTCCAGTTTCTCATCCATCCATGCGAGTTGATCACGCCATACTTGTCAATCCCGCTTATCAGGATGCCAGACCGGTCGTATGGCGCTCCCCACAGGAAATTCCAATATTGGCGGTCAGGCAATTCGCCAAATAGGTCCAGGTGGTAACCTAGAAATGCGATGTATCTGCGGATGTCCATCCCGTGAACAACCTGCTCCCCGTTCGTGTGGTGCGCATATTCTGCAACAATGTCCCTGCAGACGGCGTCTATCATTTCCGGCACACTGCAGGTTGCGATTATGAACCATTGATCGAGATTCTTCATTGTCGTTCCAACAAGCCTGTCCACATCAAAATTTATATTGCTCTGCAAACCCCACATCCCATGGAGTTCGGCCGGGCTGAGATTTTTTGGAAGAAATACCAGCATTTCCCTCGGCTTGGACGGGTCTTGGGCGTCGCGTTCCAGTCCTAGCTCACTTATTTCCCCATCGGTGAAGGGGCATGGCTTTATTTCGGTCGGGTCGAATTTCTGGCCATTCTTTTCCAATGCAACTTCCATTCTGTGGCGCACTTTGTCAGGGATAAGCGCAATCGTCCTTTCGATTTCAGAAGAAAGCAGATGTATGGTTGCAGGAGCTGCCCGGCGTTCACGCGGCGCATCGCTGGCCCTGCTGCCAAGCGGGGTTCCTTCTGCATCCACGCCTCCTTTGCCGTCTCTCCAGCATTTTGTCCATTTTCCATTTCCGTTTGGGGCAGCGTCCCCTCCAGTAACAGGTTCAACAAAGCCGAATCCTCTGCTTCTGCCTTCGTGCGCTGGCGGATTGGAGGACCTGCGTGCAGTTGCCGGCCCGGCCGTTGCGGCAAGCTCCTTTGGACCACTAGACGGTTCCATTATCAACGCACCAATTCAAATTTTATTTTCTGCACAAAGTATATAATTAGTGAGGTTATCTTTATAAACATAGTGGTATTATCTAGGCAGATATGAGTTTATCGTCTGAAAGCAAAATCTTCTTTTTTGCCCTTTTTAAGCAATAAGACATATTGGGAACCAAAATACTCAAAAACGCAAAATTTAAATACTCTTTTTGTGAATATATGGACGTGGCAGACCTGGATAATGTTGACAGGAGAATACTTTATGCCTTGGATCTGGATGCAAGGCAGCCAGTTTCCAGGCTAGCAAAAAAGCTGGGCATAAGCAAGGACGTTGCGAACTACCGCATAAGGAAAATGGTGGATTCTAGAATAATAAAAGGCTTTTATCCGGTAGTGAATTTCTACAGGCTCGGCTACTTCCCCTACAGGGTGAGCCTGAAACTGAAGAACATAACCTATGAGCAGGAGCGCGCCCTCATCAGCTACCTGAAATCGCTGGACAATATCGACTGGGTAGTCTCCTGCGGAGGGAGATGGGACCTCATATTCGTAGTTTCCGCGCGGGACGTTTATGATTTCCAGGATTTCTACACAGAATTCCTCACGAAGTTCGGGGAATACGCGGAAAAATCCAAAATCGCGATGGTGCACAAGCTTCACCTTTACACCCGCGGCTGCCTTCTTGGCGACGAGGAAATCGGCAATTTTGAAAACAGGGAAATAGTCAACGAAGGAAAGCCTGTGGAGGTGGATGATACCGATTGGGGGCTCCTTAACCTCCTCGGCACTGACGCGCGCATGAGCCTTCTTGACCTTTCAAAAAAGCTAGGCCTTAGCCCAAACGCGGTGGATTACAGGATGAAGCGCCTCATCAAACTGGAGGTGCTCCAGGGCTTCCGCGTGATACCCGATTTCGACCTGCTCGGAATAAAATATTTCAAGGTATATTTCCGCTTCTCAAAATATGACAAGGCAAACATCGCCCAGATCCTTTCATATGCAAAAAGCAACCCATTCATTGTTTATATTGATGAAGCGTTCGGAGGCGCGGACCTTGAGCTCGAGTTCCAGGTTAACCACAGGGAGACCTTCCTGAAGACCCTTGCGGATTTCAGGAACAAGTTCGGGCCGATGATCCGCGACTACGACACAATAACTTTCTACGAAGAGCACAAGCTGAAGTTTGTGCCCCCAAAACCCAAAAAGGAAGAAAAACCATCTCATTCTTCTGTAGAAACATAAGCCGCTGCAAGCAAAAGGGCGAGCGCAAATCCCAATGGGCACAGGCCTCCCTGAGTTTGCGAAGTGCCGCCCGCTCCGGTTTTTGCGCTAATTGGAACGATTGCCCCGCTGCCCGCGGTTGTTTCAGCGGGAACTGCCGCCGCCGCGCCGCTTCCGGACAGGTTTGAATACCCGCTGCCTGTGCCCATTATGCATTCCCCCTGCGCCTTGGAACATTGCCCAACCGCGCTTGCAAATTCCGCCGTGCTGCCTCCGTCGCATCCCTGCGTCTCCTCATTGAAAGCCCCCCCTGCGGCAGCGCATCCGTTCCGCAGGCACTGCACGTGCAGGTTATAACATCCAGAATCATCTGCAGGAGGGGTTCCCGCTCCGGCGCCGGGCATGTTTGAATATCCGCTCCCGGTGCCCATCACGCATTCCCCCTGCGCCTTGGAACATTGCCCAACCGCGCTTGCAAATTCCGCAGTGCTGCCTCCATCGCATCCCTGCGTCTCCTCATTGAAAGTTCCCGCTGCGGCAGCGCATCCGTTCCGCAGGCACTGCACATGCAGGTTGTAGCATTGGGAATCGTCCGCAGGCGGGGTGCCCTTTACAGAATCCGAGGTTCCGCCAATAGCTTGGCCCACATTCACAATCTGGCCCGCAAATGCAAGCCCGAACACCAACAAAGCAATTATGGCAAATTTCATGGATTCATAATCGTGCGCAATGAATTTTAACTTTGGCTTCCATTCCAGAATGGTGTTAAAATGAAGGCATTCTACGCGGCAATCCTTTTCTCGCTGCTCCTCTTCGGCTGCATGGGGATCGGAGAAACTCCAATCAAGGAATTGAAGGACAACCCAGACAAATATGTCGGGCAGAAGGTAACCGTTTCCGGAACAGTCGAGAACACGATAAAACTGGGCTCGCTTTCAGGCTACAGCATCGTTGATGAAAACGGGAACAAGATTACGGCCTCCAGCAAATCCCTTCCCGCGGAAGGCTCAAAGAAAACAATCTCAGGGGTCTTCATGAAGGATTCGCTTTTTGGATACTACCTGCAGGTTTCAGAATGAGCCTCCCGAGCGGGGCTTAAAATTTCTTTTTATCCAGATTCTCCCTTTATTCTTGTAAGGGCAATCTGTATTTCTGCCCTCACATTCGTGCTTTCATCAGTGACCAGCGCGTTTTCAAGCTCTCCGACCGCCGCGGCCGCGCCCATTTTTCCAAGCGAGCGAGCGCACTCAATGCGGACCTGCTCGGTCCCTTCCTTCAGCCTTGCCGTAAGGGGCCATATCCCCCGTTTGGCGCTTATCCTGCCGAGCGCCCTTGCGGCCTCTTCCTGCACGAAGGGCGCATCCCCGATCAGTTTTAGTATCGATATGATTGTTGCTTTCTCTTTCGAGGCGTCTGCAAGGCACCGCAGCGAAACCGCCCTTACTTCCGCATCCTGGTCATTCAGCCCTTCAGAGAAAGCCGGAACCGCCTTCTCCCCGAATTTTTCAAGCGCTTCAAGGGCCGATATTTTCTCAGCCCTGCCCTGGGCGCCCCTGAATGCGGCAGTGGAATTCGCAAGTTCAGCCGCACTCGCCATTTCCTCCTCGTCAGTAATCTTTATCTCGGAAAGCGCTGCGCCCAGTTCCCTCTCTTCTTCCTCCTTTTCAGGTGGCGGGTAGATGTCTTCAATCCAGGTTTCGGTCATCCTTAGGATTTCCTTTCCCATCGGAGTTATCGTGTTCCCATCTTCCTTCCCATTTATGTTAAGGCGGACCAGCCTGTTGTCCTTTACTACAATCACTCCCTCCCTTCGCAGAAGAAGCTCCACATTCTCCGCTATTAACCTGTGCCTCTCAAGAAATGCCTTCAACTCCTCCTCCGGCATCTTGCTTGTGTCCGCTTCTGCGCAGAGGACCGGATAAGAATCCCTGAACGCGGTTGCGGCGATGTATCTTCCTTCCCGCGTAGATTTCTGGGATGCAAGCCTCAGGCCGTACACGGCCATTCTCCTCACATCTTCTGGATTAACCTTCGTGAGGCCAAGGTGCCATCTAAGGTCGGAAGAGAAGTATATTTCCTCATGGGGTGGAATAAATTCTTTCTGGAGCATTTTTTCTTTGCCCATGCTTACATTCAGCATCGTATCCCGGTATTCGCTAAACACCTGCTCCGGAACGCTGTGCCGCATTCTCTCGTTCTGCTCAAGAATCTTCTGGTCGTTTTCTAAGAGGGCCCGGTAAACCTCTTTTGGATTCTTGGGCGGCTCCGCACAAAACGCAAGCATTGCGGAAATTTCCTGCCTCGAATCATAGGGGATGTTGTCCGGCATCATCCTTAGCCAGCATGCGTACTGCCTTGCCCTCTCCGGGAATTCCTTCCGCTGATCATCATCAAGCGACTTTACCGCAGCGCGGATGCTTTCATGGCAGAGCCCGTTTATCGCAAGGAACTTGTTTGCAGACGCGTGCGCTTCCCTTTCGCTTGCGTCCGCACCAATCTTCATGAGCATGAAAATGTCCGCAGGGAAGAGGCCGCTGTCAGCCAGCTTCGCAAATTCAACCGCCTTCTCAACATCGGCCCCGGAGAGCTCCATGAATCCCCTTATTTTGCCGAAGCTGAATTCGGTGAATATCCCTGCCGCCGCAAACTTCTTCTTCCACTGCTTTTCCTCTTCCTGCACCTTCTTCTTTTCCATGAAAGTCTCATCGGTTTCCGCGAGGTATTCCTCCCACTTTTTAGGGTAGAGGAGCTTCAGGAGCTCCTGGGCAAGCTCGCTTTTTTTGCGGTCCGTCTGCAGGGAGGTTATTATCTCAGCATATTTGTCAGAGAAAAGCTGTTCCTTGAGGGACTCAAAGTATGGTTCGTGGCTGTTCAGTATCTTGAGAACTGTTGCAGGCAGTTCTGCGCCAAGGGCTTTGCTCGCAATAAAGGCGTGCCTTAAATCCTCCTCAAGCTCGACCAGGCTTATCAGGTAGCCTGCTGCGGACGCCATCATTCTTTTGCATATCCCATTGTCAAGCGGGAGCGTTGATTCCTCGGAACCCTCAACCCCGTATGATGCGAAATATGCCCTGAAGAAATCTGCGCCGTCATTAAGATCAGAAAGGTGGAGCGGCCGGTCTCCGAGCCAGTCGCAGAACTTGCTTTCCTGGCTTTTAATCTTTTCACGCTTGATTGCGCACGCATAAAGTATTCCGTCATATACATGCGTTTCATCAATGGCCTTCTTGTTGTTGGCTGCGAAACTGAACGCCCGGACCCTCTCCCTGTGTTCCTTGTCCCGGGCCCTCTTGCTGAGGGTTGCTTCCGCTTCCCCAAGTTCCCGCTCCCTGTCACGAAGGTTCCGGGCTCTGCTCGCCAGTGGTTTGCTTTCGCGGGCAAGGATATTATTGAGAGCGGCAATATCACACATGTTTTAATTTATGTGCGAGAATGTTTATATACCTATCTCTGCCCCTAATGAATTCCATCATGTTTCCTTTTTGGCATAGTATAGTGCAAAAATAAAGATAGCAATGCTGCCTGCAAGCAGGATTGACTCCACAAACGGGAACTGCTTTTCCTGAACCGGGACAGAAGCCTCTCCATTTGCCGCCATTGTGCTTGCAGATTCCTCTGCGGCCATTAGCCCGGACGAATTATCTTCAGCAGAAACCGCCCTCGCGCCCATCATGAGCGGCTCCGGATTCCCTTCTGCGGATGCGGCCTTTGCCTGCACCCCTTCTCCGACTCCTGCGGTTTCCACTTCGCTTGGAGGCGCAGCCGCTCCGCCAATCATCGGCAGGGGTGCAGCTTCCGCGGAAGCGAGATTCCCTTCCACTAGCGGCGCAGAATAAGTTGAGAACGCAGCCGCAAAATTCCAGAAAGAACTAACCACAAGCAGCAAGCTTATTGCGAGCATTATAAGCACTTTAACTTCCCTGTGCGCAGGGACGAATATCCCTTTTCCCTTGCGCGTGAGTTCGTAATATTTCCATTTCCTTCCTTCGTCCATCTGCACCGCGAGCCCCGCGGAAACAAGGACGTCCAGGTGCTCCTTCATTGTTGAATTGGAAAGCCCTATCTCCTGCGAAAGCTCGCTCAGCGTCTTCCTCCTGTTTGCAAGGGACTTGAGTATGCGCACCCGCGAATCCGCGGCAAGCGCCTCGAAGCTTTTCCGGTCAAGGGTTATTGCGTCTTCCATACTAACCTGCATCTATACACCTGTGCGAATCCTTTTTATTCCTATTTCCATCCCGCCCCGAAAAGGGCCCATAAATTCATCATCACGAGCACTATGAACACCAGAATTGCAAAGATTGTCCTGTTCTCCATTTTCTTCCACCGAAATCTATTTCATGAAATAAAAATAAGTGGAATTCTTTTTTCTCAGGTTTTTGCCGAAGCATCGAGTCCGCGCCACCTATATAAATCTTGCTCTTGAAATCCCCGCATGGCCTCCCCGCCACCTACACGGCAGCAGCTAAAGGAAGCGATGCTTGCTATTTTCCTTTCCAGCGAAAAGGCCGCAAAGAGCGAGCGCTCGCGGGAATTCACAAGGCTCCTTTTCTCATTTGTGGAATCCCAGATGCAAGGCAAGAGCCCGGACGAAATTTCCGAATTCCAGATGGAGGCAGTCGGGCTCTTCAGCCAGTACGTATTCAAGAAGAACAAGGAGAAGGCCAGGGAAAAGGAAAAGAGCCCGGAGCAGATACTGCGCGAAGTTGCAGAGGAATCCGACGAGCTTTTCGATGAAATAGAATTCAGGATAAGGGGAAAATAAGAAAGATTATTCGCTTTCGCTGTCCCGGAGTTTGAGCATGTCGTCTATTCTCTTTCTCCGCTCAATGGTGCACTTATTGCAGAAAACATATGTGTAGCCCTCGAGGCTTACCCTTCTCTCGCCGAGCCCTTCTATTTCCGAGCCGCAGAGCGCGCACTTGTCCAGCCCTCCGAATGATGATTGCGATGCCATGGTCAGTCACCTAGACAGTGTTTAGAATGAAAAGAATAAAAACCTGCCCCATATTCCCAGTTTTTGCACCGTTTCCGCTCCATACGGAAGTTTTTTATTCCTAATAGGCAAGGTATCTGCGCAAGGTGTACACATGAACAATGGAATGATCATGCTGGGATTGCTCCTTATAGGAGGGCTCTCCTTCGCAACATCGATACATAGTTGGGAATACCCATGGCAGACAACAGTCTACGGGCACTATAGCTGCAGTTTTAACTACCTGTCCAACTACCAGTATGCGCTGGCGTACAGCTATATGGCTCCATACGCAGGGCCATACCAGATGGCGAACATGTACAATGCGCTGTATTACATGAATGTGGATCTGCGCAACATGTGGATTCACTACTACGCAACCCCGTTCAAGTCAGACGTGGCCAGCTACAACGGCGACAACTCGCTGTTCAGCGGGATTTTCAACAGCGTCCTGCGCGCATACATTGCGCATGCGGACTCCGGCGCAAGGGCAAACATCCTTAGCTTGCTTCAGGGCTACAACGACCAGTACCGCTCCTGCATAAACCCGGTTAAAGTAGTTACTTAATTCTTTTTTTCCTTTTTAATTTCCTATTTTTCACCCTCCAGTGCGAGCATTTTTAAACTTCACCTTCTTTATCTATTCAAAGGTGTACACATGAATAAAGGAATGATAATGCTTGGATTGCTCCTAATCGTGGGGCTTTCCTTCGCAGTTTCGCATACTTGGGAATACCCGTGGCAGTCCACGGTCTACTGGCACTATGATTGCAGCTTCAGTGACCTGTCCTACTACCAGTATGCGCTGGCGTACAGCTACATGGCTCCATACGCAGGGCCATACCAGATGGCGAACATGTACAATGCGCTGTATTACATGAATGTGGATAAGAGCAACATGTGGATTCACTACTACGCAACCCCGTTCAAGTCAGACGTGGCCAGCTACAACGGCGACAACTCGCTGTTCAATGGGATCTTCAACAGCGTCCTGCGCGCATACATTGCGCATGCGGACTCCGGGCAGAAGGCATACATAATGTCGATGCTCCAGGGGTTCAGGGATGATTACCGCTCCTGCATAAACCCGGTTAAAGTAGTTACTTAATTCTTTTTTCCTTTTTAATTTTCATTTTCCCTAGTTTCGAGCAATAGAATAGCATTTTTAATGTTTTGTTGAGGTCAAGAAATCTTGCGGCATTCATGCCGCAGCTGAATTGACCTCTTATTCTATTTTTTGGATTATAAAAAGAACCGGTAGCGGGCG